>CAZZLW010000093.1:0-91990 GCA_964654605.1 uncultured Cytophagales bacterium | reverse complement strand
TAATATAACTCACTACATTCTGCAAAATTACAATTCATATGCTCTTCATAAGAAACATTGAACCCTTTGCTATTTAGAGCTTGAACCATAGAACCTCCTATAAAGTAATAATCATAAGCTAAATGTTTAGCATGTTCTATGTCAAAAACAGATAACTCAAAATCACAATCTACAAAAGATTGCAAAGGAATATAAGTAACTAATGCTTTTTTATTTCTAATTACTGCCATATTATTTACAACATTTCTTGTCTGCTTCGTTAATTACTGATGTACAAGCCTCGCAAATCTCTCTTAAACGCTTTATCACTTTATCTATCTCTACAAATCGTAAATTCTCTATATTAGATAAACTTGTATCTATTATATGAATAGGGTGCTGTAAAGTGTAAAACTCTAATAATAACTTGTACAACGTATAAAAAGCACTTACCATATAATAAAAACGCTCATTTTCTACTACATCTAACTTATCACTGCAATACAACTTTTCTGATAAAGCTAAATAACATTCTTTAATCTTACAGAAATGTACTACTATAAATCGCTTCTCCTCAAATCCATTATTTACTACAATCTCATATATGCCGTCTTCTATATCTAATAATATACCATCTTCTTCTAATGATATACTATTGCTTAATTGATAATGTGAATATGAAGGGTTATATGTATAGCTATCTACATTATTAACAACAGATATAGTAACTATATCCTCATCTTTAATATAATCACGTATTACTATATCATAAGTATCATTACATAAAACCAAATTATATTTCTTACATTCTTCTGTTACAAATAACTCTATATCATCAAGTACCCAAAACTCTTTAATTACTTCATATTCCCCACATATTGTTTCTATTACTGCTCTTAATTTATACTTACCTAATTCATCAAAAGTATAAGTAAATGTCAAAGCTGATAAAAAAGCACTTAATTGAGCAGGGGTAAAATTAAGTGGTAAGCTAATAGTGTTTGTGTATAATACCTGATTATCAAAATCAATAAGCTCTAATGTAATTGTAACAGGTGGTAAGAATGGTATTAAGACATAACTATTTGTCAATTGGTCATATATCCATAAATCTTCACGAACACATACATTTACTAAACTAAAATCTATTGGATTATCTACTACAATATACCATAATTCTTGATTAAAAAACTTGCTATCTTGAAAATCTATAAATGGATATATTTTAGTGTAACACAAGTCGTGGTCAAATGTCCATTCAGGCTGACATAAACATTCATTGCAAGGTATCTCTATTGTCCTAATATCACTACAAGGGGGATATACCACAGGCGAACAACAACACGAGGGTATCTCTTCACTTGCTATTGTAAATTCACCACAAGCTAAATATTCAGGAATAGGGATTACACTCCCTTGCCCTATTAAAGTCGTTCCCTTATATACATTTAATTTAGTAGGACTTGAACTTGTTTTGTATAATTGCTTATGATTATTACAAGGATTGTCTATAATTAAAAAACTTGCATTACAACAATTATTAACAAACTCATCTTTACATTCCAAAGGTATTAGTGTTATCTGAAAATTTAAATCTATGCTGTAATGCTGAAATACATTTGTGTAACTATGATACCCTAATACTTCTATATGAACAACAAAACTTTCATTGTCAGGCAAAGAAAATACTCCTATATTACTCCCTGAAAAACTATAATTTGTACTTGCTGTTATGTCAAATACATTTGTTAAAAGTGGGTTTGATAGTTCATCTACTACGGATATAGCTATGTTTGCCATAAATGAAAGTTTTATCTATCACAACAAATATACATCTTTTTGCACAATATCCAAAAATATTTTTATTCTATCTCTAACCATTCATTTATATCGTCCTTTAATCTTTGCTCATCTTCCTGTAATCCTTTTCTTATCTTTTTATTTAAGTTATGATACCCTTCTCCATTAAAGGCTTTGTAAAACTCCTCTACACTATTTAATACCCCTACACTATTCATTGTCTTTCTAAACCCTTTATCAAAATCTAATGTTAGCCAATACCAAGTTGCTTCTGCTAAATTGTTTATCCCCTTTACACTAACAAGACCATTCAAGTTAAATATACCCGTGGGCGATAATACTCCAAATATGTTCATATCAGAATAAATGTTTCGTAAGATATTAAATAAAAATCTTCTACGCTCTACATAATCTCTATCCCTTTCTTTTTCTTCATCATCAAGCATCATAAAAGCTAAAAACATAGACATTGTATAAATGATATTACTTACTGCCCAACGTAACGAACTCATCTGCTCTTCTGAAAATTGCTCCTTTAATATTCTTGTATTTCTTGTTTTTAACACAATAATTAAACTTCTTAACAAAGTACGTATAATACTTTCTTCATAAGGCATTAACTCTACTACTTCTCGCTTACCTTTGTTATTAACAACTTCTAACCTTTTATAGTTAAAGTTTCTACCTTTGGGTTTAAGCACATTGTTAATAAAAGGCATATTGAATAGCTTAAACTTTAATAAAGCTCTACCAAAAGGAATACTGCTTAAATATACTTGGCTACCTTCTGTTAACCCTGCACCTACTCTATTTAAGATTAGTTCTATCCTTCTTATTTGGTTAGCATCATAAGCATCATTCAAATCCCCTTTACCTTGCAAACCTTGTTTTATTCTATTTTCTAATATGTATTCTTTTAGTTCGTTTGCTCTTTTGTCTTTTCTTTTATCATATACTAACTCTTTCATACCATTTACTTCTTGTAAGCTATATGCTTCCCAAGTTCCTTCTTTTATCATCTGTGCAGTAAGCACTAATAACTTGATATACATATCGCTCATTTTATCTCCCATAAAGAACATATCCATACCTGCTCTTGTGTTAAACATATCTCTTTGTGTTGTTCCTATGCGTTTAGATACTGCCCAACGAAGCTGGTCTTCATTTACAAATTGAAATTTCTCTGCAAGAAAGAAAGCCTTTTCCATATTAAATGGTAATATCTTAACTGCCTTTGCAAGCTCTTTTGCTCCAAATACATCTTTCCTGCCTGCAAAGGTACTTGCAATTATCTTGTTAATACTTACAATAAAGGCTTTTGTGTTGCTGGATATATTTAAAGCTAAAGCCGCAAGCGTAGACACACTTTCAGCTATTAAACCTGTCTTTTCAATAGACCTCGTTAAAGCATCCTTAGCAAACTTAATACGCTCATTAAATAATACTTTTTGTGCAAAACTATCTATCAGCTCTACAATATTACTTTGCTCTCTACCTGTTTCTATTTCTCTTAACTTTGACATTATACGAGCTATGTTCCAAGATGTCTTGGTATCTTGCAATATCCCATATCGTTCTGTATTGATGTAGAAAAAGTTTAAAATGCTTTTCAAATCTGTACTTAACTTTTTGTTTAAGTTAATATCTAATTGTCCATTTGCTTTGCCTATAATGCCATCTCTTACAGCTGTACTACCTAAACTATTTACCATTGAATATAACATTAAAGGCAAATCTGAATAGTCTTTGGCTTTTGAAGTCCGTTGATTGCCTGATAGTATATTTTCAAAGTTTTGCAATGAACTTTCTGCACTTTCAGAAAGTAAAGAAAAATCATCTACCTTAAACATAGGTGGTACTAAATATTTAGCAATATGCTCTATCCCTTTATACTTTAATACCCCTTCTACACTACCAAACCTATGCTTAAAAGCCTGTAAATACAACTCGCTCAATAAATCACTATAACTCTCTATAAATTTTCTTTCAGCATTATTTAATTGCTTCCATTCAGGGTCAATAGGTTTGATAAGTTCAAAAGTATTAAACTTTTCTACTTTACCATTAACAACTACATCTTGATACTTAAACAAACGTTCATAAAACTTGCCTTCATCATTTGTAAAAGCTATACCTCGCATTTTACTTTTATATCCAGCAAATACATTATCTACTCTTCTTACATATTCATCAAATTTCTTTTTAAGTAATAGCTTTGCATTGTTATATTTTTCATACAAGAAATTAAAATAAGGGTTTTTGTTTTCTATGTCAGTAGTAATATAAGAACTAATTTTAGCTAAATCATCTAAACTATTGTAAGCATCTTTGTTATTAGTAACCAAAGAAAAGTATGTTTTCACTAAATAGTAAAACTCTAAATATAGATTGTCAGAATAAACATTTTTGTAGTTTATTTCTTTTTGTATGTTAGGATACCTTTTAAGAATTTGTTTTATCCTGCTTTCAATAGCATACAAAAGCGTTTGTGTATCTTTGCCTAATAAATAGTCTTCTATAAAAGTTGGGAAATCTTTGGTGTCAGTAGAAATAACATTGGTATAATACCCTTCTAAAAACGATAGATAGTCAGGCATTAAACGACTGCTATCATCTATTTTATAGCTATCTTTCAATATACGTTCTAAATGCAAACTATTAAGTACAAACTTATTTTGAAAATTACTTTGTAACAACAATCTTAATCTTTCGTTGTATTCATTAGGAAATACTTTTCTAACCATAAAAGAACTATCACTTTCGCTCAAACTCTTTACTAATCCTAAATCTCCTATTTGAGCATTAGCATTTTTAGCAAGTAGTATTTTAGCAAGTATAATAGTTTGATAAGATAAAGTATCTTCCAAAGTATAGTTTTCTCCTTCCAATCCATAAGCAAATTTCTCTATCATTTTAGAAAACTTATTTATGAAACCTGTACTTTGGTGGTATCTATCTTTCCAATCATATCCTTTGTTTGCTATGTTAATAAGTCTATAACTTGTTTTTCCATTAGGCAAAGCACGTTCTAATACAATAATGTTTGTATGGTCGTCTAATAAATCATATTGATTAGCCAGTTGTGCTATTCCATTACTGCTTGATTTATTTACAAGATATATATTATCTCCTTTTTTATAGTCAGGAAATAACTTTAAGTATTTTAATTGTTGTTTAGCTAATACATAATCGCTAAACTTTACATCACTATAACTAATGCCTTGTATTTTTTCTTCATAAGATTTTATGATTTCATTAAGTTCAGATGCTTTTTGTATAGGATTGTCTATCCCTTTGTAAAAGTTAATAACTTCATTTAATTCTTGTTTTTGCAGTTCATAGAAAAACTTTTTAGCATATTCTTCATTATTCATTTTAATAGCTTGCTTAAAATCTTCCCAAGACATATCTACCTTACCTTTTGATGTAGTAATAGATACTATCTCATCATTTATATCAAAAAGTTTTCCTAATAGGTTAATATATGCTTGCCTATTATTAAAGCTATTTATGTAATATTCTCTATGCTCTTGGGCGTATTCAGATAGGTAACCCATTGTTACTTCATTAGTAGAATATCCCAAAGCATTAAAAATATTAGTAAAATTTGATGAACCTAATTTATAGTATATTGTATTAGATAAATTAGACCTTATATCATCAGTAATTTGAACATTGCCATATAATACATTACTTGCATAATCATTTAATATATGGTATATTTTTTTCTTTTCTATATCTGTTATTCCAAATAGCTTATCATTTATGTATCTGTTTAACTTGTCTATTATATTTCTTATTAAAGACATAATAGCACCAAAGAAATTTCCTGTTTTATATTGTATTTCTGCATACCTCTTTGTATTGTATAACCCAATTAACTCTGTAATAGCCTCATCAACAAAATCACTTTCCTTATCATATACTCCATTATACCTACGTAATACCTCTTTGTAAAGTTCTGTATTACGTATTAAGTTAGACAACTCTTCATATACATCAGGAAAATTCTTCTTTAATAGAGCTACTTGATAATGACCTATTTCGTGAAAGCCTGTATCTAAATCTATATTAGCTATGTTAAAATGAACTACATTGTTTTCTATTTTTCCTTTCCAAGTAGCACTTGCATTGTTTTCTATCTTTACTTCTACGCCTGCTTTCTTTAATGTATCTGTCGCAAATTCTAAAAAGCTATGTTTTAAGTTGCTTAATAATAACTCATCATTTGGCTCTCTTGTAAATACAGGAAAAAACTCTCTGCCATCTAATTGATATAACTCTTCTGTTTCTTGGTTTTGAAGTTTTGTTGTTTCTTCTATTACTTCTGTCGAAGTAACTACTTCACTGCTTGCTATATCTCTTACATTTGCAAAAGCTAAATAAGACATAGCATAAGTATTAAAATGTGATAGCAGTGATATAGGAATACGGCTTCTAACAACAATGTTTCCAATGCTTGTCTCAACAGGATAAAGCCTTGATTTTAGTTTGCCAAAAGAACTTGATACCTCTTCATAAATAACCATTCTCTCTTTATCTGCTTGTCTTACCCCTTTATCTCTGCCTTTTATTAAATCATATACCGACTTTGAAGTATAAACCATATGATTTCTTACCCTTTGACCTGTATGTGTCAAAGATATGTCTTTGTCTGATTTTACAAGAATATCCTCAAATACGGCTTTACCATCTATTATTCCTCCAAAAAACTTTACTTTGTCCTTTTCACTTGCTACCTCTTTGGCATAATCTTGATATTTCTTTTGCACTAATGAAGGCAAAAAACCACGTATGCTCCTATAGCTATTTGCTTTATGCGTTAATACACTATACAAATCAAACATAGAAAGAAGACCCGAAGGCATACGTGAAAATATATCTTGCGAAAAGATTATCTCATCTTCGGATAAAGATGTGATTGCTTTTCTGCGTTCTATCATCATACTACCAAAAGTGTCTCTTTCTATACGAAACACTGACCATAAAGGTTTATAGTCCTCCTGCTTTTTGAAAACAGCTTCTAAAAAGGACGCAAGCATTTGCGTATAAGCATACCTGCCTTCAAAACTTAATATATTGCCTTTATTCTTTGCATAATTGTCTATCTCATCTAACAATTCCGATAAAGTATATTTTACTTTGTAATATACCCCCTTCACATCTGTCCTATCAGGAACAATAATCTCTACTATATCTCTATTACCCTCCTTTCTGTTATTTCTATCTACTTGGGTTGAATACTTATTTACATATACCTCTTGATTAGATAAATTATTACTATCTAAAAATGCTTTCAAATCACTTACAGATATACTATCCAAATTGTCTATAACATATCCTAATGATAAACTATCATAATATATGTTCTTAAAAGAATTAAATAAAGTAAAAAAAGATTTTGCAGATTTTATTTTTTTGTTGTATATTCTTTCTAAAAACAGAAAACTATCTTCTCTGTAATAAGGATATATTTCTGCTAAATCCTTAATTAGCAATGAAGCGTTTTCTAAAACTTGTACTTTACCAAATTCAGATTTTAAAAAATAGCTTGATGAATTTTCTATAAAATTAACTTCATTATTACTTTTACTTACTTTATCATAATTTTCACTAACAATTTGTTGTATAGTATCTCCATAAAAAGTATTAGTTACACTAATACTATCTTGAAAAGCTAATAATCCTCCAACAATCTTATCTAAATAATCTTCAAAGTTATTTTTGTATCTATTGATATTTGTTATCTTTTGTAATTTCAAAGATTGTTGCGCTATATCTAATAAAGTTTTAATAAACTCCTTTTGATTTCTTAATTCTTTCTTTTTATTTTCATCAGTTTCTAATTCTTCTTTACTCTTAAAAAATCTATCTACTACTCTTTCCATCTTTATAGGTATAATCCCTTTCATAGAAGCTATGTTAATAGCATCAGATAGCTCCCTTAATATCGTATTATTAGGTCTTTTAGTTTCTTCATCATATCCCCCACCAATAAAATCTAATATCTCATTTATATCTGCTCCATATAGCAATAAAGCATTGATAAGATTAGTAGTAAAAGCTGTAACATTTTGCTTTCCCGTGGCATTGTACTTGCTATCATCAAGTACGGTCTGTGTTAGCTTGTCTATGATAGGCTGTGTATCTAAAACTTTCTCGTTAAAATGTACATAAAACTTATTTCCCCTCTCTCCCTTAAAGCTTTTTAATCCAAAACTATTAGCAACATCTTTGTTTATTTCAGGTAAGACAAAGTCAATATTGTTATCCTTATTTATCATTTTCAGATAACTATACACTTCATTAAACTTTACAAAATATCCTACTAACTTTTGACTACCCTGATTTTGTATTTGGCTGTTTATCTTGTTTAAGCCTGTCATCATTCTGAAAGGAAAAGATAAAATAGCATCTTTCTGTTTTAACTCTGACAAGCTCTTGTCTATGTATTCTGTATATTTCTCCGCTTTTTCTAAAATCAAAGTATTATCTATGGGTGTGATAGATTTGACAAAGTTTTCTGACAAAGATAAATTTGCTTCCAAAGAGTCATAATACTTATTAGAATATACCAAATTTTCATTATTAGGTATTTTTGTAATAATCGTAGCACTATCTCCGTCGTTATCTGAACCTTCTATGTATTGCGACTCATAAGGTAAAAATAAAATGTTATTCATATTCTCTACAAAACCTACTATCTTACTATTTCTAAATGAAGCCCTTGAAGTTGTAGGAATACGTATGCTTACTACTTTTATATCTTTTCTGTCTGTACTAATTAAATCTTTGTCGCTTTTCCAAAAAGTATCTTTTAGCTTTTTATCATATACAGCAGGACTTGCATAATCTCCAAGTTTGTAATGCACCTTAAAATCATTTGACATTATTATCTCCGCAGGTGCTATTACAAACTCATTGTCAAATGCTTTGCTATCTGTTTTTAATAATTTTATAGCTTCTATTAACTTGTTGCCTAATACAAGCCTATTAGTGTTTTTATGTCTAATTGTTTGCGTCTGTAATGGTCTTGCTATGAACCTATCTGCATAATCTTCTCTTATCTGATAGTAATTATTACTATCTTCTTTTAAAACCATATCATACTTATTGTTAAGCCCATTAAATATCTTTATAGATGTATAGTTTTTGTCTAAATCCTCTTCATCTATTTCATAAACTATAAAACTCTTTTTAGTTATTTTCCCTGTTTTTTTGTTTTTAAATTCTTTTTCTATTCTTTTAGCAGTGTAACGTACTCTGTCTCCACTTGCAAACTTTTCAGCATAACTTTGCAAACGAAAATATTTATTTTGTTTTACTATACCCATCAGTAATAAATCCCGCAAGGTATAAGTATTTCCTGTTTCTATGTCTTCAAAGATATACATACCTATACCCGTAGCATCACCAATTACTTTTCTATCCCCTGCTACTTTGGGCATAGATGAACGTTTCATAGGCTTTAAGATAGCACTCCCTACTTCACGCTCATAAGTAGGTTCATATAAACTTACTTCTCCATTATCCTGTATCTTTGAAGCTATTAACTCATTTCCCCCCAAACTATATTGGTCACTTATAGATTGTAATAAATTATTTACTACTTTACTCTTACTCTCATCATCAACATTAGTAGATAAACTATAGTTGTTTCTATATTTTTCTAATGCTATATTAGATAGCTCATTGATGTTTTTGTAAGTCTCTTTGCTCATCACTAAATAAGAAATCTGACTTGGTAAAGAAACTACATTCACTTCATAAGGATTTATTTCGTGTGTTACTTTGGTTACCTCTCCAAATTGTGTAGCACTAACATAATCACTTATATCTAAAACTTCTGAATTTTCTATCGCATCTGCATTATACTTTACTCCTGTATAAGTCTTTGAACCTGTTTCATCAGTAAGTATATGCAATAAATGCAAATTTATATCAAATACTAAATCTATATCTAACTTAAACTTTTCGTTTGCTGTATTAAAATATAAATCTCCTACCTGTTCCCATTGCTTTTTTATCTGTTTGTATAACTCATTAAAATTTTGCTTATTAGACAAAATGTAATTCTTGCCATTAAAAGCAATCCTTTTAGATGTACCTCTATTCTGAAGCAAATCTAATGTTACTTTCTTTAAATCGCTTACAAGTTTTTCTGTTTCCTCATCTAAACTAATATATTCCTCTCCCTGCTTTTTAGATAGTAAAGCCGTAGATATCCTTATAGCTTTCATACTATCTAAATACTCTTTTATTAGATCTTTATAATCCTGTGAAGAATATTCATAATCTAATAGCTTCCTGTAAGCATCAACTTTTGTATCTGCATTTAATTGATTTTTTAACCTTTGTAGTTTTTTCTTATTTACATTATTCTTTTTGGTCTCTTCTATTATCTCATTTTCTATTTCTTTTCTTATATCATTAAGTTCAAAAATAACTTTATCGTAATAATTTTTTCTTTTCTCGTTTAGCCTTTCAATAATACTATCAGGCAAAGCATTTTCGTTTAGCTTTCTTATTTTGCCCAAAGGGTCAAAGTCTTGCAATTGTGTATGTAAATTCAAAGTAGAGGTCTTATCAAATATACCTGTTAATTGATGGGTTATCCCTGCTATGGTGTTCTTGGTAATACCTTCCATATTGGTATTAGTAGCATAACCTAATAGCAAAGCAACTAATGGACTAACAAACATAAAACCATCAGCAAGCTCTTTATTAGTAAGGGCTTCTGCACTCTTTTTAAACTCATCTCCTAATAAATTATAGTAAACTTGTAGTAATGATGTTTCAGGATAAACATCACCATAAGTTTTGGCTTTTAAGACTACACGATTAATGGTAGGTACTACCGAAGGGTCTGCAACATTATGAGCTGTCTGTCTTGAAATAATACGTTTAGATAGCTCCGTAGGCTCTCTAAATATCTTTACTTTATCATCAGCTAAATGACCACCTACTAAAAATAACTCATATATGCCTGATAAAATATCTAATTCAAAAATCCTTCTTGCAAACTTATTTTTTTCTTTATCATCTAATAAGGCTTCATCTATATTATTATTTAACCTTGATAATATTTCTTTTACTTTTTGTACTCGCTTGTAAGATTCTGTTTTTTCTGAAAAGTTGTTTTGTAAAATACTTACATACTGACTATATCTATTTACATAATCTTTCAAAGATTTAATGTATGATATAAGGATATTTTCTTTCTCTTTATAGAGCTTATCTAAAAGTGTATCTTCTATATCTGTTTCAGAATTACTTGTATTATTCCTATATGCAAAACCATATCTATTAGGCAGTAAAATTTTGTTATCTTTACCTATTGTGTAATGAACATTCTTTAATAGACCATACTTTTTGTATAGCTCATTAACTATGTTTTCTTCTTTCTTATTAGAAACATCTATTTCATCTTCTATACTATTATACTTTTCTTTTATCTTATTCTGTAAGTCTTTTGCATTTACATTGTCTATATCTACACTTATTCCTAACTTTTCTGCAAGGTGAATAGTATAAGCAGTAAATATATCTTGTAAAAGACTTTCTATGCTTTTATCTTTTAAAAACTTGACATCAGCTATAAATTGTAATTTCTTATTACTTGGTGTATGTAATACTGCTTTGTCATCTAACAATAGATTGTAATGCAATAAAATCTTTTCTAATGCGTTTATATCGTGAAAGGTTACAGTTTCTTCGCCTAATTCTAATTCTTCTTCTCCTATATGTCTTACTGCACTTGTATCAAGTTTTGTAACTAATTTTCTGCTTTTTAAGTAATTAGAAACACTATTCCCTAATTTATCTTTTATATCTTCTTTTAAAGCTATATGCAAATTGTATTTTCCAAAATAAGTAGAGGTTATCTTATCGTTTAAATATGCTTCTTCCTTATTTTGAAACATCTCTATAAAGAAAGGATTTGGGAAAAATACATTGTTAAATTGAACACTACCTTCATATTTGCGTATCTTAAAATTGTTTCTTTCTTCTATGGTTTCTTTACTATCAATCCTAAAAACAACAATATCTCTTAAATTATACAAATAGTTAAGGTCGTTTCTTTTTAAAAATGATTTTAACGAAAGTTCTTCAAACTTATCTATATCGCTTTGTTTTATTTTATTTTCTAATGCGTCTCTAATATCTTGTTCTTTTTCTACTTTTACATTGTTTTCCTTGATAAATCTATTCAGCTCAAAAACAGATGAAAAAATATCTTTGTCATCCCTAATAATCCCTAATCTTTTTGTATTGTAATCGTGAACTAAAAATATATCTGTACTATTCGTAATAAGCCTATACAAAGCAAAACGAGTAAATAACTCTTTAGCTAAATCATTTAGATTTTTATCCTTACTATCAGAAAATAACTCTTTATCTATCTCTACTTCATATTCTAAATCTTTGTATTTAGCCTTAAAAATATAGCTATTGTTAGATAACTTATTTACTACTCCCTGCTGTAATTCAAACTCTACTTCATTAGATTTTAAAAACAAAAGATAAGGATTATCATCAGACATTGTGCTAATGTAAGTCTCCAAAGGCGATAGTAACTTTTGATTTATCTCGTTTTTTACTACTCCCCAATTTGTATGATTTACTGCTTCATTAAATCTGTTTTGCCAATTGTCCTTACCAAAATTATATATACCATTTGGAAATGCAGTTTGTAAATTTGATGATAAAAACTCATCTAAATCATTTAATATAGAATTATATGCTTTATCTAATACATAATCAAGGTTTATAGCTAATAACTCATTAGGGGTTTTAAGCACATAATTGTTATTTATCCATACGTTATTATAAGGCTGTACGGAAATAACTTCATTGATAATATTAAATAAAGCAGATTGCGAATATTCAGGGACTTGTTGTTTCTTAAAGTGTAATAGATAAGGGTTAAATGTCTGAATATGCTCGTTATCTTTTGAAATAACTACCCTGTAACGAGTATCTATATCTTCGTTACCAAAGAATAATATGATATCAGTATTACTATTATCTTCTGAAAATTCTGATAAATAACGTACTGCAAAAGATAACAAAGCCTTGTTATACCTGCCAAACTTTTTTTCTAATGCACCCTTTATTAACTCTTCTCTCCAATTGTTTTTGTTTTCTATCCTATTAAAAGCAAAACGTAAAGCCTCTAATATGTATTCAGGTGAAAAAAAGTTAGGTAATAAGCTATTTTTTTTATATGCTTCCTCTATGATTACTCGTGTTACCTTTTTACCTTCTATCTCTACTTTTGTTTCTATAATATTTACATTTGGAATAAACTTTAATAGCTCTCTTACGTTTTTTGAAGTAAGCCTGATATTAGGCTTTTCAAAAGCTATGTCCATTACTTCGTTTATTCCCCGCTCATTAAAGTCTGAAAGCAAATCCTCTTCTTCCTCCTGTACATCTACAATGTTAGTTTCAAAATTGCTTAATTCAGTAATAATGTCTTCTTGGGTTTCTTCTGTTACTTCTTCTTCCTCTACTTCTTCTTCCTCTACATTTTCTTCTGTTTCTGCTTCTGCTTTTAACTCTTCTTTTTGTTTTTCTATATTTTGTCGTTTTAATTCTGCAAGAATCTTGTCAGGAATTTTGTAAAACCTGCTTTTTGCTCTTGGGCTAATAGGTATGTTTTCTAATAAAATATCTGTAATAGCTTTTAAAGGCGATACTTTGTATTTAGAATTCTCCTTGCCTGCATCTTTAATATATTCTTCGTGTGCTTCTTTGAGCTTATACATATAGTCAGCTACTATAAGCATACGCTCATAGCCAACTAATTTTTCTCCTTTGTTATATTTATCTTTTACTTCTCTTAATATGGTATTTTCGTCTTTGTCTTTATAGCTATTTGATAGTTTTGCAATAACAAAATTTTTTAAATTGTTTAATACATTATAATAGTCATTAAAATTGCTAATATTATGAAAAACTACACCATAAGCACTTTTAGCTGTAAATAAACGCTCAAACAAATCTACTTTCAGATACTCAAAAAACTTAAAAAACTCTTTCTTCCTATCTTCAAAACTACCATAATCGCTAAAAGCACTATTGATGAAATTGTTAATGCTATCTACTTTTTCTTTGCTAAAAGATTTTAATTTCTTGCCGTATTCTAACTTTATTAAATTAACATACCAATCATTGATAGTTTCTTTGCTATTACTATTGCTGATAGATTGCTTATATCTGTTAATAACTTCTTCTGAAATAGGTAAATTACCTATCATTAGTATATTATCACTATCTTTACGATAGCCTAATAAAACATCATCTAATAGCTTTGCACGATTGATGGATAGACAACTCATAATAGTATAGTGTTAAAAAGATACATCTTCTCTTTTTATTGTTCCTGTTTCTTTTGCTGTTTTTGTTTCTTTCCCTGTTTCTATTGCTGTTTCTGTCCTCGTTCCTGTTTTTGTTGTTGTTACATTTTCTTTTTCTCCTGCTTTTGATGTTTTACATACATTGTCCAAGTTACTTTCTTTAATAGAAATGTTAATCTTTATATCAGTTGGCTTGTCTGTTTCAAAAGTATCAAATATAGATACCTCCTCTATAATTTGGTTTTCAGTATTATTCATTGCTTTTACATTGTCAAAACTAAATCCTGCTATTACTTCATATATTAACTCATTACTTTTTACATCTTCTATTTTTCTCTTATTGTTTTCTGAAATATACAAGTTAATATATTTCAAATGATTAGCATAACTATTAAATATAGTATTCTCTGAAACACTTTTTAAGACACTCAATAAATTATTTCCTACTATATGATTTTCTTTATTTATTATTGAAATAGCTCCATATACATTTTCATAACTAACAATATTATCTTGCTTCATTTTCTTTAGTATATTAACATACCTTCTTGCAAGACTTCTTGCCGTTTTTGACATAATTTCTTTTGTTCTTTTATCTACTTCTACTTCTCCTGTTTCTTTCAGTAAATCTACTAAAAATTTATTAAAACCTGAATCTTTATTCTTTTCTAAAATATCTTTAACAAAAATATTTTCAAGCGTATTTTCTATACTAAGTCTATCTTTCAAACTATCCGAAGTTATTATTTTAATAACTTCATCTCCCGACAAACCTATTCTTCCTGCACCAAAAAACTTAACTAATAATTGTCTTTCATATTCGTTTAATTGTTGGTCAATAATTGATATTTGTTTTATATCCTTAAAAGCAGAAATAACCTTACCTTTGTTTTCATCACTTAATTGGTCTATGTTTCTGGCTTTCATTTGCACTAATACTGCTTTTCGGTTTTTTACTGCTTCTTTTAAGATATTACTTGCCTTTTCATATTTTTTATTTTTTATTTCTCGATTGTAATTTAATTTTGTTTCAATATCTATAAATTGAGGTACATATAAATATCCATTTACAGAAAGATAAGGATAACTGGCTGAACTTTGTACATAATCCTTTAATGTTGTAATATTTCCTGTACTTGCTACATACCTGCCAAAAAATCTATCATCAGGCGAAACTTCATATTGTATATCTATAATCTTTCCATTGTCTATAAACTTGTCAAATATACTATTATTTTCATTCTTATTTTTACTTAACCTTACTAAACCTATTAGCTTGCCTTCATATTTAATATTTATAGCATAAAACTCATTTCTTCCTGTACCAAATACTTTAAAAGTATTTCCTTCTTTAATAGGCTCTAATGTAATAGATACATTATTTCCTTCTTCTAAACTACTTATGAACGAATTGTAAGCATCATTATCAAGTTTAAAGGTTAATCCTGTACTTGCTTCATTTACATATTCAAAAACTCCTTCATAAGTAGAACCATAGAAATATCTATCCAAAGCATCAGATATAGCTGTTAATAGATTGTTTTCATCATCATCAGCTTTCTTTTCTTCTCCTTCTTCTAATTGTTTTAAGTCTTCATATACTCTATAATGTATATCAAAATCCCCTAATGCTATATCTCCTACATATATTTGCCTTAACTTACCATCTATCGTTACATAGTTAATATTGTCTTTATCTCTTGTAATAGTACCTGCTTTAACTTTTGAAAATATAAAGCTATCTATCTCTTTTATTAGATTTTCTTCAATATCTCTTATTTCATTCTTATTTAACTCTTCTTCTGTTTTTTCTCCTTGTGTTGTAGTTATCGTATTTGTAGTAGCTGTTGTAGGTTTAGCAGTTTTTGCTTTTTTATCTGTTGTATCCAAAGTAGTAGGTTCGCTTAAAGTAGCAGTAACAACTTTTGTTTCTCCATTTCTTTCTTTTTTCTCTACACTTATATTACTTGATTGCAATTTACCAAATTCAAGCGATAACTCCTCTTGCATTTTGTTTTTTTCTAAACTTGGAAATCTTACTATACCTCCCTTATCAACTTCTTTGACATTTTTCTTTAAGTTATCTATAATACTATCTACTGATTTTACATAGTCTTCTTGTCCCGTAAAATCACTATTAACAACAATAATACTATGTTTGCCTCTTGATAAAGCAACATACAAAGCAGATTTTATTTGTTCAGCTGTAAAATCAACATCTACATCTTGTATCTTTTTTGTATAAACTTTATTTACTCCTGATTGCAAATTATTGATAACGTTAATAGCTTGCATAAGGGCTTTTATATCTATAATTACGCTTTGTCTTTCTTGCCCTTGATTAGAATATACTGCATTTAGTATTTCATCAAGACTATAATAAGTAAAGGCTTGTTGGTCATTACCACTTGTTTTATGATGATATACTATCTGTCCATATTGCTCTTTACTTGCGTTAAATTCTTGATTGTTTAAAAATACAATTCCTTCATGAACAATATCGCTATTTACGTTAAGATGACTTTTTAAGTTTAGTCCATCAAAGAAATCGTTAATATTTATATTGTCTAATTTTAAGACAGCTAATACACGTTCTAAAAAGTTAGCTATCACTTCATTTTCAAAACGCAAAGGTACATTGACAGAAAAATTACCTTCTCTTAGATCACTTTTTATATTAAATATATTAGTGCTATTTGCAATTTCTTGCTCTCTATAAAATTGATGTCTGTCTCCTACTAATACAAAATTAGGTTTATTTAACCAATTTTCAGAGGCTAATGTATATTCATCAACAATATAGATTGTATTTTCTTTGTTTGTATCTAATCCTTGATAATTTGGCTCATTGTATTGCAAGCTGTTAGCACCTGTATAGGGCGATATAGTTTCTGCATCTGCTAATACTTTGTTATTATTACTATGATTGATATACACTACATTAAAATTAGCATTCTGTAATAACTTGTTAAACATTTCTAACATAGTAGTTTTCCCTACTCCTGCAACAGCGTGTATAGTATTAAGATATGTTCCTGGGATTTGTTTTGCTTTATTATTTTCTTCTAAAAGTTTTTCATACAAAATTTTTTCTGCTTCTTCTATTTCTACTACAGAATATATGCTATTACCTGAACTATCTTTGGTTTCTGTAATCTTTAATCTATTTTGCAATAGGATATGAGCAAATTTTTCATACAATACCATTACTTGTTCTAATGTAGGTACTATATTAGTATCTTTGATACTACCCATAAGGTAGTTGTAAAAAGTATTGATAGGTAATACAAGAAACGGAGTTAGTACAATAGATTGGTTTTGGTTAATAGTGTTTATACTATCTTCTGTACTATACTTTTGTATTATATTGTTTTGTATTTCTAATAATGTATCAGTAGAACTATTAAGGTTAGATATATTATATCCATCAGGTAATATATCTAATGAAATCATTTTTTCTGCTATATTTTTTACTGCCATTACATAGTTATTACGTATCTTTAACAATCTCACATCTGTTGTAGATTGTATTAAGTATTTTACTACTTTTAGTTCTTTTATTAGTTCATATTCATCTTCACTATTGCTAATAACTGCACGTACATCTTTTACTTCTTGGGGATATTTATTAAAGAAATCTGCTCTATCTTCTAATATATTGATGTACTTCTTTTCTATGGTCGTAGCCAAATCTTTTTGTGAAAGAATGCTTTGAGATATATCTATAAATTCAGAAAGCTGAATAATAGTATCTATCTCTTTTATAATTTTACTTGCTTCTTCTACATCTAACTTTTGTCCATTTTGTAAGTTGTTGTATATTTCTGTATAGAATTGTCTAAAAGGTCTATTTTTATACTTTTCTAAATATTCGTTTCCTAATAGATTTTTTGTCAATAGTTTAAGAATATAATCTTCTTTACCAAAATAATTAGGTTGTATATCAATGTTTTTTAGCTCATCTGATAAAGATTGAACTTTCTGTATTTCGTTTCTAATTTTTTCTTTTTGCTCATCATAATTTTGCAATAACTTATACCAAGTAGTTTTTGAAATATCAACATTACTTATTTGACCGTCTATTATCTCTTCACCTTGTAATATTTGATAAAAAACAGAAATAGTATTGTTATCACCAAGATTTCTATAAGAAATTTCAAAACTACCTCCGGGAAAATCTATAATAATTAAATCATCTTGTTCTATTATTACATCTCCAATCTTTAATTCAGGATTGCTTAAAAAGCTAATTACAACATCAATATTCTGTTTAATAACATCATTATCAATATTATCTTTGGCAGTTTCAAATAAAAGTTTTAAGTTTTCTGTAAGGTTTTCTTTTACATTCCCTTCAAATATTCTATTCTTTTCTTTGTTTACATTTTCTAATACTCTATTATTTTCTAATACTATATTATTTAGATTTTGAATTAATGTATCTAATACATACTTTAATCTAACATCTATTAGACCATCTTTTCTTTTATCTAATATATCCTTGATAGAAATTGCAATATCCTGTACTTGTGTTTTATTTACTATATCATTATATTCTTGCTCTATGCTATTATACTCATCTGAAATAAACCTACCATATTCGGATAAAAAATTACTTATATTAGACTTGTTTTCTTTTGCATATTGTATTATACCTCCAAGAATATTAACTATATTTGCTATGTTAATATCACTATCTATATCCAAAGAAAATCTTTCTGATAATAGCTTAAAAATATAACTGCTATCTTTATGTCTTTCTAAATCTATTAACATATCTATAATAGCAGATTTAGCCCTCATATCCTTCATTTCTTCTTCCAACACAAACTTATTTAAACCCCTACGCATTTGTAATTTAGCTAATAGCTTACCACTATTAGATAAACTATTATACTTAATATCCCTATCAGTATAATGGAACATATGATTGTTTATCTCATTACCTTCTTCGCCCAAACCCCTTACATTATATCTATATGTAGATTTTTTACTTTTTACAATAAAATCATCTCCCTCTAATGTACCATTTACAAATAATACACTCTCCCTTGTCTTGTCTGTTTTTGGATAACTAAACCCATAATCATCCAATATATCTGCTATCCTATTAGCAAATTTATCTCTTTCTACCTCTCTTTTGCCAAAAGATATGCTATTTATATCACTTTCTACTTCCCTATCTATATTTTCAAATTTATCATTTAATACATTCTTGTATTCTTCTATCAAATTGTTAGCTTCTTTTTCTAATAATAATTCTTTCTCTTCTGCTGTTTCTGCTACTTTTGTTTCTGCTTCTTTCTTTTTTCTTTCTAACTCCCTTAATAACTTATTCTTTACTAATCCTTCTACATTACTATCTACATTAGATAAATCTAACTTTAATACTATATCCTTTAAATTCTGCAATCCATTTTCAAACTCTTCTCTACTAATACGCCCTTCTACAAAATCATTTTTTATGCTTTCTGCTTCCTTTGCTAAAAACTCTTTTTTCTCCGACAACTCTTCTGCTTTACGTTTCTTTATAGCTTCTATAAAACTACTTTTACCACTATCACTTATATTTAAATTATTTATCTTTCCATTGTTTTTCGCTCTCTCTATATTGCTATAAAGTACCCTATTATACATATCATCATTTAAATCTCCTTTACTAAATATTACTTCATTAGCAAATACGTGTTTGCTTGCATCATACTTTACAAATCCTGATTTTTCATAATCCCTGTTATCACTATCTATATCTATATCAATAGCTTTCCCTACATCTTTTCTATCTATCTCTTTTACCCATAAATTCCCTTCCTTATCTTTTACTATCGGTCTTGCTAATGTCTTACCACTCCCTATGCTATCCAAAGCATAATTCTCTGCAAGTGAAAACTCATCTAAAAAACCCTTTACTAATCCTTGTCTAATCTTTCTAATATCTTCTCCTAATTGCTCATTGCCACTAAAATTAGCAATTAGCTTTTCTACATCTTTATTTTTTCCTCCATAAAACAAACCATCTTTTTTATTTTTCTGCCTTTCTATATGCTCATTTACTAACTTCTGCTCAATAGCATCTATTTCTGCTAATGCACTCTTATACACAAAATCATTTGCAGTCATCTTTTTATCCTCCTTTTTTACTACATTTCCATACACATCTGTTGTCGTTGAAGCTAATTTCCCCTCTTTCCAAGAACCCTGCAAAGATTGTAATAACTCATCTTTCTTGCCCAAAGCTATATAGCTTGCCGCCATCTCTGAAAAATCATCAAAAGTAGTTTTATTTAAAGCCCTTTGTGTGTTGTTAAAAAATCTATTCCGTACAGTATTAGGTACTCCTAATGCTCCTGTACTTAATGTTGAAAGTACAAATGTTGAAGCAAGCTCATCAAAATTTATATCATCATCTAACTCTTTATTCCCCTCATTTTTAATAAACATATTGTAAAACTTGTTACTTAACTTAAAACCCAATTCTTCTGAACTTTCCTGTATCCCCTCTCCAATAGCTTGTGGTGCTTTTTGTAAAGTATTTACAAGTCTTTTTGTGTATTTACTGATAATATTAGTTTTTAATAATTCTTTTTCTGCTTCTGTCTTTACCTTCTGCATACCACTTAAATACTCATCTGCCATTGAACGCATAATATTATCATATTCCTTTTTTAATACTTTATTACCTGAAAGTAATTTTTCACTTATATCTCCTCCTATTAACCGCATTGTACCCCTTGTTACCAAGGAATATATTGTCCCTAATGTATAAGCATCTTCATCTGAATATCCATTTGTCATTGCTTTATTATATCCTTGCATATACGACATCTGTCCAAATAATAATCCTGATGATACAGCATAAGGATTTGTACCATATACACCTTTTACTACTGAACCTACACCTTTTGCAGAAGAATTATTTGTTATTCCTTTAATAATAGAATTATTTAATACAGGATTAGTTAATAGTTTTAATCCTTTACTACCTATGTTTATTGCTTTTCCTGCTAACCCTACTACGGGAATAGAAACTAATTGCTGACCTAATATTTCTGTTACACCACCAAGTAGTTTAGAAAGTGAAAAATCTCCTGAACTATCTTTATAGATAGCACTAAATCCTGTACTTAAATCACGACTAAAATCTGTACTTGCCTTTGATAAAAACTCATCATAGTAAGGTCTATCTCTCTTAGGATTGTACAAACCCAAAGATAACATACTTGCCGTAGTAGTAAATGGATTTTCTTTGAATTGTTTAATAACATCAATAGATGAAGCTATACCTGCTACTGTTCTATCTCCTATGTATTCCCAAAATCCCTTTTCTAAATCAGGTCTTGCACCTTGTACTTGCAAAGTCAATGCTCCATCTTCTTTCCTACGCTTTTCTACCTGACCAATAGTAGTAACCATAGGCATACCTTCACCATATCTATTTGTATAAGGATTGTAAGGATTTAACCCTAACTTAGCTAAAAAAGCCTGACCTTTCTTATACAATGTATCCCCCTCTTCCTTTTCTATTAAACTCTTAATGTTTTCATCTTTGCTTGCATAAGCCATTAGTACATCTATATTCCTTGCATTTGTAGTTATCTTTTCTTCTTCTTCTTCTTCTTTTCTTTGTTTTTCTATAATATCATAAATAAACCCATTAGGTACTTTTTTTGCCAATTCATCTAAAAATTCTACCGATTTATCTAATGCTTTATTTTCACTTACTCCAAATTTTTTATACAAATCTTCATCTTTCCCTAAACTATCTAATGAATAATTGCCATCTAAATTGTTAATATAAGAATAACCTCTATCTAATTGCTTTAAGGCTTCTTGTATATCTTTCGTAAGTGTAGCATCAGGAACGTTTCTTAACTCAACAGGTAAAGGCGAGTATTCTGCATCTTTTGGTAACATAGAGCCTAAATAATCTGCAACATTTTCTCCCTGCAAAGATATTTTCCCTAATTCATTATCTAAATTGATAGTCAATTTTAAGTCTTTAGCTGTTCTTGGGTTATAGTCATATACAATAAAACCTTGATTATTGTTAAACAAATTAAAAACGTTTCCTACATTTTTTAAGGCTGATAGCTCTTTATCTTCTTCTTCTCCTGTTTTAGTTTCTATTTTAGCTCCTTTTTGAAGTTTAGGAATATCATTTCCCTGGTTTTCCTCTTTCAGCTCATCATCTTGTCTTAATAATCTTTCTTTTTCTAACTCTTCTAATAACAATTCTTCCAAAGTAATAGGTCTTACATCATATTCTCCTATATGCTTTAAGAAATTTTTGTATTTACTTAATTTGTTTTGTACTTCCTTTTCAGACAATCCCCTGTCTAATAATGTATTTTTTACACTATCTTCATCATATTCTATTCTATTCCAATTTAACAAAGGATAAGATTTTGTGCTAATGACAAAGTCAATAGCATCTTGTTTGTTTAAATTGTCGTAATCAATCTTTTCTAAAAACTTATTAAAATCAAAATGTAAGTCTTTATCACGTATAAAAAGCACTTGGGGGTCTATATCTCTAAACATATCGTTGTATTTGTCTAATTTTTATTTTAACCCACTTTGTATTTTACTATTATAGGGTGTATGAAATTTTGTTTGATTACCATCTAAATTATCGTGTATGGTTCTATTTTCTAAAGCTGTTCCTTTTTTATCTTGGGCTTTATGACGTAACTCATCTACAAAACGTTCGTTATCGTTAATGCTTGATGTTTCCTTTTTAGCCTTTACGTTAGTAATGTTGTATTGAGTTGTGTTATTAGCTACTGCCTCAAAAAGTTTTACATTTCCTAAATTTATACTTTTTGTTTCTCCGTTTCTGTACGTAACATTTACTTTGTAATTATTTCCATTAGCATTAGGTATAGCAGTAATAGTAGGAATAGATACCACTCCACTTTTAGTAGATATTGATGTTAAATTAGCACTTTGTACATCTGATATTGATATAACTTCTCCTTGTGGAAAACTATTTGGGTCTATTTTTACTCTTTCACCATTTTCTAATATAGCATATACCGTTCCTACGTTTTTACCTGGGACAAATCCTGAATAAGTTTTATCTCCTTGTTTTTTCATATACAATCCATCTCTTATTCTATCTACAAGTATTCCACTTAACCCTTCCTCTTTTCTATACACAGATACACTACCTTCTCCTTGTTTTGCATTGTCATCTATATCTGCTGAAGTTATACCAAAAAATGAAGTAGCTTCTTGCACAGACATAGCTTTCTTGTCTTCTTCTTCATATTTTGTACCTGCTCCTGTCAAAATATTATAGGCTACTGAATTAAACAAGGCATCTTCTTGTTGTCTTGAACCACCACCTACACGTTCTAAATTAAGTGTTTCTATGTATTTATCTTGTCGCTTGTCTATAAGCTCTATCTTTTGAGCTCTAAATACGTCCATAGTATTTGTAAAGATATTTGTTCCTACAAATACGTCCATAGCTTCTAAACTACTGCCAATGTTTTGTACTACTGCATTAAATAATTCAGGTTTCTTTAAGCTATACAAAGCTCTTAAAAAAGGTGATGAAGCAATATGATTGATAGCATAATTAGGGTCTTTCCTTAAAGCTCTAATTGCATATTGCAAACGCAAAGGGTCTTCTTGGGCTAATAAATTGGCTAATCCTTCTGCATATTGTTTAGGTACATTTTTAGAAATTAAATCAATAGCATTTTTAATATTATTAAACTTAAATACATCACTTTTGTCTTTATTTTTTACTATTCCCTCATAATAAGCCTTTTGTTGTAATAATCCTTCATCATTAGGGTTATTTTCTAATTTCTCTTTAATAACTTCAAGTTGTTTTTGTGCTTGTGTTATATCTTCTTCCTTTTTTAATTTCATTCCTTCTGCAAGCTTAATATATTCATTCATATCGCTGGCTACTAAACGCTTTGCCTTTTGTAAGTTAGTCTTAAAAGAATTTACTACACTTTCATTAGACATAGAAAGCAAATCTCTTTCCATATCTTCTAAACTATTAGCATTTTGAAAAGCAGTTAATATTTTTGCTTTTACTTCTGTCATCTGCCTCAAATTATTCTCTAAATGAAAATCATAGCCTTGTCTTGTATGTATAATAGGCGTTGCTTCAAAAAAGGTAGCTCCTATTCTATAACCTCCTCCTTCGTGTCCTCTTGCTTTTGTATCGCTTTTTGTATTAGTTACTTTATCTAAATAATCGTAAAAAGACTTTTGGTCTGCTACGGTAAATGAAGTATTATTAGCCAAAGATACTCCATTTACATTGTCAGCTCTGGATATAGAACTATACAAAGGGTCTCTGTAAAATTCTGTTTGTGTATAGTGCTTTACTACTTGTCCATTTGTAATAGGCATAGGAATACCTGTAGGGTCTAAGGCATAGCTATCTGATGTTTTGATAAGCTCTGTACCTGTTTTTTCAAAGTTTCTTTTATTGTCTATTGCTCTTTGTAATACTGCATTATGAACAAACTCGTTTATTTTATGATTAAGATTGATAAAGTTTTGGTCAAAGTTTGCATAAGGATTAAATACTGCTATTTGTGTAGCTTCTCTTACTAAATTGTCAAATTGACTTAAAACAGCTTCTTTTTCAGCAGGCAGTAAGTCTTTATCTAACTTTTCTCTTAATTTACCAAAATCTAAATTAGGTTTAGGAATAGTAGGTTCTTTTAATAATTCTAATTCACTTTCTAAATCATAAGGCATATAAGGCAAAGGAACATAGTCTATTGCGTAATAGTTCATAGGGTTCCTTGGGTCATCTATGGTAGTACCATAAGGAAAATATAAACCCCCTAAATCAAATTTTGGTATAGGTTTATTATTTACATATTTTTTGTAAGACATACTATTTACATTTTTAAGAATGTGCTTCTTGCTACATCTGTAGCACGTCTAATGCTATCATAAATGTTTTGCCTGAACTGATTGTCCTGGGCTATCATTAAAGCATCTGTCTTTTGCAAATTTGCGATAAGCCTATCTAAATAACTATTATTGATAACAACATTATTTCCTTTACTTTTCTTACTGCTTTGCTCTTTATCTTGTAAAAGTTTCATCAATTGCATTACCTCTCTATACTCATTGTCTATATCCATTTTCCCTGAACCCTGATATACTTTATTATTGTTATATCCAAATAGGTAAGGATATAGCATTTGCAAATTAGGGTTTGTATTACTATTAGAAAATATATTGTTATTAGAGGTAGTATTTTGATTAGATATAATAGAAGGTGTTTGTATTCTACTATTTCCTGAAAATAAATTAACCCCTATATTATAGTTGTCTGTTGCTATGCTATTATACCTTTGTTGATTGTTATTACTATATTGTGTGTTTTGATTATTAGATAATACACTATTATTTGTAGTTGTATTATTTGTATTATTTTGTTCATTTATAGTACCACTTTCCAAAGTACGTGTATTATCATTGCTTTCTTCAATACTATATGGTAAATAACCTTTGTTACGTCTAAATGCTCCTAAAAATCCTTTACCTCCATAATTCATTGCATCATTAACAAGATTAGCATATTCTTTACCTGCTTCCGTATCAAAATCTTTTTCCCATTGTGCAAGCATCTTTTGTTGCTCTTCTGCACTTGTCTTTACATAATTTCCATTATTATCTTTCTTGTAAAAAAATTCAGGGTTAGAGGCTTTCATTTGATTTAAATAGTCTTGCTTTGCTCCACGATAAACCCGCATAGAATCATATACCTGCTTACTATGCAAACGTCTATTCTGTAAATTTTCACTTAATATATTATTTAATTTTTGCAAATTTTGTTGTTGCATCATAGATGCTTTTAATGCCGCATTTTTCAAATTCTCTTTTGCTTCATCATACATCTCTTTATTTTGTTGTCTTTTATACAATTGATTTTGTACATCTATATCCTTTAATTGCTGAAACTCTCTGTTATAGTAATCATTCTTAAACCTATTTTCTTCTTCTGTCATTAACTTTTGCTTTGCTTCTACTCCCTTACCAATCATATTTTGTGCTGAAGACAATAAACTCTGCAAGTTTCCTGTTGCTCCTTTAACTACTCTTAATCCCTTGTCTATATTTTCATCTATCGTTCTCTTTTCATTTTCTAATGTACTTTTCTCTGCTGGTTTTACATTTACTTGCAAAGGGTCATCAGGTCTTCTTAACTTCTGTAATTTTCTGAAAGCATCATTGCCTAATAACCTTGCCCTCACTAAATCTACACCACTTAATAACCCTTGCAAAGCATTGTATTGCTTTTGCAATTGATAAGGTGTATAAGGCAATTTTTGCTTTGTTAATGTAGGCTCAACAGGTTTTTCTTCAATAGGTGTTTCTACCTTTGTTTCTTTAATAGGTTCTTTAATAGGCTCTTTAATAGGTTCTTTAATAGGTTCAGGTTCAGGCTCGGGTTTAACTTCTATTGGTTCAATAGGCTCATACGAGGCAAACTTCATTCTCCTATCATTCTCACTTAACGCTGTAAGTCTCCCATCTTTACTATGTGTATTTTGCGTACCCATATCTAAAAACTCATACTTATCCTTATTCCTATTTATCAAAGTATTATATAAATTATACCCTTTTGAATGGTCTCCTTTCCCTAACTTATCAAATAACTTATACCTATCTTCATCATCAAGCATACCTCCTACCGATACCTCTATCAATTGATTGTCCATATCAGGAAAGCTACGCTTCATAGCTTTTGCATAAGACATAGCAACAGGATTGTCCTTAAAAACAAAATCATAATCTCCAAAATCAATAGATTTACTAAAATCTATTTTTGTTGGGTCTATACCTTTTGCTCTATAATACAATCTATCCGTAGGTTCTTGTATTAAAGATGCTTCTACTAAATCTCTATATTTACTTCTTGTTGTTTCAAACAATGTTTGTGCTTGTGGCTCTTTTAACTTTTTAGATTGTTGTGCCTTGCTTATCTCCGCTAATAAATCCGCATTAGGTTGCATTTTCTTATCTAAATTCTGATTTAATAAGTTTAATAATCCTCCTGCTCCTTGTGTCAATCCTGTAAGAATTGCATTTGTTGTAGGGTCTTCTATCTTATCTACAAAAGGTTTTGCAATACTTCCTAATCCAGATCCAGGGGTTACAGAACCTTGTTGCTGATTGTTACCTAATAAACCCCCTAATAAGTTTGTTATATCTGACATATTTCCACCACCCATACTACTTAACAATCCTGTAATAGACCCTCCACTTAAGTACGTAGGTTTTCTTAAATAAGCAGAAAATTTTGATTTCTTTTTCATAATATTTCTTGTTTAGTTCCCCCAGCAGGACTTGAACCTACAACCTTCTGATTATGAGTCAGGTGCTCTAACCAATTGAGCTATGGGGGATTAGCTTTTAATAGCTATTTAATAACTCTAATACTTTATTTGCTTTTAGCTTTCTTCCACCCATAGCCATAGGCATAGCTTCTTCTTCCATAGGCATTTCTTCCATATCTTGTCCCATATTCTCTTCGCCCTGTCTTTGCATTTGTTTCATAATCATCTCCGCTACCATATATCCTAATTGCATAGCAAGTTGATTGCCTTCTTGCTTGCTTTTTGCATTTGCTATTTGCATAACCATCTGCTCCATAGCTTGCGTATCCTCTCTACTAAATATTCTTTCCCCTCCTTCTACTTCTGCTACTTGTTCTCCTGTATTAGCATCTACCGCAGGTACTCCTCCTTCTTGATGACTTGCTCCATATACTTTCCCACCTTTGGCAAATTGCAATTCTTTACCACTAAACTTTTGTTTTAACAAATCAGCATTGCCTTCTATAAGTTTTGTTCTTAAAGCTAAATTTTGTTCTTCACTGCCATCTGTTAAACCTTGCTTTTTAGCTTCTTGCCAAGAACTTTGGGTTAGCATTTCCCATAAGTCTTTTGTAGAAACATTTACTAAATCTTGCCTTGACTCTTGCTTTGACTGCTTTTTACTTTGTTTTTTATCCGTTGTCATTTCAATAGCTCTATCATAAGCTATTTCATAAGATTTAGGATTTTTAGTTTCTCCTTTGGCAAAATCATAATTTATTACACGATTAAACATTTCATTAGGGATAATCTCATCTATATCATCTCCTATTCTATCTTTAATAAAATTATACTCACTTAAAATCTCATTTCTCCTTTTTTTCAAAGCAGATATAGGCTTTTCAGCTTCATAATTCTTATTTTTTTGAATGTAATAAGCACTTTCTTTCATATCTTCTTCTAACTTAGCTAAATCGTATATTAGCTTGTCTGCTCTTAAATATAACTCTCTATTAGAATTATATTCAGCATCACTAACACCTTTGTTTGATGTAGGTGTAGCAGTAGGGAATGAAGGGAACATTTGCCCTTTTTGCATTTTCTTTTTCATATTTGTATTGTTTAAACCTCCAAATTGCTTTTTACTTTCATCTGTTGCTGTTACATCTCTTTTCTTAAACTTAAATTTCTCCACCTTTTGTGCTGGGGTTATCTCATAACCTTCCATTTCATTAGGAAACATATCATTATATACCCCTTTTATCTTATCTCTTAACCCCGTAATCCCACCAAAATTATTAAATACTTCTGCGACTTTATCCTCTTCATATCCATCAGGATAATAATAAGTAGCATAATAAGGGTTATCATCTTTAAATAAAGGCTTTTTATTTTTGCTCACTTTTATAGTTAATGGGATGTTTTCCTTATTTAATACTTCTTCCTGTATTCTTCTTTCAAACTCTCTTGCTTTTTCATCATCTCTTATCAATTCTGTTCTTCCTAAAATAACTTCCCTCTTACCCGATTTATAGTTTTTATCGGGAATACTTCTTGACAATAATAATGGTTCATAGTTTGTATCTAACCTTACCTTTGTCTTTTTTCTTTGCTCTGGTATCTCTTCTACGTCAGTATAAAATCTATTAAATATATCTTGTTCGCTTGCACTTGCCAGCTCAGCATCAGCTTTGGTACTATGATGAGTACCCATATCTAAAAAGCCAAACTGATTTTTACTGCTATTGATAAACTCATTATACAAAGCATATCCCCTGTAATAATCCCCACCACCCATCTTAGTTAAAAACTCCTTCTTTACATTGCTATCAGGAAAAAACTTATTCATAGACGCAATAGCTACACTATTCGCTACATCTTCAGGAGCATTAGGATATGACTCGTAAAAAGCTTGTTTATACTTTTCTAACAAAGGAAACTTATTGCTTAACTCTTCATAGACTTCAAAAGTTTCCCCTCCTTTTGGCTTGATAGCTGTGTATTTGCCAGCCTTTTGATAGTATTTTAGTTTCTTTTTCATATATGTAAATAAGTTTGTAATAAAAACAAACAAATATAAAAAACATTTTTGATAAATAAAAATTAAATGTACCCCAAAGCATTTTTCATATCTATTTCTTGTTTTCTCATCTTATTTGCATAAATACCATAGGCTTTCAAATCTTGAGCTCTCTTTACTTTATCACCATACAATAACTTTGTTCCCAAAGTTCCTATCCCTTCTACTAAACCACCTACTACATTTCCTATTAAACCTGCACCAGGGATAAAAGTGCCTAATACACTACCTACACTTTTTATACCTGCTCCTACTGCTCCTATTGTTCCCTGCATTTTATTATAGCCATCTAATACACTATCCGCATTGTCTTCCGTTATACTGCCTGCACTCATCTTTAAAGGTTTAGGTGCTAATGGATTGCTATTGGCTAAATTAGTAAATAGACCACCACTACTAAATTTTGTTTTTCTCTTTAACTTGTGCAAAGGTATTTCTAATACTTTCTTACTACTAAACTGATATTCTTTCTCTGGCTCCATTATTATACTTTCTCCATTCTCTCCTATTCCTAATATAGGAAAATCTACCTCTTTCATTGTTATCTTGCCACGAGGACTATCTATTACTAAATATTCTTCATCTACAAAAGGACTATGTCTTTTATAGCCTAATATACTTTTTTGCTCTATTATATCGCCATTTTGTAAATACCTTTTATTAAACTTGCTTTTGCACTTCATATATGTAATGTTTTTTTTACTAACTAAAACTATATCTGAAATACGTAATAATACGTTGTATCTCTACATAGTCATTGGTATCATAATATATACCTATCTCTATTGCCTTATCCCTATACCTCCTACCTACTATATTAGAACTTTTATCTGTATATGGTATAGCAAATCTTGCAGTATGTTCCCTATAACTAATTCTATTTACTATATTATTTATCACTCCCAAAGGTATTCCATTAGCATAGTAAATAGTATCTTGTAATACAATACCATTTTCATTAGTAATCCTATAAAACAACCTTGTAGGTAGTATATGATTAGATAAAATAGTTATATTATCAAATATCTTTTGCATTTGATAATCTGTATTTACTATGTAATGAAAATACATAGGATAATCCGTTCCGTAAAACCTATTCCTTATATTGCTTACATCATTCTGATATATATTGTATAAACCATTCTGATATACAGGACTATCATTAGGAAATGTAATAATAGGCTCATTGTCAAATAAAGTATAATAATCATCAAAAATACTAAACCCTATTGCAGGTAAATAACTATGTACTATAAACACATTTAGCTTCTCACTAAATACTATATTGTATGCTACCGCAGGATTTCTCCTCTTATATATCACAAAATTTATCTCATCATATCTCCTATTGTAAAAACTCCTTACATATATCGCCCCTGATAATTCCCTCGTATCTTCTCCATATACATCAAATATCTCATTTAAAAAACTACTTATCCTACCTTCACTTAAATCCCTAACTCCTCCCTCTTCTATCCTACATATAGACCTGCGTTTAGCATCTATAAAATATATGCTATTGTCTGTAGCTATTACACTATCCCTATGAATACTACCATATTTTCTTGACAAAGTCGCTTGATAGGGACTTAATACTGATGTAGTATCTATATATACACTACCTTCCTCACTAATAGCTTGCCTTTCATTAAAACTTACTAAACTTACTCCATCTTCCTGAATAATATACAACCTATTATTTAATACTCTTACTGCTGTACCTTTCCCCAAACTTAAATCGTAATCCTGAAAACTAAATGGATATACTACTCTATAATTGTCTATAAAACTATTGTTAATATGCTTTTCTGAATAGTATAATCTTGTAGGAAAATAATTCTGTATTTCTAATATGTCTTTTACGTTTAACAAATTTACAATATATCCGCCCCATTGTGAATTACCCCCTAACTCATAAAACAAACTCTCAAAAGTATGATAGTTTTTAGCATAGAAAAATACATTTAGTTTTGTAGCAGAAAAATATACTCCATCACTTGGTTTTATTCTTGGTGGTGCTGCTTGGTTATACATAAGTGAATTAGCATATACAGGAAAAAATGCTCTCCTATTACCTTGTGTCCCCTCACTCATTGGCTCTCTTTCTGTTACACTCCATAATTCCCTTACCCTACTATATGGATTGTAATTGTTGTCGCATTTAGCCATTGTTATTACTCCACCATATACATATCTATCTCCATTACTACCACCAAAACTATGTCTGTAATTGCTAAACCAAAACTTCCTATACCATACCCCCTGATAATTATCTCCATTATACCCCCTGATAAAATAGCTATTACTTGCTACTTCTTGTTTAGATAAGTTTAAAGTGATAGGAATGAAAAACTTTACTTGCGTAAGTCCATCATACCAATTGTATATATTAGTTGTCCTACCTGTACTGCTGGTAAATAAATCTACTATCCAAGCTCTGTCGTGTATAGGAACATCAAGATAATTTATATCATAATTCATATATCGTTTCCCTGGGTCATAATAATAACCCCCTGATGTTCCTATACTCAAATAATAACAATCCATAGGATTAGAGGTATCCCCTGGTTCAGGACTTATCATATTAAGGCTTGGTGGTGTGTATAGCTCTTCTAATGCTGTATCCCTAAAATATAAATTTGTAGGTACTCCATTTACTTCTAATGCTCCTGTCCTACTTAATGGTGCAGTATGCGTTTCCCAACCATATCCCAAAGTTATTCCTACATAAGCATTCCAATTTGTCTGCATAGGTACTACCCAACCATTTTCACCTCCACTATGATGAGGGTGAAAAATCTTAAATCCTCCTTCGTCGTGTGTATTTATTTGAGAAGTAAATTTTTCATTGCTTGCTGGTCTGCCTGCATAAACAAAATAACTTTTCCCCTTAAAAAGATAATTATTTATCCTTGCATAACTATCGTTTTCATTGCCCGCTAAATGCGGAAATATAGGAGGATAGGCTTCATTAAAAAAAGCCATCTGCATACAATAACTTACACCAGCAGTGTTTCCTGTATTATAAAAATCGGTTAAAGTAACAAACTGATAAGTAGGCTTTAATAAATAACTACCTGTTACTTCAAAGCTAATGTCATTATTGTTTAAAACACTTCCATATAAACGCTCATCTGCTATTATATCCATACTTACATAAGCAACCCTAAAAGGGTCTCGGTAGGCTTGTGATATAATAATACTTTGAAAATTATTGAATTCTATAGTTCCCTCTAATCTATCTGCTCCATCTAACAAGCCCGAAGGTAAAGGTATTACTTTCCTTACGTTCTTGCTATCCCTTAAAAAATTGCTTAACCTTTGTCTATATGTAGAATTGCTCACAAAATAATACAAATCCGAAGCGGGGTATCTTGTGCTATATCCATAATGATAATTGTAAAAAACTGTAAGTTCTCTTAATGGCTCACTATTAAAGCCCCACTTAAAAGGTGGTACAGAGTAGCAAGGGACAACAATGCCTTGACCAAAGCAATCCTTCTTTCTTTCTAACCTTACTAAACGAAATCCTATTACATTATCCCTGACAAACTCGTTTGCTTCATTTTCATCAGGATTTGGCAATGTTAAGTTCCAATCAGGGAAACTGAAAGTAGGAAACATTGCTACCAAATGGTCTGTATGCAAATTGCTTGTAAAACTACTGCCATCAAATCCATTTACTCCCCTCTTAGGAAAACGATATATCCCTTTATCATTTGTTAAACTGCTAAATGATGTAATACAATTTAAATCATCTGCTCCACTTAATAAAAAGACATTGCTAAATACATTACCTTTTAGTATGTATTGGATACCAAATTGATATATTTCTCCATAATGATAACCTAAATTGTAATAGATATGATAAGGATTTTGATACCCAGAATTAGATAAGTTTAGTTGCGGTAAAGTCTGCTCTATATAAGCGTTTCCCCAACTATATTCAAAATCTGATAGCTTCCCTAAATCTACCTTTATATGCCTTACTTGTATTCTTTGAGCATAGTTTTCTAATGCCTTAAACTGCTTTTCTCCATCATCAGTCTTTGTATGAAAAAGCAATAACCTGCTATCTAATTGTGCTATACTTTTGGCTGTTGCTATTTGTGCATAAAATATATTTATAGCTTTATCCGATAAGCTATTTAGCGGTTCTAATCCTGTATGCTTAAAACTGATAGTATTTCCTGTAATATCAATAGGTTCTTGAAACTCATATACTCCATACTCTTTATTGCCTATACCATAGATAATTTCAAAAAAAACGTGCATATACCTAAATTGTGTATCTACACCACTTACTTGCATTACATTAGTTATCTGTGCAAAGGTTTCTTCATAATTATCTGATGTACTAAAAGCTATTTCTGTATTACCATATCTACTATCCTCACTACCCATATCTATACTATTATTTCGCCTCTCATATACCACTACTGGCATACTACTTGATATAATAGCCGTCTTATTTATCTTATCATTACTATATGCAATATGATAGATATATGTAGCACATCTTAACCTGCCTATATCTTCTTGATACAAATAATCTATTTTAGCTACCTCGTCTGATGTTAGTATAAGTAGCATTGTATCGAAAAAATTATTAGGTTCATACATTCGTTCTGTTAGCTTGTATAAACCATTTTCTTGTCTTGCTATTCCTGTATTTATTACTCTTATTTTATTGTTAAAATCTACAAAATATAAATTATAGCTTCCATCATAATCTAATCTTGCTTCTGCTTCTACAGGGTACTCTAAACTAAAATTAAAGTTTGTATGTCTTAATGCTGTTCTATTTGTGGAAGGTGGATAGTAAAAATTGTACAAAGGCTTATATGTATAGCTAATAGGTAAATTGTTTATTTCTACTCCTGCTGTACCTATTAAAGCAACATTAGATATGTCTAAACTTGGAAACATTCCTATTTCGCCTTCACCTGTCAAAGGATTGTGCGAAAAGATATAACAAAACTCTCTTGCTACTACATATCCTATTGGTACAAAATCAGCAGTAAGCGAGCTAATAAGTTCTGTACCTTTTAGATTAGCAGTAATAAAAGCATTACCATCCTCGGTGTATAACCTAAAATTGTAAGCCTCTCGTAAAAATTCAGGTTCTAACAAAGAAATATGTACATCTTTATTTAACCCTTTATTAAAACCAGTTATTTGATGTGGTCTTTCACTCATAACTAATAAAAATATCTGTTAGCATTCCAAGATAATAATGTCTTTACTGCTTTGTCTAAATAGTTTCTATTAAATCTTGTACGTCTTGCTTTTTGAAATTCCTCCTGATATATCCTGTAACTTTCTTGATATACCGCAGGGTCTATCTGTCTTGACCTAAACTTAGCATAATCACTCTTATACACACAATAAGCAACACATACATTTAATAAATCCTCCTCAAACAATATGTTATTATCCTTATCAATTTTTATACCTTCCCATTCTATACAAACTTTTTCATTTGTGGTATTAAACTTTATTCCCTCATTATCCCATATGTAATCAACATATATACCATATACCTGCCCTACATAGTTCTCATTACCAATAGGTAATTTATCATACAATATATTACTATGTTTTGTGATAGACTTAATATAGTATAAATTACAAGGCAATCTATCATTATCAATTTTATAGTCTATTATATCTAAACAAGTCATATCCCTAATAGGTGTAATCCTGCCTAAATCTAATAGACAATCATAAACCATTTCTTGAACAATACGCTCTTGCAAGTATATACCATAAAAGTCTTGCAACTTTTCCATTACTTGCAAATGCGTAATATATCTATGAGTGTTTTGTTGCGTTTCCATTTCTCTTTTTTCTTACTATCATTGAAAATAAATACTTATTGCGTTTATCGCAAAATACATCTACAACATAAAACTCCTCTTTCTTTAACATAAAATCTGCTCTGTATTGTCTTAATACCTGTTTCTTTCTATTTAATATCTTGTCTTTATTGTGTATTTCCCTTCTTCTAAAACTAAAATTTCTATAGGTAGCTATATGCCCTTTTTCTATTACATTCAGCAAAGGTTCTCGTATCATTAAAACCCCTAAATCTACAATATGCTCTATTACACGTTTCTCATTCTTTACACCATTTTCAGGTTTATTATTAAACAACTTTCTTAAATACTTAAATCCTATTACAATATACAACAAATAAGCAATAACCATCAGAAAAAAAGAATGTGTACCATTAAACCTTACATAGCAAGTTCTTTTTATCATATTGTATATTATAATCGCTAAATGGTTATACACTAACCTTCTTTCACCATCTCTATATACCCTCATAAACTTTTACTATATTACGTCTGCTTGTGTATTAGATTGTAAAGGCTTAATTTGTTTATACTGCATATACGAAGCTATTAACTTACCTGTAATAATATCAGCAAATTTATCAGGTATAGGAAATGCTTCTTCATCACTCTTACATACACTACAATCATAAGCATACAAATCTCTTGGGTCTTGAAACATAGCATCAATAGCTATGTATTTCATATTGTATGTAGGTGGATTGAAAATAATTAGTTCCGTATTACCCCTTAACCAAGCAATAGGCTTATTCCTTGTAAAACGACTAACTCCCACATAATTAGTCATTACACCTGTCTTTATAATAAAAGATTTATCCCACTCTATTGTACCTACATATCTCAACTCTATTACAGCAGGTATTTTTGCATACAATACCTTTTGCTCACTTTGCAAATCTATACCACAACACTCTGTTAAACTCCTGCATATTAGCTCTATACACGTAAGCCTTTGATACATCATATTCAGCTCATAGTCGCTGAAAAATCCATTACGCCTGTATTCATCATACAAACGCCTTGATGTCATCACTATCTCATCTTTTATCTGATTGATATGTATGTTCTCATTGATAACACCATATCCCCCATTGATAGTATTTTGTACAATAGATGCTAATTGTGATAATGTAGCCATATTTTTTCAATATTCTCAAATTACTAACAAATCTAAAAAAAAAATTGTAATAAAAAAAATTCTGTATTATATTTGCAACAGCAAACAAGTTGTCTCCTATTTATTATTTATAAAATCGTTCTTTGTATAATAGACAACTTGAAAGCTATCCGCTTTTAATAATAATAACAAGCTCTACATACAAACGTATGTAGGGCTTTCTTTCGTCGTATCACTATGGAATTAAAATAAAAAAAGCTGAGCGATTGGACAAAAAAGCAATAAAAAAAGGGATATTCACTGAATACCCCTTTTTTATTTTTATACCCAATTAAACTATCGCATTCAGCTGTGTTATCAGCGTAGTCAAAGTAGTATCTACATATAATACATACTCTAACTGCCTTTCTGAAATTTGCGAAGCTATACTTAACCCTACGGGACTTTCATCTAATCCCCTTACAAGCCAATGATATGTCCTATATTGTCTTCCTTTAATAGGTACATTATACTTTTCTGCAAGTGGTGTATAAGGCATAGCTTTACACTCCGTAACAAAAGGGTGTATTACATCATAATGTCCTGTACCTACGTTGAAAGGTGTAACAGTAGTTACAGTAGCATTATATCCTATTACTTTGGGCTCTACCTCTATACCCAATTGAGCAGTTACACGTATTGTTGTAGCACCTATGGTAGAAAGTGTAAAAAATCTACCTATGTCTGACTTGTTCTGATACAATTGAAATATAGTATCTCGCAATTGTGTAGCTGTCATAGGACTTTGTACTAAATGATGTACCATATCTCTATTAGCTTCCAAAGTAGATACATAAGCACCAAAACCTTGTATATTTCGGCTTACTATGCTTACAGTTATCTCATCTCCTACAACAGGTGCAGTAGGAAAATCTATATCTACTACGTGTGCTACAGGTGCAGTATAAGGTACTTGTGTGTTACTTATCAAATCTGCTTGCTTAAACTCTGCAAACCCTACCATTCTTACAAAGGTGTTTGGACCCCAGGCGGCAGGTGCTAATGTAGTGTTATTATACACAAACACTTGTAGTTGTTGTGATGTATTCACTACCATTCGTCTTGTTGGAATATTGATTGCCATATTTTTTTAAGGTTAATTATTTTTGAAACTTAACTCTTGTGTAGAAACTTGATAACCCTGTATATTCGTAGCACCTTGAAATATCCTAACAATCTTATCTATTATCTGCATATCTACTTCATCAGTATAAGGTGGATTGCTTGGCACTAAGGTTATAGGGTCTATGTAATATAAAGTAGGTATTGCAATATACTCCAATCTTACTTGTAATATTCTTGAAGCATCATCATCTCCTACTCTAAAATACAAATTGTTTCCTATAATCTGATATTGCGGATTAGTAAGCTTAGGTTTCCAATAGTAGTTATTCTCGCTATACCCTAATTTATCCGCTGTTGTCTTTTGCACTATTACCCACCTATCAGTATTACAATCAAAATCTTCTATGTAATACCAAACAGACAATAGCCTTAAATAATCGTTAGGTAAAGTAATATAAACGTTGTTTGTATTAGGAAAAGTATTAAACACTACAAATTGACGTAAATCATCAGTACGCTTTTGAACCATTTCAAACTCTTTATACTTTTCGTTAATATATTCGTATAAAGCTCTTTCAGCATACCTGTTAAAATCTACTATCTCAAAAGTAGGTGTATCATACTTATCTAAATCTATTACACAACGCTCATATATCTCTAAACTATTCATACACGATACTTGCTACGTAATACAGATACTACCTCTTTGTTAGATGCTTCATTAAGCCACATTAAGTATCCCTCAAAATCAGTTGCTATTACTTTATCTCTAAATAGATAATTAGACAAGTTAATACTTACTTCGCCTTTATCTATAAGCAAATAAGCAAAATAGCAATTGTTTAGATACTCTTTGTCTTCATAAATTTGACTTACATCTCTACCTGTTGCCATTTTTACATTTTTATCTACTAAATCTAATAAGAATGTATCAATAGCATTTTCAGTGTCTTCTGAATTACCAGCAAACACCCTTACTATTTTACGTTTTTCACTTAAAGCAAGCTCTAACAAAGCAGATTTGAGTTTAATAGCTTTCTTTTCTTTGCTTAACTTTTCTTTTACTTGCTTTTCTGTATCTTCTACTTCCCATAAATTTTTACCAAACTTGGGATTGATATAAGGGTGTTCTCGCATCCAGACCCAGTCAATTGCATCTATCGGATTAGATAAGTCTAATACAATTTTCCCCTGCAATATGCGTGTAGTATCTTTGGTAACTATATGTGGTACATATCGTTTTTCTTCTTCTGTAAAAATAGGCTGACCTGTAAATAGCTTACCTGTACTACGTTCTACAGGGGGTTGTATCATACATCTTATCCCCTTTATTCGCATTTTAGCATCTTTGCATACCAATACTATCTTTTCATCTTTTATAGGAACAACATACTTTTTATGCAAACCTTCCAGTATAGCTTGTTCCTTTTGGTCTAATACAGATAGTACAGATGTTTCTGTTTCTGCTTGTGTTTCTTCTACTATTTTATTCATAGGTTTCCTTGGCATAGGTTACAAAGTTTAAATAATAGAACGTTCTAAAAGCATACAGCTATCAGGATTTAATAGTTTTAATCCTATTGTTCCTAATGCTATCTTACTTGAGCCGTGAATAGGAGAGCTAACAACACCACTGCTTTTTCCATCTTTACCACCTACCCCAATAATATCATTGATAATAAGTTTTAAGCCACTTTGATAGAATACACTAATGTTAGGTTGCCCATCATAAGTGCCTCTATCTATAAAAAACATCTTGCTACTGCTTAAAGGATAACCATATTCATCAAGTTCATCAGCTTGGTTTTTGTAGTCAAGTAGCTGACTTACACTTACCGTAATAGTGCTATTACCATAAATAAACTTGGTAAAGTTACCACCAAGAGTTATGTTGTTTCCTGAACGTGTAGCATATACACTATCCCCTACTTTTAAGCTATCTTCCATTAAATCCATAAAGATACGCTTACCACGGCTACCTGTTACAAGCAAGATATTTACTCCGTCTTCTGCTTTACCTGCCCTATATTCCACTTCGCCAATAATATCTTTTAGCAGTTGTTTAGAAAGTGAAGTATAAGAAACCCTTGAAGATGAGCTAACTTGATTTTCTAATCCGTTGCCTGTGTAAAGTTTTTGTTTTGTATTAGGATTGGTTAAATGAACTACCCCATCTTCATTTACAGTACTTTTACCATAGATAAGTATGTTTTCTTTGTCATAAGCAACTTTTTGCAAAAGCTGTTTTTCATACTCGTCCATAATAAATCTTTCTTTGCTAATATCGTCCATTAGAATATATTTGGTCATATTAGCAGTACCAGAAATACTTACTTGTGAACGGAACATTGTAACATACTCTCTATGTAGCTCTTCGCTATAACGCATCTTAAAATAGCCTCTATCATTGAACTCACTGGTTGCAGGATACATATATTGTATCTTTCTTCCAGCACTTGTCCAAATATCGGATACGCTATCTGATGGTGAATTAGTAAGCAGTTTTACACGATAACGAAATACACCCGAAGTAAGCATAGTCCCATTATCTTCAAAATAGATAAGTTTGCCGTTTTCTAATTTACCTACTTCTTCTGAATTAAAAAACTGCTCATCTAAACATACATAAAAAGAGCTATTATTAACACCCAAGTTAGTACCTGTACTACCACCTGCAACAAAGTTGCATAGCATATTAGGCTCACCAATTAGTTTCCATTCGGCATAATATCCATTTATATTTTCCTCTTTTGCTTTATCTGTTGCATAGATATATCCTAATCCTTCTGTTAGGTTTGTGAGAGAAAATTGAGGATACAATCTCACCGCTTTACTACTTAATGCTGGTGCAACCTTAAAAGCATCTGCGAGCTTTTCATAAGAAAGCTGACCATTGTAGTCGCCAACTATTTTTTTCAGTATTCTCATAACTAAAATTCGTTTAACTTTTGAACATTTAAATTGTCTTTTACAGCTAATCTACTTTTAGATTGTGTAACAATTGGTTCTTTTAGTAACTTATCATAAAATATTTTCTTGCTTCTTTCCTTGAAAGTATTTTGCAAGTAATTTATGAAGTTGTTACCATATTTCAGAAGAAAGCTAATAAAGATTAAGTTTTCATTGCTTTGCAATGCTTTATCTAATCCTGTATAGCCATCTTTATCTGTTTCTGTAATAAACTCAAATAACTCCTCTTTTTGTTCTTCTGTAATAGGAAAATTGTAAATACTATTTATATTGCTTAACTTATTTGCTAAATCTACTTTTTCTTGTTCTATACGTTCATATTCTTTCTTTTCTATCTCACTTAATACTTCGTTTTTCTCTTTAAGAATATTGTTTAACTTTTCTCTTTTAAGTATTTCTATTCCTTCCTCTATTTGGTTTCTTAAATTTTTAGCTTTTATTCCTAATTTACCTTTCTTTTCTAAATCTTCTACAAACTCTATTGCTTCTTCTTCTGAAAAACCTTTGTTAATGAAATCTGCATACAACAATTCTTTATCACTTAAATCTGCTATTATTTCTTGTTGCTTACCTAATTCGTCGGTAGATGTCAAAAATTCAGAAAAAAAATCTTGTATATTTCCTCCTTTTGATAAATAATTGTCAAGTTGGTAAGATAGTTCTGATTTGTATAGCTTATCACTATTTTTTTCTAATATCTTATCTTCTGCTTCCTCATAAATAAAATCTAATATTTTTTGCAAAGGTTCTTTTTTGATAGCATCACTTTGCAAAAAATTATCGTCTATATCAAATTTATCTGCAAGATAAGATATAACAGATAATAAACCTTTGTTTTCTATTCTTCCTTTGTTACTACTATTATTATCATTTTCTATTTCATCATTATCATCATCATCATAGTTATCATCATCATCATCATAGTTATCATCATCTTCACTTCCTTTTACAATACTTTCTATAATTTCTTCTTCTGTTTTTTCTTCTTCTAATTCTTTGGTAATATCAACCCCTGGGTCAATCTTTATAGTTTCCCCATCTTCGGTAATGATTTCAGAATTTTGTTTAGCAAGTTCTATTAAATCTTTTACTGAACTTACATCTATTATATCTGTTCCATTAAAATCCATAACTATTCTATTTTATTTTCTGTATGATTATTAGATTGTTTATTGCTATTACCGTATAATAACAAACTGATAATAGGTACTAAAAAAGCAGTAATTTCAGGAAACGTTGCTTTTTCATCATAGACAAAATATAATGAAGCTACAATAATAAGCAAGACTGCTATAAATGAAGAAGTCTTATGTCTGTAAATATTTCTTATATCAAAGTTCATATTACCTTACACTATTACGTTCTAACTTTAACATAATTTCTTGTAATATCTCTTCTACATTATCAAATCTATTATAGATTTTCTCTTCTAATTCGTCGTGAATTTCTTTCATATTTGAAATTTCTTTGCCTACATCTGCTTTTGTTTTTTCTAATTCTTTTGATAAAACTTCTGATTTAATTTCTAATTTCAAAAGTCTTTCTCTCATAATAATATATGCTGACATTATAGAAAAAATAACAGATAAGACAACATTGATAATGTTTAATATATTATTAGTTTCCATATCATATTTCTTTTGGGAATGAATTTAATCTATTTAGCCAGCCTTTCAAAAATATACTCATTGCAGGATTTCTTTTTACTATATCTCTATAAAACTGCTCTCTTGCTAACCACACTCTTTTGTAAAGTTCTTTACTATATTTATTGATAGCAGTAATAGTTCTAATTCCACAAATCCCATCAGCAACTAATTTTTCGCCTAAATCATTAAGTATCCTTTGTACTCTGATAATAGCTATTCCTGCTCCGCTATTGATGCACCAATCGCATATCAGTTCAGCAAGTTTTTGATTTTCTATTAGGTGCATATTGTTAGCATACCAAAACTGACGCTCATAAATCGCTTCAGCGTCCTTTTCGGTAATGCGTTTTACGTCCTCGCAAGTGATGATACCATCGCCGTTTTTATCATAACCAAAAGTTTTCCACGTGTGGATAGTTATGCCGTACTTGGTGCAACCACCTGGGTCTTCTTTGTAATCTGCATAACCACCCTCCCAACGAAGTATATGCGGAAAAAAAGGTTCAAATTCTGCCATATAAGTTCTACTTTTTACCGAAAATTCGTTTGAAAAATCCTTTACGTTCAGGTTTTTGTTTTAAGGTGTCCTTTTCGTTCAGTTCCTTGTTTTCTTGCTTGATTTGATTATCTTTCAAAATATTGGTCAAATCTAATGAGCCGTTACCCTTTACTTTCAGTTTTTCGTTATTGATAACCAAATACGTAGTATTTGAAGGCGGGCATTCAGGACACACACAAGCGGGGCAAGGTTTTGTAAAAAACTGCTCTTTCGCAAAGTAGCCTGCAAAAATTCCTACCGCAAAAGGCAATAAATAAGCCGAAAGTCTAAACAGCGTCCCGAACATAGCTTTTTACTTGTGGATACTCTTTGCTTCTTTGTTGTGCAAAAGCGTCTGTACGTTCTTGCAAACGCTTATCCTGTTTTGCCGTTTGAGCCGTTTGAGTTTTCATAATTATTAGGTTTATTTTCTCTCCCTGCAAGCCCGTAAATGGTGATAATTGCAGGTGTAATTACACTAAGAAAAGTTGTTGCTTGCTCGGCGGTAAGTTTGCCTTTCCACATCAAGCCCAAAGTAACCAAAATTACAAGACTGCTTATGAAAATGCCCACCAACGTCAGCCCAAAATCTTTCCAAAAATTCTGAAAACGAAAATTCATAGTTATAGCGTTTTTAATGTTCGGTACGTCTATCTTTCTGCAAAATCTTAATTTCAAGTTCTTGTATCATATCCCGAATTTCACGGATAAAGCCGTGTATTTCCCTGATTTCCTCGTTTTGCTTCTGCTCTAATCTATCTACCCGACTTTGTAAAGTGGCAATATCTTTCTGTTGCTTTACATTCTCGATTTTGATTAGAAAGTAAGCCGAAACTATCGCCACAATAAACTCTATCAATGCTCGTAAGTCTGCCATTATGGTAATATTGTTTTGAAAATCCGTATTTTGCCAATCCAGTTTATTACTTGTATTGTACCGCTATGCACTCTGAAAAAATGTGTTGTGCCTACATTTGTTGATTGAAATTGTGCATTTGTGGTCAAGTTTTCTCGCAAGAAATTCTGCAAAAGTCCTATTTGTGTAAGTATGCCTGCATTATTTACAACAGCATTGACATATTTGGCACTCCATATTCCATTTGTTCCTTGCCTGCGACCCAGTAAATCTATTTCATAACTCACTACTTCATTTAATCCTACATTTATACTCCATACATTTGTAAAAATGTTGTTTGTTGTCGTGAAAGAAATGGATTGCCAATCCTCAAAAACAGGCAAAAAAGCAATATCAGGAGGTATGTTTATCAAATCCCCCCAATCCACAGGCAAGGTTGCCAAGTTTGTAGGTTTGCCCGTTATATCATTCCAATCATTGTTTATGCGTGTATAAGGCATATTTTTAAGAACTTAAAACAGGCATTTCTACAAGTGTGTATTTAATCACGCCGGTTACTAAAATTTGGTTTGGAGTAGGATTGTAAATCTGCAAAAAAGCACTAAAAGACCCACTCCAAACATTGAAATTATCAAACTTATACCAATTTATACCATCATCTGTGTAAGCAAAACTATGCTCAATAATTGCGGTAGTATCAACAATTGTTTTACTTAATAAAAAATACCAATTAAATCCCCAACTACTTAAAACTTCTTGCACCGAAATTTCATATACAAAATTTCCATTTACCCACTTTCTTGGATAAACAATAGGAGAAAGCGAATAATCAGGTAAAAATCCTCCTCCTCCACTACCTCCTTTATTTATGTATCCCATACGTCTATCAGTAATGAAAAACTGCGTCAATTACATTCACTCCCGCAATAATAGATATTTCAGGGTAAGTTTTGCCGATGTACTCAAAGTTGTAGATAGTGTTTGGTGCAATATTGATACTGCTAAAACCTATCACAACGAGAATATTATTACTGCTTTTGTTGTAAATACTACCCAAAAGAAACCCTGCAGGCACGTTAATAACACCTGTTGCGTTTGGATAACTTTCAGTATGTATGCTGTTATTCTGCATAGTCTATTACTTCAAAAACATTCATTTGTCCTCCTCCGTAACGACCTTGTGCCGTTGCCGTGTTGTTTTCATCAACTTTTACAATAATATCTGCATTATGCGTCCATTCTTGCGAACCTCTAAAATAGCCATCTTTGGTTGCCTGCAATAGCCAAATAAAACTTGTGTTAGAATTTTGGTTTTTCATTTTTTCAGCTTTTTCAACCCCAATGTTTGCTCTATTTACGCTATCCACAAATACAAAATCGTATTGGCTTACATCATCAGGGCAAGAAGCTCTAAAAACAATATCCTTGTGTAAGTCTAAATCTTGCACTTTACGCACCAGCGTAGGCGAACCAAACTCCTCTGCACTTACGTACAAAACCTTACCGAAATTCCGTGAAAGGTAATCGGCAAACATTAGGCTTAAATAGGTTTTTCCTGTTTTGGGTAAGCCAAAAATAACCATACTGAAAGGCTTGGCGACATCACCCAAAAAATCTTTCCAAATACCCTCAAACCCCAAAGTTTCAATTTGAGTGTTTTGGAGCGTTTCAGCATCTATTTCTACACCCGCCAAAGTTTTACCGCAAGAGCAGATTTCCGAAAGTCCTGCAAGCTCATCGGCGTTTAGCTTAATTTCACCGCTATTCAGTTTCCCCAAAGCCCGCTTGATTTCTTTATAGTACATATCACTTTGGTTGATATAGCCTTCTTTTAGGGCATTGCCAATTTTTTCAGCTAATTTTTTCATTTTAGCTTTGTCTTGCTTATCGCTACGAGCAAGGTTAAAATAGCTGTTTAGATAGGTTGCCGAAAGCAATCGTTTTTCGCTACTTGCAATATCTTTAAGGTTTTCCATATCATTTTGAGAAACTGATATTTCTACATCGCCATTGCTTTGTGTGGCTTTTACAAGTATTTTTTCAATGTCTTTCACTACTTCATAATAAGGCATTGAAGCTGTAATTTTTTTAAACAAAAAGGCTTTTTTAATAGCCAAGAGCAAGTTTTCAAGAGCTTTTTTGGTTTTTCCCTTGCTACTCATAAGATTTACAAAACGCTTGATAATACGCACTTGCTCACTGATATTTAGGACGGCTTTGGCTTCTCTTTTACCTTTTGCCTTGTTTGCCTGCTGTTTGGTTTGTTTGCTTACAATAGCGGGCAATTTGTTTTGGCTTTGAGAAGAAGGTAAAGCAATTACTTTCCCACTGGGTTTTGTAGTTGTTTTTTTAGGTTGTTTTTTACTTTTAGAAACCACCGTAGGTAAATTGCTTTTAACTTCGGTTGTAGCCTTTTTTTGTTCTAATTCCGAAATTTTCTTTTTAATTTTCTGTATTTCTTGTTGCTCCTTTGAACAATCTACTTTTTCCAAATCCTTAATATTTGCCCGCTCCATTTCTGCCTCTATCTCTGCAATTTGTTCAGAGAGCATTTTGGCAAGTTCATCATCGCCAATTTCTTTTGCACTTACTAATGCTTTTTTTAATTCTGCTATGTCTGCTTGCGAATATTTCATAGTTTTACAAGTTAATTTTGGCATTATTTTTGAGGTTCATTCTTTGTCGCTTGTTGATTGAGGCAGTGGCTCATTTGTAAAAGTCTTGCCGAGTACGGTTTCAAGGCTTCCAAGCGACATTTTCTTTTTTAAGTCAAAAGCAGATAGTAACCATTTCTTTTTTACACCAAAAAAGTTTGTTTGAATAATAATTCTAAAACTTTCGCTATCCAACACAATTTTTCCGTCAATAGATTTATCCGAATTAAATGTACCAAAGGCGAAAACAATAGGTATAAAGTCTTCTATTGCAAACCCAAGTGCTTCAATATATGCTCCGTGTTTTTCAATAATATGTTTTAATCCATATCCTTCATTTTTTTCATTGTTTTCGCCCCAAACAATAGAAACATAACCAATATCATCTCTATACAAAGCATCAACAGCTTCCCCTTCTTTTACTTTCATTAAAAACTTTATAGCTTCTTTGGGTTTTCCCTTAAATTGCGTGTATTCTGACCCAAACAAACCAAACAAACTCATTTGCTTTTTTGCCTCCTGTTTTATGAAATCTCTCTGGTTTTCAAGCCTTAAAACTTCTTGTTCAGCTCGTTTGATAGCCACATCATAAGGCAAAAGTATTTCAAGAATACGTTTTATATCTTCATCAGTAGGGTTACGATTGTATTGCTCTCTAAAACTTTGTAGTAACTCTTTCTTTTTGTTTTCTCTCTCTTCCTCTGCCTCTTTGAGAGCTTTACGTGCTTGGCGTAAATTTTCATCATAAGTAAGCTCAACCTGCGTCTTGCTTACAAAATTTTCCATATTCAAAGGTTCTGTAATTGGTGTATTAAACATTTCACGCTGTTTCCAACGCTTTTCTACTTCTGCAAAAAGACTGCTTTGGTTGTATTTAGTATAGCGGTTGTCCTTTACAAGATACTTATACAATTCGTTTTCGTGGTTATCTAAAAGCGGCAAGCGAGAGCGAATGTAACCTATCCAACTGGCTATACGTTTGAGCGTTTCAGTATTATCGCTATCATCAGCATTAGCCGTAAGCATTTGTAAGTCTTGTATAAGCTCTCCATTAAAATTTAAGTGTGAAAGGTTTAAGATGAAACTTGCGTTTTTGTCCTCATTTTGCCGTGCTTCTGCAATAATTTCTTTTTCAGGCACAGCTTCGGAACGCAAATCTTGATAATACTTTGCTCTTTCTAAATAGCTTTCTTTGGTTGAAAGTGTATTTGATTTTTTGGCAATTTTTTGAGCCTCTGCAAGCGTACCTTCAAAAATTTTAGCAGGTATCGTATTAAATTGAGCATACCCCATAGCTGAAAGCCTTTTGAAAGCCTCCAAACGACTATGCCCACTCAAAACGTAATATTTGCCGTTTTCAGGCTTAATCCATAGGGTTATAGGGTCAAAATTTTGCCAAACAAATTTGCCATTTTGTACATCTGAAATAATATTATTCACGCTCCTTTCGCTGTACTCTTTTGAGCGTTGCTGAAATAGATTTGTGTCTGTAAAAATGTCAGTAATAGGAATTCGTACAACATCATACCCCCCTTGCTTCGTTCCTTCTTGTTCTTGCTTTTTATCTTGCTGTTTTTGTAGCAAATACAAACCTTTCAATACCTGCAAAGCAATCTCTTTCCGCCTGCCAGTAGCGTATTTAGCAAGTGTTTCGTAGGCTTGTATTTTTTTTGAAAGTATGTCCATTTCTCCCAACATTGTTTTGGCATAAATCAATATGTGAGCTTGCCTGTATCATCACTAACTACATCTGAAATAGCGTTTCCGATAACCATACCGATAAAACCGCCTAAAAGCGTATAATAAAAGGTATCTTTCTTGCGGGCTTTGGCAATTTCGTATCCTGCTATTGTGCCTGCAATAGCACCCAAATTTGCTCCATATCTTTGCAAAAACCTTTTCACTGCTTTTCACCTAATTTGTAGATACCGTACAAAGCCAATCCTCCTAAAATTCCAAAGCCTAAACCTTTCAAAAGTAACCTTCGCCTTGCCCTTTTCCTTGCCCTTTCGTCTATAAGCGTATAGCTGAAAATATCACCATACAAACCTTGATGTTTTTGGCAAAGCAAATCAAACTCTGCAAAATCATTGTAGCTTGCAAAAACTTGGCAACCCGCACTCCATTGTCCTATATCAATACTTTTTTGGTCTTTTCTTGCTCCTACGTGTATATTGATACCATACAAACCTGTTGTTTCCCTGCCGTTGTAAAAATCAAGTATTGCGTCTCGGTTGTAATCCCTAAAAATGGTTAAGGGTTTTATTTGCACAAGTTCGTAAGGATACGGCAAGCGTGCTGTATAGCGTCTTTGAAAACTATGCAAATATTGTCCTTCTTTCAATATTGCACTCCCCAAAGCCTCCACCTCGGCACTTATGGCGTTTTTTAGCCAATAAGTGCCTGGGTCTGTTGTAGCTTGATATTTTTTAAGTTGCCAATTCAGCCGTTCATCTTTCCAAAATACCACAATCAAATCGTCAAATTTGCCTGCTTGGGTGTTTTCGCTCCTTACACCCCAAATATTGAGTTCATAAGGACGCTTGAAAATTACCCATTTATTGCGTTTGGCAATATTTAAGAGTTGTTGTAGCATTAAACAGACAAAGGAATTTGAGCCGTTTCAAAATACTTTTTCTGCTTGTCGGTTAGCCTTTCGGCTGTTATTTTTCCTTCTTGCATTTCTTTGAGTGTTTTACGCAAATTGCGTAATTGCAAGTAGTTCAGCTTTTTCAAGTTTTCTTTGGCTTTGGTTTTGTCAGCTTCTACAAGCCTTGCGTTGTTTGCCTTTTCTTGGTCAGAAATAATCCCATCAATTTCTTTGTTTTTGAGGTATCTGTACCCAAAATAAGCACCAACACCCAAAAACACCAAACCAACACCTGCACCAATCAAAACACCAGAAGCTACACCATTCAAGTTTTCAGTACCCGATAAGCCTTTTTTAGCTTTTGTTTTTTTAGGAGTGCCTTTTAAGCCCGCTTTTGATTTGTCATAAACACCCCTTTCTTGCATTTTCTTAAACATTGCTTTGCAAGCACGGGGTTGAGGTTTAGACTTACAACTTTTTGCCATATCAATAAAATTTTAGTTTGAGACCTTTTTGTACTTGTAAATTATGTAAGATGTAACTGAAATTATTGCAACAATAGCAATTGTGGTTAAAATTTTAGGCTTATTTCGCAAGAAAGCAGAGTTTTTTACTTTTTGTCCTTCTAACTTTCTTAAAATATACATTACTCTATTTTCAAGCGTTTGTCCGTAATAAGGACTACCATTTAGCCTTGTACCAAATTCTTTGTATTTACCAAGTGCTAAATCATCAAAAGGTTTTTTGAGCAATCTTTCGTCTGAAAATAGCACCCTTATAGCCCCAAAAGCAACTTTATCTTGCTTAAAAAGTGCGTCCAATTCTGCATCGCTAAAAGCATCAAGAGCCAAGCCCAGGCTGTCAAAAACGATGCGATAATTGCTTTCCCAAGTAATTTGTAAATAGCCACGTCCTCTGTAACGATAGCCGTAAGGTTTTTGAGCAAAGTATTCAGCCGATCCGTATTCGCTAATACTTTCAAAACGCCCCCCAGTTTCCTGATAGACTGCACAAAAAACGGCGATAAACTCTGCCAAAGAAAGAGAGCGAGGAGACCAAAGGGAAATATTGTTTGCAAAATGTTCATAACCTGATACATTTATTTTTGCAGGAAACAAAGCAGGGTTGGTGGGGTGTATTACTTCATTAAAAAAGGTCGCAAAACCCGCATTACCTACCCAAAAATTTCCTTTTACTTTCATATTTGTCTTACAAATACCCTTGCAATGTATCCGCTAAAAGCATTTCAAGTTCAGCTATACCCGAAAGCCCTGATTTTTTCTTTTCAGCTTCTATTTCTTTTTCTCTTTGTGCTACAATTTGTGTTAAGCGTGCTATCTCTGCAAAATTGTCAAATGTTGGAACTTTTTTAAGTTCTTCTATGCGTCTTTTATCTCTTTCTTGCAAGCGAATAAGTCCGTCCAGCCAAGTTCTATCAATGGTTTGACTTACAACTTCTTGTTTGCTTTGTCCTCGCATTATCATATTGTATGTTTGCTCGGAAATTTCCGTTACATTCAGATTTGGAAAATGTTTGCGTAAAGCCTGTAAAGTTGCATTTCCAAATTTGCCGTCTGTAACCAATTTTTCGCCATAAAACCTGTTAAGGGCTTCTTGCAAGTTTTTAACCTCTTGGCTAAAATTGTAAGGCGGTGCCGATTGATAACGCAAAGGAAATTTTCCCGAAACGTTTTGACTTTGACTTGTATTCTGTGGCAAAGCTACTACTTGTGTTTGTGGTTTAGTTTGAACCTCTTGGCTTGTGTTTGTAGTATCAAACTTGCCTAAACTATGTTTGGCAAAGGCTTTTTTTACTCCTGTGTATTTGTAAAGCAAATACAGAAGCGAAACACCTATTACCGCACCACCAGCCCAAACAAGACCTGTGTTTTTTTCGTAAAATGTTTGCCAAGATGTTTTTTGCTTTGCCATAAAACCAAGTTTTATCCACGTATCAGTTTTGCTGTAATAGAGTGTTCTACTCCGTCTAATATTCCTTCAAGCCCCTTCATATTGGCTTGCTTCAAAATACGCACAAAGTCCTCTTGGCTTATACTATCTTTGCCGAAACGCTCTCTTGTTATGCGTAAAGTAACATCACCAAAATACCCTGTTGCGTTATTTATACCATAGCCAAGTTTTCGGTAGGCTTGCTGTAAGGCTTTTACTCGTAACCCGCCTTGCCCTTTACGTAAAGGAAATTCATCTCTTTGGGCAGTAACTCCCCCCCAGTACCTATCCTCTGTAATAGGTGGAATAACTACATCTTGCTGTTGCTGTTGTGGTTGAGTAGGCTGTTCTGCGGGTTGCTGTGGTTGTTGTGGTACTTGCGGTTGAGAAACTACGCTTGCACCCCCAGAATTACCTTGTTCAAGTTTAATAACAATAGGTTCTTGGGTCGTGTCGTCTTTTTCCGTTTTTTGAACCAAACTATCTACATATTTCTTGGCTATCCAGAAAGTTCCGCCTATGGCTACTATACCCAAAGCATACAAAACTATTCGCTCAGGAGTTACCATAATCCCTTGTTGCACTTTGGGTGTTTCGCCCAATGCTTTTTTGCGTTTTCTTTTATTTTTACTTTTAACTACTGCTTGCATAAAAAATAAAGTTCGAGATTTATTTTAATGATTTTGCATAACTTTCAAGGTATTTTCCGCAATTTTGCCCATTTCTAAACCCAAAGCGTACATTCCACTCGTCCCAAATATCCTCCCAAAAATTGCCGTATTTCTGTTCGTATTTTTGTTTTACTTTTTCAAAAAATTGCTTATCCGTAATTTTTTCAAAGAGTTCGCCAAGTTTTATACAACTATCTTTTGCAAAAAAATTAAAATCTATTCCTTCTACAATTTTATGTATTTCATCGGCGTACTCTTCTGCTTTCTTGTCGTAATCGGGAAGACCTATTGGCTTTTGATTTCTGTCAATACGTTCAGGCTTCAGCTCAACTATATCTCTTATAGTTTGCAATTCGTTTTGGTCTAAAAATCTTGCAAGCTCTTCATTCAAATTCTTTCCTGTCAGTTTTCTGTAAGTATCTATTAGTGTATTGTAGTCTTCTTTCGTTTTTATGTATTTTTTGATAGTTTCAATTACAAGCTGTTCGTCGCTATCAAGATACCAGGGCTTTTCAGCCTCTTCGGCAATGATTTTAGCAACTGCCTCCAAACTGCCTTCTATATGCGTTTTTTCCTCCACTTTGCGAATTTGTCTTTCCCGCTTGCTTTGTTTTAGTTTTCTTGCTACATACCAAACACCGAAACCGACTGCAACCAGTAAAGCACCACCACCAATGACAAGCCATTTGAGCTGTCCTGTTTCTATGCTTTTACCTACCCAGCCTTTTTCGTTTTTACGTAATTTTGCCATTATTTTGCAAATTTTGTAGCAAACTTCACGATACTTGGATTATTATTAACCATTTGAGCAAGTTTTTTGAGGTCTTTCAAATCAATTTTTGCAAGAGCCTCAATTACTTCATCTTCCAGCATACTGATTTTTTCAAACACTTGCTTTTTCTTTTCGCTTGTGGTAAATATTGTGTACATAGTTGTAATGATTTTAAGCATTCAATATCTCTAATATTTGTCCGATTTTATCTTGTTTTTTGGCAAGTTCAAAAGCTATTTCAAAAATAACCCTTGTTTTTTCACCTGCTTGTACTTGAAGCCTTTTAGCTGTATCCAAAAGCATTTCTTCCTCTTCTGTAAGTTCATTTTCTTGCTCATTTCCATTTTCTTGCTCTTGTGGCAAAAGCCCACTCAATACTTCTACTACTTTTGGTTGTTGTGCAATCATCGGCAAAGCATTTTGTACGCCAAGCATAATTTTATCGGCAAAATTGGCTTGCCTTTGTAGTGGTCTTATTTGTGCCTCTAATTCGTCTATGCTTTTTTCATACTCTTTGATAGTTTCTTGAAGTTGCGTGTTTTTTTCTTTAAGATTTTCATTTTCTTGTTTTAGGCTTGTTATTTCAAATTCAAGTTTTATTTTTTGCAATTCTGTATCTAATTTTGCCTCAAAGTCATTTTTTTGAGGCAAGCCCTGCATAGTTTCTGTTTTTTCGGAACGCAAATGAAAATCTTGTGATTTGTTGCTTCTTGAGCTTGTATAAACCCTGACAAGTAAATCGGTTTTGCTGGTATGTTTTAGGTTGATAAGTTCTCGTTCAAGTTCTGATAAAGATTTTATCCGTCCCGAAATTGCAATTTCCTCCTCTTTGCCTTCATCATTTTTCGCTTTTTGAAAAATTTGGCAAGTAGTTTCTTTTGATTTTATATTCTTTAAGTCTTGCAAAAAAGACCTAACTCCATTTTCATTCAGAAGGTATGTTTGCATAGGCTTTTACTTTGGTTATTTCGTTGTCTTGATTTGTAACTAATTCAATAGTGGTGCTTTGTGTATCTTTTGCTTTGCTTTCTCGCTCCAAAATCGTCAGTAAATATCCCCTTGCAGTTTTGTTTGGATTTGTTGAAAGAAACTCAAAGTAACCTGTATTGATTGTAAAAATCTGATTGGGTGCAGTGTGATTGAACTCAATAATTTCGCTATCGCTAAAATAACCCGTAGGAGTACCTAAACTTTGATGTTCCTGTACAATAAAATACTCGTCATCATTGAAATAGCTGTCTTGGGTTACCTCGTGATAACGAAGCTCGTGTTTTGTACAACACTGCTTGTGTAATATGTTATTAACCAACGCCTCCAACATCTTTGTATACAATTTTTTGCAAAAGCAATTGGAAAAATGCCGTTCCTGAAATAATGTTTATATCGGCAAGGGCTGTTCCAGACACGTATTCGCCTTTATTGAGTTTTACAATACCAATCTTTTTTATTGCAGAGGTTGCTATAAAAAATCGCTCTGTAATAGTTCCGTGAGGCTGATACATTGAAGTAGCAAAACAATTGACTGCATTTAAGTTGAAAGCCAAAGTTTCTTGCCTTCTAAAAAAATAATGCCTTACATTGTTTTTGATACGCACTGCAACACGAGTACGGCAATTACCTTGTATTGGCACAAACTGATACCAACCCTCTTCTTCTATTTTGAAACTAAACTTAAATTGCCTAATGCCTGTAAAAGGAGCTACTTCATAGGCTTTCGCTATGACAAATGTTTTTTCAACGGCTCTTTTTTCTTTGGCTCTGGCTTTCATCGGTCTAAAATCAAAAAGATTTGTACTCTGCGGGCGGTTGCTATCAAATCTCTAATTTTTATTTTTACCTCTTTCAAATCCATATTAGTTATTTCACAAGGCATATAATCTACATCAAAACCTTGCAAAATTCCTGAAAAAAGTCCCTTTGGAAACAAATCCACACTTTTTCCGTCAAAAGTTGCTTCTTCAATTGTAGAGGGTTCTCGGTAAAATTCGCTTACCACGCCTATTCCAACTATTCTGCTCCAACCTTTGTCAATCCGTATAGAGCTTTCTACTTCCTCGTTAGGAATACCTGTAAAAGTAAAGTTTAAGGCTTGTATCTTCTCAACTTTGTCAAAATGTTTCAACATATTTCAAAAGGTTAGATTTTGTAAAAAGAGGGGGCTTTGCCCCCTCTTTTAGGAGCTTAGCGAGGTAGGGTAGCTGTTCCACGCAATTTAATCATTGCGATAGTATTTGCAGGCACACCACTGGCGTCTTGGAACTCTAACGTTGCGGTAAGGACTTCATTGCCAAGCAAAAATTTGGGGTTGTCCAAGCGAATAACGTGTTCTTGGTCAGTCGTATACGCCAAATTTACTGCATAAAAGCTATTTACGGGCAAGTGGCGGGTGATGATACGATTGTTGCAAGAAACATTCAAAAAAGCATTTCTCAAACTTGGAAAAAGTGAAACACTTTGAAAGGATGCATTCAAAATAGCGGCATCCGTCAAAGGAGCTGTAAAGTTAGCCGCAAGCAAACCGATTTCAGACACAATCATATTGAAGTCCTTTTCGGTGCGTCCATTGTTCAAGGTATGAATACCCGCTTTATAAACTTGGTCGCTGGTAAAGAAATCTATACTTCTTTTCCCCGCACCCGCAGTAACCTCAACTACGCTGATAATTTCGTAATCTACTGCTTGCAGTTCTCCTTTTTTGATTTTTTCCACTACTCCTTTTTCCAAGCGATCAGAGTATTTGAAAAAATCCTCACGACTACCACGACTTGCGGTTCTTTGGTTCTCGGCGATTTTATTTACGCCCGTGGCTATCAAGCTAAAAATTTGCTTGTCATCAAGTTTGCCTGCAAGTTGCATAACACCTGCAAGACCTGCCATTAGCCCTTGCTCGTTTTTTTCGTCAATCATAGTTTTTTAGTTTGAGTTTTAAGTTTTATGTTTGATTTTGTTTGGGTTGCTGTTCTTTAGGTTGCTCTTTGGCTTCTTTTTTTAGTAAAGCCCAAGCAATTATTCCAATACCACCAGCTATGAGCAAAACTTCTAACCAATGCACTTTTCGCTTTCTTTCGGCACTATCGGTTTTTACAGATAGCTGTGTTTTGCTGTTTTTAGATACTATTTCTGGCTGTATTGTTTCCGTAGAAGTAGAACTTGCTTGTATTTGTTTTGCATTTACATTTGTCTTTTTATCCGTTTCCGTTTGAGGCTCTACGGTAAGAGCGTATGAAGGTTTGCTTTGCGTCTGTGCAAAAACATCAGCTTTTTCTATTTCTTGCACCATTTCACTTGCAAAGTCATCTATTTGCTTAACGCTTAAAACAAGCTCATTGGCAAAATTATCGTTCATATTAAAAACTTTCATACACCTATTTTCGCTTTGCGTTTTACTTGTTTTACACCATTCAAAACACCACTTACTTCTTTACTTTTTCTTGTAGCGTAAATAATACCTGCCACTAAACCTGCCACAATCAAGCCACTGCCTATAAGAATAATTGTTTTATTCTTTTGCCAAAAACTTTCTTTGGTAGGTGTGCTTTCTTTTGGGTTATCTGTGTTTTCTATTTTATTTAATACAGGCAAATTTTCAGTAGAGGTGTTTTTCTCCGGCTCAGTTACACTTGTTGCATTTGCAACTGGTGCAACTGGTACCGCTATACGATTTTTTGCCGTATTGATAGCGTCTATTACGCTTTGAAAATAAGCGGGCTGGTCTTTTGTAAGCAAATTGTAAGTAGCTCTATTGGCTGAAAACCATTCTTTACTACCTTGCAAATCAGCTGTATTCATTGCTGAAATTTGCTCTTGTGTAAAAAATCCGTTATTTAAGCCTTCCTTTACAAACTCTCCTACATATTCAGCTAAATCCAAGCTATTGTTATTTTGAGCGTTGCCGTCTCCAAAACCATAGCCGTAGTTGTAGCCTTCTGCTTCTGCTTTGCTTGAAATATCGGCAAGGTAAGTGGAAAATCCTTTTTGTTGTACATATTGTTTGATTACTTCCTTATCAAGCAAATCTTTTTGCAAGCCTGTCATTTTCGCTACAAAACCTGCAAGCCTGTCGGAAACTGTATTGAAAACTCTATCTTTGATAGAACTCAATAGGCTGCCTAAATTGTTTGTTTGCATAGGTGTTTGCTCTACAAAAGCCACATACTCCTGTATGCTTTCGGGCAAATCTCCCTCAAACAATTCGGCAACACTTTCAGTGCTTTCATCATCTATACCTTGCAAATATTCCAGTTGCATACAATTATTTTTTTTGTGTTGATGATCGGAAAACAAATAAACCTAAACCAATAAGTGCCACAGCTCCTACTCCCAAACCTACCCAAAGCATTGTGTTGTTTTTAGCACTATCCTTGGGTGCATTTGCACTTGTAGATGTTGTTGAACTTGTACTTGTATTAGATGAAGTACGAGCCATAGCCATTTGAGCCTCTTGTGCTTTTTGTTGTCTTTTGGCTTCTATTTGTCTTTCCAAACCTGCTTTGCGTCTTTGAAAATCAGCATCATCTCTTTGTGCCTGTTCTTTGAGCTGGTTGATTTGCCTTTCGGCACTTGCTTTAAGGCTTTCAAACTCTGCTTGTACGGCTTTTAGCTCGTTTTCAGCCTTTTCTTTGCGTACAGCGTGTGCGGCAAATATGTCTCTCAAAAAACCTAAATCTTGCTCTTGATAGGCCAAGGTATCCAATTCACCAAAACCATTTATTAGCTCCAATACGTCCTTATCTTGTGTCATAGTTAGATAGAATTTAAGACTTGCATTAGTTGATTAAGCTCGTTTTCGTAATTCTGTTTGGCTTGTGCCACCATTTGACGCATTTGCTCAATTTCTTGTGGCACTTGTGTTTTGAGAGCTTGCAATCTACCTTTTGCTTCTGCAAGCACTCTTTCGGCTTCATCGGCAGCTTCTTTGTTTTTGCCAATACCAAGAATTTTACCTACATTCTGTACTACACTCCCAACAGCTCCACCTACATTTTGCAAAATACCACTACCTTTGCTTAAAATGTTTGCTAATGCCCCACCTTTTGCAATTCCTGCACCAACAGCCAATATAGGTACAACGCCTATTTCGCCGTTCAAAAATTCGTTGTCAGGTACATAATCGTAACCTTTGCGGTCTTCGGTAATAAATCCAAGATTTTCCATAGTTATTTTGTAATCTTTTTTTTCTATAAAAGGGTGTTCTTTGTCAAATTCATCTAAAACACAATCAATTACAATGTAACCTCTTGCGTTTTCATAAGGCACTATCGGATAAACGTGCTGAAAACCTACATTTTTATTATATTTTGCTATGCGAAAGCTATTGGCTATGCCCAAATTGCACAAGATAGAGCAAATAAATACCGTGTAACAATCACAATCCACGCCTTTGTGCCTATCTTGCCAAGTCCGCAAAGCTGTACGGACTTGCTCTTTACCCTTTTCATCTCTGCGGTAAGCAATATGCTTATAGACAAAGTGCCAAATATTTTTGCACGTTTCGTAAATATCTTTGCCTTTCAAAACCTTACTGATACGTGCCGTTTGCGGTATGCTTTCTGCTATTGCTTTTTGCATTAAATCAATCGTATCGGAAAGGTCGGCGTATTTTTCAATCACTTCGGTAGTACCGAGGGCTACATCAAAATATTTTTCGTATTCCTTGCCGTCTGCAATGGCTCTTTTCCCTTTGGCTTCCATTTTTCTAAAAAATTGACGTGAGCCAATGTGATATTTTACTTGTGTCTATGCTATGCGTTTGTTTATCGGTTATGGGCAAACGCATATTAAAAAGTTTTTGTAACGTTACGTTCAGCATTGTTTCCGTAACTATTTCAATCTTACCCTTGCGTGCTTCTTGCAAAAGTATAGGTAAGTTTCGCCAATTTACATTGATAGTAATTCTATCAAGCGAAACAGAACCCGCACTGGGGATAGTATAAAACTGATTACGTGGGTTGCTACTACCAATAGAAGTAGTCTTGCCGTCAGATTTTTTGAGTAAAAGATTTACGAAAGGGTGTGAAATTTCAAAGCTGAAACGAGTAGGGTTTTTTATGATAGGGTCTGAATGGATTTGTAAGCCCTCAAATGAAGCATCTACATTTAGATTTGTTTCAATCTGTATATTGCTGGCGGCTCGTTTAAGGGCAAGTAAATACGAACTCCACCCAATTATACCAATACCCGTGAATAATGTCGCTATTTTAATTGTTCCGTCCTTCACAAACACACAATTTTGGAAATAAAATTTGAGTAATAAGCTCATCACAAAGCTACAAAAGCGTGTTTTTGAAGGCAATAGAGCGTATTTTTGAAAACGAACTTAAATGAATTTGAATACATTTGAACTAATTTGTACTAATTTGTGCAAATTAAAAAACAAACTTGAACGAATTTGAACCAAAATTATTGAATTTTAGCGAATTTGATGTAACACAAATTTGCACAAACAAGCATTTTTTAGTATTTTTGGTAAAAAAATACTTGATATGATAACAAAATCGCAATTGTGTGAAAGAATAAAAATGAGTAGGTCTACTTTGTATAGAAGAATGAGGGCTTTTTTGCCAAAAGAAAAGAAATATTTGATAAAATCTAAAACACTAATGTCTTCAGACGCAAGATTTATACTCTATAATCTTGGTTATGAAGAAAAAGAAGTAGAAAGATTTGTAGAAAGTTTGTTTGAGTAGTCAAGATTTCAGCAACTTAATTTCCTTTCTCAAAAACTTTTCATACTGACGCAACATAAATTCATAGAGAGGTGTAAGCTCATCATCTTTTCGGCTTTTTTCCAAAGCCTCAATGTATTCCATTCGGTTTTCTAAAAAAACAATAGACAAAGGCAAATTGAAATAGGCTTGTATGTAGTTCATCAGCAGGCGAGAGGTTCTGCCGTTGCCATCGGCAAAAGGGTGTATGCTCACAAAATCAAAATGTGCTTTGAAAGAAAGCAACAATTTTTTTTCTGTGCTTCTTGCCTTTTTTAGCTCTTGACTTGTTTGCTCACAAAAATCTTTCAGCAATTTAGGTAGCTTTTTGTAGTCAGGGAAAGTTCTATTGCCAGCCCTGACCGAAAATAACCGTAATTCGCCTTTGCTACTATCAAAATCGCCTAATGCCGTAAAATAAGTTTTTCCTGTATTTTGCATTACTTTGGCATTGATTTGCTGTATGAAATCTACCGTGATTGGCTTTTTTTCTTTGGCGGTTTCTAAAACGAACATTAAGGCTTTGTGGTGGTCAGATACCATTAGTTGATGTTCAAAAGGCTTTTTACTACCCATTCCATACTCCAACAAGTTGATAACCTCTTTCTCTTTAAGCGTGCTTCCTTCTATGCTTGTAGAGTGATGTGTAATCGCATAGTAGCTGTATTTTTCCACATCTATAAAATTTTTGGAAAGCCTTTTGTATTCCTGCATTAACGAATGAACCCTCTTAAAATCCATACCCAAACGTAATTTTTGACAAAACTATTCAATTTTTTCAATAATTTTTAGAAATTCATCAAAGCTATAACTAACGAATATGCCTTTTTTCTCTTTTACATGAGGAAAACCTCTGTTTTGACGTGTGGAGCGATTTTTTACATTATCGCTTACCCGAAAAATCAGCCGAAAATCAGCCTGAAATCACTTATTTAATACCAATAAATCAGTCAAATTTATTTGCAAAATATCGCTGTAAGCAGTTTCAGCAAATAAAATTTCTTTACCTTTTTTATAGTATTTTCGCCAAAGATTTTTTCGGTAATTGTACAAAAAAACTTCTTGATGTTTATACCTACCTATTAAACTCTCCTTAATTTTCCAAATGGTTTCACTGCTCCAAATCTTTTCTATTTCCACCGAAACCAAAACTTTTTCAGTTTCAATATCTACAAAAGTAACATCAGGGACTTTTTCGCAAGTAGGCTTATTGTTTGCCGTGCCTTCCTGGAAAGCCTCAATCCTTTCAAACTTTGTAAGCAAGTAAAAATTTATGACAATGTTTCTTGCAAACTGCTGATGAGAAACGGCAGGACGTGCCATTCCTATACCTTGCAAATCGTAACCCATAAGATTTATTTTTTTTGTACAAAAGTAAGAAAGTTTTGAGATTCTTCATTTTTTTGAAAAAATCAATAAAAAAGTGTTCTTGAAAATTGCACTTTTTTTATTTTTGTCTATTTGTTGAAAATTATGTAGTAGCCGTATTTCGTAAATTTACACCTTTCAATGCGTTTGGAACTTCTTACATATTTAAGGCTTTGAAGGGCTTTGCCTAAAAGAATTGTAAAACTCTTTTGGTTCAGTTTCTACCTCTAAAAAACCACATAAGTCTTTTATGTAGTCTTTTTCAGGAAAATGCAAACTTTCAAAGTAGCTCAAAAAAGGGTTAAAATCAGGAACAAAACTGCTTTTCAAAATGATTTTCAAGAAGTTTTCACGGATATTTATCCCCGCAACTCTTAATTCTTTGAAAATATCCTCAAAACTTATCACTTCAAATTTATTTTCGCCTTTAAGACTTATTTCAACCTCAAAAGTAATGGTATTTCGCCGTAAGTCGTATTTTTCGGTAAGATACCTTTCGGTAAGGCTAAAAATATCATTCTTTTCTTTTGCCATAGTTCCAAGTATATTTTCCGTGTTCGTGTAAGTTTTTGGTATAAGCACTTTTTACACTTGCCCGAATTTCGGCAATAGTGTAAGTAGTTTCTTGAAAACGGATTGAAGCCAAGCGTAAGCAAACGTCTTGGGGTACAATAGCTTATATTTGTTTGAAACCCTTCGCTACTATCCAAGCAAAGCAGAGAAGTGAAAATATCTTGCAAGTAAGCGGAAATGCCTATGGCTTCTAACTTTTGCTAAACATATTTTTGAAAGGTTTTTAGCAAAGTTGTTGCAAAAGTCGGAAATAATTAGTTTTGATTATTGGGATTGGGAGATTCAAATTCTATGATGAAACAATCTTTTAGCATTTGTCCTTTATTGTTTTTTGCCAGTAATACCTCATCTGGGTTGATGAAATCTCCTGAAAAGTTAAAATTAGGATCCATAATTAGAATTTTTCCTGTCCTGTCCAGTTTCCCAATCATAGTACCAATTTTTCTTGACCCCTCCTCTTTATCAAAACTTACCAAACCTTGTGGAATAATCTGTACAACACCTAAAAAATCAGGCTTTTTCAGCAGGAATGTATCAGGTTTTAGCTGATCAAAGTCAAAATAAGCAACTGTACCGATGTAATTATTTTCGCCGGAATCTACGAACTTTTGCAGTATATCATCGCTGTTGGTGCTAATAAGGTGAGCAATTTTCTCATATTCAAATTCTTTGAAGTCATCTGGGGTTACCCAAATAAACCAAGGTATAAGCCCTTTGGTATCAGCCGAATGCTTTATTTTTATGTACTTTTTAATTAAAAGACGGTGTTTTTCCTGAACAGGAAATGTTTTGGCATATCCCCCCTCTATACCTTTCAAAAATCCCAAGTAATCTACCCGCCTTTTATTGAAAAAACACATTATCGCCTCATACTTAACTCCCCAAGAGGTTTCAGAATACAATTTAAATTCAAGTATGTCCTTGCCATCTTTATAGGAAGCAATCACCTTATAGCGATTGTCCTTACAACCAAAAAGAAGCGATACAATACCTAAAATGTTAATCCAAAACTTTGACATTTTACAGAAATCATTTATTAGTCCCTTAAAAAGTAGTTTTGAATTTAGATTGAAAAAAATTTTGGGAAAAAGTGAAAATTTTTGAACGAAAAGAGACTTAATCTTGTAAGTTTTTGTAAACCTTACAGGGTTTCCAACGTTTGCCTAACATATTTTGGCTAGGTTTTTTGCAAATATACTAAATTTCTTGCTAATTTCTACCATATTTTTTACCATTTTGAGCATATCTATCCATTAACATTTGATAGTTTTTAAGGGACTACTAAAACACACAAGTCCTTGAATGATGTTTTCAAGGACTTTTATTGGTATAAAGCTAAATGACTACTTTACCCTCTCCATATACTCACCTGTGAGTGTATTCACACGGATAAGTTCGCCTTCATTCACAAACAAAGGAACGCTAATGGTTGCCCCTGTTTCCAAAGTGGCAGGTTTGAGTGTTTTGGTAGCAGTATCGCCCTTTACACCCGGTTCGGTATAAGTTACTAAAAGCTCTACCGAAGCGGGTAATTCTACCAAAATAGGGGTATTGGTGTCATCAAAACTCACCTTCACCGTAGCACCCTCTTTCAAAAATTGTATGCCTTCGCCAAATGCAACCTCAGGAATATAGACTTGGTCATAGGTTTCATTATCCATACATACCAAATTTTCTCCATCACGGTACGAATACATCATTTCCTTCACCTCTACCCTTACAATATCTACGGTTTCATCAGGACGAAAACGATTTTCAGCAAGTTTACCATTCTTAACATTTCGCATTTTCATCTGATAAAAAGCTCGCAAGTTACCCGGAGTGCGATGTTCTAACTCTATTACTTGCATAATTTCGCCATTGAAGCGAATAAAATTTCCACGAGATACATCTGATGCTTTTGCCATAAGGTTTTTAATTTTTGGGTGCAAATTTAGTTTTTTTTCAAAACAATCCAAAAACAAAAAACCTTGAAGTAAGGGCTTCAAGGCTTTTTGTTTGAATGACAAAATGTTTATTCATTTTCAGCAGGAGGTGGAGCAGAAGTTTTATCCTTTCCGCCAAAATTTACCATCAGAGTTACACGGAAAGTATCAGTAAGCGGATTAGTACGTTTGAAAGGTATCATATAGGCTACATCTAAACCGAAAACATTGTATCTTGCTCCCAAGCCAATAGTAGCATACTTTCTATCACCTTTATTTTTGTGTTCCATTGCAAGTCCCAAGCGTCCCATAAACATATCGTTATACACGTATTCTGCCCCAAAGTTCATCATAAACTCTTGTAGCTCTTCTCTGATACCATCGGGAGCATCGCCAAAAGAGGAAAACAGACCACTTAGAAGTCCTATATCACGAGGCAAGCGATTGGGCGAAGGAGTAGGCACCATAAGTTTATTCAAATCCAAAGCGGCAGTAATTTTGTTGAGTTCATCTAATTTGAGCGTACCCGAACCTCCCAAACGTAAGTTGGTAGGTAGAAAATCTCTTTGGTTATCCCCTGTATAAGAGATTTTTGCTCCCAAGTTTGTGATAGCGGCTCCCACAGCAAAATCAAATTCTGTACCTGATAAATTTAAACCTTGTTTTTGGTAGAAAGCCCCAATATCCACGCCTCCCGAATTACCCGGCTTGGCTTGTCCTGTGGCACCATTGCCCGTGAAAAAGAGGTTAGCAATATTACTATGCACCCAAAACGCTCCAATAGATAAGCTCAAATTTTCGGTAAGTTTGCGAGAGTAATGAGAACGAATGGAAAACTCACGAGGGCGATAATCTCCCATTGGGTTACCAAAGTTATCTGTAAAATTTATATCGCCCATATCAAAGTAGGTCATTCCCAAAGATACAGCTTCTTTGTCCGAAAATTTGTAATAGCCCGCTAGATGTGAAATTGCCATATCATTGACAAGCTGACGCAACCAGGGCGTATAAGACAAGGCAACTCCATACTCCTTATCAACAAAAGCAAGTTTAGCAGGATTCCAGTGCGTAGCAAAAGCATCAGGCGAAGTGGCTACTCCTACATCACCCATACCTGCGGCACGAGCATCAGAAGGAATAAGCAGAAAAGGCACTGCCGTAGTAATAGGACGGCGAAGCGAATCAAATATCTGACCCGTAGTTGGCGAACCTTGTGCAAAAGATTTTGTTAAGCATACGATGCTGGCAAGCAAAGCCAAGCAGAAAATACCTATTCTTTTCATTTGAACTTGAAGTTTAGTAAAAAATTTTACAAAAATACAAAAATTGCGTAAAATTTTTACATAGGCAGGCTTTTTTTGTTTAGAAATTTCTCATCACTACGATTTTGCCCGTAGCCGTTGCTCTTTGGGCATCTTGAAGGCTACGCACCGAAAGGCGATAAATATACATTCCATTAGCAAATTTCGTGCCGTAGCCATTCAAATCTAATATAAATTTACTCACATTGGCATCGGCAGTAAAGATTTTATCCCTAAAAACTAACATTTTTTCGCCTTGCAAATTAAAAATTTCAAGCTCTACTTCCAAATCTTCGTTAAAACGATTGTGTTCAAAGCTAAATGTAGTCCTTTCGCTGAACGGATTGGGATAATTCATTACATTTTGCAAACGCAAACTCTTTGAGGAAGCTACAACAAACTCAATTTTAGTTTCCGAAGAGTTGTTGTAAGTATCCCAAGCCTTGAAAGTGAGTGTATAACGCCCTTCGGGCAAATTTCGGAACGGATACAACACCCTGCCACTTTGATAGCTATCCAAATCGGTAGTATAAAAATCATTCAAAATATAAGGTTTTTGAATGCTATCGTTCAGGTACGCTGTAATATCTTGCCCAATACCCGCCGAAGAAATGTTGATACCATTTTCATCATACAAATAAGCCAAAAGTAAGGGATTTTCATTCACTAAACCTCCATTCTTAAACGTAGTATCGTTCATAAAAAGCCTTATCCGAGGCGGCGTATTATCGGCAATAGGGTTAGGATTAGAACCTCCTATTACAATATCAGATTTGCCTGTTCCTGCATCTATCAAATTTTGCATATCGGAAGCATACAAACTAATTTTTCCATTGCCAAAGGCATAGTTAATATTTCGGGGCATTACAAATTGCAAACGGAAACGACCATTTTTCACGCTCACTCTGCCATTAAAAAGCCTTACATCTTGCATCAGAAAATTCATAGGCGAGGAACTTTGCGTGCCAAATGTAGTCTTGATACGAGGTTTATCCCACAAAGTAGCATTCAGGACACCATTAAAATTCGGCATAAGTACGTTATTTTCGTCTCTAATTTCGCCTTCCAAAATCACTCTATCCAAGGCTTTGAGGGTATCTTGCTCTATGGTAATATCTTTGCCGTTGAGGTGTGTAATCACGATATTTTTTTCGGGGTAAGCAAGTCGCATAGAAGGGTCGCCGAGCAGAGAAAAATTCCGATTGACCGAACCCGCAAGGCTATTGTTTTTAGTCAGTCGCATAATATCACCCAAACGAGGCATTTTGCCCGCAATCGGAGTAAAAATAAAATTGTAGAGCTGGTCGTTAAGAATAAAATTGGTACTTGAAAACACGGGACGTGTGGTTGTAATAAGAGCAATTGCCCCACGGTGGGGTTCTAAAATTGCTACCTCTGCCCCTGAAAGCGTTGTAGGCTCATCATATCTGCCAAACTCACAAGTTGCAGTAATCATCAAGGGCAGATAATTTCCATTGTTCCAAGTTTTGATGTCGGGTGTACGGAGAATTTCCTCTTGTGTCCAGCCTACTTCGCCGCCGTGTCCTGTGAAATTTACGACCAAAGCTCCTTTTTCAATAGCTTCTGTAAAGGCTCTTTTACATTCAGGGGAGCGTTCATTTCCGCCACTGCTCACTTGGGGATAGGCGTCTAAGTAAATCTTCTTTACATTGAAATTGGGATAATCATTTTCTACTTTTTGGGCAATTTTATCGGCATCTACTTGGTGCTGATTGGCGTCGCCATCATCTGCCACGAATACCACTTTTTTACGCCATTCTCCTAAATTTTCTTTTCGGTTTGCATAAGCAATGATTTTATCTACTACATTACGGGCTTGTTCAGTAGTTTGCACAGGCAGACGTCCTACACCTACATCAAGGGTGTGGTCAAAAGTTGGTACATTGCTGAACGTTTCTATCCATTCGCCTTCGCTATTTTCCATAAAACCGAAATAATCGTCAGAAGAGTAGCTAAAAATTGGGTGCAAAGACTCTCGTGATTCATAAATAGGAACAAAATTGGTGTTGTTGCTTACTCGGTCTTTGTAGTCGAAGGAAGCGGCACCAAAAAGCAATACATACTGCAAGGTGTTTGGTGTTTTGAGATAAAGATAACGGATAAAATCTCGCAAAGCGGTAACATCTTGCCTACCTGATGAAAATTCATTGTAAATCTGAAAAATATCAGCCACAGCTACCGAAAAGCCATCGTTTGTGCGTCTGAATTGAGCCAGCCTTTCTGCCTCCTCTCTGAAATTGGGGTGTGTAATGATAAGCAAATTGGGGGTAGCCAAAGCTCGTAAATTTTGGTTAGGAATTTCGCCTACAAGCGTAGGAATAGGAAAATCAGCCCCCTGCCAAACGACAAACTCTTTCAAAACTCCACTCGTAGCCGCTCCAAAAGAGGCTTGTGAGCCTGAAAGCGTAAAAACTTGGTTTTTGGGTTCTAATGGATTGGTTATATCCCAAATTTGTGTGCCACTGCTCACATTGCCTACAATAAAATTGGAAGTAGGAAAAGCCATACTCTCTATGGAACGAAAAGCAGTTTGGTTGCCATACAACCTTAACTCTCTTTTACTTTGTGCTCCAAAGTAATTTAGATAACCACGTACATTTGAGCCTTGCAAAGCATAAGTAACTTTGAATTGAGGCAACGCAGGAATTTGATTGCTATTGAGCGAAAAAGTTGCCACATCAGGTATGCCTTTGGTGGAATAAGTTGCATCAAAAATAGGCGAAACATTTTGCGAGCCAATAGTTTGCCCGTTGATAGCCACCTGAAAACTTGCTACGTTGAAAGATTGATTTAGCACAGAAGAAGTAAATAGTATTGTAGAATTTGGCACAAGCCCTTCCAAAGTCGTTGAAATTTCTACACTTTGCCCTGCGTTCAGAAATTCACCATACCATTCGCGTCCCGAGCCACCTCTGCCGAGTTGGTTAAGAATATTGAAAAGGTCTTTTTCGTGATAGAAATAATTATCAAAAGTCGTAATATTTTGCGTAGCACTTACCGAAAGCTGATTTTGCACACGCAAACCCGCTGAATTTTTAATGGTCAGAAAGTAATAATTTTTATCATCATAAAGGTTTTTTTCGTGGCTAAAACGTTGTGTAATAGGATTGAAAAGGATTTTATCGGCACTTTGAGCATAAAAAAGAAGGTAGTCGTTGTTGTCCATTCGGTTATCTTCCTCCCCTATCACCATTATTGCATTTTCTTGCAAATCGCTAAGGCGGGGGCTGTTGTTGGGTTGGGGAAGCATACCACCACCATTGCCATAAATGGCTATATTCTTGGGATTGATTTGGGAAATATCTATGCCCCATTCGCGTAAATTTTGAGCCGTAATTTTATGGATACCTGTCTGCGATACGGCAATTTTATACCATTTGCCCGTACTCAAAACCGAATTTTGAGCCTGCAAGCTCAAACTAACGAAGCAACTCAAAAGTATTACTACGTATTTCATAGTTAATTTTTTCTTTTATTCTTTCAAAGTAAAAAAGGTAAATACCAACAAGCAAAAATAATTTTTTACTCTCCCCCTTTCATCAAAAATTTCAAGCGGATAACTTCTTGTTGGGTAAGATACCGCCACTTGCCACGAGGCAGGTCTTTTTTGGTAAGTCCCGCGTACATAGTGCGGTCAAGTTTGGTAACTTCATAACCCAGATGCTCAAACATACGCCTTACAATGCGATTTCTACCACTATGCAATTCCATACCCAGTACGATAGGCTCTAGCAAGGCAACCGCATCAGGTTTGATGAATCCATCTTCCAGCTCAAGCCCCTGCTCCAATTGCCTAAAATCTTCTTCGGTTATGGGTTTATCCAAAGTTATCTGATACACTTTTTTGATGTTAGACGAAGGGTGAGAGAGTTTTTTAGCAAGTTCGCCATCATTGGTAAGCAAAAGCAAACCCGTAGTATTTCTATCCAAACGCCCAACAGGGTAAATTCTCTCTGTGCAAGCATCTTTCACAAAATCCATTACGGTACGTCTTTCGTTTTCATCTTCGGTAGTAGTAATGCAATTTTTGGGCTTATTGAGCAAAACATATACGAATTTTTCTCTTTTCAGTAATTTACCCTGATAAGTTACTCTATCGTTGGGTTTTACCTGATAGCCCATTTCCGTAACTACCTTTCCATTTACCTTGATAGCCCCCTGCTTGATAAGTTCATCAGCCTCTCTGCGTGAGCAAACTCCTGCATTAGCAATAAACCGATTGAGCCGAATAGTAGATTTTGGCTCCTGAACCTCGCCCTTCTTGACATTTTTTTTCTTTTCCTTAAAATTTTTGAAATGATACGTAGGCGTTTGAATAGATTTGCTTTCCTCGTTTTTAGGCTTTTGCAAATACTTTTTACGAGGTGTTTCTTTGGGTGCTTCTCTTTTTTTTCTCATTTTTGCATTACATTGGAAATGCAAAGATAAGTTTTTATTTTGAGCTTGTCTAAAATATTTTGAACATAAGTCTTGGGGAGTAAAGAGTTCAAGAGTTCAGAGGTTCAAAGGTTCAAAGGTTCAAAGTTCAAGAGTTCAGAGGTTCAAAGGTTTAAGGTTCAAAACTTCAAACTTCAAACCCCAAACCTGCTATAAATTCTTTGTAAAACAAAACTCATCGGCTATGCAAATAGGATTTTTGGTTTTATTCTGGCTTGCAGTATCTGCTACTGGCTTTGCCCAACTCAACGAAAGCGATACAATGCGATTGCAGATGCGTTATAGGATAGGTGGCAACTGGCAAGAAGGAAATTTTGAAATTTTCACCCTTCGGGCTACGGCTGATTTATCTACGGTTATCAATAATTATGATTGGGTTTTCAAAACGCAAAATAACTATCTTTATCAAGAAGTTTTCAAAAAACGCGTAGATGAAGACTTTTTCAGCCGAAACTATCTCTATTACAAACCAATGAATAAGATTTACGGCTTTGTGATAGGTTTTGTTTCTACGAATTTTCGCCGAAAAATAGATGTACGCTATTCGGGTGGGGCAGGCTTTACTTGGCAGATTGTACGCAACCCCAAGCATACGCTCAAATTTGCCAATGGCTTGCTATACGAAGAAAGTTATTTTGCAGGTAACGAGTACAATATTTCTTTCTACAACGGTAGCAACTTTATTCCCGTTTGGCGTAGCTCGCATTGGCTTATTGGCAGACACGAAATTTTTGATAAAAAACTCATTTTCAATTACTATTGCTTTGTACAACCCGCTTTTGATAGAGCCGATAATTACCGCTATCAAATAGAAGCCAGTTTGGATATGCCTCTGCTCAAAGGTTTGAATATCAATATCAGTTACATTTACACCCACGAAAACGTCATTATCAGTGGCTTACGCAACTTTGACCAATTTTTTACCTATGGCATCTCGTATCAGTTTCGTAAAAGGTAAATGTATAAGCTGCAGCTTCATTTTAGGTGATATTATTGCTTTTTACAAAGTGTTTTTAGCCTGTTATTTTTTCAGAAATTCATATTCATACACTTTGGGTTCTATTTTTTCGGCAAGTTGTTGGAGTTTTTCTCGCAAATTGCCAATAAGTTGCATATAGGTTTCGTCTGAACTTTTATGGTTCATTTTTCCCTTCTCGTTTCTGCCCTGAAAGTACTCTCTGATGTCGTAAAGCGAAGCATTCACATTACAATCGGGCTGTTGATGATAATATTTCCATAGCTCCCTACCTGCCTCAAAAACTGCTTTCGCTTCCTTTGAAAATACAAGCGGTGTTGTTCGTAGTGTTTGATTGCCAAATAAATCTCCGTTGCTTTCGGCTTTGAGTTTGCCCTTGATAAAACTACTCATAAAATTACTCTCAAACCTTTCCCTTGCATTTACTTCTTGCTCTGTGAAGGGTATCCAGTGGTTAGTACCTTCTTTACTTGAAATACGGTTTTGCCCGTGAAACAACGTAAAAGCCAAACAATCGTTTTGAAATTCGGTATCATTCTGCCAGCCGTTTTTAGGATATAAAAACTGGTCTCTATCATTGAGCCAAGTGGCTTCTATGCTGTGGCGTACAGCAAAGTAAATACAAGTGTTTAGAAGATTAGTTCGTGTAATTTTTTTACAATAACGTTCTTGTGGTTTGGATAAAATAGCAAGTTGATTATTGTGCTGAAAATCAGGTGGACACCCCACCAATAATCCTATTTCTTTTCCTTTTTCATCTTCAAATTGGCTATACCATTTATTTAAACTTTCAGGTAAGTTCCCGTAAAATCCTTTTTGCCCTATATGATTTGCATTCCTGTCATATACGTCTGCTTGTATCTGTTCAAATTTTTCTTTTATAGCAGTATTCCAAATAAAAAAGCCTATAGGAAACTTTCCTTTTACATTATCAAAGGTATCTGCGGGAGCTACAAATAACTTTTCTAATTTTGCCAAAAATACATTTCTAAATTCACGGAAATTAGTGGACTGTAAATTTTTCAAAGTTGAAAAATTTGCAATTCTACAATGATTTAATTCCTCATAAATTCTTATTAAAAATTGGGCAAAAAGTTCATTAGATGCTTTGCTGATTTTGTTGCGATACTTTAAATAAGTTTTATTTTCTGTGGCTGTTTTGGGTTTATTCTCCCCTGTACCTGTAACGGTGCGTGCCGTAGTTGCTTCCGCATAGGGCGGATTGATATACACCACTAATTTTTTTCTTTTTTTGGGGTCGGAAATAATTTGGTAGAGGCTATCGGGGACTTTTCCGCCTTTGGATTTTGGTATAAAATCATCATTCAAAAAATCAAACTGAAAGACGTGTTCGTGCAGCAAGTTTGCTCCGTTATTGATACGGTCGTGCATTACTTCCACATCTTGTCTATCCAGGGTTGAGGCATAGATGTTGTATTTGTTGGTAAGCCCTGCAAGCAAATTGCCTGTTCCAGCGGCACAATCCCACACGTAATATTCATCTTGCCAATCTTCGCCGAGTACATCAGCGAGATATTTTTGGGAAAGTTCTACCCAAATTTGAGGGGTAAAGAAACTACCCTTTCGCTCACGTACATCTTGCGGAACAAGCAAATCACGCCTTGCAACAATATAATCCCAATATTCCTCTTTTGGAGGTCGGTGGTATTTGTTCCAAAATTGCGTATGAGCTACTTGCTTATCTTTGAACTCCGTTCGTTTACTGCTAAACATTCCCGCTTCATCAATCTTTCGGTCAAGTTCGTAGTGGTCTTTCTTGAGCAAAACGAAAAGTTTATCTTTCAAAGTAACATTTTCTTGCGAGAGCAGGTCGGCAAGGTAAAAATCGCCATCAATAATTCCATTTTTTTTGGCAACTTCCCAATTAACAGCAATGGTAGGTTTTACGGCTTGCAACCATTTGTTGTAAATGACCATAAAATTGTTTTTATCAATTTTGATTTTGGTCAAGCCAAATTTACCGACAACGAAGTTATTTTTAATGAATCTTTTTAGTTCTCGTTCATCGTCTAAGAAGTTAAAAAGTAAGGCTTTCGCATCAATTACTGATTTTACTTTTTCATAAACGAGCTTGAACTCTTTGGTATCGTGGTTAGAAGGAGTTACATTCCAGTTAAAGTCGTTGATGTAAAAAACTTCGTGAATATCATTATAGGGGATAAAGGCAATTTTTTCTGCATCAAATGCTCCTAAAAACGTAGGAGGCAAGTATTTATCAAAAGTTCTTGCCTTGCCTATGGTAAGTATAAGTTGTACGATAGATTTGTAAATATCGGAAGAGCCTTTTTTAGCTTCTGCCCAAAGCAGAGATTCTTGCTCAAAAAGTTCTTTCTGGCTTTGAAGCATACTTACACAAAAATCTACATTGCCAATAATTCGGGTGCAATCGTAAAGCCAAAAGTAATCTTGTGCTACTTTATTTTTGAGTTCCTCTTCTCGTATATTTGGGTATTTCATTTTTCGTCTATTACAATTTTTAGAAGTTTAGTAGCGGCAACATCATTAAACTGATGTTGCTGTTTGTTAGTTGAGTGGCATCACTCCAATTCCACCACCAAATCACCTTGTTCTACGATAGCCCCAGCATTCAGGTGGATTTTCTTGATAACTGCCTCACGAGGAGCCGTAACGATACTTTCCATTTTCATTGCTTCCAGCACAAAAAGCGGGGTATTGGTTTTTACTTTTTCACCTTCTTTCACCTTGATTTGTGAAATTTTGCCCTGCAAAGGCGAACCTATCTGATTTTCTCCTGTAGCCTTCGGATTGGTTTTGAGCAAACTGCTCATTTTTCTATCTAAAATACGCACACGGCGGGTCTGTCCGTTGTGTTCAAAATAAACCGCTACAATACCATTTTCATCGGGTTGCGAGCAACTTACCAGTTTTACAAGCAAGGTTTTTCCTTCATCAATTTTAATCAGAATCTCCTCGCCCGGCTTCAAGCCATAGAAAAAGGCAGGGGTAGGCAAATAGTATGCAAAACCATATTCCTGAATGTGGTTGTAATACTCCTCAAATACTTTTGGGTAAAGTAAATAGGAAAGAAAGTCTAAAAAGTTATCATCAAATTTTTGCTTAAACGCTTCAAATTCTTTGTTAAAATCAATAGGCTCTAAATGAGCATTGGGGCGGTCGGTAAAAGGTTTTTCGCCTTTCAGCACCATTTTTTGCAGTTTTTTTGGAAAGCCGCCATAAGGTTGCCCCAGTTCGCCTCTAAAAAACTCCTTCACCGACTCGGGGAAAGAAAGCGTATCACCTTTTTCCAAAATATCTTCGGCAGAAAGGTTATTAGCCGTCATAAACAAGGCAAAATCGCCCACCACCTTGGAACTGGGCGTAACTTTAATGATATTACCAAAAAGTTTGTTCGCCTCTTGATAGTTTTTCACAACCAAATCAAACCTATCGCCTACCCCTACGGAATCGGCTTGGGCTTTGAGATTGGTGTACTGCCCGCCAGGCATTTCGTGTTCGTACACTTCTGCCGAGCCTGTCTGCAAGCCTGCCTCAAAAGGATAGTAATATTTACGCACTGCCTCACTGTATTTAGAAACCCTATTGAGTTTTTGCAAGTCGTAAGCATTTTCGCGAGGGTGTCCTTGTAGCATTGCCACTATGGAATTGAAATTGGGCTGTGCCGTTGTACCCGACATTGCCGCAATAGAAACATCAATCACATCAACCCCCGCCTCAATAGCTTTCAGATACGTAGAGGCTTGAATAGATGCTGTGTCGTGGGTATGCAAATGAATAGGTATGCGTACGGTTTCTTTGAGTTTAGAGATTAGCACTTCGGCGGCGTGAGGCTTGAGCAGTCCCGCCATATCTTTGATTGCCAAAATATGAGCCCCTGCATCTTCCAAAGTTCTTGCCAAATCCAAATAATATTGCAGGGTGTATTTCTTTTCATTTTTGGAAAGCAAATCGCCTGTGTAGCAAATGGCGGCTTCAGCAATGCTTTCGGTATATTTATTTACAGCGGAAATGCTTGTTTTGAGGTTTTCAATCCAATTGAGCGAATCAAATATGCGGAAAATATCAATACCATTTTCGGCAGATTTTTCAATGAATTTTTCTATCAAATTATCGGGATAGGCTTTGTAACCTACGCCATTGGCACCACGCAAAAGCATTTGCATCAGGATATTAGGAGCGGCTTTGCGAATGAGTTGCAACCTTCGCCAAGGGCATTCTTTCAGGAAGCGTAGGGCTACATCAAAAGTTGCTCCTCCCCACATTTCCATAGAAAAAGTCTGCGGAAAGTGATGAGCTATCATTTCGGCGTAAGGTATCATATCAATTGTTCGCATACGCGTAGCCAGCAAAGACTGATGCCCATCGCGAAGTGTAGTATCGGTATAATAGATTTTCTTTTCGTTTTTGAGCCATTCGCAGAATTTTTCTCTGCCCAATTTCTGCAAACGCTGTTTTATACCCGCAGGTGGCTCTTGCAAATTATCGTAATCTACGATAGGCGGTTTTTCAAACTTTACGCTATCATCTTTCTTTTTGACATCAGGATTGCCATTGACAATCACGTTGGCAAGGAAACGCAAGGCACGCGTACCTCTATCGTAACGTTTGGGGATATTGAAAAGCTCGGGGTGGTCTTGAATAAAACTTACCGTTGCCTTTCCGCTTTGAAAAATGGGGTGAGAAATCACATTTTCCAAAAAGCCAATATTTGTTTTTACACCTCTAATTCTAAACTCTCGCAAGGCTCTTTGCAAGCGTTGGGCAGTGCCTTTGAGCGTTCTGCCTGCCGCCGAAACTTTTACGAGCATAGAGTCAAAAAATGGCGAAATCTGTACGCCCGGATAAACGCTCCCCTCGTCCAAGCGGATACCAAAACCTGCGGCATTACGATATTCTACAATTGTTCCAAAATCGGGTTTGAAATTATTGAGCGGGTCTTCGGTAGTAATACGGCACTGAATAGCCACGCCGCGAGCTACTACATCTTCTTGTTTATGAATCCAAATCACAGGGTCCGAAAGGCGATGCCCTTTGGCTATGAGGATTTGAGAGCGTACAATATCAACCCTTGTAATTTCTTCGGTAATGGTATGCTCTACCTGTATGCGAGGATTTACCTCAATAAAATACACATTTTCGTCTTTATCCACCAAAAACTCTACCGTGCCTACGTTGTTGTAATTTACTTTTCTGCAAATTCGTAAGGCATAATCGTACAATTTGTTTTTGGTTTTTTGTTCTAAAAACGAAGGAGCTACCTCTACTACTTTCTGAAAGCGTCTTTGCACAGAGCAATCGCGTTCAAATAAATGAACAATATTTCCGTAATTATCGCCCATTATTTGCACTTCAACGTGTTTGGGGTTTTCAATGAATTTTTCAATGAAAATGGTATCATCGCCAAAAGAGCGTCCTGCTTCACCTTTGGCTTCGTTGTAGGCTTTTTCGAGTTCGCTTTCATTACGCACTACCCGCATACCACGCCCGCCGCCCCCTGCCGAGGCTTTCAAAATTACAGGAAAACCAATGCGTTTAGCTTCTTTCAAAGCGATTTTGAAGGTTTTGAGTGGCTCTTTGTTATCTTCAATGATAGGCACATCGGCTTCAATTGCTATTTTTTTGGAAGCAATTTTATCGCCCAAAGCCTCCATTACTTCGGGTTCGGGTCCTACGAAAATGATACCTTCTTCGCGGCAACGCCTTGCCAAATTTACATTTTCTGAAAGAAATCCATAACCTGGGTGAATGGCATCGGCTTTTACCTTTTTGGCAAGAGCTATAATTTCCTCTACATCAAGATAAGGACGCAAAGGCTCATCATCTTTGCCTATCTGATAGGCTTCATCGGCTTTGAAGCGGTGCAAAGAATAGCGGTCTTCATAGGTATAAATTGCTACGGTGCGGATTTTCAGCTCCGAAGCGGCACGAAAAATACGGATAGCAATTTCTCCACGATTGGCAACTAAAAGTTTATTGAGCGGTTTTAGATGTTCCATAATTGCAGTATTTTAGAAGCGTGATGACAAGATTACGTAATCTTGCTAAAATATGCAAACATATAAATTCTTTTTTTGAGCAAAGTAATTTTTCTGTACCTTTGCAGAAAATTTTTGTAATGAAAATCGGTCAAAATTTTTATCAGTATCAGATACAATCTTTGATAGCAGAAAGCAATACGGCTCGCAATTGGCTTGCCAAGCACCAAAGTCTGCCTCGCAGTGTGCGTATCAAACAACTTAAAAACGAATTTTTGCAAACCGAACAGCAAAAACTCCAACTTCGCCAAATAGCCGTTCAGAATGCCGAACTTGAACACGGACACATTCCCGTACTTTACGACTACTTGGAAAATTCGCAAGGGATATTTTTTGTGTACGATTACGTAAATGGCATTACTTTGGATAAATTTTTGCAAAGCAACCCTTCTACCGAAAAGCGAAAAGATATTTTCTTGCAAATTCTTTCAGCAGTTGCTTACAGCCACCGAAAAGGAGTTTGTCATTTACACATTAGCCCTTCCAATATTCTCATAACTCCCGAAAACAAAGTATTTCTGAACGATTTTGGTTTTATACAACTCTCGCCCAGCCCTTCTCCATTTTCAGCTCCCGAACAATTGCAAGGTGGCTTCACAGACACACGTACCGATATTTTTATGCTCGGCAAGTTGCTGGCGTACCTTTTTCCCAATCCTTCGGCAGAACTGCACAAGGTTATCCAAAAGGCTTGTGCCAGCGAAGCCTATCAACGCTATCAGACCTGCGAAGAACTGCAAAACGACCTGCAACACGCTATTTTTGAAATAACTCACCAAGAGCCTCCGAAAAAGAATGCTTGGGTTTCTTCTTTGGTAGGTATTGGCATTATAGTTCTTTTCTTTGGTGGGGCTTGGTGGGGCTTGCGAATTATCGCCAAAAATCAGCAAAAGAAGCCACAAGTTGCTACTTTTCAGGGTGAAAACCCCGTAGTGGTTCAGCAGTCCAGAGATACCACCGACTACACCAAACTCGCAGAAGCCAAACAGCAAGAAGAGAAAGAAAAACAAAAAGAAGAAAGCGAGGAAGAACGCCAAAAAGATAGCTTAAAGAAAAAGCAAGAAGAGCGTAAGAAATTGGAGAAAGAACGCAAAGAAAAAGCACTCAAAAATATCATTGTAGATGGGCAGTTTGTAAGCAACCAACTTGGCGAATACAAAATCAATGTAGAAATTTTCAATGGAAACAAAGATTTAGAGCTTCAAAAAGTAGTGATTGTAGTGTCTTATTTTGATACACAAGGCGAAGTAATTGCCAAAGAGGAAAAAGTTTTAGAAAAACTTTCTGCCGAGCAGGCTACATCTCTGGAAGTAGTCAAGAAAATCAATGCGGCACGCTTTTCTTGTAAAGTAAAAGACGCCGAACTGCCACCTTTACCCGAAGAGTAAATTTTTATAGAGAGGTAGGAAACAGCAAATAAAGAGTAGGAAATACAACTTGAGCCATTAACTTTTGATTTCCAACTCTTGAACCCACTATTATTGTACCTTAAAAATTTCTTGCAAAATAGGTTTCAGACCGCTGAAAAAGAACTCTACGGCAATCACCATTACTATCAGTCCCATAATTCTCATCATTACGTTGTTGCCTGTTTCCCCCAAAAATTTAATAATACGCGAAGAGGCATACAAAATAATGTAAGTCAGTAGCATTACCACCAAAACTGCTGAAATCAAAACTATTTTCATCTCCAAGGTTTTAGCTTTTTCCATTAGCACAATGGCATTGCTAATCGCCCCTGGTCCGCAAATCATTGGGATAGCCAGCGGAGTAATGGAAATATCATTTACATAGCTTTTCACTTCTGTTTCGCTCACTTTCACTCTTGCCAGCCTTGCTTGCAACATATCCATTCCCATTTGGAAAAAAATAATGCCACCTACTACACGAAAGCTATTCACCGAAATTCCAAAAAAATTAAAAAGCAACTCTCCCGAAAAAGCAAAAAGAACAATTGTCAGAAAAGCAACGATAGAGGCTTTCCGAGCCGTTTTGGCACGAGCTTTTTCGCTAAGCGTAGCCGTCATTGTCATATACACGGGCATTGTGCCCAAAGGGTTGATGAGTGTAAAAAAAGAGGTAAAAGCCAGTAGCCCAAAAGCAAGTAGTTCATTCATATAAAGTTCAAGGGTTTAGGGTTCAAATGTTTGAGGTCTTGTACCTGTATTCTTTGTAATTTTACGTTCAAAAAGTTTGAAGGTTAAGAGTTTTAGGTAAAAGTTTTACTCCGTCTAAATATATCCAATTTTCTCAATCCTGTTTCCTGCCTCTTGTTTCCTGTTTCCTTACTGCAACTACCTTTCTTTTTCCTCAATCAAACATCATTTTTTTCAGTTCATTGAGTTTGATAAGAGCTTCAATGGGCGTGAGAATGTTCAAATCTATTTCTTTGAAAAACTTTTTCACCTTTTCCAGTTCAGGGTTGTAGGGTTCAAACAAAGATAGCTGTGTAATGGTTTGCGTTTGCTTAGGCATTTCACTGATTTTTTCGTGCAGTTCTTGATGAATTTTCTCTTTTTCCAAATGCTCTAAAACCTCGCTTGCTCTTTGTACAATGGGGGCAGGCATACCCGCCATTTGTGCTACGTGAATACCAAAACTATGCTCACTGCCTCCGGGCTGTAATTTACGCAAAAAGATGATTTTATTTCCCTCTTCCAGCACCGAAACGTGAAAATTCTTTACTCTTGGTAAATCTTCGGCAAGTTGGTTGAGTTCGTGATAGTGGGTAGCAAACAGGGTTTTAGGACGTGCCGTAGGGTGATTATGCAGAAATTCAATGATACTCCAAGCAATAGAAATGCCATCATAGGTACTTGTACCTCTGCCGATTTCGTCCATTAAAATAAGACTTTTGTGGCTCAAATTGTTCATAATGCTGGCAGTTTCGGTCATTTCTACCATAAAAGTAGATTCTCCTTTGGAAAGATTATCTGAAGCCCCTACACGCGTAAAAATTTTATCTACAATGCCAATAGTAGCCTTTTGTGCAGGAACGAAAGAGCCAATTTGAGCCAAAAGTACAATAAGAGCCGTTTGACGCAAAAGAGCCGATTTGCCCGCCATATTCGGACCCGTGATAATGATAATCTGCTGACTTTCGGCATCTAAATACACATCATTCGGGATATACTGCTCGCCCAAAGGTAGCTGTCGTTCAATAACGGGGTGTCTGCCCTGCCGAATATCCAACACATCACTATCGTTGATTTCAGGACGATTGTAGGCGTATTTCAAAGCACAATAAGCAAAGTTGCTCAGTACATCTATGCCTGCCAAAACTCTTGCATTGTGTTGGGCATCAGCAATATGAGCGGCACAAAACTCAACGAGTTCAAAAAATAAATTTTGCTCAATTGTATTGATTTTTTCTTCGGCGGTGAGGATTTTTTCCTCATAGATTTTAATTTCTTCGGTAATGTATCGTTCGGCATTGGTAAGCGTTTGCTTACGAATCCAATCAGCAGGAACTTTGTGCTTGTTGGCATTGGAAACTTCCAAATAAAAACCAAAAACCTTATTGAACTGCACTTTAAGACTCGCAATGCCTGTGCGTTCAATTTCTCTTTGGGCAATACCTTCCAAATGTTCTTTGCCTGAGTGAAGTAAATGATGAAGTTCGTCTAATTCGGCACTAATACCTTTCTTTATCATTTTCCCCTGATTGCTTTGCGAAGGGGCGTCATCAAGCAAGGTAAGTTCAATTTTTTCTGCAATATGCCCCACAGGACGCAAGCTATGAATAAATTTCTGCAAAATACTTTGAACATTCTCACTAGTTTGAGGCAAAATGCTTTCCATTAGCTTGCGTATAGGCTCAATTTGCAGAAGAGATTTTTTGAAAAATACCAATTCTTTGGGTGTAATACGGCGAGAGGCTATTTTAGAAGTCAATCGCTCCAAATCGCCAATTTGACTTAAAACCTGACGAATTTGCTCTAATATTTCAGAATTCTGATAAAAACACTCTACAATGGTAAGCCTTTCCTGAATTTTAGGAATTTCTTTAAGAGGCATTGCAATCCAACGGCGAAGCAACCTTGCCCCCATTGGTGTTTGGGTATGGTCTAAAATTTCAACCAAAGAAACACCTTTTTCCTGCTGTGGGAAAAGCAGTTCCAAATTACGAATAGTGAATTTATCCAGCCATACATAGCGGTCGCTATCCAGCCGAGCCAGTTGCGAAATGTGGCTTACCTGATGATGTTCGGTTTCGGCAAGATAGTGTAAAATAGCTCCTGCCGCTACGATGCCCAAAGGCATATTTTCCACTCCAAAGCCTTTGATAGTTTGCGTTTTGAAGTGTTCTTTGATTTTATTTTCGGCAAAATCAGGCTGAAAAACCCAATCATCAAGAAAAAAATGATTCCATTCTTCACCAAAATACTCTTTGAAAAGTGTTTTTTGTGGTTTAGGGAAAAGCACTTCGGCAGGACGAAAACTCTGCAAGAGTTTGTCTGTGTATTCTTTTTCGCCTTGCGAAGTCATAAATTCACCTGTGGAAATATCCAGAAAGGCAATGCCAAAAAGATTTTTTTGTGGAAATATAGCACAGAGGTAATTGTTTTGTTTTACCTCTAACACATTATCATTGAAAGCCACACCGGGCGTTACCAGCTCCGTAACCCCTCTTTTTACAAGTCCTTTGGCAAATTTTGGGTCTTCTAGTTGGTCGCAAATGGCTACTCTTTCGCCTGCACGCACCAATTTCGGCAGATAGTTATCCAAAGCGTGATGCGGAAAGCCTGCGAGTTCTATTTCACCTGCACTGCCATTGTTGCGTTTGGTAAGTACAATCCCCAAAATACGGCTGGTTTTGATAGCATCTTCGCCAAAAGTTTCATAAAAATCACCTACTCTGAAAAGCAACAAAGCCCCGGGATACTTCTTTTTGAACAGATTGTACTGCTTCATCAATGGGGTTTCTTTCTCTTTCATCTGCTTACTATTTGGAAGGCTAAAATGAAAGCCTCACTTTTGGTGAGGCTTTGCTATGTTTGTTTCACTTAAAAACACTACTATTAGTCAAGGATTTCGGTGATTTGTCCAGCACCTACGGTTCTACCACCCTCACGGATAGCAAAACGCAAACCTTTTTCCATAGCAACTTTGTTGATAAGTTTTACTTCAATAGTAAGGTTATCGCCGGGCATTACCATTTCTACGCCATCAGGAAGTTTGATTTCACCTGTAACGTCAGTAGTTCTCAAATAGAATTGAGGGCGATATTTGTTGAAGAATGGCGTATGACGACCACCTTCTTCTTTTGAAAGTACGTACACTTCAGCTTTGAAATGAGCGTGAGGCGTTACAGTACCAGGCTTGCAAATTACCATACCACGGCGGATTTGCGTTTTTTCAATACCACGAAGCAATAGACCAACATTGTCGCCAGCTTCACCTCTGTCCAAAATCTTACGGAACATTTCTACCCCTGTTACGGTAGATTTCAAGCCTTCAGCACCCATACCCAAGATTTCAACAGGGTCGCCAGTGTTGATAACACCTCTTTCGATACGACCAGTAGCCACAGTACCACGACCAGTGATAGAGAACACGTCCTCAACAGGCATCAAGAAGTCTTTATCTACCAAACGAGGAGGAATAGGAATCCAGTTATCTACAGCGTCCATTAGCTTTTCAACGGTTTCAACCCATTTAGGTTCTCCGTTCAAAGCACCCAAAGCAGAGCCACGAATAACAGGGATATTGTCGCCATCAAATTTATAGAAGCTAAGAAGCTCGCGGATTTCCATTTCTACAAGGTCAAGGATTTCAGGGTCATCAACCAAATCCACTTTGTTCATAAACACTACAAGCTGAGGCACACCTACCTGACGAGCCAAAAGAATATGCTCACGAGTTTGAGGCATAGGACCATCAGTAGCGGCAACTACAAGGATAGCACCATCCATCTGTGCGGCACCAGTAACCATATTCTTCACGTAGTCAGCGTGACCAGGGCAATCTACGTGTGCATAGTGGCGAGTTGCAGTCTGGTATTCTACGTGAGCGGTATTGATAGTAATACCTCTTTCTTTCTCTTCGGGAGCGTTATCAATAGAAGAGAAATCTCTTTTTTCAGCTAAACCTTTCTGAGACAAAACATAGGTAATAGCGGCGGTAAGGGTTGTTTTTCCGTGGTCAACGTGACCGATAGTACCAATGTTTACGTGAGGTTTGGAACGGTCAAATGTTTCTTTTGCCATAATTTGTAAAATTCTTTGGTTAAATTTACGAAAACAACAAAATTTTAGAGTTTCTCTTGCAACCTTAGAGCCAACGATGGGAATTGAACCCACGACCCCTTCCTTACCAAGGAAGTGCTCTACCTCTGAGCTACGTCGGCTGATAGACGCATTGATTGCAGAATGGCTCTAAAATTTTAGAGCGGGCGACGAGGCTCGAACCCGCGACCTGTAGCTTGGAAGGCTACCGCTCTACCAACTGAGCTACGCCCGCTTGAAACTACTTTGAGGTAGTCTTGGCACTTGGCTGTGCCGAGTGGGGCAAGATGGATTCGAACCACCGAAGGCATACGCCAGCAGATTTACAGTCTGCCCCATTTGGCCACTCTGGTATTGCCCCATTGTGTTTTCGGATTGCAAAAGTAATAGGTTCAAATCTTTTCTCCAAATTTTTTTGTAAAAATTTTTTACAAAAATTCTCCCAAGACAATTTTGAGAAATTTACTCCTCAAAAATCCGTTGAATTTGCTCAAATTCTAGCAAAAAACCATCGTGCCCGTATAGAGAATTTATTTCGTACAATTGAGCTTTGGGGATATGCTTTGCCAAAAACTTTTGCTCTGCAAGTGGAAAAAGTAAGTCAGAAGTAATACCAACCACTTTTACATAGGCTTTGATTTGCCCAAGGGCATTTTCGGCACTGCCTCGCTTTCTACCTACGTGGTGGCTATCCATAGCCTTGGTGAGTGTCCAGTAGCTAAAAGCATTGAATCTGCGTATCAGCTTTTCGCCCTGATACTGCTGATAAGAACTTGCTTTGTAGTTATCGGTTTTTTCAATGTCGGTTTCTTGCTGTCTTTGGTTGTAAATTTCAATGTTTCGGTAAGAAAGCAGTGCAATGGCTCGGGCGGCTTTTAACCCCATCATACCTGCTTGCGGGTGTGCATATTGCCAAGAGGCATCGGCTTGTATTGCCATTCGTTGCGTTTCATTAAAGGCTATACCCCAAGGCGAATGAAAGGCATTGGTTGCTAAAATAAGCAGGTTTTCAAAAACTTCTTTTTGTTCAATAGCCCACTCCAAAGCAATTTGCCCGCCTAATGAGCCGCCTATAAGATAATGTATGCGTGGCAAATCCAAAGCCTTGCGTAGCAATTCTAAAGCATTTGCCATATCGCGTGTAGTAAGAGCAGGAAAATGGTGAAAATAAGGCTCCTGTGTTTGCGGATTGAGTGATAAAGCCCCCGTAGAACCATAACAAGAGCCTATATTATTGGCACAAACAATAAAATATTTTTCGGGGTCAAGCATTTTACCACTGCCAAAAAGCCCCGCCCACCAATCGGCAACCTCTGCATTTGCCGTAAGGGCGTGAATAACCCAAATGACATTACTTTTTTGGGCATTGAGCTTGCCATACGTACAATAAGCTAGCTCTATTTCAGGTAAAATTGAGCCATTTTCCAAAATAAAAGGCTCGGTATAATGAAAAATAGCAGGTTCGGTCATATTGAGAATACTTGAAAGTTTTTTCGCAAAAATGTTCAAATCAAAGGAATATTTTGACTATCTTGCTCAAAAAAAGTTTTACTATGAGTTTCCAGCTTGGCGTTCTGATTATTCACGGCATAGGTAACCAAAGCCTTGATTATGCCAATCAATTTATTAAGGATTTGCAAGAAAAAATCCGTTTGTATGATAAAAACCCTGATGTGGTGAAAATGTTACCCACCACTTGGGCAACTGAAATTCACCCCGAAGAGGAAGAACTTTGGCGAAATGTCTCCAAAGGCGAGCCGCTCAATTTTGGCAAATTACGAAAATTTCTGATTAGCTACGTAGGCGATGCCGTAGCCTATGCAGGTACGCCCAACAAAAGCAATGGCGTTTATCACAAAATCCACCGAAATATTCACGAAACCATTGAAAAGTTGTATATTGATTTGGGCAAGCAAGATAAGCCTCTGATTATCATTGCTCATTCTTTTGGAACGCAAATCATTTCTGATTATATCTGGGACCGCCAAAAAGCTATTCGCGACGATACAGGCGATTTTCTGGCTGACAATCCCTTTGAAAGTATGAAAACGCTTGTAGGTCTTTTCACCTTTGGCTCTTGTATTCCTTTTTTTACGTTGGGCTATCACCCATTAGAAGCCATAGAATTTCCTATACCCCACTTGCCCGAAGAATGGAAATCCAAAGCTCGTTGGTTCAATTTTTATGATGTTGATGATGTACTCGGCTATCCGCTGAAAAATTTAAGCGATAGCTACAAACGAAGTGTCAATGCCGATATTGAAGTAAATGTGGGGAACTGGCTTCAATCTTGGAATCCGCTTTGCCATTTCGGCTACTGGCGTGATGACGATTGCCTCAATTCTATTGCCGAGTTTATTTCAGGCTGGATATGATACTTTGGGAAGCAGGAAATAGAAAAAATAAAGAGGCTCATCTTGCAGGAAGCTATGCGAAAATGGATTAAACGTTTTTTGGGCATTATTTTGCTGATTTTGCTGATACTTGCCATTTTGTATTGGGATTTGCTACTATACGGCATAAGGCAAGGCTATGGACAAATGCAAATTATATGGAACACCCGCCCTATTAGCGAAATTTTGCAAGATAGCACCACCAACGATAGCCTCAAAAACAAACTTCGTTACATTCAAGAAGTGAAGGATTTTGCTGAAAAAGAATTGGGCTTGAAAAAAACTGATAATTACACCACTTTCTACGACCAAAAAGGCAAACCTCTACTTTGGGTAGTAACGGCTTGCAAACCCTTTGAACTAACGCCTTATGAATGGGAATTTGGCTTTTTGGGGAAATTTTCGTACAAAGGACATTTCAACCGAAAGTATGCCGAAGCCGATTCGGCATCGCTAGTACAACTGGGTTATGATACTGATATTAGCCAAGTAAGGGGTTGGAGTACGCTGGGCTATTTCAAAGACCCTGTGCTTTCGTCTATGCTCTCACTCTCGGAAGGCGAGCTTGCCGAACTTATCATACACGAGCTTACGCATAGTACCATTTACCTGAAAGATAGTGTCAATTTCAATGAAAATTTAGCTTCTTTTGTAGGTAAAAAGGGGGCTTTGTTATTTTTAGAAAATAAATTTGGCAAAAGTAGCCCCCATCTTCAATTTTACCAAAACGAACTCTACGACGATTCGCTTTATATTGCTTTTATGCTACAAACTACCCAAACTCTAAAAAACTTTTATGCCCAAAAAGATTTCCAAAACCTTGACACCTCATCAAAAAAAGCCCAAAAAGCCTCTTTTATCCAGGAAAAAATTGCAGAACTTGAAAAAATAAAATTTAAACAAAGAACTTACACCAAAGAAAAATTAGCCAAAATGCACCTCAACAATACTTTTTTTATGTGGTATGTACGCTATAATAGCCAAGAAGCAGAATTAGAAAAACTTTGGCAAAACAAGTACGAAAGCAATCTAAAAAAATTTATTCTCGGATTTAACAATTAACATACCAAACACATACTTTCTTACATTATTTCATCTTAAACCTACTTTTGCCAATATTATTTTTATGTTAAAAATGCTTTTGGGCAGTTACCTTTTTGTGCCTTTTTGGATATAGCAGTGTAAATTTGCAATCACAAACAAAACTGATTAAGATATGAAAAAAATTATTCTACTCTGTTGTTTGCTTACAACTTTGTTTCTATGGAATGGAGCTTGGGGGCAGATTAGCGTTCCCAACACCACTCCTGTAACTGAGAATTTTGACTCTATGGGTTCTACAAACAATTTACCTTCAAATTGGAGATTAAACGGAACAGCTACTCCAACTTTCTCTGGAGGAAGCACCACTACAACTCAAAATGCTTGTGGAGGAACTCCAACTACTGGAGGAACATACAACTGGGGAATATCAGCTGCTTGTACAGATAGAGCTGTTGGTTCTATGACATCTGGGTCATTCTCTAGTCCTAGAAGTTTAATGTCGCATTACAGAAATACTCACCCTACAGACTTGATAAGTTCTGTAAGTGTTTCTTACGAAGCTGAAAGATACCGTATTAACACTGCTGTTGCCTCTATAGAATTTTACTACTCTCTTGATGGTAATAATTGGACTGCTATTGTTGCTGGCGATATTGCATCTGGCAACTTTCCAACAGGAAGTTCTTCTTATACATTCACAACTCCATTAGTCGTTTCCAGAACAGGTATTGTTATCACATTTCCCACAGCATTGTCTCCCTCTTCTGACTTTTATCTAAGATGGAATATCAATACTACTGGTTCCAATTCACAAGGTATTGGTATAGATAATGTAAGTGTTACTGCTACTTTTATCCCCCCCTCTTTTACAGGTCCAGAAATTAATGTTAGGGGTAATTCTGTAAGTATAGTAAATGGCGATATGACCCCTTCTCTTACTGACCACACAGATTTTGGAGGAGTTAATGTAACCGCTGGAACTCAAAATCGCACTTTTACGATTGAAAATCTGGGTACATCAGATTTAAACATAGGCACTATTACTATTACAGGTGCCCACGCCTCAGATTTTACAATTCTTTCTTTACCCTCTTCTACCATTCCTGCTGCAAGTACCTCTACTTTGGTAATTCAATTTGACCCCTCTGCTCTTGGATTAAGAACTGCTCAGGTAAATATTCCTAATAACGATAGTGATGAAAACCCCTATACCTTTGCTATTCAAGGTTTAGGCTCTAATCAAACCACACTACGACCTGGCGATATGATGTTCATAGGTTTTGATAACCAGATTTCTGGACCTACTGATAAAATTAGTATAGTTACTCTTGTAGATATAAGCCCTAGTACAAAGTTTATTTATGCCAATGCTGTCTATGAAATGCTTGCTCCTGCCAATGTAAGAACAAGACGTTGGTATGCTTGTGATGGTACTCCAAGCAATAATATAGAAGCTTTTGAAATAACATATAATGGGACAACTACCATAGGAAGAGGATCCATCATCTGTTTTGAAGTTCCCGGTACTGGTGGTCCCGATAATTTTTCTATCAATGGCGTAGCAAGCTCAGATTTTAGCAGAGTAAATGCCCCCAATACAACTGGAACAGGTGGTGCAAATATGAGTACAACAGCTCCCGATGCTGTTTTTTTGATGCAAGGAACTTTTATCAACCACGGCACATACTCCACTTTTGAAGGTAATATATTAGGTGGAATAATGCAAGGAGGCACTTGGTGGACAGTAGCGGACGATTTAACTGCTTTTCCAACAGCTAATCAAAGAAGACGTTCTCGCATTCCTCCCGAAATTGAGTGTTTTGCTATACAAGCAACAACAAGTATTGATAGAAGTGTCGCTTACTATACAGGACCAAGAGGTTCAAATCCTCAATTTACACATATCAACAATATCATTAATTTCACTGGAAATTGGTTTAGTGATTTAGGTACTACGGGTGATGACTTCCCTGCTACTCAATGTAATAGTGCTTTTACGGTAACAGGAGCAGCGGCTGTTCCAGGCAAATGGACAGGCACTACTAACACCAACTGGTTCAATTGCCGAAATTGGGAAAATTTCTCTGTTCCTACTGCAACGGTAGATGTCACTATCTCTCCCACTGCTACTAATAATCCTACCATCAGTAGCACTGCTATCAATGCAGATTTATATTTTGCAAGTCTTGACGGCACACAAAGAGTGGCAGAGTGTAGAAATATCAATTTAGATAGGCTTACACTCATCATAGAAGGCAACAACACACCTCCCAATCGTTTAGATATTCACGGAAACCTTAATATTTCGGGAACAGGAGCTTTGGATATGGATGATAGCAATTCTGCCACCCCTGATGGTGTTATCAATCTTTTAGGTAACTGGGAGAATACACTTGGCACAGCAAGTTCTTTCCAAGAAGGTAATGGAACTATCCGTTTCCGTGAAGGTTTGAACCAAACTATCACTACGCAAGGAGGTACAGAGCGTTTTTACAATATCGTTTTCAACAAAACCGCAGGCAACGTAACACTCAATAGTACCAATGTAGAAATTTCAGGTTCGGCGACCTTCACCGCAGGCAGGGTAAATGCCCCTAATGCTACAACCGCAAGAATGGAATTTCTGGATAATGCCACCACCACAGGAGCTAATAACAATAGCTATGTAAATGGTTGGGTTCGTAAGGTGGGCAATGATACATTTGTGTTCCCTGTGGGTGATGATGGTTTTTATGCTCCCATTGCTATTTCTGCCCCTTCTGCTGCCACAGACCATTTCACTGCTACCTATGATAGAATTTATCCGAACCCCTACGATATTACTTCCAAAGATGTAACATTAGACCACGTAGGTAACTGCGAACACTGGATTCTCAATCGTACAGGAGGTACTTCTAATGTCTTTGTAGAGCTTAGCTATGATAATGTGCGAAGCTGTGGCATTACTTCGGGGCAAGAAAGTGCCTTGCGTGTAGCTCGTTGGGACGGTGCCGTATGGAGAGACCACGGCAATACTACCGCAACGCTTATTCCTGCAAGTGCCATTCGTAGCAGTGCTGCCATTAGTTCTTTTAGTCCTTTTACACTTGCAAGTTCCAATAGTTTTAACCCATTGCCTCTGGAATTGCTCTCTTTCAAAGGGAAAATCAATGAAAAAGGCGAAGCCGAACTAACTTGGCAAACCGCTACCGAGTTAAATATTGCAGGTTTTGAAGTAGAAAAATCTACCGATAATAGAGAGTTTCGTAAAATTGGCTTTGTAAATGCCAAAAATGCCCATATCAATACTTATGGCTTTTTGGATAAAGATTTTACAGGCTTGAGCTATTACCGCTTGCGTGTTTTGGAGCAAGATAAAACTTTCCGCTATTCGCCAACTATCAGTTTGGATAAAACCAAAGCAGTGCAACTGCTCATTTATCCCAACCCTGCTACCGAAAAAGATTTTGTAAAAGTTGCTTTGGGAACAAGAAGCGAAATCAGCACTATCAAAGTGGAAATAGTAAGCCAGACAGGCAAAACCCTTGCAGTAGTAAATGATAGCTTGGTAAATACCGAAACGCAACTATCTGAAAAATTGCAGAATTTGCCCAAAGGTTTGTATATTATACGTCTGCAAACCGAAAACGGCGAAATGCTCACCAGTAAGTTTATCAAACAATAGAAAAAACAGCCAAAAGCCTCAAAAAATTTTGGGGCTTTTTTGTTTGGCTAAAATTTTATGCTCAAATTGCCAAACCTTGGCAAAATACTCTTTTTATGGCAATACACTTTTTTACAGAAATCATCTCATTCAAACTTGCTGATGTTTTGAAAGTAAAACGCTGGGTGAAAGCGGTGATTTTACAAGAAAAGTACAAACTCGGCGAACTGAACTTTATTTTTTGCAATGATGAATATTTACACAAAATCAACGTAGCCTATCTCCAACACGACGACTACACCGATATTATTACCTTTGATAACTCCGAAAAACAAAACATTATAGAAGGCGATATATTTATTAGCGTGGAAAGAGTACAAGAAAATGCTCAAAACCTACAAGTAAGTTTTGAGCAAGAACTGCACCGAGTGATGATTCACGGAGTTTTACATCTGCTCGGCTATCGGGATAAAACTGATGCCGAAGCCGCCCAAATGCGAAGTAAAGAAAACGAGGCTTTAGCTCTACTGCAAACGACTTAAAGCCTCTTTAATACGTTTAATGCCTTCTATGAGTTTTTCATCTGCGGCGGCAAAAGAAATACGAATACAATTTTTGGCTCCAAATCCTTCGCCATCTACGAGTGCCACGTAAGCCTCATTGAGCAAATACATACACAAATCGTAAGCATTGCCAATAGTGGTTTTGCCATCAGATTTTCCAAAATAATAGCTTACATCAGGGAAAAGATAAAACGCCCCTTGTGGAACATACGTTTTGATAGTAGGTGTATCTTTGAGTAAATCCAACACCAAATCTCTACGACGTAGATAAGCATTTTTCATTGTTTGTGTGGCAGAAAGGTCGCCTGTAATGGCGGCAAGAGCGGCTTTTTGAGCAATAGAGCAAGTAGCTGAAGTAAATTGCCCTTGAATCTTGATACACGCATCGGCAATGGATTTGGGAGCGGCAATGTAGCCTACTCGCCAGCCTGTCATTGCAAAACTCTTGGAAAAGCCATTCACCGTAATAGTTCGGTTTTTTACACTTTCAAAAGCACCTATACTCCAATAGTTACCCTCAAAAGTAATATATTCGTAGATTTCATCAGCTATAATGAAAATATTTTCATAAGGAGCAAGAATATCTGCAAAGGCTTTAAGTTCTTCTTTGGAATATACCGTGCCAGTGGGGTTGGAGGGTGAAGAATAAATAACCGCTTTGGTTTTGGGTGTAATAGCATTTTGTAAGTCTTGGGGAATAACTTTGAAGCCATTTTCAATTTTACCTTCCACAATCACTGCCTTGCCTTGTGCAAGTTGTATCATTGGAATATAGCTCACCCAGTATGGAGCAAAAACAATTACCTCATCACCGGGATTGATAAGTGCTAAAATGGTATTGATAAGCGACTGCTTAGCTCCCGTAGAAACTACAATATTTTCAGCTTTTACATCTAAAAGATTTTCACGGCGGAGTTTATCTGCAATGGCTTCTCGGAGTTCTAAAATAGCAGGCACAGGAGTGTAAAAAGAAAAGTTTTCATCTATGGCTTTCTTGGCGGCTTCTTTGATGTGTTCGGGGGTGTTGAAATCGGGCTCACCCAAAGTAAGATTGATAACATCATAGCCTTGTGCTTTCAGACTGCGAGCTTTGGCTGCCATTTCCAAAGTTTGCGATTCGTGCAATTCTACAACTCTTTGCGAAAGGATAGCCGTAGAGGTAGTTGGTGTTGTCATTGAAAATACATTTTTTTGACAAAATTACAAAAAACTTTATCTTGCTACCAAATTTGAATGATTGATTTTTCTCAAAGTTATGATGAATATCGGTATTATTGGCTATGGCTATTGGGGCAAAAATTTGGTAAGAAATTTCTATGCCCAAAAAAAAGCTTCGCTTAAAATCGTTTTAGATTTTGACAAGCAAAAGTTAGAAAGTATCCCCAAACTCTACCCCACCGTAGAAACTACTACTTCGTTTGATGAATTTTTATCCAAAATTGATGCAGTAGCCATTGCTACGCCTGTTTTTACGCATTACGAGCTTGCTAAAAAGTGTTTGGAAGCAGGAAAGCACGTTTTGGTAGAAAAGCCAATGACTTCTACCTATGCCCAAGCCCAAGAACTCATAGAGATTGCTGAAAAAAAAAACTTGTTCTAATGGTTGACCATATCTTTCTTTATACAAGTGCCGTTGAAAAAATGAAAAATTTAATAGATAATGGCATCATCGGAAAGATAAATTACATAGACTCCACTCGTATCAATTTAGGTCTATTCCAGCAGGATATAAATGTTTTATGGGACTTAGCCTCTCACGATATTTCTGTATGTTATTACTTGATGAACGAAAAACCTGTGGCAGTGCAAGCGGTGGGTATTTCGCACACTAAAAACGATATTGAAAATATTGCTTACCTCACTTTACATTATGCTTCCAATAAAATTGCTCATTTCAATTGCTCTTGGAGTTCGCCTGTAAAAGTCAGGCAGATGCTTGTAGGGGGCGATAAAAAAATGATTGTTTGGAACGACTTGGAAGCTACCGAAAAAATTAAAGTGTATGACACAGGTTACGAGCTAAAAACCGAAGAAGATAAAACCAAAATTTTGGTAGATTATCGCGTAGGCGATATTTACGTACCTAAATTAGAGGGTACGGAGGCACTTTTTGCAATGGCATCTGATTTTATTGACGCCATTTTGCAGAATAAAAAACCACGAGCCACCGCCGAAACAGGGGCTTTGGTTGTGCAAATTTTAGAGGCTTCGCAGAAGTCTATTAAAAATAAAGGTGAAGAAGTAACTTTATAAAGAATTATGCAAATCCTCAATATTGAAAACGAGCGTCAGTCAATCAGCAACGTTCAAGTGGGTGAAAATGTAAAAATTTTCAAATTTGTAAATTTATATGGCTGTACCATTGGCGATGGCTCAAAAATAGGCTCTTTTGTAGAAATTCAGAAAGGAGCAGTCATTGGCAAAAATTGTAAAATCTCTTCCCATACTTTTATTTGCGAAGGAGTAAAAATTGGTGACGGTGTTTTTGTAGGGCATAACGTTAGTTTTATCAACGATATGCTA
>CAZZLW010000092.1:0-70883 GCA_964654605.1 uncultured Cytophagales bacterium | reverse complement strand
GGCTATGCGTATTATTCCTGCGGGTTTTAATACTCTGTAACATTCTGCTAAAAACTTTTTGCCATCGGTTTTGGTAAAATGTTCTAAAACGTGAGAATGATACACTACCTCAAAACTTTCATTGGGAAAAGGAATACCATTCAGTAGGTTGTGTGCCTGCACATAAGGGCTTTGGCTTACAAAGTCTATGTTTGTCCATTCGGGGTGAAAGCGTTGCCCACAGCCAAGATTGAGGTAAGACTTCATACGCGATAGGCAAAAATATTAAGTTGTAAATCCATATTATTGTATTCAGATATTTTAACAAATGGGTGATGTGAAAACACCCCTACATGTTGCACTTGATAGCGAAAACCTGCTTTTTCTAATATCTCTAAAAGTTGATACAATTTTTGCTCTTTTTGTGTAAAAGAATGATATTCAACAAAAATGCGTTCTACGTTATGTAGCAAATCTTTACAATCCTCTAAAACTATTATTTCTGCTCCTTCTATATCTATTTTAAGCAAATCAACTTTTCTGTTCAGGTAGTTCCGTAATCGGCAAGTTGGAATTTCTATGAGTCGATGTAAATCAGTTTGGGTAGCAATTCTACCCCCATCTGCCCCTTCGGAGTAGAATTTTAAGGTAGTTTCCTCATTCCAAAGAGCTTTTTGGATAAGTTGCACCTTTTCAAATGCAAAAGATTGTACATTGTATTCAAGTGCTTTGAATACTTTACTATCAGGCTCGAAGGCAATTATTTCTGCATTGGGGAATAGCTTTTTGAAATAGATTACACTTAAACCAATATTTGCTCCTGCATCTATGATGTACGGACTTGGGTTGCTGGTTTCAAACTTGTAGATTTCTTTATTAAAGAGTTCATCATAAATAAAGCAAAAGGAAGCACTATCTACAAATTGAAGTTTGTGCTCTAAGATATCCGTTTCTCCGATAAAGAAACGAGGAGTTTGACTAATACGTGATATTTCTTGTTGTTTTTCGTAATTTTTTCTGTAATCAGGATATTTAATAAGTCTGTACTTATGCTTTATTTTATGCAATACCTTGATAGGTAACCCAACTATGCTTTTCAGCGTATTATGTTCCTTTCCACCACCGAAAACATTTTTTTGAGTGTATCTATCTGCTTTTTTACATCGGATAGTCTTTGTTGTATGTTTTAGAGGAAATTTTAAGTCTTCGGTAGGCATATTGGCAAACAGATTGTTTTTTTTTGTATGTGTGGCATCTTCTCTAAAACCTATATTAGTAACCAAGTTCGCATTAGGCAAAATAACTAATTCTTCCCCATGTAAGCAAGCAAACATAAGTTGATAATCCCAAGTATCTATTTCACCTTTTTGAGTAGCTATGAAATTATTTAACCAAAACGCTTGATGCTGTTTATTTTTGAAATATTTTTTTATTTTATTTTGTTGGATAAATTCTTGTAGTTTTTTCATTTGAAAATCATACTTTTGCCAACTTCTTTTCCAAGTAGCCCAACCCCAAATGTGTGTATAGATAGAAAAATAATAATCTGCTTTTCCTCGTTTGATGCCATTTTGAAAATTATCACCACTTATCATAAAAATCTTTTCGTTATTTTGGTAATAATTCAAAAGTGCTTCGCAAAAATGAAAAAAACTTGTATTAGGCAATGTATCATCTTCTAAAATAATTCCTTGCTCAACATTTTCAAAAAACCAAGTGATGGCTTCGCTTACCGCTCTGCCGCATCCTAAGTTTCGTTCCCTAAATAAGGTTTTTACTTCACATTGCCATTCAATGTTTTTTAGAATATAATCTCTTACAGCCTCTACTTTTTCCTGCTCTCCTTCTTTTCCTATTCTTGCTCCATCAGAAGCTATAAAGAGTTGCTTAGGTTTTACTTCTTTTATTTTAGCAAATACCTGCTTAGTAGTATCAGGTCTATTGAATACAAGAAACAAGATAGGGGTATTAAACATAAATTTCAAATATGGGGTTGCCCAGAGCCGTGTTAATTATTTTTTTTATATTTTGTTTCAATAAGTGTTTTTTTAAGTTTTTAACATTTATACCATAAAGCATTTCTCCTTTGAATTTTCCAGAAAATAAACTTTCTGCTTGATAGTATTTGAATGGAGTGCCAATTGTTTCATAATAATATGCATAAGGGAGAGTATTTTCAAAGTTTTTTGGTGGTAGATTTTTATCCAACAGCATTGACCAAAGTTCTTCTCTATTTTTTGGCAAATATACCACATCTAAATATTGATATGGAGAAGATGCAAGAGATATAGAGGGCTTTCGGTGATAAGTTGCTTCTATACCCATAGACGAGCTAAATACAATAACTTTATCACAATTAAATAAAATCTCATAAGAGTCTATTGGAGATTCAGGAGGAATTATATTTAAGTAATCTTTGAAAGGGTAAAGTGCTTGCAGGATAACTTCTTTTTCGCATAGAGCATCTGCAATAAAGGGATGTATTCTAATATGCAGCTGGATAGAATTATCATTTAAGTCCTTAATAAAGTTTGCAATTTCTTTAATACCTTCTAACTGATTGTGGAATATGTTTTGCTTATATTCTTCCCCAATTGCTACGAACTCATTATCGGAGGTATTAAATATAACTATATTATATTTTTGACTATCCCAATTTTCAGGTAGCAATTTGGCTTGCTGATTGTCTAATGCGGATATCAGTCCCCTCCATTTCCAACTTTTATCTATGCGAGAAAGGTAAAAGTTATGAGCAATATTCATTTTTTTCTCCTCGTCTTTTTCATTATTCCAAGCGTCTATCATTTTTTTATGATTGTAAATAATACTATGAGGAAGTGTATTTTCAAATATCTCATAGTGATCTTTATCACAACCTCTCTCGTGAGTATAGTATTTTTGTCCTACCTTTTCACAGGCTCTTAAAATAGCACGCTCTATGGTAAATCGTCCATTAAATATATACACCCAGTCAAACTTATTTTTTTGTAGTAATTCTATAACTGCAAAATAGGTTTGATACGCACTTTGTAGATTATTTGTTATATATTCTTGATGGTCTCTTAAATCAAAGTAAGGAGTTCGCAAATAAGATATTAAAGTAGAGAGTACCCCCATTCCAATATCTAAATTATCTATCTTATAATTTTTAAGTTCTTCAAATTCATTAAAATGTACTCTAAAGTTATTTGGAATATCTTTTTTGAAGAATTTTGACAAACCTATTTTTGTAATATTTGAAGTAAGTTTGGTTAGTCCCTTGTATCTTTTTGAGATACATATGTTACAGAATTTTTCTTCATTTTTAGGGTTATATGTGCAAGACTTGAAGTCGCGTTCGCAGTAAATTTGATATACTTCATCACCCTCATCAATATGCCTCTGCATAATCTCTAATTCGGTTTCGTAGTGAGGAGTGGGTATATAGGTTGTAAAAAAAGCAACTTTTTTCATAAAGATAGTGTTTGACAAACGAAAGTGTATTTTATATCAAAATATCCGTTATATTTTTCAAGAGATTTGGCAATATTTTGAGGTTCAATAACTATAAGGGGGTTGGTAATGCTATCTACTACATCGAAGGCGACCTCTTTATCACCAAGATGAAAGTACAAATCATAAATACCGGGTCTAAATTGTGAAGTATTAACGTTAATAGAGCATATGGCTTCATTTTTAGGATTTAAGGTTACTATTTCTTCCTTAGTAGTTGTAACAAATTCACCTGTATGAGCGGCTCGGAAGCATATAGTTAAATAAACATCAGAAACACTAATATCAACTTTTTTTATCTTGAAAACAAACAAAGCCTCTTCACCTCTTTCAAACTCTTGTCTGAAATTTCTATTTTTATCTATTAAATTAATTTCAGTAAATCGCACCTTACCATTACCCCTTCTATTTTGCTCTATATTCGCAAATGAGTTTTCGGTAATTATGTTTGTATTTTCAGTTAAATACTTTTTTATCATAAAATCTGTATCTCCATAAGAATCTACTTTCCCATATTTCATAATTAAAGCCTTTGTGCATAGGTTAGAAACCGCCCCCATATTATGGCTTACAAATAGCACCGTTCTACCTTCGCCGCTTACATCTTTCATTTTGCCGAGGCATTTTTTCTGAAACTCGGCATCGCCTACGGCAAGTACCTCGTCTATGATTAAAATTTCGGGTTCAAGGTGGGCGGCAACGGCAAAAGCCAAACGTACATACATTCCTGAGCTATATCTTTTTACAGGCGTATCAATGTATTTGCCAATTCCTGAAAACTCTACAATCTCGTCAAATTTTTTGCAAATATCGTTTTTGGTCATTCCCAGAATTGCACCATTCAGAAAAATATTCTCTTTGCCTGTAAGTTCCGGGTGAAATCCTGTACCTACTTCTAAAAGACTTGCTACTCTGCCTTTGGCATAAATTTTACCTTGGGTAGGGCTGGTTACTTTGGAGAGTATTTTGAGCAAAGTAGATTTTCCTGCTCCATTTTTACCAATGATTCCTAAAACTTCGCCTTGTTTTACTTCAAAGTTGATGTCTTGCAAAGCCCACACGTATTCTCCTTGGATAGTTGCCCTATCATTGGTTTCTCCAATTTTTCCCAAAGTATCCTCTTTGCCTTTTATTTTTGCCCAAAGTCGGTTCAAGTCTTCGCGTAGCGAGCCTGCTCCTGTAACCCCCAAACGATACTGCTTCCAAAGATTTTCTACTCTTAATACAATATTTGACATTTTTATACCAAACTTTACAGGATTATGAGATTACTACTCAATTATTCATCTTTTACAAATAATAAATGTTTTTTTATTCGCTCTAGTTCATCAGGCTGAAAGCAATCCTTATACAGCATTTCAAATCTATGGGCAATAATTTCCCTGTGAGAGAAATGAGGATTTTGCCCTTTGATTAAATTGTAAGCCATTTGCAAACTCAATTCTATCATTTCCATAGTCATTTGTAATTTTTCGGCATCGCTTTTTTGAGCAATAATTTCAAACTGCTTCTGACGAATAAAATCGGGAGTGTCTTGCATATATTAGAAATTTATGCACTCAAACCATTAAATTTGCCAGTTATTACTCTCTCTTCGTCTATTTCTTGTGGCGAAATAATACTTCCCTTTCTCATAATTGATTCAGCTATGCCAAAAATAATTTCGTTTCCTTTCAAGATTTCTTCGTAGGTAAAGATATTAAATTCTGTCCTATCAATCAAGCTACTCACGAGAGCATTAAAAATGTATTCGGCTCCGCTGATACTTTTTTCTAAAAAAATACGCTCTCTTTCGTGAAAATAATAAGGATTTTTGCCTTTTTTTTCAATATCTAAGCAATAGCCATCACCTACGATAGTAATAATAGCTTCCGATAAAAATAGCCTGATGTTATATCCTTTACCAGCAACAAAGGAAGCTGATACTCCATTTTGAAACTCAATATAAGCAGACTTTACATTCAAATCGTCATCTATAAATTTATCATTTTGTATGTTGTTGTAGTAGCCATTAGCTTGTATGCTATGGATAGCTGTATTATTTCCTGCATAATACACAATCATATCCGCTGAATGGGGGTGATTCCACATCAGAGTATTTACACCATACTCTATGGATATATGTTCTAAACTTCCATACTGACTGCTTTCTATAAGCTCTTTTGCTTTTCTATAAATAGCCATTCCCCGCCGAGTAGTACCTAAGGCTAATTTCACATTTTTTTCTTTGGCTATTGCCAGCACTTCTTTGCAGTCTTTAAGACTTTGAACAAAAGGCTTTTCTGCATAAATTCCCGCTATACCTTTCTGAATAGCATACTTTATAATATCGGCTCTGACATCACTTCGGGTAGCAATAGAAATAAATTCAAAGGAATGACTATCCAACATTTTTTTATAATCATCGTAAGTATGCTGAACTTCATACATTTGAGAGAAATGCTTAAGTCGTTCTTTGTTTTTATCGCATAAAGCTATAAAATTTAATCTATCAGATAATTTGAGAGCTACTTCGGCGTGGCTTACAGGTAACCAATCATTGATATTTTTCATATAATGCTCTATTCTTGTGGAAGGTTCTGCTCCCATTCTCCCTAATCCTATTAAGCCGTAATTTAATTTCATTTCTTACCAAATTAAAAGTGTTGAATACATCTGCTTGGTTCTTTGCTCTGCGTATTTTTCATACTGGTTTTCTAATTTATCGTAAGATATTTTTTCTGAACAAATTTCCTCAACGTTTATTTTGCCTGTTTTTATTAAACGGATAATATATTGCAAGTTTCTCTCAATATTAAATCTTTGATGATAATAAGGCAGTGAATTTTCATCTAATACACTCAAGTATTTGATAGTAACACTTTTTACATATAACTCTTTGGGGTCAAGGGGATTAAATTGGGGTAAATCTTGCCCCCTGCCCGGAAAACCAAGATTTACAATCGTACCACCCTTATTAACAAGTTTTATGGCTAATTTCCAGTCTTCCCAAGTGTTTGAGGTGTTTATTACAATATCTAAACCTATGTTATTAGTTTCAAGATTTATTTTATCTAAACTTTCAATATTTTTGGGAAAGACCTGAACATTTGGAAAAGTTATATCAGACTGGTTGGAAAACACAAACACATTACAAGAAGCCAAGCAAGCCATTGTAGCTGTGGTATATCCAAGCGTTCCCATACCAATAATTCCTACATTATGCCCTGCTTTGGCAGAGGCAGTAAGTAGAGCGTGATAGCCTAAATGATAAAGATAAGCGAAAGTGAATTTTTGCACTGATGCCTCATCTATATTTTTTAGTAAAATGAAAAAATCATTTTCATTCAAAACAAAAGAATTCCTATGAGATTGAAAGGTTAAAATAAAATCTCCAATTTCTATGTTGTTAATATCTTTTCCTTTATGTACTACTTTGGCTAAATTACAATATCCGAGCAAGCGAGGATAGGCTTTTCCTTCTCTAAGAGGTTCTACTCCCAAATAAGCTGCTAATTCCGTACCCGTAGAAATAGCTGAAAAAAGAGTTTGAGCTACTATTTGTTTGGGGCTTAACTTATCGGTATCAATAAAGTCTGTTTTTAGTATTAACTTTTTAGGTGCTTCTAAAATATATGTTTTTTGCTCAATTTGCATAAATTACTTTCCTTTACCGATAATGATATATTTATTTTTGTGGTCTGAGCTGTGTTTTTCTCTTGTAAGTACAAAATTAGTATTTTTTTCTTTTAATTCTAATCTGGCATTTTCAATGTGTTCGGGAGTAGGTTGTTCAAAAACCTCTTTTTTGAAACGCCATTGCCAATTTTCATCTCTTTCCCAAAAAATAGGGTTGCGGTACTGGTCTAGAATATAATAAAAACTATTTTTCGTAATGCCTAACCAATTCAAAAAAAGTTCCAAATTTTCAGGTTCTTTGTACTGGTATTGTTCTACTAAAGCTAAACCTTCTTCTCTTGTCATTCTGCGAAGCCTAATTTCTCGGCAAGCGTGGTCGGTTACTTTGCCATAGCCGTGCTTTACAAATTTAATAAAATCGTGAACATCAGAATAGTTCCAACAATCTACATCATTGTAAGTATCAAAAGTTCGGGTTTGTTTATGTGTTTCGTAGTCGTATAGTTCAATCATTTTTTCGTGCTGGGCTTTGGTGTCCCAACGAATGTAATTGTTTAGATAAATTCCCCTTACACCAACTTGCTCCAATTCTTTATCATCGGGGTACATAAAAGGTTTGATGTCCTCTTCGGTAATTTCATCAAAATCATCAATCAAGTCCTCTGCTTCAAGCCCCATTAGGTCGTGTTCTTTTCTGTATTTTCTGGTCATTTCTACTTCATCAAGATGCGAAAACATACCCACTTGGTCAATCCCTTGATGAGCCCCCCAAATAATCAAAGGGATTTTGAATTTTACTGCAATTTGTACAGGAAAAACCGTTTGCCCTGCCAAACAATGCCAATAGATACTGCCCAAGCGTCTGAAAGTAGCTCTTGTGATTTTCTTTAAGGTTTCAGGATTTACTGAAAGAGTCATTATATCGCAATCAAACTGAATACGAAGATTAGCCAAGTTACGCACCCCGACATCGGTATTGTATTGCTTATTGTAGGTAACCAGCAGCGGGTTCATACCAAATATATTTTTGATGGTATGCACAATAAAATAACTATCTCTTGCACCACTCACAGGAATAATGCAGTCGTAATTATTACCCGATTGGTTGCGATAGTTTTCAAGAATACTCCTCAGTTTTTCGGCACGCTCTTGCCAATTCAAAATATCTTTTTCTTCGTGAACACGACAGCCACTGCATACTCCTTCCTTATCAAAAGTAAGATACAAAGGGTGCTTTTCGTGATAAAGACAACGACTGCAAACTTTTATTTTCATCAAATAATTTCTTTTTCTATTTTTACAAAAAGCAAATGCTCTAAAATATCATCTTCTTTTTTCAAAAGTCTTCCTTCCTCATCAATAGGATTATCTTGATAGTTAGCATTAGTTTCCAACCGAACCCAAGCCTGAACTCGGTTGATTTGTGCTTTACAAATATTGACACTATGCTCGGTAAAATGGAAAAAATTACCTGCCGCTCCTGCATCTACTTGGGTTTCTTTGAATAGTTCTATAAAGCTATGAGCATTTTTGGCTCCACCCAAGGCAATCATTGGAATAGAGGTAAAGTTTTGTATAGCTTTGAGGGCTTCTATATCAAATCCTTGATAAGAGCCATCTCTATCAACACTATTGATAAGCAACTCACCTGCTCCCAAAGTTTCTATGTGGCTTACCCATTCTTGCAAAGTATATGGCAAATATTTTTGTGTAAGATAATGGTAAGGCTTATAGGTAGCCACATCTTTTTTTATATCCAAAGAGGCAATAAGGCATTGATTACCAAAATTTTCTGCAATGCTTTTTACTACATCAGGATTTTGCAAAAGTAAATGATTAACTATCACTTTATCAGCTCCCGATTGTGTGAGTTTTCTTACATCTTCCAAAGAACTAATACCTCCACCCACAGCCAAAGGTACAAAACATTTTTTAGCAACTTTTTTAATGAGTTCAAAGTTAGGTTTTTTCCCTTTTGCGGTAGCCGATATATCGTTGTAAGCAATTTCGTCTATACCCCATTTGTTGAGAAACTCAACGGCTATTTCAGGCTTGCCAATAGGCAAGTATTTCTGAAAACCTACGCTTTGTACTACAATATCATCTTTTACGGTAAGTACCGCTATAATTCGTCTTTTTAGCATTTCCTATGAATTTTCTATAAAGGCTCTAAACAAGCGTAATCCATTATTTTGGCTTTTCTCGGGGTGAAATTGTACGCCGAAAATATTGTTCTTTTGTACAGAAGCAACTAAGGATAAACCACCATAATTGCAAGTAGCAGAAACATATTTACTTTCGCACTCAAAATGATAGCTGTGGTCAAAATAGAAGTTTTTGCTATCTTTGAGTTTTGAATAAATTTTGCTATCTTGAACTATATTAAGGTCGTTCCAGCCTACGTGAGGCACGGTAGCTTTGGTTTTAGGAATAATTTTTTTGACAGCCCCTTCAATAAATCCTAATCCTTGATGAAAGCCATTTTCTTCAGAAGAGTTGGCTAATAATTGCATACCCAAGCAAATTCCTAAAAGAGGTTTTTGCTCTTGTAAGACCAATTCGGTAAGTATTTTATCCAAATTTTTACGAATAATAGACTTGATAGCGGCTTCAAAAGCCCCCACACCGGGCAATATAATGGCATCAGCTTTTTTGAGCTTTTCGTAGTCGGAGGTTACAAATACTTTGTAGCCTAAAAATTCAATGGCATTTAGTACAGAGTAAGTATTGCCCAAGTCGTAGTCTATGATAGCAACTTGCGTATGTTTATATTTCATAATCCTCTCCAACTTTAAATTTTCTCACCCACTTGCCTTCTGCATTTTTTTCAAACAAATCCTTATTGACAAATTTATCTATGATTTCCCAAAACTCTTGCTTGCTAATTTCAATATGGTTGCAAAACATTTCTATAAATTTATCATCACAAGTACCATCAAATTTTTCTGTGATTTTGATAGCCTCTTCGCGTGTTATTCTGCCGATGCGTATTTCTTCATTCATATAGTCGGTAGTTCTACCGAAACCATATTTAAGGTATTTTATCATCTGATTAAATGCTACATAGTTGTCATCAAGAGCAGTAACACCATAGGGTTCTCCTATTTCCCAAGGTTTATCAGTTCTTACGTCCAATCCTCTCAAAGATGAATAATTAGCATTATTCACCAAAGACCAATCTTTCCAATAGTACCCCAAATAAACTATCCGTAAATTAGCCCTTTGCATTTCTTCATCACTGGGATAAATATATTGCAAGATTTGGTTTCTTTTAATTTCTTCACTCAAAAGCCAAGTAATGTCCCCTCCTGCTAATGTATTCAAGTGCTTTAAGTTGTTTCCATCGCCTCCTGTTTTGCCTAATGCTCCCATATCACCCAATTGTAAAGCAGGATTTTCTCCCCACCAAATAAGTGGTATTTGATAAGCGATAGCCAATCTGGGAACGCTACTAAACAAAGCCAATTCGGCAGATTTTGCCCAATTACCAAACATTTGGAATCCCTTTTTGAGTAATTTTTTCCAAATCACAGGTGCGGGGTCAATCGTAACGCAGTCAAAACCTAAGCTAATGAGATTAGAAATATTATCTGCTCCTCTTTGCGTAATTTGTTCGGGTGGGTAAGCAAGACAAACTAAAAGCGGCTTCATTTTCAGCACATTCCGAACGTACAAAGCCTGTCTAGTACTATCTTTACCACCACTTACCCCAATAATACAATCGTAGCCTGAATGATTATTTTGTTTACCAAATGCTACAATCTCTTGAAGTTCGGCTTTACGCTCTTCCCAATCAACTTCTTTGAGCGTTTCAAAGTAATTACAAGCAGGACAAATACCAAACTCATCAAATTTGGTATTTGGTCTTTTATCGGTTTGAAGGCATTTCTTGCAGTATTTCATAATTTTCTTGCAACAATCCACATATTTGAAGACAAGCCATTATCAGCCAAAAATTCCTGAAATTTATCACCAAGGTTATCCCAATCTTCTATCAGAACCTTTTTTAAGAAAGGATTTTGGCTTACATCAAATTCTCCTTCCAATATTTTGTTTCTTACTAAATCTGCATCTAACTTACCGGGTGTCAAACTTTCTAAAACTTCAAATCCACAATTTTCTAAAAGCAAACTTAAAGATTGTGGATTAAAATAATTGAGATGTTCGTGGTCAAGACTATTACATTTTTCACCTAAAACCATAAAATCAAAGCCCTGACCATTGGGACAAGTAACAATAAAAAGTCCCCCTTTTTTAAGAAGCCTTCCGCAATTTATGATAAAGTTTTTGGGAGAAAATAAATGTTCTATTACTTCAAAATTTACTACTACATCAAACTTCTCTTCTTCTGAAAAATGAATATTCTCTATCATATCTTCTATGACCTCCAAACCTCGCTTTCTGCAAGTTTCAGCCAAATTAGGAGTAGGTTCTACGGCTACTATTCGCTGAAAGATATTTCTGCTTTTAGCTTCTAAACAATAAGTTCCAAAACCAGCTCCTACTTCCAATAAACTATTTGTTTCTACATTGTATTTTTGACAAAACATCAATGTCTTATCAACTCTTGGTACAAATATTTTTTTTCTTCTCACCTCTTCTGATGCAGGAAATATATATTCGTTCCAGTAGGCATAATTGACAGAATCTTTGTAAAAATATGAAAGAACTTCCTCTGTTGGGCGAGGATTAGTAAAAATTGTTTTGCATTTTCTACATTCTACAAAAGTAAGGCTATATTTGTTATATTTTTTTTGGTAATCTGTACTTTCACAAGCAGGGCAACTAACTTCTGTAAATTCATTTGCTTTGATTAGTAGCCTTCCTATGTCTATAGTGGCTGCGATAGCCTGTTTTCCCATCAGATTTTTTGGGCGAATATCATTTTCTTTGAAGCTGTCATTATTCATAAAAAGATGTTGTTAGGTTATACTTCAATTCAGCCAATTTCCAATCAGTTTCATTATCAATATCTTGCATTTCTAATTCTGAAATATGCAAAGGTACAGAAAAATCTGAAAATAATCTTTTGGTAGATAGAAACTTTGCTACTTGAAAAAAATAAAATTGCCCTACATCGTGATAGGCAGGGGGCAAATCTTGGGAACGCTTGTTCAAATTTTCAGGGAAGTTCATTTGCAACTTGCCATTTTCAATTTTTAGGCTTCGCCAAATAGGATAGCTAAATGTCGCCACAGGTACTACACTATCGGCATTGCTTTCGGTAAGTAACTGAAAGGCTTTTTGTAATTTTTCTGCCGTTACGAAGGGAGCAGTGGGGTACAGACAGCACGCATACTGAAAATTTTGTCCTAATTGGGCATAATTTTCCAAAACTTCTGTTAGCACATCGGCAGTGGTGGCAAAGTCATCAGAATTTTTGGCAGAACGCAAAAAAGGAACTTTCGCCCCGTATTTTTGGGCTACTTCGGCAATTTCGGTATCATCAGTAGAAACCATTACTTCCTGAAAGATACCACTTTGCAAACTAGCTTCAATAGAATAGGCTATGATAGGTTTGCCGAGAAAATCTTTGATATTTTTGCGAGGTATGCGTTTGCTGCCGCCACGAGCCGTAATAATGGCAATATTATTCATCATAGTTTATTGGGCAAATAATTCTGCAACACTTATTTGAAAATCAGGCACTACGGGTGAGGCATCAAAAATTTCTTCGCCTTCATAATAACGAGCCTCTTTTCCACGAATAACAATGACAAGTTTGAGTTCGGGGTAGATATGCCAAATCACTTGTACACCTGCATGCTGATATTCTAAAACTTTATTTTCAGTGTAATTTACGTTATCGTTTTCAGAAATGATTTCAATGACAAAAGCAGGGATAGGGTGTTTCTTTTCAGCGGATTGTAAAATTTGTTCTCTGGTAAAAAAAGCTAAATCAGGTCTTCGCATTTGGGTTTCGGTAAGCCAGCAGTCAGTTTCGGGTAGAAGTTCAGCTCGTTGTTCGTACAATTTAGTTTTTGAGAATTTTCTCAAAAGATTGGCAACAATAAGTCTTTCTGTATTCTTCATACCACTAATTTCAGTAATTTCACCCTTATCATATTCCCAAATCTTTTCAGATTGGTTTTGCAAAGCCAAAAATTCGTTTTTACTAAGGGTGGGCTTTTTTTCTACTACCAAAGTTTCCATATCCAAACAAAATTATTTCATAGGTAATTGAGCCATAACAGGATGGTCGGGATTGACCACTAATTCGTTTTTTTGTGGGTGAATAAGTACGTCCATCTCCTCCATAGGAATTGCCCCCAAGAGCATTTCTGTATCACCTTTCAAAACTATGGCATTGCACACTGCTTTTCGGTTTGCGAAACGAACTTCTATGGGACCCGCAATGTCAAATTCTTGCACAGAACCATCAGCTAATTGGGCTTTACGTTTATCTACAATGAAAAGACCTAACTGCTCTTTTACGACTTCGTTAATTGCCATCATATATGCTCCGCTATCTACAAGCATTTTTACTTCTACCTGTCGGATTTCATTTTCTGCAATTTTGGCACGTCTATACATTTCTATATCGCCTGCATTGAGCAAGGTAATTTTGGCATATACTAATCCCATAGTTATTTTAAGTTTAATTTTCACAAAAATAACAAATTACATCAACATATCCAAGTGCAGAGCTGTGCCACGTTTGAGGTCTTGCTTGGCTGTTTTGCCTAAAACAAAATCGTAATACTTAGGTTGCAAACCCAAACCTGGGCGTATGATACGGATATTTTCGGAAGTAAGTTTTTCGCCTACTTTTATATCTTGCACTACGTAAATAGAACGCTTGTAGGTTAGACTTTTCTTTTCGGCTTCTAAAATGCCATAATGCACTTGCCCCAAGCCCAAAAATGCTCTATTACATTCTTCTACAAGCATTTTGAACTCTTGCGGTTCAAGCGAAAAAGCACTATCTACGCCACCTTCGGCACGGCTCAAGCAAAAATGTTTTTCTATTACCCTTGCTCCCAAAGCAATAGAGGCAACCGCAACACCTACGCCCATAGTATGGTCAGAAAGTCCTGCGTGGCAGTTAAAAAGTTGTGCTAAATGAGGAATGGTTAGAATATTTGAATTTTCGGGACTTGCAGGGTAGGTACTCGTACATTTGAGCAAAATAATATCCTTACAACCATTCTCACGCAGCGTTTGTACGGCTTCCTCAATCATTGCAAGCGTGCTTGCGCCCGTACTCATAATGACAGGCTTGCCTGTTTGGGCAACTTTTTTGAGCAAAGGCAAATGATTGTTCTCAAAAGAGGCTATTTTATATGCGGGAACGTTCAGGTCCTCTAAAAAATCTACCGAAGTTTCATCAAAAGGGGTGCTAAATGCGATAATGCCTCTTTTCTTTGCGTGTTCAAAGATAGCTTTGTGCCATTCCCAAGGCGTGTAGGCTTCTTGATAGAGTTCGTACAGACTTTTGCCTTGCCATAGCGAATTTTTATCGGCAATAAAGAACTCGTTTTCTCTGAAATCAATGGTGAGGGTATCGGCGGTATAGGTTTGCAGTTTGATAGCATCGGCACCTGCATCGGCGGCAGCATCTACAATTTGCAAAGCTCTTTCCAAAGATTGATTATGATTGCCTGACATTTCAGCAATGAGAAAAGGCTTATGATTAGGGCTAATAATTCGGTCTTGAATGTGGATTGGGTGCATAGGTTAGTTCTTTTCTAAAATATAAATGTTGTAAAGTTCTCCTTTTATTTCCTCTTCTGATTTTTTTGTAAAGTTGAGTTTTTCAAAAATTCTTTTTGATTGGTTGTTGTTGTTTTTGACATAAGCAATCCACTTGAAATCTTTATGTAGATTTATAACTTTGCTTACCAATATTTTTCCCAATCCCATACCTCTAAACTTCCTGTCTATGGTATAATTGATGTACCCATACCCACCTTTCCTATCTATTCTTACTTGTCCAAATGGAATGCTGTTGATTTGTCCAATATAAAAAATGGTATTCTTATCATTTAGTTTTTCTCTGAACCAATTGTAATGATTTTCATACAGGATAGGCTCTTGATTGATAGAGTTTCTTCTAACTTCGACATCATTTGCCCATTCAAAACATATATCCATATCTTGTTCATTAGCAATTCTTATTTCAATAAGTAATTCTATAAAAACTTCGAGAACTTTTTTTATGCTCCAAAAATGATTTTGCGAGAATTTAGGAATAGATGTGTCTTGAATAGATAGAGTTTCTTTATTGAAAGAAAAGTTTTGATAAGTATCCGCAGCAATTACATATTGTAAGGAAGCAAGTTTCTCATACATCGCCTTCTGATTTTCCACATAATATCCCACTATCAGATACATACCCACAGCCAAACATTCGTAAGCGATACTGCTGGCAGGGACAATGCCCAAATGGCATTTTTGCATTACATTACACAAATCTTGTGCATTGAGATTTTGATACAAAAAAACATTTTTTTCTTGAATAGTCAAATTTTTCAGACTTTCAAAGTGTGTATAAGCACTCCCCACCACCACGTGAATTTCTTTGAAAATCTGTGCTTCTATGCAGGCTTTGAGAGCTTTTTCGGTGAAATTATGTGGGTCGCTACCGCCAAAACAAATAAATACATTTTCAATTTTTTCAATGTTTCGTTCTTGTTTGGCGGCTTCTAAAAAAGGTTTTCGCAAAAGAGCATATTCCAAACCCAAACATAACTTTGTGTAAGGTTCGCAAGAGTAGTCGCTCCCTTGTACGCCCCCTGCATGGTTAATTACTACATCAGCCACAAAATGCCAAGCATGTAGGTCATCTATACAAACTAATTTTGTACCTTTTGCTTTGATAATCTTTTGATAATCCGTTTGAAAGTAGTAGCCGTCTAAAACTACAATTTCTTTGCCTACGAGGTAACTTTGTGCAACCTTGTGAGCTTCAGCTAAAAAATCTTGTGTTTGAGGTAAAATGATAATATTTTTCGTAACTTCTTGAATTTGAGCAATAATTTCTTGCGAGGGTTCTTGTATCAAAAAGTAAATTTCAAAATGCTCTTTGAGCATATCGGCAAGGGCTAAACTGCGAGTGATATGCCCTAAACCAATTTGCGAGTTGCCATCGGCACGGAAGTAGATTTTTGTTATTTTTTCCACTATTTTTTTCTTGCAAACTTAAATTCGGGTTGAGCTAAAAATGAAAAAAATGAATTACTCAAAGCCAAAAGAATATGTACAATTACTGCAATCCAAATGTTACCTTCGGCAAGTGTAAGATACGCAAGCACTATTCCCAAAGGGATAGCCCCAATTGCTTCTTTTTGCCCTTTGGGAATATGAGCTATAGCATAAATCGCAACATTTACTGCAATAGCCAGCCAAGCCATTTGGGTTGCTTGCCAAATAGCAAACAACAAGATACCTCTAAAAAGTAGTTCGTAAGCGTATAAGTAAAGCACCCAAGTACCATATTCCCAAAGGAAAGTAGCCAGTGTCCATTCTTTGGTACGAATTTGGGGATACATAGCCAAATTATCAGGTTTTTTGGCATTTAGGTAATTGATAGGTAAAACTAAAGCCGAAAGCCCCACAATCCACCACCAAGTAGAGTTGCTGACAGGCAATACATCTCCATATTGATTTGGAAAGAATTTTGCCCCAAAACTCATAGCAATCATTGGTAAGATACCCAAAAAAATTGCTCCAACAAATCTTTGAAAAACTACCCAATAGATAGCTTTTTCGCGAGGTTTATATTTTTTTTCAAAAATTTTTTCCAAAAAAGCAGACTGCGATATAAACCAATATGCAATAAACCCCACGGTTACACAGCCCAATGCCCAAACGGCTATTTTTTCGTTTTGTGTCCAAGTAAATTGCATAATGAGTATTACATTCGCTTTCTTAAACGTTCAATGTATTCGTGTAATGGAAAAAGAGCTACTTCAGTAACGTTTTCTTTGCCCTCAACATACTCAAATGGGTCATCAATATCTTTAATGAGGCGATACATATACACGTATACCAGTGTAATAAAAAACACCACCAGACTCATTGCCACTAAGTTTTTGAACTTGATAATGAGCATAGTAGCTGAAGTAACAACCAACAGAACTTCTAATAGTACATAGCCCGTAGTAAGGAAACCTGTACGAGAAATTACACTTGTACGTATGAGGGTGCGGCGAAGTGAGGCAAGTTCATTGAAAACTCTTGCCAGTACGGGTGGGGTGGCTCCTTGTTTATCCAAATCGTTGAGTAAATTGTTGAAATTTTGCAATGAGGCAAACATCTGTTCATCAGAGGCTTTTTTCAAAAACCAGTTATCAATACAGATAGCTATTTCTTGGCAGTATTTCAGGACAGTATCTTTGGGATAAGAAACTTTTTCTGCTAAATTGAGGCAGGTTTCTTCAATGCTTTCCAGAGCAGAAGCAATTTCGCCGGGTATTCTTTCACTTTCTTTGTAGTCGGCGAGAGTACCTGAAAGCATAAAGCCAATCAGAAACACCCCTGCACTGATTACCAGAGCCATATCGCTCAATTCTACCCATCCATCAAAATTCAAAGTTTCTATAAGTAAAAATTTCAGAGCTACTACCCCCAAAGCAATAGGCATAGAGCTAAACATGAGTTTCCATTTGAGCATCATTGTAAAAGTTTTAGTTTTCGGCGTTCAAATTCTTCAAAAGTGATATATCCTTTTTCCATGAGTTGGGCGAGTTTTTCAAGTTCAGAGCCTATATCTCTGTGGAATAAACTCTTACGATTTTCTTCTTCAATAATTTTCTTTTTGTACTCTTCAAAATTGAATTTTATATCAAATTGTTCGTCTGTCATTGAAAGAAAACGAATAGCATCTACAAAACCGATAATGGTGGGAATGATTGTCCAACTAAAAACAATAGAAAGCACTCCTTTACCTATCTTTCCTAAATAAAAATGTTGTATGCCCCAGGTGCCTCCCAAGAAAGACATTGCGGCGGCAATTAGTCGCTTTCTCATAGATGTAGCATTTTCGCAAATAAAAGTTTTTTTTGCAAAAAATGCTACATTGCAAGTCAAAAAAATACAGAATGTTCAAAGTTGCCATAGTAGGGGCAGAAGCCACAGGAAAAAGCACACTTGCCGAAAATTTGGCAAAATATTACCAAACTATTTGGGTGCCTGAATACGCTCGCGAGTATCTGACCCACTTGGGCAGAAAATACACTTTTGATGATGTGCTTGCCATTGCCCAAGGGCAAAGCAAAATTATTTCGGAAAGTATTACTCAAAATCCTTTTCTACCTATTATTTTTATAGATACCGAATTACTGGTTACACATATTTGGTGCGAATATGTGTTTGGAAGGCATCATTCTTGGATAGCAGAAAATTTATCTAAGCAAAACTTTGATTTATATTTGCTTTGCAACACCGATTTGCCTTGGGAATATGATGTATTGCGTGAGCAACCGAGTTTGGAAAAAAGAAAAGAAATTCACAGGCTTTATGAGTTTTATTTACGCAAATTTCACTTTCCTTATGAGCTTATTGAAGGAAAAGCCGAGCAGAGATTATTTTCGGCGGTGCAAGCCATAGAAAAGGGTATCAAATTTTTTGATAAAAACTCTCAAAATGAGGATAAATGCTAGCAAACTGCTCTTGCGAAACTATAAATTCACCATATTTGATGTAGGCAAAGATTGTGGAAATATCTCTGAAATTTTCTGAAAGAGTAGCTCTCTTCTGCCGCAATTCTATTTGGTAGTCCAAGTTGGTTTTTTGTTTAGAAAGTTCTATAAGGTTTTTATTGGCAAGTAGTTGCAATGCTTTCAAATAAGCATATCTTAGAGCCTCGTTGTATCTTTTTTGGGTAATAGCCTTTTGCAAAGAAGCCTCTAATTGGTCTTTGCTGATAGCTTCTAAATTCTCTTCAATGATAATTGCCTCGTCATTTACTTTCTTATTGAAAGCAAACCAAGACCTCACATCGAAGCCTAAAAGCATCAAAATCAGGAAAATAATCAAAATAGTAATAGCTACATAAACAAAACTTTCGCCTAAGGTAATGTTAGGAAATTCGGGAATATCTCTTTCACGGAATTTTTCGGCTTTCCAGTTGTCTTTTTTATTATTGCGTTGATGCTCTTCGTAACGCCATTGTTTCCATTGCCAATCGCGGTCGTATTCTTTATATTCGTCAATATCTTCGGAATAGTCAAATTCAGGATTTTTTTTGATTTCTTTGATTTTATTTTCGTCAAAGTTTCGTAAATTGAGGGGATAGTTTTTTTGAGACGTTTGAGCAAGGGCAATTCCTACAAAAGACAAAAAAAATGCTATAAGTACAAGTTCTTTTGTATTTTTTTTACTCTGCCTTCTGTCTTGCTTTCTAATTTGCATACATTTCAATAAGTTTCTGGGCAAGTTGAGGTAAAGCTACTCCTGCTTTCTCTTGAATAAAAGTGAGATTATGAAAGTAATTTAGGTTGATGTTGGGCTGTTCTACATCAATAACGAATTTAGGTACTTCGCGAGCAACATAATTGATAAGTCCTGCCGCTGGATACACTACCATTGAAGTACCTACTACTATAAAAATATCGGCAGATTGGGCTTCTATGGCAGCGACTTCCATCATCGGTACTTCTTCGTAAAACCAAACAATATGTGGGCGTAATTGAGAGCCTTTTTCACACAAATCGCCTAAATGTAAATCTTTTTCCCAAGGATACACCAAATTGGGGTCTATGGTACTTCTGACTTTCAACAGTTCGCCGTGAAGATGCAGTACTTTTGTGGAGCCAGCTCTTTCGTGTAAATTATCTACATTTTGAGTAACTATTACAACGTCGAAATATTTTTCCAAATCTGCAAGGGTTCTATGACCTGCATTGGGTTCAACAGAAAAGAGCTGACGACGCCGTTGGTTGTAAAAATCCAGCACAAGAGCGGGGTTTTTAGCCCAGCCCATAGGACTGGCTACGTCCAAAATATCATAATTTTCCCATAATCCACCTGTATCTCTGAAAGTACGGATACCACTTTCGGCACTGATGCCTGCTCCTGAAAGTACAACTAATTTTTTACGCATACAATCCAAAGAAATTTGACTAATTTGCCTGAAAATTTTCCAAATCATTGTGGGAGGTTTGAATATTTGAGGTTTAAGGTTTGAGGTTTGAATGTTTGAAGTATAAAATCCCTTAAAGCCTTTGAACTTTTGAACTATTGGACTATTGCTCCCTTTACGCTACTTTTAATTTAGCTAATTTTGACTTTTCAAATTTTTCGGCGGCGTAATCGGCATCTATTTCAAGAACTTTTATATCCTTTTGTGAAGGTAGCTCAAACATTGCGTCATTCATAATAGCTTCACAAATAGAACGCAAACCTCTGGCTCCGAGATTGAGTTCAGTGGCTTTATCAACGATATAATCCAAAGCACTTTCCTCAAATATCAGTCTAATTCCTTCCATTTCAAAAAGTTTTTGATACTGCTTAGTAAGAGCGTTTTTGGGTTCGTATAAAATCTTTTTGAGCGTATCGCGTGAAAGCGGTTCTAAGCTGGTAACCACAGGCAAACGTCCTAAAAGTTCGGGGATAAGCCCAAAAGTTTTGAGGTCTTGGTGGGTTACAAATTGCAAGAGGTCTTCGGTATCTTGTACTAGGTTATTTTTTTCATTCGTAAAACCAATAGGGTTGGTATTCATACGCTTAGCGATGATACGCTCAATGCCATCAAAAGCCCCCCCACAGATGAATAAAATGTTTTCAGTATTCACGGGAGTCATTTTTTGTTCGGGGTGCTTTCTGCCACCTTGGGGCGGTACATTCACGATAGAACCTTCTAAAAGTTTGAGCAAACCTTGTTGTACGCCCTCACCGCTCACATCACGCGTAATAGAAGGGTTATCGGCTTTGCGAGCTATTTTATCAATTTCATCAATATAAACAATGCCTTTTTCAGCGGCTTTTACATTGAAATCGGCGGCTTGCAAGAGCCTTGATAAAATACTTTCTACGTCTTCGCCCACGTATCCTGCTTCTGTGAAAACGGTAGCATCGGCAATGGCAAAAGGCACTTGCAAAAGATTGGCAAGGGTGCGAGCCAGATAGGTTTTCCCTGTGCCAGTGCGTCCTACCATTATGATATTAGACTTTTCTACCTGAATTTCCTCTTTCTGACGATTTTCGGCGTGTATAATTCTTTTGTAATGGTTATAGACTGCCACCGAAAGCACCTTTTTGGCATCATCTTGTCCTACTACGTATTGGTCTAAATATTTTTTAATTTCCACAGGTTTGAGCAAATTGGGCTTGGCAGGAAATTGCTTGCGGGCAACTTTGAACTCCTCCATTACAATTTCGTGAGCTTGCATTACGCACTGCTCGCAGATATTTGCTTTTACGCCTGTTATGAGAAATGCTCCGTCTTTTTTTGTTCTTCCGCAAAATGAGCAAGATAGTTGTTGTGCCATAGTTAAGCCTTTTTTGCAAAAATACAATTTCTGTTTGGCAAATGCTAAAAAATTGTTACCAAAAATTTTTGCTGTATGTAAGGAAGTCTAAAAATTTCCCGATTGGGCTAAATTTTTTCTTACCTTTGCAGGCAAAAAAATTGCTATGAATATCAATGAAATTCTAACTGCTTCCATACAACAAGCCTTTCAAGAGATTTTTGGAAAAAAAGTTGAAAATATCGCTCTGCAAGCCACTAAAAAAGAGTTTGAAGGTACGCATACCCTGGTGGTGTTTCCTTTTACCAAAGAGCTTGGCGAAAAGCCCGCTGATATAGCCCAAAAAATTGGAAATTTTTTAGTAGAAAAATGCCCTATCGTGGAAAAATTCAATGTTGTACAAGGATTTTTGAATATCTCTCTCAAAAAAACGGCTTGGCTTTCATTAGCTAAACAACTTTCAGAAAAAAAACATTTCTCTTTACCTGCTAAAAACTTAAAAGTCGTTGTAGAATACTCCTCACCTAATACCAACAAACCTTTGCATTTAGGGCATTTGCGTAATATTTTCTTGGGTTTTTCAATTTCTCGGATATTTTCGGCATTTGGCTATAAGGTACATAAAACGCAAATCATCAACGACAGGGGGATACACATTTGCAAATCTATGCTTGCTTATGAGCTTTTTGGCAAAGGCGAAACCCCTGATAGCAGTGGTTTGAAAGGCGACCACCTCATAGGTAAGTATTATGTAATGTTTGATAAGCTCTACAAAGAGCAAATGCAAAAACTCATAGCCGAAGGACTTAAAGAAGAAGAGGCAGAAAAAAGGGCAGAAGCTATCCAAAAAGCCCAAGAAATGCTTGTAAAATGGGAAAAAGGGGATAGCCAAGTAGTTGAATTGTGGAAAAAACTCAATGGCTGGGTGTATGAGGGTTTTAATGCTACTTATGCCAAATTAGGCGTGGATTTTGATAGCGTTTATTACGAATCGGATACGTATTTGCTCGGCAAAGATATTATTCAGGAAGGATTAGAAAAAGGAATTTTCTACAAAAAGGAAGATGGTTCGGTATGGATTGATCTCACTGCCGAAGGTTTAGACCATAAGCTCGTTTTGCGTGCCGATGGAACTTCGGTGTATATTACGCAAGATTTGGGCACTGCCGATTTACGCTACAAGCACCAACAAATGGATAAAATGATTTACGTAGTGGGCAATGAGCAGGATTATCATTTCAAGGTGCTGTTTCTTATTCTCAAAAAATTGGGCAGAAGCTATGCCGAGGGCTTGTATCATTTGAGTTATGGAATGGTAGAATTGCCCACAGGCAAAATGAAATCTCGTGAGGGAACCGTAGTAGATGCCGATGACCTGATAGAAGAAGTAATAGGCTTAGCCAAAGCCAAAACATTAGAAAAAATGCAATCGGCGGGTACAGAAGGCTCATTTTTGGAGGCAGAAAAAGAAAAACTCTTTGAAATGATTGGCTTGGGGGCTTTGAAATACTTTTTGCTCAAAATAGACCCTCATAAGAAAATGCTTTACAACCCCGAAGAATCGGTGAGTTTTGAAGGTGATGCCGCCCCATTTATCCAATACACACACGCACGTATTTGCTCAGTATTGCGTAAGGCACAAGAAAGCAACACGAATAACGCTTCTTGGGAAACTTATACAGATTTGCACCCTTTGGAAATAAGTTTGGTGTATCAACTTTCTGAATACGCTAATGCTTTACAAAGTGCTGTTGAAAAATATGCCCCTTATATTTTGGCTCAATATGTTTATGAACTTTGTAAAATTTTCAGCACTTTCTATGCCGAATGTTCTATTCTGAAAGCCGAAAATGCAGAAGCAATGCAATTCCGTTTGCTTTTGTGCAAACTGACAGCCGAAACCATTAAGCAAGGAATGTATCTGTTGGGTATAGAAGTGCCTGAAAGAATGTAAGTTTTTCTTGGATTTTAGCCAAAATATTAAGACTTTTACCACAAAAATCAACCTCAAAAATAGAAAATTATGATACAACGAAATCTCTTTCGTACAACCTTACTGCTTTTGGCAGTAGCTCTGATAGCTTCTTGTAAAAAATCATCTGCTCCTGAGCATAGCAAACTCATTCCTAAAAATGCAGGTATTGTGTTCAAAGTGGATATGAAAAGCCTTACAAGCAAAACTATTTCTTTGCAAGAGCTTGTAAGTGAAGAAAACTTGAAAAATATGGGACAAGGTAGCGAAGAAGCCAAGAAAAACTCAAAAACTGCTAAAAAATTCTTGGATTCAGGTATTGATTTACTCAATAGTGCCTATATTTTTCTCATTGATGTAGAAAAAGAAGAACCCATTGGCGGACTTGCCTTCGCTTTGGATAATGAAGAAAAGTTCTTGAAATTCTTGAAAGATGATGCCTTTTGGCAAGAAACAGGTGAAAAAAAGCCTGAAATTAACGACAAAGACAAAATCAAAATCGCTACTTTCAGCAATGGAAATAAAATTGCTTGGCAAGGTAAAATCGCTCTTTTGCGTTCAGAAAAGCCTTCTGATGAAGACATGAAGAAGTATTTTTCAATGAGTGAGAGTGAGAGCCTTCTTAGCAACGCCTCTTTCAAAGAAGCTCTCGGGAAAAATTACGATATTTTGATGTGGATAGATGCCGATAAAACTGCCAAAGCAGGCACACAAGGCAATATGCAAGCGGCTTTGGCTTTGAGTATGGCAGCCGATACCAAAGATAGTTATATGGTTTTGGGTTTCAATTTTGAAAAAGGTAAAATCACAACTGCTATAGACTATTCGGGTAATGATTATATGCAAAAAATGAATGACCAAATTGCTCGTAAAAGCATTTCTGATGACTTGACTAAAAATATCCCTTTTGCAGAAGCCAGCACAGGTTTTAGCATAGCCTTGAATTTAGAAGGAATTTGGAAACTTTTGCAAGAAAAAGGTGTAGCCGCCGAAGTAGATAACAGCCTCAAAGAGGCGGGTCTGAAAGGTGAATTGCTTGCAAAAGCTCTCACAGGTGAGATTTTTGGTGTAAGCGAAAAAGTGAATTTTGATGCCAATATTCTTGCACAAGAAATCCCCGTTGATTTCGTAATTTCTTTGGGTATCAAAGATAAAGCCGCTTTTGAGGAACTAATGAGTATTTTGAGCAAGCAAGCACAAGGAGCTATTCGTAAAAATGGTGATAATTATGAGCTACAAGGTTTTGGAGGTATTGCAGTAAAGAAAAATGTTGCCTACATTACGGTAAAACAATCTTTCTTTGAGGGTATCAATAAAGGTGAAAGTAAATTGAAAGGTGAGCTTGTAGAAAAAGCAACTTCTTTTGCTTCTGCCATTTATATTGGTAAGCCCTTTTTCAATGCTCTTGTCAATTCCAAAAAATACAAGGAATCGGCTTTTGGGGAAGTATATGGTGCTAATTTCCCTTTTGAAAGTGTAACTTTCACTTCTGATAAAGTAAAAAATAAGAAAAACCAAACGCTTATCACTATCAATATGAGCGATAAGAACCGAAACGCTTTGATGGTGCTGATAGATATGGCTAAAAAATCGGAGGAGATTCGTAAAAAAGAAATGGAGCGTTGGGAAAAGCAATTTGAGATGAAAGAAGGTTTCCCTGAAAGCGGTGAAATGCCTAAAATGGACGAAGTAGAGAAGGTTTTAGAGGATAAATAACGTAAGCAAATATCAAAAAAGCGAGGGTTTGAACGTACCCCTCGCTTTTTCTTTGACTACTTGGCAAAATTCACAGCCCTCATTTCTCTGATTACTGTTACTTTGATTTGCCCAGGATATTGCATTTCTTTTTCAATTTTTTGAGCTATTTCAAAAGAAAGCATACTGGCTTTATCGTCAGTTACATTTTCGGCATCTACAATTACACGGAGTTCTCTACCCGCCTGAATGGCATAGCATTTCTGCACTCCTTCAAAGGAAAGAGCAAGTGTTTCCAGTTCTTTCAAACGTTTGATGTAGGCTTCCATCATTTCCCTTCTCGCACCCGGACGTGAGCCTGAAATGGCATCGCAAGCTTGTACAATAGGAGCGATGAGCGTTGTCATTTCAATTTCGTCGTGGTGAGCCCCAATAGCGTTGCAGACTTCGGGGTGTTCTTTGTATTTTTTGGCAATTTCCATTCCCAAAATAGCGTGGGGGAGTTCTTTTTCATCGGGTACTACCTTTCCAATGTCGTGCAGGAGTCCTGCTCTTTTGGCAAGTTTTACGTTTAGCCCAAGCTCAGAAGCCAGAATAGCACACAAGTTGGCAACTTCTTTGGAGTGCTGCAGCAGATTTTGTCCATAAGAAGAGCGGAAACGCATTCTACCTACCAGTTTCACCAGTTCGGGGTGCATTCCGTGTATGCCCAAATCAATGACGGTACGCTCACCGATTTCTACAATTTCCTCCTCAATTTGCTTTTGTACTTTGGCTACAATTTCTTCTATACGAGCAGGGTGTATTCTGCCATCGGCAACGAGTTTGTGAAGAGCCAAACGAGCAATTTCACGGCGTACAGGGTCAAAGCCTGAAATAATAATAGCTTCGGGCGTATCATCAACAATAATTTCCACACCCGTAGCGGCTTCCAAAGCCCGAATGTTACGCCCTTCTCTACCAATGATTTTACCTTTTACCTCGTCAGATTCAATATGAAACACCGAAACGCAGTTTTCAATGGTATATTCAGTGCCGTTGCGTTGGATAGCCTCAATCACTAATTTTTTGGCTTTTTTGGCGGCAGTAGCTTTGGCTTCTTCTACGATTTCTTTGATGTAGCTGGAAGCCTGTGTTTGGGCTTCGGCTTTGAGCGATTCTATGAGTTGGGCTTTTGCCTCTTCGGCGGTCATTTCGGCAATTTTTTCCAATTGCTTTACTTGCGAAAGGCGTAATTTTTCGGCTTCCTCACGTTTTTTATGAGCAATTTCGTTTTGTTCTTGGAGTTGCTTTTCTAAGGCTTCCAGTTCTGTTTCACGTTTTTTGATTTGCTCGGCAAGTTTTTTGAGTTCAGTTTCTTTTTGTTTGAGTTTGTTTTCATTGGTTTGCAGGAGTGTTTTTTTCTTGTTCAAATCTTGCTCAAACTCATTCTTCAGTTCCAGATACTTTTCTTTGGCGGCAAGTTCTTTTTCTTTGCGTATGGCTTCGGCTTTGGTTTCAGCCTCTTGAATAATCATAGCGGCTTTTTGCTTCATTTCCTCTTCTCTTCTGCCAAAAATTTTCAGTAAGATGTATCTACCAATAGCAATCCCTGCTACCAGCGATACCACAGCGGTAATAACGATATAGATAACTTCCATAAATTAAGGTATTTAGGTGAAAAGCCTAATTACCCAAAAGCACGAAAAGCAAGCAAAGAGAGAGCTACAACACCGAATTGAGCATTTCTTCAATAGAATTGATTTTTTGCAGGACAATATTTTCCAGCTCTGTTTTGGAAAGTTCTATATTTTTTTTGCCCATCATACAATCTACGGCAAACATAGCGAGCATATCCTGATAGTTATCCACCTCAAATTCTTCACGATAGTATTTGAGAGCCGTATTGATTTCCCTTCCTACGCTGCGTAGCATAGCCTCTTCGGCGGCATCTACTTGCATAGGGTACTCTCTGTCAGCTATTTTGAGGCGAATAGGAAGTTTATAGTCCATAATTTATTTGCTCAAAAAATCAATGCATCGGTCTATATCGGTGATGTAGGCATCTATTTTTTCCCTCAACTCTGCGGCACTTTCGGCATCTGGGGCAATAGAGGCTACAAGTTTACTGATTTTATACTGGTTTTCAAGATTATTTAGTTGTAAGCTTTGCTTTTTTATCGTTTCTTTCAAAGTCATATTCTCTTCTGAAAGATATGCACATTCTTGGCGAATGAGTCTGTATTTTTCAACCAATTCACGAACTTTATTTTCCAAGAGATTTAGCCTTGCTAATAGTGCTTCATTCATAAAAAACACGCAAAATGTGTTAATTAGCAAAAATATAAACTATTTTCCGAAAAAGCAAGAAAAAATCCTAAAATTTGAAAAAATATTTTGCTGTTTGTTTTTCTTCCATTCAGTTTTACAAAATTTGTAATTGCTCAAATATGGTTTGTAGAAAGGAAATAGGAAACAGGAAGCAAGATACAGGAAATAGGATTGTAAAAAAATAGATGTCGGACAGAAAAAATGAAAGATAAGGCACTTAATGGTTTGAACCTCAAACAATGAAATTTTGAACGTGAATTCTACATTCCTGTCAGATTATACCTCAACTGAAAACCTACATTGGTATTTTTTCTTGGGAACGAAAGGGTGGTAGCAGGGGAGTTGATAAGCCTTTCGAAGTAGAAAGAAGTAGTCAGGTTGTTATTGACTTTGTAAGTGATGTTAGGGCGAAGTTGGAAATTGTAATTACCCGAAGTGATAACGGTTTCTTCATCAATACGTCTTTGGAAGGTTTTGCTATCTCGGATAGTAAAATCTACACGGAAGTTCATTGTATTTCGGAGAATTACCCTTTGTCCTTCGGCATCTCGGAAAGGCAAACGTACATTTTTCTTGTCAAAACCAAAACCAATCACAATATCGTTACTGCGGGCTTCGGTAATTTGAGCATTTGCCAAGTTCAAGCCTATTTCACGAGTTCGGTTAATATCCAAACGAATATTTGCACCGCTCTTGGTACGAGCATTGATGCCAATCAGAGGGCTAAAACGTTCCGAAACTTGTACTTGCCCCAATACCAAAATAGGCACAAGCTCGCCATTAGCATTTAGTACAAAAGGCTGAACATAGCTACCAAAATTGTTATTGAGTTGCAGAAGTGCCGTGTTTTGGTACTCTAATGCCGATGTATAGTTGCCGATACGATATTCGGAGCTATATTTGTGGCTTATGGTAAAGGTTGTGAAAATATCTTTGAAAGCGGATAATTTGCTTAGACCATTGTAATCTATTTGCCAATTGGGCAAAGGAAAGCGAGGAAATGCCGAACTGCCTGCTTTTTGCCCTGCATAAGTTTCCATAAATGCCGCTATGAGTACATCTTGGGAGCGTCTGCGATAGGAGCTATCTGTAATGGCATTAGGGTTTTGGGCAGAAAAAAGTTGTTGATATTTATCCAAATTGGCTACGAAGCGATTGAAAGTTTCGGAATTTATACCATTATCTTTGGCGAAAGCCGAACCCCAAGAAATGATTGTACTTTGAAAAGTACCATTTCGGTAAGGGCTGAAAGAGGCATACACTTTGTTGAGGGTATCAAAGCGGAATAGCTCTTGGTAGTTATCGGTACGAACTTGTTTGGCATCAAGGGTAATTCTAAAATCGGGGAAAGGCTCAACATTGAGCGTAAAGCTAATGTTTTGTGTCCGATTTTGCTGAAAAGGGTTGTTTTGAATAAGGCTTGTATCGGGTGGAATGACCATCCAACCATTATTTACAAAATCAAAACGCTGATTAGGGTTTTGGCTACCTGCTACAAAGTCCCAGCCCGGTGCCCCCCAGCCATCGGTAAGTCCTAAATAGCGAGGATTGCCAATCACGCCGGGCAAAATAGTTCCTTCGTTTCTTGAAATATTGAAAGTACCACCTCTTACGCTCATCAGCAGACGCAATACGCTACGCAGTATAGGATTCACCTGTGGATTTTGGGTTTTTCCTGTTGGTGCGGGTTTGGTTTTGGTGGTTTTTTGGGGCTTTTTCTGCAAAGAATCTTTTTGCAAACTATCTTTGGATTGTTTTTTAGCTTCTTTGGCTTTTTTCTTTTCAAGTTCCTTCTGACGCTTTTCTTCCAAACGCTTTTTGCGTTCAGCCTCTTTTTGCTTTTTGCGTTCGGCTTTGCTCAATTTAGGCTGATTGGGCTTACTCGCAGGTTTATAGTCATTGACGGCTTTGAGCAATTTTACTTTGTTGTATAATTTGGTAAAATCGGCGGTAGTACGCAGACTTTGCTCTCGGTTATTTTGAATGTTATTACCCAAGATTTTTTCTAATCCCAGCGAGGCGGCTGTCCAACGATAATTGGCATTATAGGTGTAGTTTGCCGTTACCCAGTCGGTGATAGGGAATTTATCCAAAGGTAATTTGTAGCTGGCATTGAAGCGTTGGGAATAATCTTTCATACGTCCCAGTTTGAGCAGATTTTCTTGCACGGCTTGTCTGCTACCCGGTGCGTTCAATTCGCCGAAAGGCTCGTCTATAATGGCTTGGGCTTGGGCATTTCCGCTGAATGTGAGGTTTCTTGTCAAATTCCATTGCAAGCTATAATCTCGGTTGAAATTATAGAATTTTTCAAAAAAAGGCTCAAAATTTTCTACCCTAAAATCACCTGAACGGAGTTGGGTACGAATGAAAGTTCTATCCAAATCGCCTCGGGCAGTAAAGCCATTGGGCAAAGGATTGAAATTGGTTTCTTTGATAAATTTGAGCCAAGGCGATTGTAACCATTTGGCTTTACTTTTCTTGAAAGGCTCAATATAATTGAACTCGCGTGTATAGTTGTAGGTAAGGCTTTGTTTCCAATTTTGTTGCAAATAGCTTGCTACATACGGGCTACTTCGCTGAATATCGGAATACGACCACGTATAGCCAAAGTTTGGAATATCCCAAGGCATTGTTTTGCGTTCTTTGTTGGTTTTCATTTTACGTACATTCGTAAAATTGATACTTCGGCGGGTTTCTCGGTCTTCAATAAGACTTTTGAAAAATTCTCTTTCACCATCAGTAGCAAATTTTTCCAAAGAACGTTTTACTCTCACATCGGGGTCGAAGGGGTCAAAGAGAGGGGTAGAATTTCGGCGTTGGTAGCTTAAAAATACGGGCAAGCGTATGCCCCATTTGGCAGGGGTAAATTTATCCAAAGCGAAAGTGCCTTGGGTGTCAAATTCCCAGTCGTTGCGTAGTTGTCTTTCAGAAACTTTTTGGGATATTTGCCCGAAACCTGCGGTACGGATAGCCCCTGAAGCCTGAATTTGAGCAAAATCGGCAAGGTTGAACATCAGGCGGGCATTAGCGGCAACACCATTGGTGCGGTCAAAGCCTACGGCACGCAATTCATTAAACCACACACAAGCCGATTTGGGGCGGCGGTCGTCATTGGGCAAATTAGGGTTTTTGATTCCGAGCATTAGTACCAAAACTGCACTCAAATCGGGGTTACCGACCACGGTTACCCTGTATCTGCCTACTTGCCTTGTAAAAGGAACAAATAAGTTGTTCCGAAAGCCAAAAGTATTGTTTCGCTGAATTTTGGTTTCTACCAAATCTTCCAAAGCAATATCCAATTCGTTTTCGGGTTTCCAAATAATTCTTTGCAGAGCTTCCAAAGTAGGCACTGCTTGGACTTCAGAAATTCTTGTAAAAGAGAGAGGAATTTCAATTTCGTAGTAATTTTCATTAAAATCTGTGCCCAAACGTACAATAGCCGAAAGTTCGCCGTCCTGAATGTTGTTATCTGGTGATTGGGCGTGAATAGGCATTGAAAGGCGTTTGTAGTAAAGCATATTGAGATTCACGTTTTTGAAAGCGGCACGAGCATCTCTATCTTGTAAGCCATCTACGCAAATCTGCAAAGATTGTTCGTTAAACTCACGATTGTTGATAGTCGTAATATCTCTATCCCTCACAAACCCGGGCGGAATTACATAAGGAATTACGCCTGTGGCTGGTGTTCCATTTTCTTCTACATTTACCACAGAAACCACAAAAGAGGGATTGTAAGGCTCAGGGGGGAGTTGTAAGCCTTTATCACGCAAATCTCCTAAATATCTTCGCCACTGATTGGCTACCATTTGGAATTGTGCCATTCGCAATACAACGGGCTGTTGGAAGCCAGTCATATACAAACGCATAAAGCGAATAGATTTGAATCCATTGATATTACCAACTTTTTCGGTAAATTCTCTGACAGGAATACGAAACTGATACCAGGTAACAATGTCTTGGTTTTTGGTAATGCGTGGGTCTTTGACTTCCACTTTATCCACAATATAATTTTGCCCTACTACCAAATCTGATGGACGAAGCGAAATGCGGTACTCGTAATACTCTTCTAAATCGCTAATGGTGTTATCTGTATTCAAATCTTCGTTATCGGGGAAGTTGGTAGCCGATTGTGTAAATTGCCCGCCTGTATTTTCGGGCGAGTTGCCTTCGGTGTTGTTGTAGTATTTGTAACGCTCAATAATTTTGGCATTACGGGCATTGTATTCGCCGTCCAGATAAAACTTGAAATTATCTGCTGAAACATCTGCCTCTACTTGGCTACGCACCGCAGGAGGGAGGCTATTGAGATAGTTTTGAAAAAAGTCGTTTTCTTCGGCATTTCGCAAGCCGTCTAAACCCACATCTTGTAAGCCTCTTACGCCGGGCGAATTGCTAAACGCATTATTGAGGAACTGATTTCGGGGTACAAATCCCCAAGCTGTTGGGTCTTTGGCGGTACTTTCGGCGGTTTCGGGCAAGCCATTTTCAAAGAAATGGCGAGTATCTTTCATTACATCTTCTGAAATGTTGCCCAAATTGATGTACAATTCGCCGCCTGTGGTATTATTGGCACCTTGGTCGCCGCTGACAATCACACGCCCACGCTCACCCGCAATGAAAGGGTCTAATAGCCAAAACTCAATGTATTCAATGTTGGCATTATCAAAATCTACTTCTTGGGTAATGGCTCTTGTGATAGAAGCAAAATTTTGAGCAGGATTGGGCAGTTTGCCATCAGGCGTTAGGTTGGGATTGTAGTTGAAAGAGCCTCTTTCGTCAGGGAAATAAGCGATTTCAAATAAGTTTTGATTGACAGCAATGTTTTCAAATTGTCTGTTAGGGAAAATTTCTTGCGGAGCTACTACCCGCATATAATGGTTTTCAAGGTCGGTGGCAGAAATATTAGAAGGTCTTTGGCTTTGGTTGTAAAAAATAGAGTTATCTACATTGTACCAAGCCATTCTTGCTCTGCGGTAGGCATATTCCAGAGGTGAGGAGAGCGTGCCTTGCTGGTCAAGAATACGGCGTGGGGTAGAGCCTAATTTCCAACGTAAATGAGCTGTATTGCCCAAATCAAAAGGGGTTCTTGAGCCTTCAAAGTCATCAATATAAGAAACTGCTCCGCTCAATCGTGCCGCATTGGGGCGTATCTGGGCGATTTCGGCATCAAACTGAATTGTGGATTTTTCTTTGGTTTGAATAAGTGGAAAGGCATCGGTGAGCTTGGTTAGGAAGCGAGAATCTCGTTTGAGTTTTACATCAAAGCCAATCATTGTGTTGTTGATAGCTTCTTGCCCCATTGCTACACGCGTAAGTACAGGACGCTCCCGCAAGTTTGCAATGGTAAAGCCCAATTTTAGGTCTTTATCTACTTCGTATTCAAAACGAGAGCCTAAAAAGTTGCGTACTTGCAAGTTGAATAAGTCTGCTTTTTCAAAGCTAATCGTAATTTCTTTACCCGAATTGAGAACGGCATCGTTGGTGATAGTTACTTGCCCTGTGGAGTAATTTACTTGGTAGTCAGTACCTTCTGTAAGGGGTACGCCGCCTGCTTTTACAATTACCGAACCTTGGGCAATATTGATACCGGGCAAAAAGACCGTGTTTCCTGTGGCAGTGCCTTCGTATTGCCCTTTGATAAAAAATTTATTTTTGGTAGCGAAATTGTTTTGGGCATCGTTGCGAGTGCCTGTATAAAGTTCTTGAAAGACATACTTACCAATCAGATTGGCTTCGGTGGCGGCATTGAACTCGCTGCGTAGCGTTCTGCCAAAAGGCTCTAATACAGGAAAAATGAGTAAGCCTTTTTGGGTATTTATAGTGATGCCTTCTACAAAATCAAAATTTCCATCGCCTATGGCTCTGCCAAAGCGGTCTTTTACGGCATTTCCTTGTGGGTCTATTACCCTATCGCCACGAGGGTTGAGTTGGTCTAAACCAAAAATTTTGATAAGTTGAACATCTTTGGTGCGTTCTCCTTCTTGTAGGGCGGGGTTATCCAATCCTGAAATATCATCTCGGTAGATAATTCGTAGCTGAAAGCCTTGTTGTTGAATTTGAGCAGTACCCAGTGCATAGATATTTTTCATCATCAAATCCCAAGAAGGTAAATCGGTGCGAATGGTAGAAGGGCGTAACATTTTTACAAAAATAGCCTCCTCTTGGGGACGATTGACGTAGTCTTCGGATAGCTCACCTACTTTGTACTGCTGTCCGTTGAAGGTGTATTCAAAAGAAATGCCCAAAATTTCATCATTACGCAAAGGAGTATTCAGCGAGATATACCCTAATTGGGGGTGAAAGGTAAATTCGTTGGGTTCAAGTTTTCGGGCGGCACGCAACACTTCAAAATCTGTGCCTCGGCGTAAGCCTTGTAGCTCCAAAAAGTCTGCCGCTGTTTGCGGGTTGCGTACCGAAGTATTGTTGTTGATATTGGCAAAAAGATTGTTGGCTTGGTTGCCCGCAGGGAAATTGGGATTAGCATTTGCTCCCACAAAGGGGAGGGCATTGCGATAGCTTTGTGCTTCCCCCAAATCTAAGAAGGCAATGATGTTACGTAGGTTTTGGGTGTTGTTGGTGCGATTGGTTACATACACTTCTACCCGTGTAATGAGTACGCCCGAATTGATGATAGGCATTGTGGCAAGAGCAGGTTCGTAGCGTCTGCGATGAAATTGTGAAAGGAAAAAGTGCTTATTTTCCTCGTAGTCAGTCATTCGTATTTCAAAACGGCGAACTTGTCTGCCGCCTTGCAAACGAATTTCATCAGCAGTAGAACGTTGGTTAGCAATTACGTTTTGCATTTTGAGCTTACCAAATTGCCAATCGGTACGAATACCAAAAAGGTTTTGGCTACCTTGAATAAGAGCTACACCAGGAGAAAAATTAACATTACCAAATTTTACATCTTGCAGAGCTTCTTCGGGATAGGCTTTGTACTGCACCCGAAAGGTATTTTCAAAGTTGAAACTGGCTTTGGTGTCGTAGCTGGTAGCGAGAGAAAGTTTATCGCCAATTTTGCCTGTTACGCTGAAATTGGCGTGGGGGTCAAAATCAAAAACGCCGTTGCTTTGCCTATCGGCAGGAATAGCGGGGTTGGCAACATTTTGCCTTTTATAGCCAAAATCCAGATTCACAAAGCCATTGAATTTGAAATCTACGGCATCGCCACCAAATATTTTTCCAAAAAGTTTGCTTCCAATAGGGATACGAGGCTTGAAATTGAAACGAGAATTTTGGGTAGCAGTTTCTTCGGCAGTATTTGCCCCATTGATTTTCCAGAACTTTTTGTTAATTTCTAAATCTTGAAAGTAGTCTAAATCTTTGCGTGTAATGCGTGAGGGGGGGCGGTAGTCGTATTCGCCAATTTTTTCTTCCACTACATAACTGCGAGCAGTATCGTTTAAATCTACTTTGAAGTTGGTTTTAAGATTGGATGGTTTGAGGTCTAGTAGAGATTTACTGCGATGTGAGCCAAACAAATCGCCACGCCTATCAGGAAACTGATAGGTAGAAAAGCGACTTTTCTGATACTTGGGGGTATCTTGGGGAATGGAAGGGAAATCCCATTCATCAAAATTGCTATCATATAGGGCGGGGCGGTTGCCGCTCCAGATACAAAGCGAAAACAACACACTGCCCACTATCCATAAGTGTAAGCCTTGACGTAACAATTTGTAAAAGTTTAATTAGCCTTTTTCGTAAAAATATTCAATAAGCACACGAATTAAGGGGCTTCAAAAATAAAGATTATTCCTAAAAAAACAAAAATGAGAGAAAAACGAGAAAGTTGCAAATCTACAAGCAAATTTCGTGCAAAACTAAATTTTACTTTCAAAAAAAGATAATTTCAAACAAAAATTTCTTTCAGAGAGTTATGTTTTTAGAAAATTAGCTAACTTTGCAAAAAAATAACCAAAATTCTGAACACCCTTCCTAATAATTATCCGTTTTACATCTAAATTGAATTTTTCTAAAAATTTATCATTTGATTATGTTTAAGAGGTGTTTTAGTGCTTGGTTTCTTTGCACGATTTTTTTTGTTGCTTGCTCCCCTAAAAACGATGGACAACAAGCCCCTGTGTCTTTGTCTGTCGTTGAAGTCAAGGAGCAAGATATTGAAGACTATGAATATTATGTAGCTGATATTCAGGCAGTAAAAAATGTTGAAATACGCAATAAGGTGGCGGGCTTTTTGGAACAAATTTTTGTAGATGAAGGAAAAAGAGTGAGCAAAGGACAGGCTCTATTCAAAATCAATGATTTAGAGTATAAGGCGGAAGTAGCTACCGCCAATGCAAACTTGCAAACCGCCATTGCAGAAGCTCGTACTGCCGAAATTGAAGTAGAGCGAGTTAAACTTTTGGTAGATAAAAAAGTAGTTTCTGATGTAGAATTAAAAATGGCAGAAGCTAAATGGAAAGCCGCTCTTGCCAAAGTAGAAGAAGCCCGTGCCGACCTTCAAAAAGCAGAGCTTAAACTTTCTTATACAATTATTCACGCCCCTTTTGATGGTTTGATAGATAGAATTCCGCTCAAAATTGGTAGTCTTTTGCAAGAAGGAACTCTACTAACTACGATTTCCGATAACTCTTCAATGTATGCTTACTTCAAGATTACAGAAAACGAGTATTTGGAGTATATGAAAAAGCGTCAGGCGGATACTACTATCAAACAGCAGATTGTAAAGCTCATACTTTCCAATAATAGCCAATACGCCTATGAGGGAGTAATTGAAACACTGGAAGGTGATTTTGAGGGCGGCTCAGGCTCTATTGCTTTCCGAGCCAAATTCCCTAACCCCGACCGCCTGCTCAAACACGGTGCTACGGGTAAGGTCTTAGTTTCAAATAAAATACAAAAATCTATTGTTGTTCCTCAAAAAGCGGTAATGGAAATTCAGGATAAAAACTATGTGTATGTATTGGATAAAAACAATAAAACACAGCTCAGAAGTTTTATACCGCTGAAAAGAAGAGAAAATTTTTATATCGTAAAATCAGGTCTGAAAGTGGGTGAAAAAATTGTAGTAGAAGGTATCCAAAGTTTGAAAGAGGGGGTGAGTGTTCAGCCCAAAATCATTTCCGTAGATAGTTTATTAGCTGAAAACTTGTAAATAATATTATGGTAGAGCGTTTTATTCGGCGACCTATTCTTTCGCTGGTGATTTCTATTTTCTTTGTGCTTTTAGGCTTGCTGGCTTTGTTTCAGTTGCCTGTAACCCAATTCCCCGATATTGCTCCCCCTTCCGTAACCGTTACAGCTAAATATACAGGTGCAAATGCTGAAACCTCAATGAATGCCGTTGCTATTACTCTTGAAAGAGCTATCAACGGCGTTCCGGGTATGACTTATATGAGTACGGTTATCAATAATAGCGGTGTTACGCTCATTACGGTATACTTCAAGGTAGGTACTGACCCCGATGTAGCGGCAGTAAGCGTACAAAATAGGGTGGCTACGGTTATTGACGAACTTCCCGAAGAGGTTATCCGTGCAGGGGTTTCTACCGAAAAGGAAGTGAATAGTATGCTGATGTACCTGAATATTTACAGCAGTGATGAAAATGCAGACGAGGAGTTTATTTACAACTTTGCTGACATCAATATTATTAAGGAACTCAAACGCATCGATGGGGTAGGTTTTTGTGAAATTTTAGGCTCCAAAGAATATGCGATGCGTATTTGGCTCAAGCCCTACCGAATGAGTTCGTACAAAATAAGCCCTGATGATGTGATACAAGCCATACGCAAGCAAAACATTGAAGCCGCACCAGGTAAAACAGGGGAAAGTTCTGCCAAAAAAGCCCAAAGTTTGGAGTATGTACTGCGTTATACGGGTAAGTTCAAAACACCCGAAGAATATGAAAATTTGGTTATCCGTGCCGAAAAAGATGGCTCAATTTTACGTCTCAAAGATATTGCTGATGTAGAATTTGGCTCGCTTACGTATTCAATGATTTCCAAAACAGATGGCAGACCTTCGGCATCTATTATGATAAAACAGCGTCCAGGCTCCAACGCCGCAGAAGTTATCAAAAATATCAAAGCCAAAATGGCTGAACTGAAAGAAACTTCTTTCCCACCGGGTATGACCTACGGCATAGCCTACGATGTTTCTCGCTTTTTAGATGCTTCCATTCACGAAGTTATCAAAACACTGATAGAGGCTTTTATTTTGGTTTTTGTAGTGGTTTATTTGTTTCTGCAAGACTTTCGCTCTACGCTGATTAGTGCTTTGGCTGTGCCTGTGGCACTTGTAGGAACGTTTGTTTTCCTGCAACTGCTCGGCTTTTCTATCAATATGCTTACACTTTTTGCGTTAGTGCTTGCCATTGGTATTGTGGTGGATAATGCAATAGTAGTAGTAGAGGCTGTTCACGTAAAAATGCACGAAAAACATTGTACGCCCTTGCAGGCTACTATTGAAGCAATGAACGAAATTTCGGGGGCTATTTTAGCTATTACGCTTGTGATGTCTGCGGTTTTTGTACCTGTGGCATTTCTTTCGGGTCCCGTAGGGATTTTTTATCGGCAGTTTTCGCTTACTTTGGCTTTTGCGATTGTGATTTCAGGTGTCAATGCTCTTACTTTTACCCCTGCTTTATGTGCCTTATGGCTCAAACATACACACTACCACGACCCCGAAGAAGGCGAAGAATCTTTGAAAAAAACTTGGATTTTCCGATTTTTTGAAAAATTCAACCAAAAATATGAGTGGGTTGAAAATTTTTACAAAAAAATAGTAGCTCGTATTGCTCCTCATAAAAAATTCACATTGCTTGCCACTGTAATGGCTATTGTGCTTGTGATAGGTGTCAACAAAATTTTACCCACAGGATTTATCCCCACCGAAGACCAAGGAATGATTTACGTAAGCGTTACTTCGCCTGTTGGTTCAACTTTGGAGCGAACTTCTGCAACTTTGGATAGAATTCAAAAAGCTTTGCAGAATCATCCTGCAATAGAGTCTATTTCTACTTTAGCAGGTTATAGTATTCTTACAGAATCCACAGGAGCCTCGTATGGTATGGGAATGATTAACCTAAAACCTTGGGAAAATCGTAAAGAAACCGCCGAAGAGCTTACACGCATTTTTGCAGAAATCACCAAAGATATCAAAGATGCCGAAATAGAGTTTTTCTTGCCACCCACGGTGCCAGGTTTTGGTAATTCCAGCGGTTTTGAGTTACGTTTGCAAAATAAAACCGAAGACCTTTCTTTGCCCAAAACAGCACAAATTACCAAACAATTTATTGAAGCCCTCCAGAAACGCCCTGAAATCAAGACGGCATTTACTACTTTCAATGCCGATTTTCCTCAATACCTCATTCATCTTGACCAAGAAGTCGCCGCCAAAAAAGGTGTAAGCATTGAAAATGCAATGGAAACCCTTCAAGCCCTCATCGGTAGTTATTATGCTTCTAATTTTATACGTTTTGGGCAAATGTACAAAGTAATGATTCAGCTCAAACCCCAATACCGTTCCAAACCCGAAGATATTTTACAACTCTATGTAAAAAATAATGAAGGCGAAATGGTTTCTTTTGCTTCTTTTGTACGTTTGGAGCGTGTGTATGGAGCGGAGCAAATCACTCGCTACAATATGTATATCTCGGCACTTATCAATGGCGAAGCGGCAGAAGGGTATAGTAGTGGTGATGCCATTCGTGCCGTAGAGGAAGTTGCTCGGGAGGTTTTGCCCAAAGGTTATGTGATTGATTGGTCGGGTATTACGAGAGAAGAAATTTTAGCAGGAAACCAAACAATTTACATATTCCTAATTTGCTTACTCTTTGTGTATCTGATACTTTCGGCTCAGTACGAAAGTTTTGCCTTGCCGCTTGCCGTGTTATTTTCTTTACCTTTGGGAGTTTTTGGTTCTTATTTCTTTTTGAAAATTACAGGTTTGGAAAATAATATCTACGCACAAGTAGCCCTTGTAATGCTTGTAGGACTTTTGGGTAAAAATGCTATTTTGATTGTAGAGTTTGCCATTCAGCGGCAGAAAGAGGGAGTTTCTGCTCTAAAAGCCGCAGTAGAAGGGGCGGGCTCACGCTTGCGTCCTATCCTGATGACTTCACTTGCCTTCATTGCAGGTCTGATACCCTTGTGTTTGGCTTCGGGTGCAGGTGCCGCTGGCAATCAGTCCATTGGTATTGCTTCCGTAGGAGGTATGCTCATTGGTACAGTATTGGGAGTATTTGTGATACCCGGCTTATATGTAATAATGGCTGAATTAGGGAAAAAGAAAAAAACTGCCCAACAAAGCACTACAAACGAAAATCATACATCAGAAAATCAAGAAGTTTTGTCATTTTCCGAAAAAAACTAATCATTTCAAAAATGTCTATGAGCCTAAAAAAATACATTTTTTGGAGCATTTTGTTCTTATTTTTTTCTTGCCAACGTTATTTTGTTCCTATTCAAGAACCCCTAAAAGTAGAAATTCCAAAAAGTTTTGAGTTAGCCTCCCAAGACACAAATTCAGTAGCACTGCTCAAATGGCAAGATTTTTTTCAAGATGATGAACTAGAAAGCCTGATAGCCATTGCTTTGCAAAATAATAGAGATTTACAAATCGCTTTGCAACGCATTGAAAAAGCCAAAGCAGAGTATTTGTACAGCAAGGGAGTTCTTTTGCCTAACCTGCGTTTTCACGCATCGGCGGGAGCAGATAAATTCGGCGATTTTACAATGAATGGCGTAGGTAATTTTGACACTAATCTTTCAGGAAATATCAACGAAAACCAGCGTATTCCTACTCGCCCTACCCCCGATTTTTTCGTAGGTTTGCGAAGTAGTTGGGAAATTGACATTTGGACAAAGTTACGCAGTAGCAAAAAGGCTCAACAAGCTCGCATTTTAGCTTCGCAAGAATATAAAAATCTGATAGTTACGGAACTCATAGCCCATATTGCAACTTTGTATTACCAAATTTTGGCGTTGGATAGTGAATTGGAAGTAGTAATCAGAAATATTCAGTTGCAGGAGCAAGTGCTGGTTTTGATGAAAACACAAAAAGAGGCAGGCAGAGCTACCGAACTAGCGGTACAGCAAACTCAAGCTCAGCTTTATCGTACAAGAAGTTTGCAGTTTCTTTTAGAAAACCAAATTACAGATTTGGAAAATCAAATTAATTTTTTGTGTGGTAGAATGCCTCAAAAGATTGCTCGTTCTCGTAATTTTTTAGAAAAGGCTGTTCCTACAATACGCACAGGTACGCCTGTACAGATGCTCCGCTTGCGTCCTGATGTACGTATGGCAGAAAAAGAATTGGAAGCGGCTCGTTTTGATGTACGTTCTGCACAAGCCGCCTTTTTACCCTCGCTAACTCTTGATGCTTACGCAGGGTTTAATTCATTCCGAAGTGATGTTTTGTTCAATCCAGCATCTTTGGCTTTTGGTTTATTGGGAGGTTTAGTAGCCCCTATTTTTCAGAACAATGCCCTCAAAGCAAACCATAAAGTAAGCATAGCTCGGAATTATGAGGCTTATTTTGAATATCAAAAAACGCTCCTGCGAGCTTTTCAGGAAATTCAAACTTTTCAAAAGATTCTTGCCAATTTGCAAGTAGTTTATGATTTGCGAAACAAAGAAGTAGAAGAGTTGCAAAGAGCTATTATTACCTCGCAAGACTTATTCAAGACAGGCTTTGCGAATTATTTGGAGGTAATCACCACCCAAAAAGCAGTATTAGAGGCAGAGATAGATTTGTTTGAAATTCGTTTGCATCAGTTTCAGTATGCGATTGCTCTATATAGGGCTTTAGGAGGTGGTTGGCAATAAAATTTGTGCTTCCTTAAACCTTCTTTTTTCTGAAAATGTTTATCTTTGTGAAAATGCTATAAGCCTCATTTTGGTATGGAAACCACTATTTTACACATACCCGAAACGCTTAGTTTCACTGATGATGAATTTTTTGAATTTTGCAGGCAAAACGACCATTTGAAATTTGAACGCACTGCTCAAGGCGATATTATTGTTATGGCACTTACAGGTGGAAAAACAGGTAGAGCAAATGCTAAAATTTTGTTTGAAATAGAACTATGGAACAGAAATACGAGTTTTGGTGAGGTATTTGATTCCAGCACGGGTTTTCGTTTGCCCGATACGTCTATCAAGTCGCCTGATGTGGCAGTAGTGGAGCGAAGTCGTTGGGAGGCATTGAGCGAAGCGGAAAAAGAAAAGTTTGTTCCACTTTGCCCCGATTTTGTGATAGAAATCAAGTCTGCTACGGATAGGCTCAAAGATTTGCAAGAAAAGATGCGAGAATGGGTAGCCAATGGCGTAAAACTTGCTTGGCTGATAGATTTGCAAGAGCAAAAGGCTTATATTTACACACAAAGCCCCCAAGAGCCTGAAATTGTAGAAGGTTTTGCAGAAAAAAGCCTTACAGGAAAAGATATTTTGCCAAATTTGGTCGTAGATTTGAATGTATTAGTATAGTTTGCAAAATAGTATGGAAACCACCATTTTACACATACCCGAAACGCTTAGTTTCACTGATGATGAATTTTTTGAATTTTGCAGGCAAAACGACCATTTGAAATTTGAACGCACTGCCCAAGGCGATATTATTGTTATGGCACTTACAGGCGGAAAAACAGGGAAAGTAAATTCTGAACTAAATGCAGAGCTAACCTTTTGGAATAGAAAAGAAAAATTTGGGATAGTATTTGATTCCAGCACGGGCTTTCGTTTGCCCGATACGTCTATCAAGTCGCCTGATGTGGCAGTAGTGGAGCGGAGTCGTTGGGAGGCATTGAGCGAAGCGGAAAAAGAAAAGTTTGTTCCACTTCGCCCCGATTTTGTGATAGAAATCAAGTCTGCTACGGATAGGCTCAAAGATTTGCAAGAAAAGATACGAGAATGGGTAGCCAATGGCGTAAAACTTGCTTGGCTGATAGATTTGCAAGAGCAAAAGGCTTATATTTACACACAAAGCCCCCAAGAGCCTGAAATTGTAGAAGGTTTTGCAGGAAAAAGCCTTACGGGAAAAGACATTTTGCCAAATTTGGTCGTAGATTTGAGTATTTTGCTATAATTGCTTTACGATATTTTTGTATTTTAATTCAAAATTACCACAATGATAGAACTGCCTGTTGTAACTTCTGAAAAAGAACATAAAACGAAAAAACCGCATTGGCTACGTGTAAAACTGCCCGTAGGACACGAATACGCCAAAGTAAGAAAACTCGTAGATACCTACAAACTGCATACGATTTGTGAGAGTGGCAACTGCCCTAATATGGGCGAATGTTGGGGAGCGGGTACGGCAACCTTTATGATTTTAGGAAATGTTTGTACGCGTAGCTGTACATTTTGTGCAGTGGCTACGGGCAAACCTACCGAATACGATACAGATGAGCCTCGTAGAGTAGCAGAAGCAATTAAACTTATGGGTATAAAGCACGCTGTTATTACTTCGGTGAATAGAGATGAATTGAAAGACCGAGGAGCGGCAATTTGGCACGAAACCGTAAGACTGACCAAAGAACTATGCCCCGAAACAACCATTGAAACCCTTATTCCTGATGTAAAAGGCAATTGGGAGGCTCTATACACAATGATTTCCGCAGGGCAGGAGGTAGTTTCACATAATATGGAAACCATTAAGCGTTTGTATCGCAGGGTACGTCCCCAAGCGAAATATGAACGCAGTTTGGAGCAAATTCGCCGTACCAAAGAATTTGGCAAACGTACCAAATCAGGCATAATGTTGGGCTTGGGCGAAACTCGCGACGAGGTTTATGAAGCAATGGACGATTTGGTAGCCAATGGGTTGGATATTCTTACGCTGGGGCAGTATTTGCAACCTACTAAAATGCACTTGGAAGTAGTGGAGTACATTCACCCCGATTTGTTTGAGCATTACAAAGAAGAGGGCTTGAAAAGAGGCTTAAAATATGTAGAAGCAGGTCCTTTGGTACGCTCTTCTTACCACGCCGAAAGGCACGTAAATGTTCCGATTTGATGATTATTTTTTACACCTAAAAAACCTTAACCTTATGGAACAGCAAGCCACACAAATTGAAATTCTACCCAACGGACCTATGGTGGTTTATGGTACTTGTACATTAAAAGTGGGTGGAGAAGTTCAAAAAATTGAAAAGGAGAAAACCTTTCTTTGTCGTTGTGGAGCTTCGGAAAAAAAGCCCTACTGCGATGGTTCGCACAAGAAAATAGGATTTCAGGGCTAAAAGTTTGTAGCAAGCGAGTAAATCACTACTGCGATTTACTCGCTTTTGGCTCAATAATTTATATCTTCAAGTTTCACTTTTCCCCAAAAAGTTCGGTATAAAAATAGCAAGTACACAATCATTATAGGCGTGCCTACGGCTACAAAATTGAGCATTATCTTTAATGATTTCACAGAAGAAGCCGCATTGTAAATGGTAATGCTATAAGCGGGGTCTATGGTAGATTTCATCAGGGTTGGAAACAACTGAAATGCTACAAGCATCAGCAAAAATGCCATCGTTAGCGAAGAAAATATCAATGCTTGCAAATACTTACTTTTTGAAGCCAAACGAGGGATATTAGCAATTGCCAAAAGAGCCAGCACAGGTAAAACGAAAAACACAGGCTTTGCTCGGAAACTATCGGCTACTCCCGGTACAAATACCAATGTATAAATAGAAGCTATCCCAAAAGTAACAATAAACAAAGCCATTCCTCTTTTGAGCAAAAAGGTAAGCCTTTCGTGTAATTTTCCTTCGGTTTTGAGTAGCAGAAAGATTGCCCCTTGTGTCATAAACAAAAACAGCGAGGTAAGCCCAATAAGCACAGGATAGGGTTGTAGGAAACTCCAAAACATACCTCCCTCATACCGAAAATCCTTGCCAATAGGAAAACCTTGTAAAAAATTGCCAATCACTACCCCTGCCAAAAAAGCAAGTAGAATGTTGGATACAGCATAGATAACGTCCCAAGTTTTTCGCCACCAAAGCATTGGCTCGGCACTACGGAACTTGATAGCCGCCGAACGCAATACCAATAGCATCAAAAAAAGCATAAAAGGAATATACATTGCTGAAAGCATTGTAGCATACAACACAGGGAAACCTGCAAATATAGCTCCTCCACCAATAATAAGAAAAACTTGGTTAGCATCCCAAATGGGGCTGATGGCGGCAATGGCAATTCTACGACTTTCATCTTTTCGGAAAAATAAATGCCAAGCACCTGCTCCATAATCAAAACCTTCTAAAATCGCATAGCCCGAAATCAGCAAGCCTACTACCAAAAACCACCAAGTAGGATAATCTATTCCTAAAAATGTTTCCATAATTTCAAAATGTTTAGAGGGTTTTCAAGGAGAATTGAGTTTCTTCGGCAAAACCTTGCTTGATTTTTTTGCTGATAAAATACAAAAACAGCAAAAACAACAGCGTATAAACTACGGCAAACAAAATAAGTGAAAATAAAATTTGTTGAGCTTGTACTTCTTTGGAAAGAGCCTCGCTGGTTCGTAGCAAGCCATATACTACCCAAGGCTGTCTGCCCATTTCGGCGGCAAACCACCCCGCCTGATTAGCAATTTGAGGCAATAAAACCGAAAAAGTGAATATCCACAAAAGCCATTTTTGCTCAAAGAGTTTGCCTCGCCACCACAAAAAGGAAGCGTACAAGGTGAGAGCAATCAGAAACATTCCGATACTTATCATAATATGGTAAAACTGAAACACAGCATTTACTTGGGGGGGCTGGTTCTCTTTGGGAAAGGCATTTAAGCCTTTGATAGGAGCATTAAAATCTTGATGCACCAAAAAAGATAAACCGCCACCGATTTTCAAGCCTGTTACTTTTTGTTCTTGCTGATTTACCCAGCCGAACAGGTACAAATCGGCGGGAGCGTTGGCGGGGTAGTGTCCTTCCATTGCGGCGAGCTTGGCAGGCTGATTTTTAGCAACCCCATCGGCAGAGCTATGCCCCGAAAGCAATTGACTTAAAGAGAAAATCGTTGCTACGGTTAGAGCAATTTTGAAGGCTTTTTGAGAAACGGCTACATATTTCCCTTTGCGTAAATAATAGGCGTGTACGCTCAAAACCATAAAAGCCCCCGCTAAAAATGCCCCTTGCCATACGTGAATAATTCTATCTACACTTGAAGGATTGAAGACCATCGCCCAAAAGTCGGTGATTTCGGCTCGGGCATTGAGTCCTTCGCCTACAATATGATAACCTGCGGGGGTTTGTTGCCAGCTATTGGCTACTACTATCCAAATTGCCGAAAACATTGAACCAAGTAATACCCCAATGGTAGAAAGAAAATGCACTTTGGGTGAAACTTTGTTCCAACCAAAAAGCAATATTCCTAAGAACGTGCTTTCCATCGCAAAAGCAAACAAGCCCTCTGCCGCCAAAGCACTGCCAAAAACATCACCTACGTATTTGGAATAAACTGCCCAATTTGTGCCAAATTCAAATTCCATAATAATACCCGTAGCGACTCCAATGCCAAAAGTAATAGCAAAGATTTTGAGCCAAAAACGGGCAAGCATTTCGTAATCTTTGTTGCCTGTTTTGAGGTAAAGTCCCTCAAAAATCGCCATAAGCAGTCCGATGCCAATGCTTAAAGGTGGATAAATGTAATGAAAAGCCACCGTGAAGGCAAATTGTAGGCGTGCCAGTATTTCGGTATCCATAAATGAAGATTTTTAGATTAGTTCATTAAAAAAATATACAAATAAATATGTTTTTTAGTTTATGTAACAATTTTGAAGCTAAAAAGTTTCTATAATTTTAGACGATTTAGGGTTAAACGCACAAGTTCTTGAAAAATAATTGAAAAAATTTTTTTATTCTAAAATCTTTTCCTAAATTTGCAGTCCCTTACGGAAACCCTATCGTAAGGGATTGATTTTTTGAAATTTAAGCGAAAAAAGTACAATGTCTGGTCTTATTGGAAAAAAAATCGGAATGACTAGCTTTTTCAGTGCCGATGGACAGCTTGTCGGATGCACAGTAATAGAGGCTGGTCCTTGCGTGGTTACGCAAGTGAAGACGAAGGAAAAAGACGGTTATGAAGCAGTACAGCTTGGCTTTGGCGAAGCAAAAGAAAAAAATACGCCACTGCCATTGCTCGGACACTTCAAGAAAGCGGGTACTACCCCGAAACGTAAATTAGTGGAGTTCAAAGGCTTTCAGAAAGCCCTACAACTTGGCGAATCCCTTTCTGTGCAAGATGTTTTTGCAGAAGGTGACGTTGTTGATGTAGTAGGTACTTCCAAAGGTAAAGGTTTTCAGGGAGTTGTGAAAAGACACGGCTTCAGCGGTGTAGGTGGGCAAACACACGGACAGCACAACCGCCAACGCCACCCTGGTTCAATGGGTCCTGGTTCTACACCTGGGCACGTATTCAAAGGTCGCCGTATGGCAGGTAGAACAGGTAACGACCGTGTAAAAGTGCAAAACCTTAAAGTTTTGAAAGTTATTCCTGAAAAGAACCTCATTATCGTAAAAGGTTCAGTACCCGGTGCGATAAACTCTTTTGTTATCATTGAAAAATAATTTTTACAGCGATGCAATTACCCGTTTTGAATATACAAGGCACAGAAACAGGCAGGGCTATCAACCTGCCCGATGAGATTTTTGCGATTGAGCCTAATCAGCACGTTGTGTATTTAGATGTAAAACACTATTTGGCGGCACAGCGTCAGGGAACACACAAATCCAAAGAAAGAAACGAAGTGCACGGCTCTACCCGCAAACTTCATCGCCAAAAAGGTACAGGTGGCTCTCGTAAAGGTAGTATCAAGAACCCTTTGTTCCGCCACGGAGGACGTATTTTCGGTCCTAGACCTCGCGATTACGACTTCAAGCTCAACAAGAAAACCAAAATCTTGGCTCGTAAGTCGGCTCTTACCTACAAAGCCCAAGAAAATGCTATCAAAGTATTAGAAAACTTCAGCTTTGATAAGCCCAAAACCAAAGAATATTTGGCAATTCTTGAAAAATTAGCTGTTCAAGACAAAAAGACGCTTCTTGTGCTACCCGAACACACCCCCAATGTGTATCTTTCTGGTAGAAATTTGCCCAAAGCAAATACCATTGTAGCTTCTGACCTCAATACTTATGCAGTAATGAATGCTGACGTAGTAATTTTGTGCGAAGGAGCGGTTGCCAAAATCCAAGAAATTTTAGTAAAAGAATAAGGATATGAAGACGATACTTAAAAAGGCGGTAATTGGCGAAAAAGCCGCTAGGCTTCACGATAAAGGCATTTACACTTTCATTGTGGATAAAAAAGCCAACAAAGTGGAAATCAAAAATGAAATAGAAAGAATATATGGCGTAACCGTAGAAAGCGTAAATACCTTACGCTATGGCGGAAAGCCCAAAGTACGTTATACCAAAACCAATGTTTTATCTGGTAGAACACAAGCCTATAAAAAAGCCCTTGTACGTGTAGCAGAAGGTGATTTTATAGATGTGTATGGCAATAGCTAAACGTACCTTGCTAAAACTTTCATTAACTTATAGTGCTTCACTGAAAAAGAAGAAACAAAATGGCAGTAAAGAAATTAAAACCCGTAACACCCGGGCAACGTTTTAGAATAGCTCCCGTATTTACGGAAATAACCAAAACCGAGCCCGAAAAATCCTTGCTTGCTCCCCTGAAAAAAACAGGTGGTCGCAATAACCAAGGAAAAATGACTATGCGTTATATCGGTGGCGGACACAAAAGACGCTATCGTATCATTGATTTCAAACGCGATAAATTTGATGTACCTGCACAAGTGCTTAGCATAGAATATGACCCCAATCGTACTGCATACATCGCTTTGGTGCAATACGAAGATGGTGAAAAACGCTATATCATTGCCCCCGAAGGCTTGAAAGTGGGTATGACTATCAAATCAGGTAAAAATGTAGCTCCTGATTTGGGTAACGCATTACCTCTGGGAGCAATGCCACTTGGTACCATTGTACATAATATTGAGTTCAAACCGGGAAAAGGTGGCGGACTTGCCCGTAGTGCAGGAACTTACGCTCAAGTGCTTGCCAAAGACGAAAAATACGTTACGCTCAAATTGCCTTCTGGCGAAATGCGTATGGTGCTTGCCGCTTGTATGGCTACTGTGGGTAAGGTTTCTAATGCCGACCATATGAATGAACAAATCGGTAAGGCGGGTAGAAAGCGTTGGATGGGTATCAGACCTCGTACGCGTGGTGTAGCGATGAACCCCGTGGATCACCCTATGGGTGGTGGTGAAGGTAGAGCTTCAGGAGGACACCCTCGCTCTCGCAAAGGTTTGCTTGCCAAAGGTAAGAAAACTCGTAACAAGAAAAAGTATTCTACTCGTTTAATTATCAGCAGACGTAAAAAATAATAAGAAAGTATGGGACGCTCACTGAAAAAAGGACCTTACGTAGATTTCAGACTTACCAAGAAAGTCTTGGATATGGAAAAGTCGGGCAAGAAGTCGGTTATCAAGACTTGGTCGCGTCGTTCTACCATTTCTCCCGATTTCGTAGGACACACCTTTGCGGTACATAACGGAAATAAATTTATCCCTGTATATGTAACGGAACAAATGGTTGGTCATAAACTTGGCGAATTTGCCCCTACGCGTACTTTCCGCGGACACGCCGCCAAAAAAGACAAAGGTAAAAAGTAATGTATGGAATGGAGGATACTCCGAAAAACCTCTTAAAAACAACAAAGTATGGAAGCAGTTGCTAAACTTAGAAATGTACCTACTTCGCCCCGCAAAATGAAACTTGTGGTGGATTTAATTCGCGGTATGGAAGTAGGGCAAGCCCTGAATGTACTCAAATATCAGCCCAATCACGCCGCTCGTAGCCTTGAAAAACTTTTGCTTTCGGCAGTGGCAAATTGGCAACAGCACAACCCCAGTACCAGATTGGAAGATGCTGATTTGTTTGTGAAGACTATTTTCGTAGGACACGGCAGAATGCTCAAACGTCTTCGCCCTGCTCCACAAGGCAGAGCTCATCGTATTCGTAAGCGTTCTAACCACGTAACCGTGATTATTGACGATAGAAACGCTTTGTTCGCTCCTTCTCTTGATAAACTCGTAAATGAATAAACACAATGGGACAAAAAACGCATCCGATAGGTTTCAGATTAGGTATTACCAAAGGTTGGGAGTCTAATTGGTTCGGTGGAAAAGATTTCCCTGAAAAATTAGTAGAAGACGAAAAAATCAGAAAATACGTTGAAGCACGTGTACCCAAAGGAGGCATTGCTCGTATCCTGATTGAACGTACCTTGAAACGCATTACACTTACTATCCAAACGGCTCGTCCCGGCGTGGTGATTGGCAAAGGGGGTAATGAAGTAGATAAAATCAAGGAAGAACTTAAAAAGCTCACTGGCAAAGATATTCAAATCAATATTTTTGAAATTGAACGCCCTGAAAAAGATGCTCGCTTGGTAGCCGATACCATTGCTCAGCAAATCAGAGCCCGTGTTTCGTATCGTAGAGCTATGAAACAAGCCATTGCGGCGGCTATGCGTGTAGGGGTAGAAGGTATCAAGGTGAAGGTTTCTGGTCGTTTGGGTGGTGCAGATATGGCTCGTGCCGAGCAATATAAAGAAGGACGTATCCCTTTGCACACTTTGCGTGCCGATATTGATTATGCGGTGGCAGAAGCAGATACCGTATATGGTAAAATTGGTGTAAAAGTTTGGATTTTCAAAGGTGAAATCTACGGAAAACCCAATCTTTATCCCGGACTTTCAGAAGAGGCTTCTTCTTTGAAAGAAAATCGCAAAAAAGGCGGTAGTGGTGGCGGAAAGAAAAGAAGAAGAAAAGAAAAGTAAGCCTTAAGCCTTCGGTTCAATGCCGTTACCATTGAGCAAGGAGGCTTTCGTTATGTGGTTACCTATTAAACGAAAAGAGCAATGTTACAACCAAAAAGAACCAAATACAGAAAACAGCAAAAAGGACGTGTGAAAGGCATTGCTACACGTGGAGCAGAAATTGCTTTTGGCTCTTTTGCTATCAAATCTTTGGAAGCGGCTTGGATTACAGCTCGCCAAATTGAAGCGGCTCGTATTTCAATGACACGCGAAATGAAACGTGAAGGACAAGTTTGGATACGCATATTCCCCGACAAACCTGTAACCAAGAAGCCCGCCGAGGTGCGTATGGGTAAAGGAAAAGGGGCTCCCGAATATTGGGTTGCTTGCGTAAAACCGGGTACTATTCTTTTCGAAATTGCTGGCGTAAAACAAGAGGTTGCCCAAGAGGCTCTCAGACTTGCCGCTCAAAAACTACCCGTAAAAACCAAATTTGTTGTGCGTAGAGATTATGTTGAATCTTAATGCTTGTGTGTTATGAAAGCAGCGGAATTAAAAAAACTCTCTTTGGAAGAGTTGAAAGAAAAATTGGCAGAAGAAAGAGATGCTCTCTTGAAACTGAAAATGGCTCACGCTATCGCTCCCATAGAAAACCCTATGCGTTTGCGTGAAGCTCGTAAAGTTGTAGCTCGTATTCAGACGGTTATCAGACAGAAAGAACTCGGAAAATAAGAAAATTATGGAACAGACTGCCGTTGAACGAAATGCCCGCAAAGAAAAAGTTGGCAAAGTAGTTAGCAATAAAATGCAAAAATCTATCGTAGTTGCCGTAGAGCGTAGAGTGAAGCACCCTATTTATGGTAAGTTTATGAAAAAAACTACCAAATTTATGGCTCACGACGAAAAGAACGAGTGTAATATCGGTGATGTGGTCAGAATTATGGAAACCAGACCACTTAGCAAACGCAAACGTTGGAGATTAGTTGAAATCATTGAAAAAGCCAAGTAATTATGATACGCCAAGAATCTAGATTAAATGTGGCTGATAACAGCGGTGCCAAAGAAGTGCTTTGTATTCGCATTTTAGGGGGTACAGGCAAAAAGTATGCTACCGTAGGCGATAAAATCGTTGTTGCTGTCAAGTCGGCTATCCCTTCGGGAAATATCAAAAAAGGGGCAATTTCGCGTGCTGTTATCGTAAGAACTAAAAAAGAAGTACGTCGTAAAGATGGCTCTTACATTCGTTTTGAAGACAATGCCGCCGTATTGCTCAACAACCAAGACGAACCTCGTGGAACACGTATTTTCGGTCCTGTGGCTCGTGAATTGCGTGAAAAACAATTTATGAAAATCGTTTCATTAGCCCCCGAAGTATTGTAAGCATTATGGAAAGAAAGTTCAACAAACAGAAAAAATATCACATCAAAACTGGCGATATGGTTTTGGTGATTGCTGGCGATGAGAAGGGTAAAAAAGGTAAGGTTATCAAGATGCTTACCGATAAAGACCGTGCCATTGTTGAAGGTTTGAATATCGTAAAAAGACACGTAAAACCTTCGGCTACTAATCCGCAAGGGGGAATTGTAGAAAAGGAAGCTGGTATTCATATCAGCAACCTAATGCTCATAGACCCCAAAACTGGCGAACCTACCCGTACAGGTAGAAAACGCAACGATAAAGGCAAATTACAACGTTATTCTAAAAAAACTAACGAATTTATACTATAATGGCAACAACTCCTAGGCTGAAAGAAAAGTATTTGAAGGAAATCGTCCCTGCCCTAAAGGAGCAGTTTGGCTACAAATCTGTAATGCAAGTTCCTCGCATTACCAAAATTGTCATCAATAAAGGTATTGGTGCCGCCGTAGCCGACAAAAAGCTCGTTGAACAGGGAGTAGAAGAACTCACAATGATTACAGGACAAAAAGCCGTGCCTACTTTTGCTAAAAAGGCTATTTCCAACTTCAAACTCCGTGAAAATATGCCCATTGGTGCAAGGGTAACGCTTCGTGGTAATATTATGTACGAGTTCTTGGATAGATTGATGACTATTGCCTTGCCTCGCGTAAGGGATTTCAAAGGAGTAAGTGATAAAAGTTTTGATGGCAGAGGAAATTACACTTTGGGTGTAAAAGAGCAAATCATTTTCCCTGAAATTAGTATTGATAAGGTAAATCGTATTTCGGGAATGGATATTACTTTTGTAACCACTGCCGAAACTGATAAAGAAGCCTACGAATTGCTCAAAGCGTTCGGTATGCCCTTTGCAAACTTGAAAAAATAATTAAACCAATCTTATGGCAAAAGAATCTATCAAAGCACGTGAGCGAAAAAGAGAAAGATTAGTAGCTCGCTACGCCGCAAAACGTAAAGCCCTCAAAGAAGCAGGGGACTATGAGGCTCTGGACAAATTGCCTCGCAACGCCTCGCCTGTACGTTTGCACAATCGTTGCAAAATCACTGGTCGTCCCAAAGGTTACATTCGCCGATTTGGTATTTCAAGGGTATTGCTTCGTCAGTGGGCTTTGGAAGGCAAATTGCCCGGCGTAAAAAAAGCAAGTTGGTAAAAAATTCAGACACAAAATCTCAAAAAGTTTTGTGTCTTTTTTATTTCTGATTTTGAACGTTTGGAAATCTTAAACCTTTGAAGCTCAAACTTCCAACTATTCAAAATATTCTATTTTTGAGAAAATGATAGAGGGCTATTCCTGTTTCGTCTTGGTTAGAATTTCAAACTCAACACGACGATTGAGCTTTTTGTCTTCGGCTGTTTTTTCTACCACAATCGGGCGGGTACTACCGTAGCCAATAGCGTCTATACGGCTGGGCGAAATTTTACCTTTTTCTACAATGTACTTCTTGATAGCATCGGCACGAGCCTGCGAAAGTTTGAGGTTGGCATCATCGTTGCCGTCAGAGTCGGTATGTCCGCTGATTTTGATACGAATATTAGGGTGATCAGTCATAAAGTATACTACTTTATCCAAATCAGCTTGCATTTCAGGTTTTATTTCTGCACTACCCCCATCAAACTCCAATGAAGCAAATTTCCATTTATTAAAGCGAATTGCCTCGCCTTGCAAATCCATTTGCGTATCGCCTGTGAGGAAAAACTTTTTTTCAATCCTGAAAAAATCATCTCCCGTAATAATTACAAGATAGTTATTATTCTTGCGTAATTGAAACTCATACGAACCATCGGGACGTAGGTATTGGGGGGCAACTTCAATACCATTGTCCAAATCAATAACAGAAACAATTCCTTGAAAAGGGTTACCTGTTTGGCTATCTACCACTTTACCTTTGAAAATCACCGTGGCATCAGGTTTGGCTTCCATAGGTACAGGGAAGGAGAATAAATTGAGATTGTCGGGTTCATCTTCGCTAGCTTTGGCATAATACAAATACTTGGCTTGGCGGTCAATGGTAAAATAATATTCATCGGCATTGCTATTGACAAGCGGACCAACATTGAAAGGCTCTTGCCAACGTCCGAAAAGTTTGTAAGACTTGTAAATATCAAAACCACCAAAATTAACCAAATGCCCGTTGGAGCTAAAATATAGCACATCATATACAGGATGCACATAAGGACTTACCTCACTGCCACGCGTATTGATAGTAGGACCTAAATTTTGAGCCTTTGCCCAAGAACCATCGGGCAATTTGTAAGAGAAGTAAATATCCGCAAGCCCAAAACCGCCTAATCTATCAGAAGCGAAGTATAAGGTGTCTTCATTTTTGGAAAGAGCAGGGTGCGAGTCCCAAGCTACACTATTGATGTTGATGCCTAAATTTTGTACTTTCCAAGAGCTATCGGGTTGCAAGTAGGCTACGTAAATATCGCAGTTTCCATACCCATCGGGGGAATCGCAACGAGAAAAATACAGCGTTTTGCCGTCTTTGCTCAAATGTGCAGAACCTTCATTATAGCCTGTATTAAGCCCCTTAAACTCTTTGGCTTCTGTCCAGTTGCCGTCTATTTTATGAGAAAAATAGAGGTCTTCATTGGCTTTGGTATCTCGCTTGATAGCCATTACTTGTTTTTCTTTGCGTTTGGAACTGAAAATGATGAGTGTGTCATTTTGTCTTGCAAAAGTAGTAGGGGCATAATCAGCTTTGGTAGAGTTGATAGCAAAATCCATTTCCAAGAGCAGAGCTTCGGGAGGCATTAGGGTATCAACGAGTTTGCGATATTCTACAAGTTCGTAGTAGTATTCAATAGGCACGTAGTAAATTTTCTGATTGACGGTCATACTATCAAAATGCAATTCTATGGCTTTTACTTCGCTACCTTTGTGATGTTTGAGAATGGTTCTGTAAAGGCTTTTAGAGGCTTCAAAATCATCTAATAGTTCTATCATTTTAGCCAGAATCCACATTTTTTCGGCATCGCGATAGAAGTTTTCAATTCCAAAACTTTTGACATAGTCAAAAAGTAAAGGGTAAGCCTCTTTATATTTATGATTTTTGATGAGCTTTTCTATTTTTTGCCATTTTTTTTCGTCAGAATAATATTTGGTAGCGTTGATTTTGGGAAACTCAAACACACTTTCGGGGTACTTGCCTACTACGGGGTCTTTGATTTTCACAACTCCTTGCGATTTTATCTTATCGGGTTGGGCTTGTAAAAAATGTACGAAAAGTACAAAAATAAAAATACTTACTACACTACGATAAATCATAGAACCTGCCTCAAATTGAGGAAAGCGGATTTGAAAAGTTTGAGGTTGGAAAGTTGAAAGTTTTAGTTTGAACTTTTGAACTTCTGCCCCCTTGAACTTTGAACTTTTGGAATTCTTGAACCTAAAAATAGACTTGCATTCAAATTTAGACAACCTCATAGTGTTAGGTTTTATCAAAAAAACTAAATTTGTAAAAGTTTGCGATTTTAAGACTTTCAACTTGTAAAATTAGCAAAAAAATGATTTTTTTACTAAAAACTTACAAAAAAAATCATTTATCTGACTTTCTGCCCTGCCACCCCTTTTTGGCACAATAATTGAAATTACCTATTTTTGCCAAATTTTTTCGGTAAAGCACATACCAAAAAGATATTTGAGGGGTTTTATACCCAAAGCTACCTGCAAATGCTCACTTATTCTTAAATGACTTTTTGTCAGTTCTTTTTGATAGATAAGCAAAAATCGTTCTACAATGACCAAGAAAGCGAAAAAAAATAATTCAACATTTTTGAAGGAAAACGGAAACGATACCAGTGTGGAGGTGATTTCTATTTTCGGTGAAGGTTCTCAAAATAATGAAAAGATACCCGAAGAAATAGGAATTTTAGCACTTCGCAACACGGTTCTTTATCCGGGTGTGGTTGTACCTGTTACGGTGAGCCGAAAAAAGGCTATTCGTTTGGTAAAAAAAGTAAATAAAGCTGATAAAGTTTTAGGGGTAGTAGCCCTCAAAAATCCGAATGTAGAAGAACCTACTGCACAAGATTTGTACCATATAGGCACTCTGGGGCATATTCTCAAAACTATCAATATGCCTGATGGCAGTATGACTATCATCATACAAGGGCGTGGGCGTTTTGAAATTCAGCGGTTTATGCGTGAGGAGCCTTACTTTTGGGCAAAAATAGAAGGCTTACCCGAACAATTCCCAACGCATTACTCGCGAGAAGTGAAAGCTCTGATAGCTTCTTTGAAAGAATCGGCTATCAAAATTCTAAAACTCAACCCTGATATTCCACAGGAAGCCCAAATTGCTGTGGATAACATTGAGTCCCTTGCTTTTCTGACTCATTTCTTGGCTTCAAACCTCAATGCCGAATTACACGAAAAGCAACAACTTTTGGAAATAAATGACGGCGTGGAGCGTGCTACCAAACTTTTGGAGTTTATGCTTCGCGAAGTGCAAATGCTTGAACTCAAACACGAAATACAAAGCAAAGCACATTCGGATATAGAACAGCAACAACGCGACTATTTTTTACGCCAACAACTGAAAGTTTTGCAAGATGAGCTTGGGGACGAAGCAGGAGGCGTAAAAATTGATGAACTTCGTCAGAAAGCCGCTCAAAAGAAGTGGAGTGAGCAGGTTGCCAAACATTTTGAAAGAGAGCTGGTGCGTCTGCAACGTGCCAATCCTGCCTCCCCTGAATATGCTATCAATCTCAATTACATTGAGTTACTGCTGGATTTGCCTTGGGGCGAATATTCGGAAGATAATTTAGACCTGAAAAATGCTCAAAGAATTTTGGACGAAGACCATTACGGCTTGGAGAAAGTCAAGGAAAGAATTTTGGAATACTTGGCTGTACTGAAACTTAAAAAAGACTTACGAGGACCTATTCTTTGCCTTTACGGACCGCCCGGTGTAGGAAAAACCTCTTTGGGGCGTTCTATTGCAAAGGCTTTGGGCAGAAAGTATGTACGTATGTCTTTGGGTGGCTTGCACGACGAAGCCGAAATCCGTGGGCATCGCAAAACGTATATTGGAGCTATGCCGGGCAAATTCATCAGTAGTATCAAAAAGGCAGGAACTTCTAATCCTGTGATGATACTTGATGAAATTGATAAAATTGGAGCTGACTATAAAGGTGACCCCGCTTCAGCACTTTTGGAAGTGCTAGACCCCGAACAAAATAGCACCTTTGTTGATAACTATCTGGAAGTAGAATACGACCTTTCCAAAGTGCTGTTTATTGCTACTGCCAATACGCTGGACACCATTCACCCCGCTTTGCGTGATAGAATGGAAATTATTGAAATCAGTGGCTATACTACCGAAGAAAAATTGGAAATAGCCAAAAGGCATCTTATTCCCAAACAAAGACAAGAAAATGGCTTAAATGCTCGCCAAGTGAGCTTTACAGATAGTGCCATTCGGGCTGTTATTGAAAGCTACACTCGCGAGTCGGGGGTGAGGAATTTGGAACGGAAAATAGGTGCAATTTTGCGTAAAGTAGCCAAATCGGTGGCATTGGAAGAGCCTTATTCCAAGAAAATAACCCCCGAAGTGGTAGAAAAACTATTAGGTACACCGACTTTCGACAAAGAAATTTACGAAAATGATGAAATCGCAGGCATAGTTACAGGACTCGCTTGGACTGCCACAGGTGGCGAAATTCTTTTCGTAGAAGCCTCTTTGAGCAAAGGAAAAGGCAAACTTACTATTTCAGGGCAACTCGGCGAAGTAATGAAAGAATCTGTTTCGGCGGCTCTTTCGTACCTGAAAGCTCACGCACAAGAGTATCAGATAGACCATCGCCTTTTTGAACAATACGATTTACACATACACGTACCTGCTGGGGCTGTACCCAAAGATGGTCCTTCGGCAGGCATTACTATACTTACAGCTTTGGCTTCGGTTTATACACAAAGAAAAGTGAAAGACAAATTGGCAATGACAGGAGAAATTACTTTGCGAGGTAAAGTATTGCCTATTGGTGGGGTGAAAGAAAAACTTTTAGCCGCCATAAGAGCAGGTATTAAAGAAGTGCTTTTGCCTAAACGAAACGAGAAAGATGTTCGGGAAATACCTGCTCATTATCTCAAAGGCTTAGAAATTCATTATGTAGATACAGCCCAAGAGGTGCTTTTGCAGGCTTTGCTTCCGCAAAAAGTAGCAAATGCAATGGTCTTTGAAATTGCTGAAAATGAAAAAATGCTTCTAAATGCTTAAAACGAATTTCGCTTATAGCAATGGCTTTCTTTTTTCATTTGCTTGCTAAACTGCCTTTGGGCATACTCTATGTTTTGAGCGATTTTTTGTACTTCTTGGCTTATTATGTAGTGGGGTATCGCAAAAAGGTAGTTTGGCAAAATCTTAAAAATTCTTTTCCTGAAAAATCTGAAAAAGAGCTAAAAACTATTCAAAAGCAGTTTTACAAGGGCTTGATTGATGTTTTCATTGAAACCTTGAAAGTATTGGCTATTTCGCCCCAAGAGCTGGAGCAAAGAGTAAGAGTAATTGGGCTTGAAAAACTCACAAGTAACCTTGCTGAAAACAAAACGGTGCTTGTTTTTGTGGGACATCTGTTCAATTGGGAATGGCTTTCGCTGATTTGCAATCTCAAACAGCCTTATCCACTCTATTTTGTGTATCAGCCTTTGAGCAATCGTTTCTTTGATAACCTGATGCTTCAAATTCGTACGCATTTTGGAGCAAAGCCTCTGAAAATGCAAAATGTTCTGAAAGATGTTTTGCAAAACCACAAGGAAAGCCGTATTGTAGCTTTTTTGGCAGACCAAAGTCCTGCGGGTACAGAAAAAGACCATTGGACGCACTTTTTACATCAGGATACGGCATTTTTTGCAGGAGTTGAAAAAATTGCCTTGAAATTAAGTCTTCCTGTGCTTTTTGGCGGGGTACGTAAGCTCAAAAGAGGCTATTATGAATTGTATTTTGAAGAGATTTATCACCCGCAAAGGCGACCTGATAGCCAAATTACGGAAAATTATGTTAGATTTTTGGAAAAACAAATTCAGGAAACCCCACCCAACTGGCTGTGGTCGCATAAACGTTGGAAAAAGCAAAGAAATTTCTGAAAAAATTTGCATAAGAAGTTTTTTGTGTTAAATTTGCGTTCCTTTTGTGTTAATTTAATGTTATTAAGCTATGAAACTGCAATTTGTTATCAATCCTATTTCGGGTGGTAAATCTAAAAAGCGAGTAATTGAGGCTTTGCAAAAGCATTTTCCCAAAAATGGATACGAAATAGCCATAGATTTTACAGAAAGAGAAAAGCACGCTACCGAAATTACACAGAGGGCAGTAGAAAAGCCCGTTGATGCCGTAGTAGCCGTAGGGGGCGATGGCACTATCAATGAAGTGGCACAAGCCTTGATAGGCTCGGAAATTCCTTTGGGTATCATTCCTTATGGTTCGGGAAATGGATTGGCTCGCCACCTCAATATGTATGCTTCACCTGAAAAGGCAGTAGAAATTATCAAAAAGTTCAATCCACAAAAAATAGATACTTGCCTCATTAACGAAAAGCCTTTTTTATGCACTTCGGGGGTGGGTTTTGATGCTTACGTGAGCAGTCTTTTTGCACAAGCAGGCAAAAGAGGGTTTCAGACCTATGTAGAAAGCACTTTGAAGGCATTTTTTCAATACAAACCCGAAACTTATATTTTAGAAACAGAAAATGGCACAATGGAAATAGAAGCCTTTTCTGTAACCTTTGCCAACGCTTCACAATATGGCAACAATGCTTTCATAGCCCCACAAGCGGATATTCAAGACGGCTGGCTTGATGTGTGTGTGATTAGTCCTTTTCCGAAATGGCAAATGCCCAAAATTGGCTTAGACTTGTTTTTGAAAAATCTGCCCAAAACCAAATATTATCAAAGTTTCAGAGCCAAGCGAGTGAAGCTCAAACGTTCCCAGGCAGGTGCGGTACATTTGGACGGGGAAAATTACGCTTTGGGCGAGGAGTTGAGCGTTGCCATTCAGCCTCAAAGCCTGAAAGTACTCGTGGCTTAATTCTTTTCTTTTCGCAGTTTCTGAATTTCTTTATGGCTCAAACCTGTGCTTTGTGCGATTTGAGTATTGTCCAGACCTAAATCAATTAGCTTTCGGGCAATATCAGTTTGCTTTTTCTTTTCTACTTCTTTGATTTCTCGTTGCTTTTGTTTTTCAAGTTTTTTGAGTTGAACTTCTTTTTGTTTTTCAAGCTCTTTGAGAGCTTTTTCTTTTATTTTTTCAGCTTCTTGCAGTGCTTTTTCTACGGCTCTTTGTATAGCGAGCTTACGCGATTCTTCGGCATATTGCAAAGAAACAACTTCATCAAGATAGTGTTTGTATTGACCATCGTAAATTTCTTGTTCTTCTTCATTCATATAAAGCCTTTCCAAACGCTCTTTGGCTTTTCGGATAGCTTCTATCTCTGCCAGTTCGCTTGGTAAGGCAGATTTATACAAATCGGCACTATTGAGAAAGCGTATCCATCTGTCCAAGGCGGTTTTAATGGCTTTGTGCTTTTTTTCAAATTTTTGCAATTCTACAAAATACAGGTCTAAATAGTTCAAATCTTGGTGCGTATCGTTGGTTTCTCGGTCTTTGAGCATAAAACAACGATGATAACGTTCATCATTGAAAAAATCAAAGTCCATTAAACTTATCACAATACATTTGTTCAAATCGGAGTAATATTTGCCTCCTTTGATTTTTTTCTGAATTTCCTCTTCGGTTTGGTGGTCTAACTGAGAGCCGAATAATTTTGCCCAGTAATACAAAGTTCTGCGTCCATAAAATTCATCACCTCTGATTTGCATTTCAATATCATAAAGATTACCCTTTTCGTCTTCGGCTTTGATGTCCAGAATAGAAAGTTTCCCTTTTACGTAGTCGGCAAAGTTGTAAGGATTTTTAATTCTCAAGTCTGTAATTTGCTCATTTTCGGGAAGTATAGCATTTATCAAAGACATCAAAATATCTTTGTTTTCCTCCGAGCCAAAAAGTTTCTTGAAAACCAAATCAATTTTAGGGTTCATTCGGGGCATAGATACATCTGTTTTCAAAGCAAATATACAAAATTTTAGATTTTTGGCAATCAAGCAAACTTTTCAGGCTTTGGTCTTGTTTTTCAAAGAAAAAAATTGGAAACGCTTACTACCCAATCGCTTACTATTTCCCCCACAGAAATTTTTGAATGGGCTTTGCAGAGGGGTTACGCTACGGCTTTGTGGCGTTTGCCTAATAGCAAAATTATTCACTGCTTAATTGATTTCTCCGAAAAAATTGAGCCACAACCCTTGCAAATAGATGAATTTAGCGAAAAAAAAGGCTTTCTGTTTAGCCCTTTTGAAAACGAAGGTTTGCAGAAAAATTTTTTCCTGAATGCTGATTTTTACAGCAATTCTACCCAAATCCTAATGCCTGAAAGTATCCCTTTTCTGAAAGACTTTGATAACAAGCGTGCCAAAATCTCTAATCTCGCCTCAACCCAAGTTCAATTAGCTTTACCCAATACAGACTTTGAGAAAGTACAACATTTGCATTTGGTAGAAAAGGCAGTGAGAGCTATAAAGGAAAAGGCTTTTCAGAAAGTTGTGCTTTCAAGGAAGATGAGGGTAGCATTTTCGGAGATTTTGCAAATTTCACGTGTTTTTCAAAATCTTTGCACATTGTATCCTTTGGCTTTTGTTTCGGTGGTGTATGTACCGAGTTGCAACATTTGGATAGGAGCAAGCCCTGAAATTTTGGTGAGTGTAGATAAGAACAACATTTTCCGTACTATGGCTCTGGCTGGTACGCAAAAATACCCCGAAGGAGCAAATCTTTCTGAAATTACTTGGACACAAAAAGAAATAGAAGAGCAAGCACTTGTGAGCCGCTATATTATCAATGCTTTCAAAAAAATACGTTTGCGGGAATTTGAGGAAGATGGTCCTAAAACTATTCAGGCGGGGAACTTGGCTCATTTGCGTACTGATTTTTGGGTAAATTTGAATGAAGTGCATTATCCACATCTTTGGCAAGTGATGTTAGGGCTTTTGCACCCAACTTCGGCGGTATGTGGTATGCCCAAAGAAGAGAGTTTGGCTTTTATTCGGAATTTTGAAGGCTATGATAGAGCCTTTTACAGCGGTTTTTTGGGGCAGGTGAATATAGAAAGTGAAACGCATATTTTTGTAAATTTGCGTTGTATGCAAGTTTTACCTTCTTTGCAAGAGGCTTATTTGTATGCGGGTGGGGGTATTACGGCAAACTCTAATCCTGAAAAAGAATGGAACGAAACGGCTCTCAAAATGGAAACAATGCTGAAAGCAATCATTTAACCCAATAATTGTTTAGGTCTGATTTGCGAGAGGGAGGCAGGATTTGAGAAAAATTGATGTCATAAGCAAAAACGAGAGATAAAGCTCTTAAAGGGCTTGAACATCAAACATTGAACGTAAATAATTACAAACAAAAATTCCCGCCATTGGCGAGAACTTTTGGTCAAGAAACAACGCAATCTGTTTATTTTTAGTGCTTAAATTGAGCCTCTTCGGTAGAGCCTTTGAATGCCACAGTAGAAGCCTCGCCTCCTGTAATAACCTCTTGAACGCTATCAAAATACCCTACTCCTACAAAAGACTGATGTTTTACGGCTTTGAAGCCTTTGCTTTGCAGAGCAAATTCTCTTTGTTGTAGTTCAGAGTAGCCTGCCATACCTTTGTCTTTGTAAGCAAGGGCTAATTCAAACATACTTGTATTGAGAGCGTGGAAACCTGCCAGCGTAATAAACTGGAATTTATATCCCAAATCGGCAAGATTTTCACGGAAGGTAAGCATTTCTTTTTCAGAAAGTTTTGCCGCCCAATTGAAAGAAGGGGAGCAGTTGTAGGCAAGCAGTTTGCCCGGATATTGAGCGTGTATGGCTTGGGCAAACTCGCGGGCTTCGCCAAGGTCGGGGTGGCTGGTTTCCATCCAGAGCAAATCGGCGTAGGGAGCGTAAGAAAGCCCACGGCTAATGGCTTGCTCAATGCCACATTTTACGTAGTAAAACCCTTCGCTACTGCGTTCTCCTGTAATAAAGGCTTGGTCGCGAGGGTCAATATCGCTGGTGAGTAAGTTGGCGGCATCGGCATCGGTGCGAGCAATGATTACGGTAGGCACGCCCATTACGTCGCTGGCAAGCCTTGCGGCAATGAGTTTTTGGATAGCTTCTTGGGTGGGCACAAGCACTTTTCCGCCCAAATGACCGCACTTTTTAGCAGAAGAGAGTTGGTCTTCAAAATGCACGCCCGAGGCACCTGCTTCAATCATCATTTTCATTAGTTCGTAAGCATTCAGGTTGCCTCCAAAACCAGCTTCGGCATCGGCAACAATGGGCAAGAAATAATCAACATTCCCCTCACCTGAAAGATACTGAATCTGGTCGGCACGCAAAAGAGCTTTATTGATACGCCTTACTACCGCAGGAACACTATCCACAGGGTAAAGACTTTGGTCGGGGTACATTTCACCTGCTAAATTGGCATCGGCGGCTACCTGCCAACCGCTCAAATAAATAGCATCTAAACCTGCTTGGGCTTCTTGAACGGCTTGGTTACCTGTCAAAGCTCCTAAACCTGCTACATAATGTTGGGTATTGAGTTTTTTCCATAATTTTTCTGCCCCCTTGCGAGCTAAGGTGTATTCAATTTGCAAAGAGCCTGTTAGTTTGACTACATCTTCGGCAGTGTAGGGGCGTTCTATGCCTTTCCAGCGGGGGTTGCTTGCCCATTCTTGCAAAAGAGCATTGATTTTTTCTTGGCGTGTCATTGGTTTTGTATGTTTTGGGTGAAACAAATCTTTTGTAAAACACTTTTTCATACGAAAATATGTTACAAAGATAATTCAGCGAAAAATATAAGTCAAGCGAAATTTCGCTAAAATTTTTATTTTCGCTAAAAATTTTCCTAAAATTGTGTTTAAGTAAGTTTTTTTTGAATTTAGCCAAGAAAAAAAGGGCTTTTAAGCCCTTGCAGTAGAGAAATAAGAAACAGGATTTTGAAAAATCAGAAACCAAAAATAAGCGACAAAGTTTTAGAATGTCTTGAACATCAAACACTAAACTTTTAACCTAAATTATTAGCTAACCTTATGATTTTCAAGCTATAATGTTCCTTTGGTAGAAGGAATATCTTGATGTTCTATTTCAATAGCCTTGCGAATAGATTTGGCAAAGGCTTTGAAAGTAGCTTCAATGACGTGGTGGTCGTTTTCGCCACGAGAAAGAATGTGCAAATTGCAAAGAGCAGTATCAGAAAAGGATTTGAAAAAATGCTTGCACATTTCAGTAGGGAAATCACCAACTTTTTCACGTGAAAGGCTCAAATGAGCAGAAAAATAAGGTCTGCCTGAAAAATCCAGAGCCACTTGGGCAAGAGCTTCGTCCATTGGCAGGGTAAAATGTCCGTATCGGGCAATGCCTTTTTTATTACCCAAAGCCTTTTTGAAGGCTTCTCCCAAGGTTAGGGCGGTATCTTCAATGGTGTGATGCTCGTCTATATGCAAATCTCCTTGTGCGTGTATGCGTAGGGAAATACGAGCGTGTTTGGAAATTTGCTCCAGCATATGGTCAAAAAAGCCAATACCCGTCTGAATATCGGTGTAATCGTAGCTATCTAAATTGAGTTCTACATGAATATCTGTTTCTTTGGTTTTTCGGTGAACAGAGGCTTTGCGTTCAGAGTGGCTTTGCTCTGACAAAAATTGAGCAATTTCGTCCCAGTTGTAGCTTTGCAAGGCAAGGGCTTTTTGGTGTTTTTCGGAAAGTGCTAAGGCATTGGCATTGAACAAAATACCTTTAATGCCCATATTATAGGCAAGTTCAAGGTCGGTGAGGCGGTCGCCAATTACATAACATTGAGAGTAATCAATATCGTCTCGGTTGAGGTAATGCTCTACGAGTCCTGTACGAGGTTTGCGTGTAGGGGCGTTTTCGTGTTCAAAAGTTTTATCAATGAGAATTTCGGCAAAAGTGATATCTTCACCTTCCAGCGTTTGAAGCATTTTTTGATGAGGAGGCAGGAAATCGGCTTCGGGTAAAGAGGCTGTCCCAAGTCCATCTTGGTTGGTAACCATTACCAATTCGTAGCCTAAATGGTATTGGAAAAAGTGTAAGTTGCGGATAACCTTTGGAATAAAAGAAAGTTTTGCAAGGCTATCCACCTGAAAATTATCGGTAGGTTCATCAATGATAGTACCGTCGCGGTCAAGGAATAAAATTTTTCGCATAAAAGGTTGATTTTGGAATTGTAGAGGCAAGTTAGAAAAAATTTTAGATTTTATTTTGGAAATAAAAAGTTTTTTTATACTTTTGCAGTCCAAAATAAGTTCGGGATGTAGCACAGCCAGGTAGTGCACTCGTTTAGGGTGCGAGGGGTCGCTGGTTCAAATCCAGTCATCCCGACAAAAAAGCCTCAAAATCATTATGATTTGAGGCTTCTTTTTTTCATAATTTGCGGTTAGGAAATTTTTTTACTGAGTAGGGTTTCCACAAATTCCAGCTCTTCTACATTAAAATCGTTCATTTCGTCTAGTTCTTCATCTTTTTCATCTTCTTGGGCGTATTCGGCGTGTATATCTACATCTTTGATATAATGCACTAGTTCCCAGTTTCCATTGAAATCTTCCGTAAGAGCCGTAAGCGATTCAACCCAGTCGCCTGAATTGAGATACAAAATGCCTTCAATTTCTTTCATTGCAGGCTGATGAATATGCCCGCAGATTACAGCATCACATTGTTTGATTTTGGCAAAGCCTGCGAGTTCTTTTTCAAAATCATCAATATACGAAACAGCCGTTTTTACTTTGGCTTTTATTTTTTGCGAAAGCGAATAATAAGGCAAACCTCTTTTGGCTCGGTATTGATTGTAACGCTTATTGAGCCAAAGCAAAAAGTTGTAGCCAATATCTCCCAATTTTGCCACAAATTTCAGTTTGGTAGTGATGCTATCAAAGATATCGCCGTGTGTAATGTAGTAGCGTTTGCCAAAACTTTCATAAATGTAATCTTTGCAAATAGATAGCCTACCGATACGCAAAGGCAAAATTTGGTCTAAAAAATCATCGTGATTGCCTCTTACATAGATAACTTTGGTTTTGAGTTTATCCATCATTTTCAAGACAACCTTGATGAAACGCGTATGCTTGCGTTTCCATTTGCCCGAACGTTGAAGTTGCCAGCCGTCAATAATATCACCATTCAAGATAAGTGTTTCGCAGGTATTTTGTTTCAGAAAGCGGACAAGTTGTTTGGTTTTTGAACCTGATGCCCCCAGATGAACATCAGAGATGACGATGGTTTTATGATGTTTTTTCAAGGCAGTTTTTTTTACAAAATAAAACTTTTAGTTTGTTATGAGTGTAAAAAAAACTTTATGAAATCTTGAATTTTTTGGGCATTGGGTAGCGTTCAGGAAACAATAATTTTACAAAGCAGAATTTTTGTAGAAAAGCAGAAAACATAAAAAACAAAAAGTAAAAATTTGAGCTACTAAACATACTTTTACACCATAGCCTAAAATTTTTTCTGCTTTCAAACGTTTTTTGCAAAAACTATAAAGTTATGTATAGAAAAGTTTTTAGTTTGATTTGCCTTGCTTACTTACTTTTGGGCAATACCTATGCCCAACAGCAAGAAAATAAAGAAAATAAAAAAGAAGGAACTGCCCCCACTCCTAAAATGGTAGAAACAAGCCATCAAATTAGTATTCAGGGGAAAGTTATCAAATACAAGGCTCAAACAGGTTTTTTGCCACTTCAAGATGAATACGGTAAGCCCAAAGCAAATATTTTTTTCATAGCCTATACGCAAGAAGGCATCAGCGATATAACCAGGCGTCCTATTACTTTTTGTTTCAATGGCGGACCAGGTTCGGCTTCGCTTTGGCTGCATTTGGGCGTGATAGGACCTAAAAGAGTGCTGATGACAGATAAAGGCGAGCCACTTGCTCCGCCTTACAAATATACTGATAACGAATATAGTTGGTTGGATAAAACAGATTTGGTATTCATTGATCCCGTGAATACGGGATACAGCCGAGCCGTTGAAGGTGAAAAACCTGCTCAATTTTTAGGATATGTGGAAGATATTGAAAGTGTAGGAGAGTTTATTCGTTTGTATTGTTCTAAAAATGCTCGTTGGGCTTCGCCTAAATATCTTGCAGGAGAAAGCTATGGCACTACCCGAGCCGCAGGTTTAGCCAATTATCTACAAGACCGCTACAATTTGTATTTCAATGGTTTGTGCCTTATTTCGGCAGTCTTGCAGTTTCAAACAGTGCGTTTTGATAAAGGTAACGATTTGCCTTATGTTTTGTTTTTGCCTACGTATACTGCAACAGCTTGGTATCATAAAAAGTTACCTTCCGATTTGCAACAAAAAGATTTGAAATCTTTACTTAAAGAAGTTGAAAGTTTTGCTCTGGGTGAATATGCTACCTTTCTTGTAAAAGGCGATTGGGTTACAGAAGCCGAAAAAAAGAGTGTCGCAGAAAAACTGCAACGTTATACGGGACTTTCTGCCGAGTTTTTGGCAAATAGCTATTTCCGTATTGAAATAGGACGTTTTTGCAAAGAACTTTTACGGAAAGAAGGTAAAACGCTTGGGCGTTTGGATAGCCGAATGATTGGTGTAGATTACGACAATGCAGGAGAGCGTTTTGAATTTGACCCCAGCCTGAACGCAACTATTTCGGGACCTTACGCAACGGCTATCAATCAGTACATTCGTCAGGAACTCAAATTTGAAACGCATTTGGCTTATGAAGTGCTTACCAATAGAGTGCAACCTTGGAACTACAACAATGTTCAGAATAGGTATCTGAACGTAGCCGAAGAATTGCGTAGTGCTATGGCAAAAAATCCTGCTCTGAAAGTTTGGGTGTGCAGTGGCTATTATGATTTTGCCACACCTTATTTTGCCACAGATTACACGCTCAATCACGCTTTTTTACGCCCCGAGCAAAAGAAAAATATTCGCACTACCTACTATGAAGCAGGACATATGATGTACATACACAAAGAGTCGTTTTTGCAGATGAGAAAAGATATGGAGAAATTTTTTGAATAGTTTGTTCATTTTTTCCGAAATTTGTCTGAAATTATATTGCTTATTTCAAAACCAAAAAGATTATGAAACAATGGCTCATAATTATAGGATTGCTAATGAATACTATTGCTTTTTCGCAAGGGAAATTGCTTTTGGTAGGCGGTGGCTCGGAAACACAAGGCGGTTGGAGCGATGCTCCCTATCAGTGGGCAGTCAATCAGTCAGTAAATAAAAGGGTAGCCATTATCAGTTACCAAACCCAAGATAACTGGCTTCGGAATTATTTTTTGAATTTGGGAGCTACCGATGCTACCAATTTTACAATAAGCACCACCGCCCAAGCCAATGTGCTTGCTACTTACAACGATTTGATGACCTATGATGTTTTCTTTTTCAAAGGAGGCGACCAAAGTCAATATTATACCCTCTACAAAGGCACACTCGTAGAGCAAGCCATTGAAGATAAGTTCAATGCAGGAGGCGTAATAGCAGGAACTTCGGCAGGTATGGCAATTCTTTCTTCTGTTTTTTTTAGTGCTGAAAATGGTAGTTTTTTCCCCCCCGATGCCCTTGAAAACATCAACTCGCCTTATTATTCTTTGAAAAACGATTTTATTCACATTTTTCCCGATTTTATTTTTGATACCCACTTCATTGAAAGGGGTAGAAATGCCCGACTTATGGGTTTTCTTGCCAAGTGGTATCAGCAAACAGGCAATTTTATCAAAGGCATTGGTGTTGATGATAAAACTGCTCTTTGCATAGATGCTTCTAAAAATGCTACTTGCTACGGAACAGGAGCGGTGCATATTTACGCACCGCAAAGTTTTTCTTTCCCGAATAATAAAATTTATACCCCCGACCTCAAAGCTCATATTCTTCTGCACGGACACCAAATCAACTTGAATACCCTGACAATGTTGCAAGAGGCAAGCAGTTTTGTGAGTCCTACGGTGTCGCAAGAAAATGCGAATTATCAGGTTTGGCTGAGTGGGGGAGAGGGAATAAGCGAAAATGGCAACCTTTTGCAAGATTTCGTAAATAGTGGCAGTGTGAATGATAATATCCTCATTGTAACAGGAACAGATACCGTGGTAGCTCATCAGTACCGACAAAATTTGCGTAGCAGAGGAGCAACAGGTAATATTACGATTTTACAAACTATTTCGGCAAACAATCAGAGCGATAAGTTCCAACTTCGTAATGCTATTCGCCTTTCTAAAAAAGTGCTTTTTGTGAATATTACCAATTTTGCTACTTTTTTTCAGTTTATCAATGGTGGCGAAACAGGTACTTTGCTCAATTCGCATATTCGCCGCAATCAGATTCTGAACCTTTTTATTGGTGAAAATAGCAAACTTGCAGGTAAAATCTATGTAAGCAACAACAGAGCAAACAAATTCAATGCTTATGACGGCAATTTGAGTTATAGCAATGGTTTGGCACTGCTGAATACCACTACTATTTTGCCCAATGCCTTCAATCCGAGCGATAACGATTTTTATGAAAACAATAGTTGTGCAGTAAGCTATGCCGTGGCAAAATATCGTTTGAAATTTGGAATTTATCTAAACCGCAATAGCTGGCTTAAATTTTATCAGCAAGCAGGGCAAAACTTTTTCAGCTCTGCGGGAACTTACTCGGCAATGGTGCTTGTAAGTGGCAATACACGGGGGGCATTGGCTACGCAAATCGCCAGTACTGCCACCAATCAGCCACGCAATATTGCAGGATTTTCGGAGGTGCATTATGCTCTCTTGCACGGAAATAATACGCTTTCGGTAGGTGTGCCTGTTCCTACCAATGATGAAACTTATACTTTGGAAAATCCTGTGGTTTCAAGCCTTGCAAGCTCATCGGCAAATGAAATTCTGCTTTATCCCAACCCTGCTCGAAACTTTGTAAAAATTGAATGTAAGAACACTTCTCTGGAAGTAGTGATTTGTGATGTGAGTGGCAAATGGACTTCGGAAAAATACAGCGGAGAGGGTTTCTTGCAAATCAATACACAATTTTTTCAGAAAGGTTTGTACGTTGTGCTTATCAAAAACACTCAAAACGGACAAACCTTGATGAAGAAACTAACGATTTACTAAAACAAAGATGTCTTCGCCCAAAATATCCATTATTACCATTACTTACAACGCTGAAAAACATTTAGAGAGAACGCTCAAAAGCGTTATTCTACAAACTTACGCTCATAAAGAGTATATTGTCATTGATGGCAACTCTACGGATAGTACGCTGGCGATTATCAAAAGAAATGCTCATTATATTGATTATTGGATTAGTGAGCCTGATAAAGGGCTTTATGATGCTATGAACAAGGGGCTTGCCCAAGCCACAGGCGACTACGTGATTTTTATGAATGCAGGAGATACTTTTTTTGAAGATACCACTTTGGAAAAAGTCTTTGCTTCTGATACAGATGCAGATGTGTATTATGGCGATGCAATGATAGTGGAAGAAAGTTCCTTGAAACCCTTAGGCTTGCGAAGTCAAATTACACCGCACAAACTGCCTCAAAATCTTTCTTGGCGAGATTTACGCAAAGGTTTGGTGGTATGTCATCAGGCTTTTATTGCCAAAAGAAGTCTTTGTCCGCCTTACGACCTTGCCTACACACTTTCGGCTGATATTGATTGGGTAATTCGGGTGCTTCAAAAGGCTACCAATGTTGTAAATACACAAGAAATCATAGCGACCTATCTGCTCGGAGGACTGACTACCCAAAAACGGAAAATTTCTTTGCAAGAGCGTTACCGAATCTTGCAAAAACACTTTGGTTTTTTACCAAATCTATTCAATCACATTCAAATAGCCTTCCGAGGATTGCTCTTTGCTTTGCGAAATAAGAAAAATTATTGGAAAAATATGTGAATAGCGAGAAACCTTCAAGGCTATTTATTTTTCTGAAAAAAAGGATTCCCCATCGCCAAAATTATAATTTTATTACACTCAAAATTTTTTACCTTTTTGAAACATTTTCCCACTTGCATACGTAATATTGAGGTTGTTTAGGATTTATTTTTTTTGATAATTCTTCGGATAAAAATGACCATAAAGGATAAAATTAACAAATTTACCCACGTATCTACTCTGGTTTCATAGCGTATGATTAAAGCCTTGAATTGGTCTTGCCACG
>CAZZLW010000091.1:0-7977 GCA_964654605.1 uncultured Cytophagales bacterium | reverse complement strand
TAAAGAATGGCTGATACTATTTCAACCATAAATTCAGGCTCTAAAGATTTCCCGAAACTTCCTACTTGTAAATGTGTTATTATATACTTTTTTATATCATCTTTGCTTAAGATTTCCATGAAAAGTAATATTTTAGTTTCAGCACCTACATATACAACTTTCATTGGAAATCTTTTTCAAGCCTAAACAACTTGCATAGTAAAAAAGTTTTTCCCAGACGTTACAAATGTTTGGGTCTGCAAAGGTAGGAATTTTTTAGGCAAGTTTGCAAATTGTTCAGGATTGGCAACTGATAATTTTTTTTCTTAACAAAAACTTAATATTTCTGCTCTGAGGTTGGCACTTGATTTGCGTAATGGTATGCAGTTATCTAATTATGTTCAACTCTAAATTCAAAATTGTATGAAAAAAGTATTTCTCTCCCTCACCCTGTTTTTGGTAGGCACTTTGGCAATGGCTCAATCCATTGTAGGAAAGTACGAACAAGATGCTATCAACTTACCCAAAGAATTGGGACACAGCGAAAATGATGTGGTAATTACTCGCGACCCACAGGCTTCTAAAAAAATTTGGGTAGCCAATCTCATTCCCAATCAAAAGTTTTATGCTATTCTTGATGTAAAAACCGAAGACGGGGCAGTTTATACCGTACCCAAGCAGAAAGTTGGCAATTATCAAATCAATTTGGGTTGTATTGTTTATGATGAAGAAGATAAGAAAATAGCTATTTCCTTGAACAATAAAAACGATTGTGCTGATAGATTTGATAATATCAGCATTGGTAAAAACGGAAGCGTAAAAGGGGGAGGCGTGGAGATTGGTCCCAAAGGCACCGTAAAAGGTGGTGGTGTAGATATTAAGGACGGAGACATCAAAGTAGATATGAAAACCATTATGGCGGGTGTAAGCTACATTGGGCATAAAGAAAACTAAAACCTATTCTTTCAAGTTGAAAAGGCGAAATTTGGTAATTTCGCCTTTTATTTTTTACATTTGCCATAGAGAGTTTGGCAGAGCAAAAGGTATGATTTGCTCAATCAAGTACTAAGCCTAATCATTCTAAATGAATTTTGGTAGCTATGACATTCAACGAATATTTGGCTCGTTTAGCAGGTTTGAATGACCCTGTAACTTATGCCATTCCTCTTTTTGTACTCCTAATCCTTGTAGAGCTATTTCTTGATAGCAAAGAAAGACTGCAAATCTATCACCCCAAAGAGGCTTGGGCATCTATTGCAATGGGAGCAGGCTCGGTAGTTATCAATCTTTTTACAAAATTTGTTTATTTTGTGGCTTTCACCTACCTCTATGAAAATTTTTCTTTGTGGCAATTGGGTTTTGAGTGGTGGGTGTGGCTGATAGCTTTTTTTGCAGATGACTTTTCATTTTACTGGCATCATAGATTGAGCCACCAAATTCGCCTTCTTTGGGCGGCTCACTCCAATCATCATTCTTCACAAGATTACAATTTAGCCATAGCCCTACGGCAAAGTTGGAGCGAGGGCTTTTACAAATTCTTGTTTTACGCTTGGATGCCCCTTGTAGGAATTCCTCCCCTAATGGTTTTCACAATGATTTCCATTAGCCTGATTTATCAGTTTTTTCTGCATACGCAAATGGTAAGGAAATTAGGCTTTTTGGAATATTTTTTGAACACTCCTTCACATCACAGGGTGCATCACGGCGTAAATCCGCAATATTTGGATAAAAATCACGGGGGAGTGCTAATTATATGGGATAAAATTTTCGGAACATTTGAGCCAGAGCAAGAGAAAGTAGTGTATGGAATGACTAAAAACATTCATACACACAATCCCTTTCTCATAGCGATAGCAGAATTTCAAAATATTACCAAAGACTTGAAAAAAACAACAAGTTTTACCAATAAACTCAAATATTTGTTTTTTCCACCCGGCTGGAGCCACGATGGCTCATCAAAAACAACCAAAGAGTTGCAAAACTCGTCTATCAAATGAATATTTTTTCAAAACCCAATTTCAAAGCATTTTGAGAGCCAAGATTTTTCTTGAAGCGTATCAGTCCTGCATTGGCTTTGCCATTTTCGGTAGAAATGCCTAAATCTAAAATCTCAAAAGATTGCTCTTTGCAGAAATCTACCAAACCCTTCGTCAGGAGTACCATAGGGCTGTATGATAAAAATGACGCATTATCGGCGGGATAAAAATTGTAAAAAATCTTTCTGCTCACCTCTACGCCTACGGTAAGTGCGGCGATTTCGGTTGTTTTTTTTACTACAAAAACCAAATATTTTTCAGGAAAAGTTGCAACGGTTTCATAAAAATCGGCTTCATTCATTGTAAGTGGAAAGTTTCTACGCTTGCGGGCTTCGGCAATGAAAGTAAAAACCAGTTTCCAATCGGGATTTTGCCACCATTCTACCCCAAACCCCGCTTTCAAGGCTTTATGCAAGCGTCTTTTTTCAGAATTGTGCAAATTTTCTTCAAATGGCTGACTTAGCTTAATATATTGCGTGAGTTCTTGGCTTTGTATAGAAAATCCATTTTGCAAAAGTATTTGCGTAAGCAGGTGAGAGCTACTTTCGGCATAGCTGAACGGATACTGCCTGAGGTGCAATTTTTTTAGTTGTAGCTCTTGCCTGCAAAAATCAGTCAGGAAATTAACAAAATGATGCAAAATTTCATAAGAAAGGCTCGGACAAAACGCTATTCCACCAAAAGACATTCGCCAAGGGCTGTACCCTTCTTTTTCGTGCAAAAAAAGATTGCAACGAATGAGAATTTTACGGCTTTGCTCTGCCCAAAAAACCCAAATATTTGGGTTTTTCTGCAAAAATAAATGTTGATTTGTATTGAAAAGAAAAGGCTCGTAAGTTTCTTGCAAAGCCAAATGAGCAAACTCTGCAAGAGGCAAAGCCCCAAAAGTAATGCTTCTATTCGTTTTCATAACGCATTACCGAAACTACATCATAGCCTTTCAGTTTTTCTCTGCCGTTCAGAAAGGCGAGTTCTATCAGAAAAGATACTTGTACAATCGTACCACCTGCTTTTTCAATGAGCGAGCAAGCGGCTTGAGCCGTACCACCTGTGGCAAGTAGGTCATCGTGCAAAAGCACTTTTTCGCCTTTCAGGATAGCATCTTGGTGCATTTCGAGGGTGTCTTCGCCGTATTCAAGCATGTAAGAAGCAGAATACACTTGGGCAGGCAATTTTTTAGGCTTTCGGATAGGTACAAAACCCGCATTGAGCCTTTGGGCAAGAAGCGAACCAAATACAAAACCTCTGGATTCAATACCTGCTACTTTTTGTACCCCCAAGTTTTTGGCGAAATTATAAAGCATTTCAGTAGCAATTTGGAAGGCTTCGGGGTCTTTGAGCAAAGTGGTTATATCTTTGAAAACAATCCCTTTCTTCGGAAAATCAGGAACACTGCGGATAAAATCTTGTAGGTTCATTGCGAAAATAGTACAATTTGGCTAAACTAACAAGCTACAAATTTACGCCAAAAATCGTTTTAAGCCAAATTTTCCTTGAAGTGATAAAAGCTCTTGCTTTGAGCAAACAACTTTTTCCTTTCTAATTCGTTTTTGAAAGAAAAATTCTCTTGGCTTTGGCTAAATTTCATTAAATTGCAAGTCTGATTGTAGAAAATTTGACCTGAATGGAAAAAAGCACTTTTATTTTCCCTCATTCACCTGCCTGGATACTGATGTGCGTGCTTGCGGGGCTTGTGTATGCGGGTATTTTGTACTACAAGGAAAGTTTTTTTGAGTCTAAAATTCGTTATTTTTTAGCTTTTCTGCGTTTTGCGGCGGTATCAGTAATTGCCTTTTTGCTTTTAGCACCTGTAATTCGTACGGTTCGCAACGACAGAGAAAAACCGATTATCGCTTTGGCTCTGGACAATTCGCTTTCGGTGGCTCTTGCCGAAGATAGTACCCAACGTCAAAAATGGCTTTCTGCATTGCAGAAAATCCAAAAAAACTTAGAAAACGAAGGATTTGAAACATCTTTACATACTTTTGAGGAAAATGCAGAATGGCAAAACCTGAAATTTAAGGCACAAAGCAGTAATCTGGGCAAATTACTTGAAAACGTAGCAATCGCCCACGAAAACCGCAATCTGGACAAAGTAATTTTGCTTTCAGACGGCATACACAATCAAGGTACTTCTCCTGAATTCTTAAATTTCCGCTTTCCTGTGTATGCAGTAGGAGTAGGAGATACCACACCTCGCAAAGATATAGCAGTTCAGGCTGTTTTTTTCAACAAAATTGCCTACTTGGGCAATAAATTCCCGATTGTAGCAGAAATTAAAAATAGCGGCTTTGAGGAAAGAAATGTAGCGGTTTCCCTTTTGCAAAATGGAAATACCATTGCCTCGCAAAATATCCGCCTGCGAAAAGATAATATCAGCGAAGTAGATTTTTTGGTACAGGCAAGTCAGAAGGGCATTCAGCGATATACGGTAGCTGTGGAACTTTTAGAAGGCGAATACAACCGTACCAATAACCAACGTGATGCCCTCGTTGAAGTAATAGATGGCAAAGAAAAAATTTTACTTCTTGCCTCTTCGCCTCACCCCGACATCAAGGCTTTGCGAAGTATTATTGAAAAAAATGAGAACTACACCTTTGAAGTAGTGGTGGCAGGAGTTCAGCAACCCAAAGAACCCAACTACGACCTCATCATTGCTTACCAAGTACCCGACTACTCGGGAGCAGTGAATAGCGTTTTGGAAAACTATCAGAAAAAAGGTACACCTATTTTCTACATTCTGGGAGCAAACTCCGATTTGAATAAATTTTCGCAAAATAACCCCGTGCTAACCTTGCGAGGGCGTTCGGCAGATGTAGATGAGATTTTCCCTCATTTCAACGCAACCTTTGCCAAATTTAATTTTGATAGCGAAAAACTGCGTTTGCTTGCCAAAATGCCCCCTCTACAAGTGCCTTATGGCGAATACAGCCTCAAAACGGGTGCGGAAGTGCTTCTGTTTCAGATGCTCGGTAGGCTTCAAACACAGAAACCTTTGCTGGCTCTGCAAATGAACAAACAAAACAAATCGGCAGTGCTGGCAGGCGAAGGTTTGTGGCAATGGCGTTTGGCAGAATATGAACTCACCGACCGCAACGAAGTGGTTGATGATATTATTCTGAAAGTAGTGCAGTTTCTTTCGTCAAAAGAAGATAAACGCAAGTTTCGCATTTATACCACCCAAAACGAATATCTGGACTACGAAACCGTTGTTTTTGAAGCAGAAGCCTACAATGAACTCTACGAAAAAATATCTGATGTAAAAGTAAGTTTGAGTTTGCAAGACGAAAAAGGAAAACTCTACAACTACACTTTTACCATTACAGGCGGCATTACTAAATTTGAAATCAACAATTTGCCTAAAGGCATCTACAAATACACCGCAACCGCCGATGTATTAGGTAAAACAGAAAAAGCATCAGGCGAATTTGTTATCAAAGATTTACAACTGGAAACGCTTTCTACCACTGCCGATTTTGATTTGTTGCGAAAAGTAGCCCAAAACTCACAAGGCAAGTTTTTCAAAATCACTCAGTTGGAAAGTTTGGAAAAAGATATTTTGCAAAATAAAAAACCCGATTTACTACACTCATCAGAAGAGTTATTGGAAATTATACATCTGAAATGGCTCTTTTTCTTGATTTTGGCTCTTGTGAGTGTAGAGTGGCTTGTAAGAAAGTTTTTGGGTAGTTATTAGGGATAAATCAGAACTCAAATACCTTCAAAATATGCGAGTGCTAATTGTAGATGATGATGAAGACATTTTGCTTGCGGCAAAAATGTTTCTCAAAAAACATTGCAAGGAAGTAGTGATTGAGAGCAATCCTAAAAAAATTCCTTTTTTGCTCAATCAAGCAAGTTATGATGTAATACTCTTGGATATGAACTTCACCGAAGACACTACTTCGGGTAAAGAAGGTTTTTTTTGGCTGGAAAAAATTTTGGAGCAAAACCCCAAAGCCGTAGTAGTAATGATTACGGCGTATGGAGATGTGGAAATGGCTGTGAAGGCTCTCAAACTGGGAGCTACCGATTTTGTGCTAAAACCTTGGCAAAATGAAAAATTGCTTGCTACGGTGCTTTCGGCGGCAAAGCTCAGCAATTCTTACAAGCAGGTAGAAAGTTTGCAAAAAACCAATCAGCATTTGGTAGAAACATTGAGCGGAGGCGAAATTATCGGAGAAAGCAAAGCCATTCAGCAGGTTTTGGCTATGATTGAAAGAGTTGCCAAAACTGATGCCAATGTGCTGATTTTAGGCGAAAATGGCACGGGCAAAGAACTTATCGCAAAGGCTATTCATCGCCATTCCTTACGAGCCAAAGAGGCTTTCGTGAGTGTAGATATGGGAGCTATTAGTGAAAATTTGTTTGAAAGCGAGCTGTTCGGACATAAAAAAGGGGCTTTTACCGATGCCAAAGAAGACCGCACAGGACGCTTTGAGCTTGCCCAAAAAGGTACGCTTTTTCTTGATGAAATTGGCAATTTGCCTCTCACCCATCAGGCGAAGTTGCTGGCTGTTCTGCAAAATCGTCAGATTACCCCCGTAGGAAGCAATAAAGTAATTCCCATTGATATTCGTTTGATTTGTGCCACTAATCTGAACATTCACCAAGCGGTAGCCGAAGGCAATTTCAGGCAAGATTTGCTCTATCGTATCAATACCGTAGAAATTCATCTGCCACCTTTGCGTGAGCGTGCAGGCGATATTCCTATTTTGGCAAGGCATTTTTTACAAAAATATGCCAAAAAATATCATCGCCCTACGCCCCGACTATCCGCAGAAGCTACTGCCTTTCTGGAAAGTTATCCTTTTCCCGGAAATGTCCGAGAGTTAGAACACGCTTTGGAAAGAGCCTTGATAATGAGCGATAGCGAACTGCTTTCCCCTGATGATTTTTTCTTTCTGAAAACAACCAAAACTGCCTTCAGTAGCCCTCTTACCACTTCCACACTCAATTTAGATGATGTTGAAAAGGATATGATACAAAAGGCTTTGGATAAATACAACGGAAATATTTCCAAAGCCGCCAAAGAACTCGGACTTACACGAGCCTCTCTGTATCGGAGGCTGGAAAAATATGGCTTGTAAGTTGAAATTGCAAACTTATTTGCTCGCCAACTTGTTTGATAAATAAAAAAGCGTAATTGTTTAGGTCTAATTGTAGTATAGAGAGAGGAGACAGGAAACAAGATGCAGGAAACAGGATTTCAGAAAATAGATGTCGGACAGAAAAAAATGAGAAGCTCTTAAAGGCTTGAACATCAAACCCTGAACCTTTTGAACGTAAATAATTACAAAAAAACTATGCAAACCGAAGAAGCCATTATCAATCGTGTAGCCCAAAGTGGTATAGTTACCATAGATTTAGCCGATTTTTACGAAAAAGGTGAAAGAGTAGTGTTTGATGTAGCTTCTACGCTGTATCAGGGGCTAATTTTAAGAGAAAAAGAGTTTAGGCAATTTCTCAAAGAACACCCTTGGCAAAACTATGCAGGCAAAAATGTAGCTATCATTTGCTCTGCTGATGCCATTGTGCCTATGTGGGCATATATGCTGGTGGCAGTGCATCTGGAAGGGGTTGCCAATCATTTTATTTTTGGCTCTCTGCAAGAGCTGGAAATAGAGCTTTTCAGAAAAAATCTTGCTAAAATTAATTTGTCGGAACTGGAAGGGAAAAGAGTGGTTATCAAAGGTTGTGGCGAAATTCCTATTCCAGCGTATGCCTATGTAGAAATTACTCGTTTGCTCAAACCTTTGGTACAAAGTTTGATGTTTGGAGAGCCGTGTAGCACCGTGCCCATTTACAAGAAAAAGTAAAATTACGTGAATTATAAGTCTAACTTATTGTTTTCAAGGGATTTAAATAAAAAAACTTAGGGTAATTGAAAAAATGATTAACTTTGAGTTGTACTTTTTAAATATTTAATCATATGAGTCAATTACCTCTAAGTCCGCTAAAA
>CAZZLW010000090.1:0-45256 GCA_964654605.1 uncultured Cytophagales bacterium | reverse complement strand
CACCGGTACTTTGTGCAACAACAACAGCCAACATTACCATACATCCTGTAAATGATGACCCCATAGCCCAAAATGATATTTTTACAATGAATGAAGACGAAGTTTTCAGTGGCAATGTAAGTTTGAATGATGATGACGGCGACCCTGAAATTGTACAAACATTAACCTATACACTGGTAAGCGGTGGTACAGCATCGGCAAAGGGCACTTTGGTACTCAATGCAGATGGCACATTTGCCTATTCGCCTGAGTATAATTGTCAGGGTGTAGTGAGTTTTGTGTATCAGGTTTGCGATAACGGCACACCTGTACTTTGTGCAACAGCGACAGCCACCATTACCATAAATCCTGTAAATGATGTCCCCATAGCCCAAAATGATAGCTTTACAATGAATGAAGATGAAGTTTTGAATGGCAATGTGAGTTTGAATGATAATGACGGCGACCCTGAAATTGTACAAACCTTAACCTATACGTTAGTAAGCGGTGGCACGGCATCGGCAAATGGTACTTTGGTACTCAATACAGACGGCACATTTACCTATACGCCCAATGCCAACTTTAATGGTGTAGTGAGTTTTGAGTATCAGGTTTGCGATAACGGCACACCTGTACTTTGTGCAACAGCAACCGCTACCATTACCATAAATCCTGTAAATGATGACCCCATAGCCCAAAATGATATTTTTACGATGAATGAAGACGAAGTTTTCAGTGGCAATGTAAGTTTGAATGATGATGACGGCGACCCTGAAATTGTACAAACATTAACCTATACACTGGTAAGCGGTGGCACAGCATCGGCAAATGGCACTTTGGTACTCAATGCAGACGGCACATTTACCTATACGCCCAATTCAAATTTTAATGGTGTAGTGGGTTTTGTGTATCAGGTTTGCGATAACGGCATACCTGTACTTTGTGCAACAGCAACCGCCACCATTACCATAAATCCTGTAAATGATGTCCCCATAGCCCAAAATGATAGCTTTACAATGAATGAGGACGAAGTTTTCAGTGGCAATGTAAGTTTGAATGATGATGACGGCGACCCTGAAATTGTACAAACCTTAACCTATACGTTAGTAAGCGGTGGCACGGCATCGGCAAATGGCACTTTGGTACTCAATGCAGACGGCACATTTACCTATACGCCCAATGCCAACTTTAATGGTGTAGTGAGTTTTGAGTATCAGGTTTGCGATAATGGCACACCTGTACTTTGTGCAACAGCAACCGCTACCATTACCATAAATCCTGTAAATGATGCCCCTGTGGCTCAAAATGATAACTTCACCACACCTGCCAATACACTTTTGAACGGAAATGTAGCCCTGAACGATACAGATGTAGATAATACCCCTGCTGAACTGACTTTTTCGCTTGTAAGTGCATCCTCTGCGGGGGCAAATGGTACGCTTATTTTTAATGCAAATGGTACTTTTTCCTATCAGCCCAATGCTAATTTTACAGGGATTGTAACTTTTGTTTATCAAGTTTGCGACCCCAGTAATGCCTGCTCGCAAGCAATGGTTACTATCAATGTACAAAGCCAGCCACCGGTGGCAAATGCCGATAACTTTACAATGGACGAGGATACCCTTTTGCAAGGAAATATATTGAGCAATGATACCGACCCCGATAGCCCTCCAAACGAACTATCTTGCAGTTTGGTAAATGGAAATACTGCTGTGCAAAATGGTAGCCTGACATTGCTACCCAATGGCAATTTTACATACGTACCCAATCGCGATTTTAATGGTGTAGTGCAGTTTGCTTACAGAGTTTGCGATTTACAAAATAATTGCTCACAGGCTAATGTGAGTATTACGATACGTCCTATCAATGATGCTCCTGTGGCTCAGAGTGATGAATTTACCACTACACAAAGTCAGCCTGTTTCTGCTACTTTGGCTGTAAATGATTTTGACGTAGATGGTGATAGGCTCAGCTATCAGGCAGGTACTTTTACAACACCAGCACAAGGTACTATAAAAATTGAACCTGATGGCTCTTTTACCTACACGCCTGCTTATGGTTTTGCAGGCACCGATTGTTTTGAATACGGCGTTTGTGATACACAAAATGCTTGTGCCAAAGCTAATGTTTGTATTGTAGTACAAAGTAGTGATAAGATTTTTATTCCTGAAGCCTTTTCGCCAAATGGGGACGGCTTGTACGATACGTTCAAGATAGAAGGCATTGAAGGCAAAAAAGTAAGTGTAAAAATTTACAATCGTTGGGGGAATTTGGTGTATCAGAACGAAAATTATAGAAACGATTGGAACGGAACAGCTAACATAGGCTTGCATACAGGCGAAAATTTGCCTGATGGCACTTATTATTATGTGATTGACTTCAACGATGGCTCAAAGCCTGTAAGTAACTATTTGGTTATCAAGCGATAAAGTTTTAGATTATGCCTCAAAATGTATAAAAGTCTATTTCAGATAGCTAATACTTAGAGGCTTCGGAATGGGCTAGCCTAAGCAAAATGAAATTAGCAATTCAGATAAAGAAAGTAAAGTCAATAAAATTTTACACCATATTTTTACACCCAAATCATTTTTTTTACATTTGCCAAAGCAACCACTCTGTTTATGAACGAAGTCATTAGCCATTTATTTACTACCGAGTCGCTCATTGCGATTATCTCCCTTACACTTATGGAAGTGGTGCTGGGGATTGATAACATCATTTTTATTTCTGTGATTGCCAATAAGCTGGAAAAATCGCAACGCAAGAAAACTACCAATATCGGGCTAATCATTGCGATTGTTCCTCGTGTGCTTTTACTTTTTTTACTTTCTTTTATTATAGGGCTTACCAAGCCGCTTTTCCATTGGCAAGTGCCACTTATTGGCTACGATTTTCACCCCAGTGGCAGAGATTTGATTCTTTTGGCAGGTGGGCTTTTCCTTATCTATAAAGCAACTTCTGAAATTCATCACAAGTTGCAAGGACACGAAGAGGTTATCAAGGCAGATGGCAAAGGAACTTCTCCTATTGGTGTGATTGTGCAGATAGCCCTATTGAATATTGTCTTTTCTTTTGACTCTATTCTGACAGCTATCGGTATGGTAGATGCTTCCAAGCCCGAAAACTTGTGGATAATGATTATAGCCGTAGTGCTTTCTATGGTGGTAATGATATTTTTTGCCAATCCTGTCAATGATTTTGTAAGCCGAAATCCTACCGTAAAAATGCTTGCTTTGGCATTTTTAGTAATGATTGGCACGGTACTCATTATGGAAGGATTGGAAAAAGAAATTTCCAAAGGCTATGTGTATTTTGCTATGTTTTTTGCCTTGCTTGTAGAAATGCTGAATATGCGAATGGTAAAAAAAGCCCAAGCCGTTCGCTTGCGTATGCGATACGTAAAAGATATTGAAGACGATAACGCCGCCGAATCGCAACTGATAGATACAGAAATGACACGTAAGCATCTCAATGTGAAACATCTCAAAGGCAAACCCAAACAAGAATGAATAAATTAGCTTTTCTTTTAGCTCTTTTTCTTCCTTGGGTGGCAAAAGCCCAATTTTCTCGCAAAGATAGCCTTTTGGGATATTTGTCTTCGGCTCGGGCTTGTTATGATGTAAAGCATTATGATTTGCACTTACGCATTCACCCTGAAAAAAAGTTTATTTCGGGGCAAAATACGATTACTTTTTTACTCAATGCCGATACGCAAGAAATACAAATTGATTTAGCCCCCGAATTGCAAATCAAAAAAATTTTATGGGGAAAAAAATCTTTATCTTTCAGAAGGGAAGAAAGAGCGGTTTGGGTTCGCTTGTCTAAAAAGCAAAAAAAAGGTAGTACAGAAAAAATTACAATTATCTACGAAGGAACGCCCCAAGAAGCAAAAAAAGCTCCTTGGGACGGTGGCTTTGTATGGCAAAAAGATAAACAAGGCAACCCTTGGATTGGTGTAGCCTGCCAAAATGTAGGGGCAAGCATTTGGTTTCCGAACAAAGACCACTGGTCGGATAAGCCCGATAGCGTAAAACTTACTTACGAAGTTCCCAAAGGGCTTGTAGCAGTGGCTAATGGCAATTTGCTAAAAACTGAAAACCTTTCTGATAACTTTACCCGCTACATTTGGAAAGTAAGCTACCCCATCAATAATTACAACATAACGCTGAATGTTGCCAAATACGCTCATTTCACTGATACTTATACTGCTCAAGATGGCTCAAAACTTGCACTGGACTATTACGTTTTGCCCGAAAACGTAGAAAAAGCCCAAAAGCAGTTTGAACAGGTCAAGCCTATGCTTGCCTGTTATGAAAAACTTTTTGATAAATATCCTTTCTGGAATGATGGCTTCGCACTGATAGAAACGCCTTATTTGGGTATGGAACATCAAGGGGCGATTGCCTATGGAAATAAATATCTGCAAGGATATTTGGGCGGCGACCTTACGGGTACAGGCATTGGCAAACTCTTTGATTTCATTATTATTCACGAAACAGGACACGAGTATTGGGGTAATAGTGTTTCCGCTGACGAGCGTGCCGAAATGTGGATACACGAAGCCTTTTGCACTTATACCGAAGCTCTCTACGTAGAATGTATGTGGGGAAAAGCCAAAGCCTATGAATATGCCAATGGCTGGAAAAAAATCATTCAAAACGACAAACCTATTTTACCGCCTCGTTATGTAAATCAGGAAGGCAGTGGCGATATGTATTTCAAAGGGGCTTTGATGTTGCACACTTTGCGAAATATGATTGCTAATGATGAAAAGTGGTTTGCTTATCTGAAAGAGTTTTATCAGAATTTCAAAGGGAAAAACACAAATACCGATGAAGTGATTGCTTTTTGGAATAAAAAAACAGGTATGGACTTGCTACCTTTTTTTATGCAATACCTCAAATTTACGCAGATACCTACTTTTGAATACAAAATAGAGGGCGGAAAATTTCAGTATCGCTTCAAGGCTGATGTAAAAGATTTTCGTATGCCTATTGTGGTAAAATTTGGCTCTACCGAAATGACGCTCAACGCTTCAACAGATTGGGAAACTATTATTTTTGATGCCCGAGGTGGAAATAATTCGCTCCTCAATGAACCTTTTTCCGTCAGAACAGATTTATTCTTTGTGAATGTGCAAAAAAAATAATTCTTTAAGGCTATGAAGTTGCGTTTTCTTTTTGTTTTAGCAAGTTTATTCTGGAATATTCAGCTTTTCGCACAAAACAATTGTGCTACTTGGCAAGTAGAAGCTTTACCCAAAGAAGCTAAAATTGGTGATGTAGTTACCATTAGTTTCTTTGTAACGCCCAAACCTGATTGGTATGTATATTCTTCCGATTTTGAAGAGGGAGGTCCCCAAGTAACTAAATTCAAATTCAAGCCAAATGCTTCGTATGCGTTGGTAGGCAATTTGGAAGCTATTGGTGCAGAAAAAAAATACGATAATATCTTTGAAATGGAAGTTCGTTTTTTCAAAAAGAAAGGCGAATTTCGGCAAAAAGTAAAAATTCTAAAAAAAGATTTCCAGCTTGCCGGCACCGTAGAATATCAGACTTGTTCGGATAAAACAGGGCAGTGTATTCCTTGCGAATATGATTTCAATTTTAGCAACCTGACTATCAAAGCCGAAAACACCTCTGAAAAAAAAAATGACGATACCCAAGCCCAAAACCAAACCAAGCCAGAAAATAATCCTGAAACAAAGCAACAGCTAAACCCTGATAGCACAGGAAAAACTATTGTTCATACTTCAAATACGGAAAATCAGGCAAGTAAGAATAATCTGAAAACGGAAAAAACTACCGCACCGCTAAAAAATACGCAAAAACAAGACGGGGGAAGTATATGGTTATTTGCTTTGGGGGCATTTTTTGCAGGTTTTTTGGCTTTGCTTACACCTTGCGTGTATCCGATGATACCAATGACGGTATCTATTTTTATGAAAGGCGATAAGCCTATCAATTTACAAGCCGACTTTGCCGAGCAACAAACTCAAATGAAGGCAAATCGCCGAAAAGGGGTAGTAAAAGCCTTGATTTATGGCTTTTCTATCATTCTCATTTATGGTATCTTGGGGCTTCTTACTTCGCTGGCATTTGGGATTGAGTTCAATAACGATTTCAGTACCCATTGGATACCTAACCTCTTGTTTTTTGCGATTTTCATTGTATTTGGAATGTCTTTTCTTGGAATGTTTGAAATTATGCTTCCCAGCAGTTTTGTAAATAAAATTGACCGCAAGGCAGATGGAGGTGGTTACGGGGCAGTATTTTTTATGGCTTTTACTTTGGTATTGGTGTCTTTTTCTTGTACTGCACCTATTGCGGGAAGCATTATTTTGCTTTCAGTACAGGGGGAAGTCGTAAAGCCTTTGGTAGGAATGGTAGCGTATTCGCTTGCTTTTGCTATTCCTTTTACTTTTTTTGCACTTTTCCCTACGGCAATGAAAAGTTTGCCCAAATCGGGGGGCTGGCTCAATACCGTGAAAGTATTTTTAGGGTTTTTGGAACTAGCCTTGGCATTTAAGTTTTTAAGCACAGCCGATTTGGCTCACCATTGGGGTATTTTGAATAGGGACATTTTTTTGGCAATATGGATAGCAATTTTCGGGACACTGGCTTTGTATTTGTTTGGCTTTATCCAATTGCCTCACGATAGCAAAATAGAACGCCTTTCTGTGCCTCGCACTTTGGTAGCCATTTTAGCTTCTGCTTTTACGATTTATATGTTACCCGGTTTGTGGGGGGCAAATTTGAAACTTTTGAGTGGCATTATTCCACCCGAAACCACCCAAGATTTTAGTTTAGATACGCAAATTGAAAAAATTTCTTACAATGCAGAGGCTTCCGCAACCGATGATTTCCCAAAATCGGTGAAATATGGCGATTTTTTGCATTTGCCCTACGGCTTAAAAGGTTTTTTTGATTACAAAGAAGGTATGGCTTATGCTAAAAAAGTGAATAAACCCGTTTTTTTGGACTTTACAGGACACGGCTGTGCCAACTGCCGTAAAATGGAAGAATACGTATGGGTAAAGCCCGAAATTCTTTCTATGCTCAAAAACGACTACGTGATTATTTCACTTTATACTGATGATAAAACCGAACTCCCTGAAAGTGAGTGGGTAGTTTCCAAAGTTGATGGGAAGGTGAAAAAGACCATTGGAAAAATAAACTTGCATTTTGAAGCAGAGCGTTTTGATAATATTGCCCAGCCTTATTACTGCCTTTTAGATACTGAGGGCAATCTGCTTGTTAGCCCACCCAAAGGCTATGAGCCTGATGTAAAAGAATTTGAAAAGTATTTGAAAGCAGGTTTGGAGGCTTTTAAGCGTTCTAAAAAAGAAGCATTGTAAATTTAGACTTGCTATAAATTAGCCTTTGTGAGTAATTTTTTGAAACTAAATTGCGAGCAAACTTGTATTATTGCCAAAAGTTAAACATTGTAAGTGTTATGAAAGATGTAATGCGTTTGAAATCTTCTTTGAAAGAAGATGTAGAAAAAGCCCTCAATGCTCAAATTGCTATGGAAGCCTTCAATTCGGCTCATTATTTGGCAATGGGTTCTTGGTGCGACAGAAACGGCTACGACAATAGTGCAGAATATTTTTACAAACAAGCCGAAGAAGAGCGTGAGCATATGCTCAAAATATTCCGTTATGTAGCTGATATGGGTGGTACGGCTATTTCCCCTGATGTAAAAAATGTTCCTAATGATTTTGATTCTTTCAGAAGTGTCTTTGAAAAAGCATTGGAATCGGAGGTGGAAACAAGCCTTGCTATCAATCGCCTCATTGATGTATGCCGTAAAAATCACGATTATATGACTGAAAAGTTTTTGCACTGGTTCTTGCAAGAGCAAATTGAAGAAGAATTCAAGGCTCGCCGTGCATTAGAACTTTTTGATGTAATCGGCGAAGAAGGTGTAGGTAGATTTATGATTGATGAGGAAGTTACCAAAATCAAATATGAGGGCTAAAAGCAAGGGCAAATGCAAATTTGCCCTTTTTTAGTTCGTTTTTTCCAACAAAGCCATAAAAAAGCCGTCAAATCCATATTCAGAAGGCAAGAGATGCTTGCTTTCAAGAAGGCGAAAGTTCTTATTTTGCGATAGAAAGTTATTTACTTGTTTTTCATTTTCCGAAGGCAATATACTACACGTAGCATATACCAAAAATCCACCTTTTTTTAGCATTTGTGAGTATTGCTGTAAAATCTGACTTTGCTTTTCTTGTACTTCTGCCAAAAATTTTTCCGATAATTTCCATTTGGCATCGGGGTTGCGACGAAGCACTCCTAAACCACTGCAAGGCACATCTAAAAGCAGTTTATCCGCCGAATTGGCTAATCTTTTGATAGTTTTACTACTTTCAATAAGGCGAGTTTCTACAATGTTTACGCCATTGCGTTTAGCTCTTTTTTTGAGTTCGGCAAGTTTCCACGCTTCGGTATCCATTGCGATAATTCTGCCTTTGTTTTGCATAATACTTGCCAAATGCAGGGTTTTTCCACCTGCACCTGCACAGGCATCTACAATACGCTCGCCTGCTTGTACTCGTAAAAAACGTCCAATTTCTTGCGAACCCACATCTTGCAGTTCAAAATATCCTTCTTTGAACAAAGGATTTTGAAAAATATTCTGCCTTGTGGCTAAAATAAGGGCATCGGGGCTGTATGGGGTAGATTTTGTTTCTACTTTTTGTTCTTGTAAGAGCTTTTGGAGCTGGGGAGCAGAAATTTTGAGTGTATTGGCTCGTAATATTACTTCGGCGGGTGTATTGAGTGCTTTCAATTCTTTTTCCCAAGCATCTTTTCCAAGTTCTTGCTCGCCGAGCTTATCCAGCCAATCAGGAATAGAATACAAAACGGCTCTTTCACGAATATTTGCCGCTTTTTGCTCAATTTCTTTCAGAGAAAGATTTTGCCACTCTTGCCAAGTAGGAATATTTTTATACTGCAAAAGCAAATGCACCCCTAAAACTCGCCAAAAAACTCTATTTTCGTAGTTAGAGCCATTTTCATAATAAGTTTCATTCGCCAAAAATAGTAGCTTTCGCCACCAACGCACTATTTCGTAGGTATTTTCGGCAATAAATGCTCTATCTCTTGCTCCCCACTTCGGATTGCTTTTGAGCAGTTTTTCTAAAACTTTATCGGCGTACTGCTTTTGGTTGAAAGTGGCTTGCAAGGCTAAAACTACTGCTTCGCAAAGATTGCGATGAAGTTTCATAATTTTTGAAAGTTTAGGTGGGCTTCACAAAGCCCACCCTGACAAAATATTCAAGAAAAGTGTTATTTCTTTTTGGAAGGGGGGTATTTTTTCATATTTTCTTCTGCCGTAGGTTGTACGTACTTAGGCGGATTGTTGTTGCGACGAGCTACAATGAGGCTTGCCCCATCTGTTTTCCAATGATAACCATAACGGAAATCAATTTTTTTCACTTTACTGCTATCTTTGAAAGCGTCGCGTAGGTCAGGTTGGTGTGTATAACTACCGAAATCGGCAACAGGACGCGAATATTTGCCATAAAGTTGTATATCCCAGTTGCCTGCGGCTACAAAATCGCGGTAAGGCACGCCTGTATCGTCTTGGAAAATGATGCCCGTATCTTCCAAAAGAATTTTCTTAACTATCTGAAAATTAGGATTGAAAAGCACATAAGAGGCAGATTTCAAATATCCCACTTTATTGGGGAAACTGCGAATGAATTTATCAAACTGAGGCTTTTTCACAAGGGCAAAATCGCTCACATCACCCCAGAAATAGTAAATTTTTTGCGTTTTTTTACGATTTTTGTTTTTTATCTCAAAGAATAGCCCAAAATAGGTAGTATCGGGTTTGGAGCCATAAATATCTTTGAAAATAGGTTTGGCGTCTTTATCTATGCCTACCCTTTGGATACTTACAATTTCATTGCCTGTGCGAGCCAAAAACACACACATCAAGGGAGCAACCCCATTGGCACGCCGATACAAGTCTGAACCCATATAGCTGGTAATAAAGTAATTGCGAGCAAAAATATCTTCCAAAGCATTACGAACATCAGCAAAATAGGCATTGATAAATTTATCATCTTTGGCGTACAAATCTTTTTCCAAAAGTCCGGGCATTTCCAAGCCAAACATTATGAAGTTATCCGCATTGGGAAAGAGATTGTAGGCATTGAGAATATCAGGACCGCTGAATGGATAAAATACCGTTACGCCCTCTTTGTTCATATCGGCAAGCTCTTTATCTCGCCAAGGGCGGATTTTGCTCAAATATTTACTTTCCAAATTTTCCCAACCTTTGTTGAAGGCTTCTTGGTGTTTTTTGAAAATATCGCTATTGACAATTTTCCCGTATTTTGTGGTATCTTGGGGGGTAAGAGCCGCCAAAATTTCAGCTTGGCTGGTAGCAAGTCTATCAATTTGGATAGGTTTTTCCTCTATTTTTTGAACTTTGCTACTATCGGTTTTCTGATTTTTTTCACTATCTTTTTCTTTACAAGAAAAAACAAACAAGGCGGTAATGGCAAGCAAACCTAAATATCGCATATCTTTTTTGAATTTTTGAAAAACTTTGCGAAAGTAAAGTTTTTTTGAATATCTTATGTTCAAAAGCCCAAAAAAATCTTTTATTTTTGCGAAATTACACTTGCTAAATAACCAAAAATATGCCTACTATCAAAGCCAATAATCCTGCTCTTCGTTCTTGGATAGCAGTTCCCGAGCAAAGTGATTTTCCTATTCAGAATATTCCTTTTGGTGTTTTTTCTTTTCAGAAAGGTACGCCACGAGCTTGCACACGCATAGGCGATACGGTCATAGATTTGAGCGTACTGGTAGAGCAAGGCTATTTGGATAGTCTGCGATTGCCCGATGTCTCTGTTTTCCACGCCGAAACGCTCAACGATTTTATTGCATTGGGCAAACCCTTTTGGCGTAAAACACGCGATTTGCTCTCTTCACTTTTTCAGAAAGAAAATGAAACACTGCGAAAAGATAAAGAAACGCAGAAATTAGCTTTCTACAATATAAAAGACGTACAAATGCACTTACCCGTGCATATTGGCGATTACACCGATTTTTATTCCAGCAAAGAACACGCAACCAATGTTGGTTCAATGTTCAGAGACCCTAAAAATGCACTTTTGCCCAATTGGTTGCATTTGCCTGTGGGTTATCACGGCAGAGCTTCGTCTATTGTGGTTTCAGGTACGCCTATTTACCGCCCCAAAGGGCAAGTAAAACCAGCTGATGCCGAAAAGCCTTATTTTACCCCTACCAAACTTTTGGATTTTGAATTGGAGGTTGCTTTTATTATTGGTAAAGAAACTCAGCTTGGCGAAAGTATCAGCACTGCCGAAGCTGAAGATTATATTTTCGGCTTAGTGCTTTTCAACGATTGGTCGGCAAGAGATATACAGCAATGGGAATATGTACCGCTGGGACCTTTTTTAGCTAAAAATTTCGCTTCAACCATTTCGCCTTGGATTGTAACCCTTGATGCTCTGGAGCCTTTCCGTGTAGCTTCGCCCAAGCAAAAACCCGAAGTGCTGGATTACTTGAAGTTTAAGGGTAAAAAAAGTTACGATATTCATTTGGAAGTATATTTGAAACCTGAAAAAGCGAAAAAAGAAACGCTTGTTTGTCAGAGTAATTTCAAGTATATGTATTGGAATATGTGCCAGCAACTGGCTCACCATACTATCAATGGGTGCAATGTACGTGTAGGCGATATGTGTGCTTCGGGTACTATCAGTGGCAAAGAGCCTAATTCTTATGGCTCTATGCTTGAGCTTACTTGGAAAGGTACAAAACCGCTCAAACTCGCCGATGGTTCGGAGCGAAAATTTATTGAAGACGGGGATAGCGTAATTATTCGGGGCTTTGCCGAAAAAGACGGCATCAGAATTGGCTTTGGCGAGTGCGAAGGGAAAATTTTACCTGCTAAATAGTAGTTCTGTAAAAAACTATTGGCTACCTCAATAAATGGTCGGCATTAGCAATTTTACAACTTACTACTCAATACTCTTTACTCTATACTCAATACAAACGAAAAATGCTTTCGGCAAAGGAAAAAAAGGAAATCATACAAATTACTCGTAAGTGGGTAGAAACTTTTATCATAGGCTTAAATTTATGTCCTTTTGCCAAAATGCCTTACGAAAATGGGTCAGTTCGTTTTGTAGTGGGCGAATCAAGCACAATGAAAGGGTTTTTAGAGGTTTTTGCTAAGGAAATAGAATTTTTAGAGAAAAATCCTGATATAGAAACAACGCTTGTAGTTTTGCCTGCTTTGGGTAAAATGGAGCAGTTTGTGGCTTTTATGCAATTTTGTGAGGAAATGATTGTGCTGAATAGTTGGGTGCAGAAATATCAGATTGTTTCTTTCCACCCTTTGATGCGATTTGAGGGTATCCCTGCCGATTCGCCTCAGCAATTGCCGGGCATAGCTCCTTATCCTATTTTACACATTTTGAGAGTGCCTTCGGTAGAAACATTGGGGGCTCAAATCAAGAAAGATGTGCAAACAGAAAACAACAAAAGACTTTCGCAACTCAGCAAAGATGATGTAAAAAAACTTTGGGAAAAAGTTTTGAAAAAATAAAACTCCCGATGAAATTTCGGGAGTTTTGAAAGGCTATTCATAAAACGCTCTGAATGTTTTTCCACTTTGGGCGATTTCTCGGAGGCGAGCCGTAGGGCGGAAGCGTTCGCCGTAAGTATCGGCGAGTCTATCGGCTTCTTTTACAAAATTTTCTACCCCAACATAATCAATGAAAGACAAAGCCCCTCCTGTATAAGGTGGAAAGCCCCAAGCCAAAATAGAACCTACATCAGCATCGCGAAGCGTTGTAACAACGTTTTCCTCAAAACATTTCACGGTTTCAATTACTTGTCGGTACAGAATGCGTTTTTTCAGCTCTTCAATATCAGGCTGAACGGGTGCAGGTGGGAAAACATCTTTCAAGCCACTCCAAAGGCGTTTGGGTTCATCTTCGGGATATTCATAAAAGCCTTTTTTAGCTTTTTTACCTACTCTGCCAAGTTCTTCTACAAATTTTTTCACTACTCTGCCGTCAGGGGTATCGGTAACCTTAATTCCTGTATCTTTTTCGGTTTGTAGATAAATTTTATACATCAAATCCAAGGCAACTGCATCAGAAACATCAAGCCCACCCACAGGCATACCTGCGGCTTTTCCTGCCGCTTCAATGAGAGCGGGCAAAATCCCTTCGGAAAGCATCGTAATACTTTCGGCGGTATAAGTGCCAAAGACTCTTGAAGTATAGAATCCTCGGCTATCATTGACTACAATAGGCGTTTTCTTGATTTTTTTCACATAATCAATGCTTACCGCCAGTGCGTAAGGTGAGGTTTTTTTGCCCATAATAATTTCTACAAGCATCATTTTATCCACAGGCGAAAAGAAATGCAAACCGATGAAATTTTCAGGACGCTTGGAGGCTTCGGCAAGTCCTGTAATAGGCAAAGTAGAGGTATTGGAGGCAAAAATGGCTTTTTCGCTCAAAAAGGCTTCTGTTTCTTGGGTAACTTGGTTTTTGAGTTCTCGGTTTTCAAAAACGGCTTCAATAATCAAATCACAGCCTTGCATATCTTGGGCAGAAGCCGTAGTATGAATACGAGCCAAAATCTCTTCGGCTTGTGCTTGCGAATACCTGCCTTTTTCTATTTCCTTTTTGAGCAAATTGCGGGAATAGTCTTTGCCTTTTTCGGCATTTTCTACACTGGTATCTTTTAGCACTACCTCAATGCCTGCTACCGCACTCACATACGCAATGCCTGCTCCCATCATACCTGCTCCTAAAATACCTACTTTTTTCACATCGGCAGTGGGAATATCTTTGGGGCGAGCCGCTCCTTTGTTGGCTTCGTTCATTGCAAAAAAGAGCGTTCTTATCATATTTTTGGCTTCGGGGGTTTGACTGATACGAGCAAAATGCTTGGCTTCAATCAGCAAGCCGTCATCAATAGAAACTTGCAAACCTTCATATACACATTCCATTATGGCTTGTGGGGCGGGATAGTTGCCTTGTGTTTTGCCTTGCAAAAGTGCTGTTCCTGCAATGAACGTTTGTACGCCTTTGGGCGATTGGACATTTCCACCGGGAACTTTATAGTTTTGCATACCTACTACATTGCCTTTTTTATCAATTTCGTCCCAAGGCTGTAAAGCACGTGGATTAGCCAAAATCCAATTTTTAGCTTTTTCTAAAAGTTCTTCTTTGCTTTGGGCAAGTTCATTGATAAGTCCTTCTTTCAAAGCACGTTCAGGGTTGAGCTTTTTACCTTCCAAAAGCAAAGGCAAGGCTTTTTCAATGCCAATCATACGGGGTAAGCGTTGCGTACCACCGCCGCCAGGGAAAAGCCCTATCATTACTTCGGGCAAGCCTATTTGTATTTTGCTATCATTGAGGGCAATCCGATAGTGGCAAGCCAAACATAACTCATAGCCGCCTCCCAAAGCCGTTCCATTGATAGCCGCTACTACGGGTTTTTTACAAGTTTCATACTTCCTGAAAACTTTGTGTAGATAGCTTATCATTGTATAGCTTTGCTCCAAAGAAGCATTTTTGAGTAGCATATTCAGGTCGGCACCAGCCACAAACTCCTTTTTATCCGAAGTAATGATGATACCTTTCACGTTGGCATCACCGATAGCCTTATCAATGGCTTCCTCAAAGGCTTTGATAGAATCTTCGTTGAGAACGTTCATAGGAGCATTTTCCATATTGAACGCAATGGTAGCAATTTGGTCTTCTACGGTGTAGCGAATCATAAGCATTGGTTTTTGGGTGTTAAACGTTTTTAGCAAAATTTTGTTTATGTTCTTTTCAAAGTTGTATTTGTCCGTCTTTTATCAAAAGGCTTCTATCTGCCATTTGAGCAAGCGTGTGACTATGCGTAACTATCACAAAAGTAGTTTGAAACTGCTCACGAATTTGAAAAAAAATGCGGTGAAGTTGCTCGGCATTATGGCTATCCAGATTGCCGCTGGGTTCATCTGCAAAAATGACTTGTGGCTGATTGATTAAGGCACGAGCTACGGCGATTCTTTGGCACTCCCCGCCCGATAGTTCGCTGGGCAAGTGTTTCATTCTTTCAGCCAATCCGAACATTGCAAGCAGTTTTTCGGCTTCCTGATAGGCTTCTTGGCTTTTTCTGCCTGCAAGCAAGGCGGGCAAAGCTACGTTTTCTTGTGCCGAAAATTCGGGCAAAAGATTGTGAAACTGAAATACAAAACCAATTTGGGCATTGCGAAATTGTGCGAGTTTTTTATCAGAGAGCTTTTGAATTTCCTCGCCTGCGATACGGATTGTTCCCGAATCGGCTTTATCCAAAGTGCCTAAAATATGCAAAAGGGTGCTTTTTCCTGCACCCGAAGCTCCTACAATCGTTACGATTTCGCCTTTTTGTATCTGTAAACTAATGCCTTTCAGCACTTGCAGTTTGCCGTAACTTTTGAAAATATTTTCTGCAACAATCATTCTTTACTTGAAATGTTTGTCATCAATAGTAAGATACTTGGTAGGAGCAAAACCTGTTCGTGGAATTTGGCTGATTTTATCCATCAAGGCACGAGCCTTGTTAGACCTATCGGATTTGCTCTGATTGATGATGAGTTTGATAACCTTGATAAACAAAGCCGATGCCGCACATTGCTGTTTGCCAAGCATACGGATTTGTCTTTGTACGCTACCGAGCAGTTGGGTGAGCAATTCGTTTTCTTTGTTGATAGCGTATTGCAATGCTAAAATCAATTTTACTTCAATGAGTGCCAAAGGATATTTCTTGATAGAAACATCATTGAGTAAGTTGTTGAGCAGGCGAGCCGCTTCTTCGTGCCTTTCGGCATAATGGCAACCCAAAGCCCGATACACTACGTAGCTCACATAGTTGGGTATATCTTCGCTATCCATTTCTAGATCTTCAAAAATATGGATATTTTCGGCATAAAGGTCTTTTTGCAAGCCCAAGCGTAATGCTCTTTCAATTTTGGTATAAAGAAAGCGAGCAGGGAAAGTGTAAATGGTATAGTTGGAAAGAAGCGTACTGATGGAATCATTGACTTCGTCGTAGTAGTCTTCGGCTTTACGATACAATTTATAGCTGTTGTAGTATTCAAGTTTTAGGAATTCAAACACAATTTTGAGATGATGATAGGTGGTATCCATCGGATACATACCAAAAATTCTTTCTACTTTGGCTATGGTGTTTTCAATGGCTTCTTCGTCCATTGAGTCTTTGCCTTCTACAAAAAGCAGATGAAAAATACCTACGCAACTCTGATAGACAAACAAGCGATGCGAATCGTAAAGGTTGCGAATAGATTGAAGTTCTTTGTGAATGAGTGTAAGTTCTAATTTTTCGGTTTCGTTGCCCGAAAAGAAAAAACTACCAAACTTACGGAAATACTCCGTAATGAGCGTTTCGGCTTTATCCACCGAAAGCATATAGGCAACGTGTTTGTTGTAAAGTTGGGAATAAGTGAAATAATCGGAAGTGTGGGCGTGGAGTCTTTTGAGCGTTTTATAGACAATGGTAAGTTCGTTAGAAAGGTCGTAATCCAATAGCTCTTTTTCAAGTTTTTTGAGCGTGGCTACTACAATGGTTCTTTTTTTGGTAAAAACAATTTCAGGGATATTAGCAACTTTTTTGAGCAAATCGGCACGTGGGTTTTCTACTTGCTCTAAAAGATATTCTTCTATACGCTGATTCAGGCGAGAGCGGAGTGTGTAATAGGCATTGCTATTTACATCTAAACGCTCCATAATTTGCGAATCAGACATTTTTTCTTGATAAAGCATTTGAAGTAAGTATGCTGATTTTTCTGCATTACTTTCCATCAAGCTATTGAAAATTACGTCAAAATCTTGTTTTGTGAGTTGTTTGATTATGTTTTTTAGTTTTGCCATTGTTCAATAAACGTTTTTGCGTACAATGATAGAGAAAAAGATTAGAAAAAGCAAAAAAATTACATAAAAATTACATAATAGCTTGCTTTTGCAAAAATAAAATTTTACTTTGCAGAAAACGAAAATTTATGAAAAAAGTTGTGCTAACTCTGATTTTTGTTTGTGCTTTACTGGGTATGGCACAGGCACAAAAAGTGTATGAAACCAAATACGCGTCGCAGGCAGATATTAAAGTGTTTGTTACCAAATACGAAAGCCAAGCAGATTTGAAGGTGTATAAGGTGCAATACGAAAGCCAAGCCAATAAAGATGGCAAGTGGTTTTTTGTAAAATATGAAAGTCAGGCGAATAAAAAAATCTACTTTGTGGATTATGAGAGCCAAGCAGACTTGAAAATATATTTTGTAAATTACGAAAGCCAAGCAGGCTGGCGAAATAGCTCAAAAGCTCGTTTGCTGAAATAAGCAAATTTGTTTAGGTAAAAACAGGAAACAAGAAGCAGGAAATAGGATTTAGAACAATTTTAGACAGAGTAAAATTTTTATCTCAAACGCTCGAACCTTCAAACTTTTTGAACGTGAATAATTAAGCAAATTTCACGAAGCCAAAAATGCTTTGATAAGCTCAACTGTTTGGGGGATAGCCTCTAAATTAAGGGTGTGTCCTACGTTGGGTATTTCTTTATAGATTGCATTGGGCATAGCTTTTACAATTTCTTGGTGCATTTCGGGGGTGCATAAAATATCTTCTTCTCCGCAAATAACAAGCGTAGGGATTTGAATTTCTTGCAAATTAGGGCGAAAATCCTCGCTGATAGCGGTGGCTGTCATTAGTTTGGCGAGTCGGTCAATGCTCAAATCATTGCTGATACGCATTTGTTTGAGCGTTTCAATGGGAATAAGTGGATTTTGGAAATAATGTTGTCCAAGTACGAAAGGAAGCATAACATCAAGCATCAAAGGGTAGCCGCCTACTTGTAAAGCTCTCTGCCAAGCATCGCCTATGGCATCAAAAAAAGGCGTTTTATGGGCAAAAGTAGCCATAAGAACGCCTTTATAGATATTCTGAGGAAAATAGTACATCAAACGCATTGCCACTGCCCCTCCATACGATATGCCAATGGGTACAATCTTATTACTTGAAAGACTTTGTAAAAGATGATGGAGGTCTTCGGCGTGTTCTTTGAAAGTTCTAAACTGCGAAGGATTATCCGATTGCCCTTGAAACATCAAATCTACAAGCAAAATTCTATAATTTTCTGAAAAAGCGGGCAAGTAAGCCTGCCAAGCCATTGTAGATTGCGAAAGCCCGCCCAAAAATATAAGTGTGATTTCTGCATTCGTATTGCCGTGTAGCTCGTAATACAGCTGACTACCGCAAGGGAGTAGGTGTTTCATATCCAATACTAATCTTGTGAGCTTTTCTAAAAAATTTATGAGGGCAGTTTTGAAGGGTTTGAGGTTGCAAAAGTCCGAATTTTGAACAAACTTCTGAACCAAAGAAACCTTGTTTGCAAAGGAATACAAACACTACCAAAAACAAATGTAAGCAAAATTTGCATTTTCTACTTTTTTATTTGTTAAGTTTTTGTTAAATTTAGGAAATAAAAATTTAACATTAAATTAACATTGAGGTTGCTTGTTACCATATTGCTTTGCATAGCTGTTTTTATGGAGGCTTTTTCGCAAGAGTTATCTTGGAAACAACTATGGGCATTTTCTCAGGTTTTTACTTCTAATGAACAAGTAACAAATTGGCAAAAAAAGTTAGAAAAAGATGCTCAAAGGCTTCATCGCAAACGGCTACGCTTCAAGAATGAAAAGGCTTTTTTGAGGTATTTATTTCACTTTTTACATCAAAAATATTTGAAAACTTACGAAAAAAACGCCTCTTGGCATCATATTTTTCAGAATGGTACTTACAACTGCGTAGGGGGGGTGGCACTTTTTGCCTATTTCCTTGAAAAAACAGATTTTGCCTATCAAATGTATGAAACAGATAACCACGTTTTTTTGTGTGTGATTGGCGAAGCAGGGGAGGTTTTTATGATAGAAACCACGGCATTCTTTTCGGAAGGTTTGCTTTCAAATGACTTAAAAATCGGAGATTTTGCTTATCTTTCTACTATTTCATTGGAAAATCTGGTAGGTATTTTTTACTACAATGAGGCAGTAAAAGCATATACAGATGAAAACTTTGTAGCCTCACTTTCTTTTGCCAACAAGGCTTATCAGTTTTATCCTTGCTTGCGAAACAAAGAAATATTTGTTTTGAGTAAAGAAAAGCTGGAAAAACAAGTGGTGTATCTGCCGAAATAAAAACATTTTTTGTACATTTTCTAAAAAATGCTTAACTTTGCCCAAATCAAATCGCTTTTATATGCAAGCAAGTCTTTTGTTTTTAGGATTACAGCCCACCGAGATTTTTCTCATAGTATTCGCTTTGCTACTCCTTTTTGGAGCAAAGAAAATCCCTGAATTGGCACGTGGGTTGGGGCGTGGTATTCGTGAGTTCAAAGATGCTACCAAAGAAGTAGAAAAAAACATTAAAGAAGAAATTTCCGAAACCCCCGCCAAAGAAAAATAAATTTTTCAACAGGCAGATTTTTTAGAGGCAGTTTGCTATAAGCAAATTGCTTTTTTATTGAAATTTTCTAAAATTTTTAAAAGCAGGTTTGAAAGGGTTTGCAGTTTGAGCTTCAAAATACCTTGCACACAAAAATTAGACTAACGCTATTTTAGGAGCAGTCTTTTCGTCTATATGAGCTTTTTTCTGCTTTCCAAAATAAAACCCGCAGGCTTTCGTTATATTTGTGTTTCCAAAATTCACTAAATCGTACAGAAATGAATAAAAATTTGGCAGTATCGCTTATTTTGAGCCTTGTTTCTTTGGGGGCAATTGCCCAACCTGACCGCTGGCAACAGCGTGTTCAGTATATTATGGAAATAGATATGGACGTGCAAACCAATCGTTTCAAGGGGAAGCAAAAATTAGTTTATTTCAACAATTCGCCTGATGTGCTTCATAAAGTTTTTTATCATTTGTATTTCAATGCTTTTCAGCCCAATAGCCTAATGGACGTCCGCTCGCGTACTATCGCAGACCCCGATACACGTGTGCGTGATAGAATCTTCAAGCTCAAAGAAAATGAAATGGGTTATCAGAAAATCCTTTCACTCAAACAAGACGGAAAGCCTTTGCAATATAAAGTAGAAGGTACAGTGCTGGAAGTAGAACTTGCCAAACCTATTGCTCCCAAATCGCAAGTAGTTTTTGAAATGGAGTTTGAGGCACAAGTCCCTATTCAAATTCGCCGTACAGGCAGAGATAATGCCGAAGGAGTACGCTATTCTATGGCTCAATGGTATCCTAAAATGGCTCAATACGACTATCAGGGTTGGCACGCTCACCCTTATATTGGTAGAGAATTTTATGGAATTTTTGGTGATTTTGATGTGAAAATTAGCATAGATTCTTCGTATATGGTAGCGGCAACGGGTGTTTTGCAAAATCCGCAAGAAATAGGCAAAGGCTACGATACCAAAGGCAAACCCGTAAAGCGTCCTAATTCACCCAAACTTACTTGGCAATTCAAAGCCAGCAACGTTCACGATTTTGTTTGGGCGGCAGACCCCGGATTTTTGCATACTATTCGCAAAGAAGCTGATTTACCCGAAATGCACTTTTTTTACAAAAATGAGCCTCAAATTGTAGAAAAATGGAGAGAGCTACCCAACTATATGGTTCGTTTTTTTAGAATTATGAACGAAAAGTTTGGCAAGTATCCTTACGAGCAGTTTTCTTTTATACAAGGTGGCGATGGTGGTATGGAATACCCTATGGCAACGCTCATTTTGGGCAGGCACAAAGAAATGGGAGGACTCGTAGGAGTTGCCGTTCACGAAGCCGCTCACAATTGGTTTTATGGCATTTTGGGAACTAATGAAAGTTTATATCCTTGGATGGACGAAGGCTTTACTACTTTTGCCGAAGATTACGTAATGGCTGAAATTATGGGCGTCAATAAAGAAAACCCTCATATTGATAGCTATCGAAGTTATTTTGCACTTGTAAAAGCAGGACAAAACGAGCCTTTAAGTACCCACGCCGACCACTACCGTACCAATAGAGCTTATAGTGTGAGTAGCTACTTTGCGGGTTCGGTTTTCTTAAATCAGTTGAGTTATGTTATCGGAAAAGAGGCTTTTGAAAAGGGAATGTTGGAATATTTTAATACCTGGAAGTTCAAGCACCCCAATCCGAATGATTTTATACGTATTATGGAACAAGTTTCAGGTTTGGAATTGGATTGGTACAAAGAATACTGGATTTACACCACTAAAACTATTGATTATGGCATAAAAGCTGTAGTAAGCAAAGTAGGAGGCGAAACCGAAGTAACCTTGGAACGTAAAGGAGAGATGATTATGCCCATTGATGTATGGGTAAGCTACAAAAATGGCAAGAAAGAAATTTACAACATACCCTTAGATTTGATGAGAGGTGAAAAGAAAGAAAACATAAACAACATTCCTCTGATTTTAATTTCAGATTGGGGCTGGACTTACCCTGAATATACTTTCAAAATCCCTGCCAGCCTTGATGATATTGAAAAAATTGAAATAGACGCTACCGAAAGAATGGCAGATGTGGATAAAGCTAATAATGTGTATCCTTTTAAGAATGTTTCTTTGAAGGGGGAAAAGAAAAATTGATAAGTAAATTTCCGGCTTGGCACAAATATCTTTACGGGTATTTGTGCTTTTTTGTTTGGCAAATTCGGTTTAATTTGTAAATTGCCGTGCAAAAAGAAAAAATCAAAAATTATGGCTCTTGTAGAACTTCTGATGCCCAAAATGGGCGAAAGCGTTATGGAAGGAACTATCCTGAACTGGCTCAAAAAAGTTGGCGATAAAGTTGAACAAGACGAATCCATTTTGGAAGTAGCCACTGACAAAGTTGATACTGAAATCCCTTCTACCCACGCAGGAGTGTTGAAAGAAATTCTTGTCAAGGAAGGGGACGTAGTGCAAGTAGGCAAACCTATTGCTATCATTGATACAGGAGGAGGCTCTACCGAACCTACATCAAGCCCCGAAATAGAGGTGATTGCTAACCAAATTGCTGAAATTTCTGAAAAAATACAGGCTCAACCTGTAAGTAGCGAAGGGCGTTTTTATTCGCCTTTGGTGCTTAGCATTGCCAAAGAAGAAGGTATTTCAATGGCAGAACTGGAAACTATACAAGGTACGGGGCAAGAAGGCAGAGTTACCAAAAACGACATTTTGGCGTATGTAGAAGCTAAAAAATCTCAAAAAATAGCTCCACAGCCACAAGTTACTGAAACCAAAAAAGAACCTATTGTAGAGGCAAAGCCTATGGTAGAGGTAAAAATAAGCGAGCCTGTACAAGAACTTAAACCTGTGGAAACGAAAAAAACTTCTACGCCTGTGCCTATTTATGAGGGTGATGAGATTGTAGAAATGGATAGAATGAGGAAAATCATTGCCCAAAGAATGGTTGAATCCAAACATACAGCTCCTCACGTTACTTCTTTTGTAGAAGCCGATGTAACCAATCTGGTGTATTGGCGTAGAAAAGTGAAAGATGAAATGTTGCAGCGAGAAGGCGAAACGCTTACCTTTATGCCAATGTTTGTAGAGGCTATCGTGAAGGCTCTCAAAGATTATCCAATGATGAATATTTCTGTTGATGGCGACAAAATCATCAAGCGTAAGCAAATCAATATCGGAATGGCAGTAGCTTTGCCTAATGGCAATTTGATTGTACCTGTTATTCATAATGCCGATCAACTTAATTTGGTAGGGCTTACCAAGAAAATCAATGATTTGGCTCGTAGAGCAAGAGATAACAAACTCAAACCCGATGAACTTGCAGGCGGTACTTACACGGTTTCTAATGTTGGTTCTTTTGGTAATGTTTTGGGTACGCCTATTATTATGCAACCCCAAGTAGGCATTTTGGCTTTGGGAGCTATACGCAAAATTCCTGCTGTAATAGAAACACCTTTCGGCGATACTATTGGCGTAAGACATAAAATGTTCCTTTCTCATTCTTACGACCACCGTGTAGTAGATGGTGCTTTGGGAGGAATGTTTGTCAGACGCGTTGCAGACTATCTGGAAGAATTTGATTTGAACAAAAGTCTGTTTTAGTCTTTCGGCAAAAATAAAGCGATAATTTCACTGCAAGTGAAGTTATCGCTTTGCTATTGTATGAGGCTCATCATAAAAACTAAAAAATCCACAGAAACCGCTTTCTTTTAGGTTTCCCGAGTTTTTTTTCGGTGTAGGGTTGGAGTTGGGGAAGCATTTTTTCTTTGGGATAGCCGAGCTGATACGCCGAAAGAACATCTTGATGATATTCTTGCGGTGTTTTATTGAGCAAAAATTTCAGCTCTGCCACTCGGTAATGGTTTTCGGGGTTTTTCTCTTCTTGTTGGGCTAAAAAGGTATAATCGCAAAGTGCCTCTTCATAGCGTTTGAGCTGGTAGTACAAAAATGCTCTTTGGCGGAAGTATGAGAGGTCTTCGCCGTCTAAGGCTATGGCTTGTTCGGTATCTTGCAGGGCTTTGGAAAGATTTTTTTGCAAAATGTAATAAGTAGCTCTCTCAAAATACCATTCGGGGTTATCTTTGTCCAAATTTATTGCTTTACTGATAGCTTCTACGGCTTTGGGATATTGTTTGAGTTGGGCAAGACTATACGCATAGAGGCTATAATCTTGGGCGGTAATTTTTTTCTTGTCGGGCTGTTTGGAAAAATACATTTGCCACGCTTCGGTACTGGCTTGGTCTTTGCCTTGCTTAAATAAAATTTCGGCTTTGAGCTTATAGGCTTTCCAAAAACGAGGATTAAGAGCAAGTGTTTTTTTTACGTCTTCCAAAGCCTCTTTCCATTCTTCTTGCATAGCCCAAAAATTAGCCCTCAAAAAATAAATGTCAGCATCATTGGGTTTGAGGTCTATGGCTTTCTGATAGGCTCTGGAAGCCTCTTTTTTCTTACCCAATTCTTTGTAAGTTTCTGCCAGATGTACGTACAAAGAGGCTTGTAGGCTATCTTTGGGGGCTGTCTCTTCAAATTTTTCAAGATAATTTAAGGCTTTATTGTACTCTTGTAAGCCAAACCAACTAACCCCCAAGTACAAATCGTGTTCGCTATCTTTGTAGCCCAAACTATCGGCGGTAAGCAAATCGTTCAGGGCATTGTCATACTTTTTGAGTTGAACCCAAGATTTGGCTCTTTTGAAATAAGCCTCTGCTCTGCTGGAATCTGCCTTAATAGCCTTGTTGAACCAAGCAATAGCATCTTGATAGTTAGAGACTTCCCATTCGGCTTCACCTTGTTCTATCCATTGCTGTATCTGTTCGGAAGTATTGGGTTTGGCTTTTTTTTGGGCGAAAGCAAAATATACATCTGCAAGTATCAAGTAAAAAACAAAAGGTAAAAACCGCATAAAAAACATAAACCGATAGCGTTTCTGAAATGTTAATGTACAAAAAAAGTGCAAATCTGCAAAATTTGGCAAATAATTTGCTCAAAAATATTTGCTTTTCTTATGGATAGTCCTCAAACTCTATCTTTTATGAAAAAAATCTTTTGGATAGCTTTTTCTGTACTGATTTTGCTCAATGTGTATAGCGTTTTGAGCCAACAGAACTTGGATAGCAAAGTAATTTTGAAAGAAAAACTCATTCGTCAGAAATTACTGAAAAAGGGGTATGCTCCTTCTTACACGATTATTTCGGGGCATAGGAGCGAGGGTTTCAATAAAATTTTACCCCTTTCGGCAAAAAACTCTTTTCATTTGTATGGCAAAGCCATTGATTTCTGGCTTGGAGATATTAACCAAGACGGCAAAACCAATACCAAAGATGTAGATGATTTTGTGCAAGTAGTACGAGAAGTAGAAAACGAAAATCCTCAAATTATCGGAGGCATTGGGACATACAAAGGCAAGTTTTATTCAAAAATGATGGTGCATATTGACGTAAGAGGGTACAGAGCCTCGTGGAACTACTAAAAAAAACGCAAAAAACTTGTGTAATAATTTTTTTTATCCGAACTTAAAGGCTTGGTGCAAAAAATCAACCATAATTTTTGAACACAATGAAAAAAATAGGGCTTTTATTTAGCTTTCTTTTGTATAGCTTGCTGTTATTTGCCCAAGAACCTGTGGCTATTCCCGAAAAATTTGAAAAAATACAAGTAGGAAAGAAGTATTTGCGAATTTTTAAGGATAGCACTGCCTTTATGACTATCAAAGAGGTTTTGCAAAATACTGATAAATTTTTGCCTCCTAATGAAGAAAGCCCTAATTATGGATATAGCAAAGCGGCTTTTTTTGCAAAATTTCAGCTTCAAAACCCTCACAATCGTGAAAAGGAAATTTTTATAGAAATAGACTATGCCGTATTAGATGAGGTTCGTTTTTACGTTTTCAATGAAAATGGCGAAATAGTAAAAGAATTACAAACGGGAGATTGGTTGCCGTTCCGACAGAGAGATTTACAGACCAGAAATTTTGTTTTCCAAGTCAATTTACCCGCTTTTAGCACTTACAACGTGCTGATGCGTATCAAAAACGATAGCACTGTTTCATTTCCTATTTATGTATGGCAACCTGATAAGTTTATCCAAGCAGAAAGCCTTTCAATGTGGGTTTTTGGCATTTACTATGGAATAATGATAGTGATGTTGCTTTACAATTTATTTATTTACAGCGTACTCAAAGAAAGAAGTTACCTGCTTTATATTTTCAATATTTTAGCGATTTTACTTTTTCAATTTGCTTTCAACGGCATAGGCTTTCAATTCTTGTGGGGCAATTTTCCCGGCTTCAATCATTTTAATATGCCAATGGCGGCAAGTTTGCTTATTATTGCGGGGATAGCCTTTTCAAGAGACTTTTTGAGTACAGCTACCAAGCAAAAAGTTTTAGATAAAATTCTACTGATACTCATAGCGATTTCTCTGGTAGGTCTGATTTTATCTTTTGTACTTACGCAGCGTATTGTTTTAAGAGTTGCTACATTTTTTGTTTTACCAAGTTGTTTGGCTCTGCTGTATGGAGGATTTTCTTCGCTGAAAGCGGGTTTTCGTCCTGCACGCTTTTTTGTAATAGCTTGGATTGTGTATCTGATAGGTGCAATTTTGGTAGCTTTACGAGGTTTAGGACTTGCCCCCACAAGTTTTATTACAACGTATTCTATTCAGATAGGTTCGGCAATGGAAGTGATTTTGCTTTCTTTGGCTCTTGCCGATAAAATCAACACGCTTCGCCGAGAAATAGCTCAAAGAGCCTTGGAAAAAGAACGTTTGGAAAAAGAACAAGAGCGGGAGCGTAGAGAAATGATGGAGCAACAAAATGAAAAATTGGAGCAGTTAGTTGCCGCACGTACCCAAGAGCTTTACGAACAAAACAAACAAATTACGGATAGTATTCATTACGCCCAACGTATCCAGCAAGCTATTTTGCCTTCTAAAACACAACTTACACGCGTATTCCCCGAAGCCTTTATTTACTTTAAGCCTCGCGATATTGTGAGTGGCGATTTTTATTGGTTTGCCGAAAAAGATAATAAAGCCATCGTAGCGGTAGTTGATTGCACAGGACACGGCGTTCCTGGGGCTTTTATGAGTATGATTGGCAATACTCTGCTCAATCAGATTATTTTGGAAAGAGGGGTTACGCGTCCCGCTGAAATTTTGAACCAACTTCACGAAGAAATCAAATTTGCTCTCAAACAAGATGATTTAGCTGAAGAAAGTGCCCGAGACGGAATGGATATAGCCATAGTAGTTTTTCACGAATTGCATAATATTTTAGAGTTTGCGGGAGCGAATAATTCCTTGTATCTTATCAGAAATGGAGAGCTTGAGGAAATACCCGGCGATAGAATGGGGATTGGTGGCGTAAGAAAGTCCAATCAGGAGCATTTTCATAACCGAGTTATCAAATTAGGGGAAGTAGATACCTATGTTTATTTAGCTACTGATGGCTATGCCGACCAATTTGGTGGGGCAAAAGGTAGAAAGTTTTTAGGTAGTAATCTAAAAAAACTATTTGTAGAACTATCCAAAATGTCTAATTTCAAGGCTCAACACCTACACCTGAACAAAACAATGGAAGAGTGGAGGGGCGAAGAACGCCAACTTGATGACCAACTCATTATTGGGTTCAAAATTTCGGCGAATGCCAGCAGACAATTTGCCGAAACGCGTAAAGGCAAAGAATGGGCAGAACGTAAAACTACGCAACCCTTCAAATTTACAAGATGATAAAAAAAGCTATTGCTTTCGTTTTGACATATATTTTTTTTACCACCTTCGGCTTTACCCAGCAAGATAGTATTACCTACAAACCTAAACTTAAATTTCTGACAGATACTTTGCTTTTGGGTAAGCCCGTGCCTGTGGCTTTTTCTTTTGAATATCCTAAACATTGGCAGGTGGTTTTTCCTGATACAGCTTATCAATACAGCCCTTTTGAATGGCACAAAAAAGATTTCTTTCCTACCCAAACCCAAGGCTCAATTAGTAAAGATAGTGCTATTTTTTGGCTAAAAAGTTTTGAAATTGAGCCTGTACAAAAATTGCGTTTGCCAGCTTTTTACATACAACCCAATGGAGATTCTGTTTCAATTTTTTCTAACATAGACTCTATTTTTTTGAAGCAGTACATTCATTCTACTCGTTTAGATACCATTGCTCTCAAAGCAAATACGCAATATGCTGTACTGCCTACCAAACCCAATTTTCACGCTTGGGTGATAGGGCTGGTTACTTCCTTTTTTGTTTTGGCTATTGTTTGGCTTTTTTTTGGCGATTGGATAAAAAAACAAATCATTCTGCTCAATCTCAAACGAAAGCAAGTGCTTTTTGAAGATAACTTTGAGAAAGAAATGCTTAAAATTCGTACCCGAAAGCGACTGAAAGATATTGAGCAAGCTCTTATACTTTGGAAAAAACATTTAGAACAAATTGAGGGAGAGCCGTATAGCTCATTTACTTCCAGCGAAATTGTTGAAGTGTTGCAAATAGAAAAACTTGCCGAAAGCCTGCAAAACATTGATAGAGCTATTTACGGAACTATCGTGGAAGAGAGTTTGGATAAAGATTTGGCTTTTCTCAAAGCTCTTGCCAAAGAACGCTATCGCCTCAAAAAACAAGTCATCAAAAATGGTTAATCTTGTGCAAAAAGTCTTTAACTTTGCCAAAAAACGCTTATGAGCCTACTGCTTACCAACTGCCAAATTATCAATGAAGGTAAGATTTTTTCAGCGGATATTCTGATAAAAGATGGTTTCATTGAAAAAATTGCCCCACAAATTTCTGCTCATTTAGCCCAAAAGGTGATTGATGTAGCAGGAAAAGCTCTCTTGCCCGGTGTAATTGATGACCAAGTGCATTTTCGCGAGCCTGGGCTTACTCACAAGGCTACTATTTATACTGAAGCCAAAGCCGCCGTGGCAGGAGGAACAACAACTTTTATGGAAATGCCCAATACCGTTCCCAATGCCCTTACCCAAGAGCTATTGGCTCAGAAATATGAAATAGCTCGTCAGACTTCTCTTGCCAATTATTCTTTTTATATGGGAACTTCCAACGACAATTTGGAAGAAATCCTCAAAACCAATCCTCGTGATGTGTGTGGCGTAAAAATATTTATGGGCAGTTCTACGGGAAATATGCTCGTGGATAATCCCAAAACTTTGGAAGCAGTATTTAGCCAAAGCCCTATGCTGATAGCTACTCATTGCGAAGATGAGGAAACAATCCACAAGCAAAGCGAAATATACCGAAATAAATACGGCGACAATGTTCCTGCCGCTTGCCACCCCGAAATTCGTAATGTAGAGGCTTGCTTGAAATCTTCAAAATTTGCCGTAGAACTTGCTAAAAAATACAATACCCGCCTGCACGTGTTGCATATTACTACTGCCGATGAAGTAGCACTTTTCCGAAATGATATTCCTTTGCACCAAAAACGTATTACTTCCGAAGTGTGTGTGCATCATTTGTGGTTCAATAAGCAAGATTATGAGCGTTTGGGGCATCAAATTAAGTGTAACCCTGCTATCAAGGAGGCTTATCATCAAGAGGCTCTTTGGCAGGCACTTCTGAACGATAACTTTGATGTAATAGCCACCGACCACGCCCCTCATACTTGGGACGAGAAATCGCAAAACTACTGGAAAGCCCCTTCAGGTCTGCCACTGATACAATTTTCCTTGCAAATGATGTTGGAGTTTTACAAACAAGGCAAAATTTCTTTGGAAAAAATTGTAGAAAAAATGTCGCATAACGTAGCTGTTTGCTTTCAAATAGAAAAACGCGGCTTTATTCGTGAAGGCTATTGGGCAGATTTGGTTGTGGTGGATTTAGAAAAACCTTGTGCGGTAAAAAAAGAAAATTTACTCTATAAATGTGCTTGGTCGCCTTTGGAAGGATATACTTTCCAAACTTCGGTAGAAAGTACAATTGTTTCGGGGCATCTGGTGTATCATCAGGGCGTATTTGATGAAAGCAAAAAAGGCGAAAGATTGCTGTTTGAAAGAAATTGAGTAGGATAATTATGCGAAAAAAAAAGCAGAACAAAATAATACTTGAAAAAATATTCATAGAAAAACCTGTTGCTGAGGGGCGTTGTTTGGCTCGTTATGAAGATAGGGTGATTTTAGTAGAGGGCAATATCGCCCCGCAGGATATTGCAGACCTTGAAATTTTTAAGAAAAAATCTAATTATTGGCTGGCTAAACCTACGCATATTCATCAGCCCTCACCTTTTCGTCAGGAGCCTTTTTGTAAGCATTATGGCGAGTGCGGAGGTTGTAAATGGCAACATCTACGCTATGAAAAGCAATTGGAACAAAAACAACAAGAAGTAATAGATGCCCTTGAAAGGATTGCCAAAGTGCCTTTTCCTGCTGTAAAACCAATTTTGGCTTCCCCGCAAACACAATTTTATCGGAATAAATTGGAATTTACTTTTTCCAATAGTCGTTGGCTTTCTAATCAGGAAATTGCCACAGGTCAGATTTTTGAAAAAAATGCTTTAGGCTTTCACGTTCCTGAACGCTTTGATAAAATCGTAGATATAGAAACCTGTTATTTGCAAGATGATTTTTCCAATCAAGTTCGGAATAGTTTGCGAGATTTTGCCCTAAAGCAGAATTTTAGCTTTTATGACCTCAAAAGTCATAGAGGCTTTCTGAGAAATTTGGTTGTTCGCAATACCAATACGGGGGAGTGGCTTGTACTTGTAATTTTTGCAGAAAAGAACTTGCCTGCCATTGAGCAAACAATGCGGTTCTTGCAGGAGAGATTTCCGCAAATTACTTCTTTGCAATATGCTATCAATCAGAAAAAAAATGATAGCTATCACGACCAAGAAATTCAAGTTTTTGCGGGAAAATCTTATATCAGGGCTACAATGGAAGATTTGGAGTTTCGTATCAGTCCCAAATCTTTCTACCAAACCAATTCTGAGCAGGCTTACAGGCTCTATTGTGTGGCAAGAGATTTTGCAGACTTGCAAGGCGATGAAGTGGTGTATGACCTCTATACGGGTACAGGCACAATTGCTAATTTTGTGGCTCGTAAAGCCAAAAAAGTGATAGGTATTGAGTATGTTCCTGATGCCATTGAAGATGCAAAGATAAATTCGGAAATAAACGGCATAAGCAATACTGAATTTTTTGCAGGAGATATTAAAGATTTGCTCAACGAAAATTTTGTACAAAAGTACGGAAAACCTGATGTAATTATCACAGACCCGCCCCGAGCGGGTATGCACGAAAGCGTAGTGAAAACCATTTTAGAACTAGAGCCACAAAAAATTGTATATGTAAGTTGCAACCCTGCTACTCAAGCTCGTGATGTGGCAATGCTTGCCGAAAAATACCAAATTACGGCTGTGCAACCTGTGGATATGTTTCCGCATACTTATCACGTAGAAAATGTTTTGCAAATGAAAAGAAAAGTAAAGTTTTAGGGGGGAATTTCTGAAGTCGTAATATTATTTACGTTCCAAAGATTCATCGTTTGATGTTTAAGCCTTTAAGGGCTTTATCTCTCATTTTTTCTTTCTCTATCCGACATCTTTTTTCTAAAATCCTGTTTCCTGTATCTTACTTCCAATTCATCTTGTCTTTTTCGGAAAAATTACTTATCATTGCATAGTTTTACACCAAACCTTTCGCTATGGCTACTAAAACCATTCTTTTGATAGAAGATAACGAAGAAATTCGTGAGAATACAGCCGAAATGCTGGAACTTGCAGGCTATCGGGTACAAACTGCCGAAAATGGTAAAATAGGAGTAGAGAAAGCTCTTGCCGAAAAGCCTGATTTGGTAATCTGCGATATTATGATGCCCGTAATGGACGGATACGGGGTTTTACAAATTTTTATGCACAACCCTGAACTCTCACCTATTCCGTTTATATTTCTTACCGCTAAAACGGAGCGTTCTGATATTCGTAAAGGTATGGAAATGGGGGCAGACGATTATCTGACCAAGCCCTTTTCGGAAGCAGAGCTATTGGGAGCGGTAGAAAGTCGTCTCAAACGCAATGAAAATCTGAAAAAAAATACGACCACCGAACCCGAATTTGAAGCCTTTTGGAACGAAACTAAAGCCGATTCTGAGCTACAATCATTGATTTCGGATAGAAAAATTTTTCATTTTAAGAAAAAGCAAATCATTTATGCCGAAGGCAATGAGGCAAATAAATTGTATTATGTGCAGAAAGGCAAAATAAAGACCTATCAATCTACTGCCGATGGCAAAGAGTTTATTACGGCTATTTTTTGTGAAGGAGATTTCTTTGGTTACATACCTATATTAGAAGATACACCACATACCGATACTGCCGAAACCTTGGAAGAGAGTGATTTGGTCGCTATCCCTAAAAATGAATTTCTGACCATTTTGCATAAAAAGCAAAGCGTAGCACAGAAATTTATCCGTATGCTGGCTGGGGCGGTGGCAGAAAAAGAAAAATTCCTGACCTCAATGGCATACAATTCTTTACGTAAGCGTATTGCCGAAACTTTGGTAATGCTAAACGAAAAATATAAAAATCAGGCGGGAATGTATATTTCCCGTGATAACTTGGCTTCGGTGGTGGGTACAGCAACCGAATCGCTTATTCGTACATTGAGCGATTTTAAGCAAGAAGGCTTAATTGAAATTCAGGAAGGGAAAATTGTCTTGAAAAACCCGCAGAAACTCGCAAGTTTGAAATATTAAGCAAAAAAGCGATAACATCATTTCATATGTTATCGCTTTTTTTAGTTTAATCAGTAAAGGCTTTTTCAAAGATTTGAGTGAGGGAGTACTCTTCCATTTCTTCCAAAGTTACGGTATCTACTATATCCAGAGCCGCACCTGCCTTCGTGAGGTCATCGTCGAGGGTTTTAAGAAAATCGGTAGCGGCGGGGTCTGTGCCTACTTGGATAAAAGAAATAGCCAGCTCACTTCTATCCTTGATTTTATGCGACATTTTCGCTATTGCCTGAGCAACCGTTTCACGATTATCAGGTTCGCCATCAGTAACTACCAGCACCAATTCGGGTTCGGTACTGCCTTTGGCTTTGCGGTCTGCAATTTGGCTAAACAAATCTTCCAATACTTCCCCTAATTCTGTACCTCCTCCGGGTTCGTTTTCGTCATAGATTTCCGTAACTTTGGCGGCAGTTACTTTCTCATATTTTTTGAAACGCCCCGCAAACATATACAAGGTCATTCCTTCGGGGTCTTTCTGTTCGGCTTTGTAGGCAAGAGCTGTGATAGCTTCTTTGCAAGCCTCCCAGCGAGAACGTCCATTTTTTTGGTCGCGTATGGTCATTGAGCCACTTTTATCCAGTATAAGCGTACATTTCATAAATTTTATGCAAAAGTTTGACTTGCTATTTTATACAAAACATTTGAAACCACCAAAAAAAGCGATTTATTTGCGTGTAATTTTTTCAATAAAAAACTGATTATCAGAGTTTAATAAAAAAAACTATACTTTACTGACTGCTACTTTTACTTTGAGTTCGTCAATTTCTACTTCATCGGCATTACCATTAAGGGTGGGTGTCAAGCCAAAAACAACGGCTTGCACTTCGCCTGCGATATAATCTTTGTGCTTTTCAAGAGCAGTGTCAATTTCGGGAGTACTGCGTTCAATAAACACCTGGATTTTATCAGCTACTTCCAAGTTCTTTTCTTTGCGTAAATTTTGCAAACGATTTACCATTTCGCGAGCAATGCCTTCGTAACGCAAGTCGTCTGTAACCGTAATATCCAGAGCCACCGTAAGACCTTTTTCGCTTAGCACCGACCAGCCTGCAATTTCACTTGCTTCAATAATTACATCGTCCATTGTGAGTGTAATGAAACCATCTGAAATTTGAGCTTCAAAAAGTCCTTCACGCTCCAATTGATTTATATCGGCTTGGCTAAAATTCTGAATAATGCCAGCTACTTCCTTCATTTTAGCCTTGTAAATCTCGCCCAAACGCTTAAAGTTCGGCTTGATTTTCTTAACAAGCACCCCCGAAGTATCATCAACGTATTCAATGGCTTTGATATTTACTTCTGTCTTGATGAGTTCGGCTACCTGACTGATTTGCTCTTTCAGTTTAGGATTTAGCACAGGAATAAGAATACGGCTCAAAGGCTGTCTTACCTTGATTTTTTCTTTTTTACGCAAGGCGTGTGTGAGTGAGCAGATTTGTTGAGCCAGCTCCATTTTTTGCTCTAAATCTTTATCAATGAGCTTTTCGTTGGCTTTTTGCCAGTTTGTGAGGTGTACAGAAACCTCACCTCCCAGCCTCCTCTCCAAAGGAGAGAAGTAGTTTCCAGCTTCCTCTTCTTTGGGGGCAGTTAAGTTTCTATACAAGAAATCGGCGTAAAAAGGGGCAATAGGCGACATCATTTGGGAAACCACTTTCAAACACTCAAAAAGAGTTTCATAAGCGGCTTGCTTATCGGCTGTCATTTCGCCTACCCAAAAACGCTTCCGAGAAAGACGTACATACCAATTGGAAAGATGTTCTGTTACAAAATCGCTCACGGCACGAGCGGCTTTGGTAGGTTCGTACTCTTCGTAAGCCTTTTCTACTTCTAAAATGGTTGTTTGCAGTTTGGAAATAATCCATTTGTCAAGTTCAGAAGCATTTTGGGGGAGTTCAAAATTTTGTTTTTTAGGAATAAATCTATCCAGATTGGCATAAAGAGCAAAGAAATTGTAAGTATTGTGTAGCGTACCAAAAAATTTATTTCGTACTTCTACTACGCCGTCCAAATCAAATTTCAGATTATCCCAGGGGTTGGCGTTTTCAACCATATACCACCGCACTGTATCGGCACCGTATTTTTCAAGGGTTTCAAAAGGATTGATAACATTGCCTTTGGATTTGGACATTTTTTCGCCATTTTTATCCAAAACCAAACCTGTGGAAACTACATTCTTGAAGGCAACGCTATCAAAAAGCATCACAGCAAGAGCGTGAAGGGTAAAAAACCAGCCCCTTGTCTGATCAACCCCTTCGGAAATAAAATCGGCGGGGAATTGCTTCACTCTTTGCCCTTCTTCTTTGGAAAGTGGAGAAAAAGGATAATGCCATTGAGCATAGGGCATAGCTCCGCTATCAAACCAAACATCAATCAAATCTGGCTCACGATACATTTTTTCGCCTTTTTCAGAAACTAAAACAATTCTATCCACATAAGGTCGGTGCAAATCGGGCAGTTCGGTAGGTTGTTCTAAACCTAAAACTTGATTTGCTTTTTCTATTTCTGATTTTAATTCGGCAAGTGAGCCAATACATTTTTCTTCGCTTCCGTCTTCGGTTCGCCAAATAGGCAAGGGCGTACCCCAATAGCGTGAGCGTGATAAGTTCCAATCTACCAGATTTTCCAACCAACTGCCAAAGCGTCCCGTTCCTGTACTTTCGGGCTTCCAGTTGATAGTCTTGTTGAGTTCTACCATTCTATCTTTGAGGGCAGTGGTACGAATAAACCAACTATCCAAAGGATAGTACAAAACAGGTTTGCCTGTACGCCAACAATGCGGGTAGCTGTGCAGATATTTTTCTACTTTGAACGCTTTGTTTTCTTCTTTGAGAATAATAGAGATAATAACATCAGTAGATTTGTAATTTTCCAGCTTTTCGTCTTCGGAAAGATAATTTTTTACGTAAAAATCATTTTCTCCAAATTCTTTATGCGTTTTGATGCTGTACTTTTTAATGCCTTCGGCTAAATGCTTGCCTACTTCTTTGACAAACTTTCCTTTTTTATCTACAAGTGGCGAGAGTTTGCCGTTTTCGTCAAGTACCAGCACCGAAGGTACGCCATTGGCTTTACACACACGGAAGTCGTCAGCCCCAAACACCGAAGCCGTATGCACTACGCCTGTACCATCTTCGGTAGTTACAAAATCGCCTGCAATTACCCTGAAAGCATTTTTCTGCAAATCTTCATTGCATACATAAGGCATTAGTTGCTCGTAGCGAATTTCCAGCAGGTCTTTTCCCTGAAATTCTTTTACAATTTCAAAAGGAAGGAGTTTATCGCCTGCTTTGTAGTCGGAAAGTTTGAGGTCTTTGGCTTTATCAGAAAAATATTTGGGTACTAAATCTTTGGCTAAAACTACCGAAACAGGCTTGTGCGTGTAAGGGTTGAAGGTTTTAATTTTGACATAGGTAATTTGCTCGCCTACTGCCAAAGCACAATTGGAAGGCAATGTCCAAGGGGTGGTTGTCCAAGCTAAAATACGGACATCTTCGCTTTCCGTTTCAAAGAGAAAAGAGGATTTTTCATTCAAAATAACCTTAAATTGTGCAACAATTGATGTATCGGAAACATCTTGGTAGGTGCCTGGGTAATTTAGCTCGTGAGAGCTTAAACCCGTACCTGCGGCGGGTGAATAGGGTTGCACCGTGTAGCCTTTGTAGAGCAAACCTTTTTCGTAGAGTTTTTTGAGCAGATACCAAAGGCTTTCTATGTAAGTGTTTTCATAGGTAATGTAAGGATTTTTCAAATCTACCCAATAGCCCATTTTTTCGGTAAGGTCGTTCCATTGGTCGGTATACATCATTACGGTTTCTCGGCACTTTTGGTTGTAATCTTCAATAGAAATTTTTACACCAATATCTTCTTTCGTAATGCCCAAAGCCTTCTCTACTTGCAACTCTACGGGCAAGCCGTGTGTATCCCAACCACCTTTACGCTCTACACGAAAGCCTTTGAGGGTTTTGTAACGGCAAAAAATATCTTTAATGGTGCGAGCCATTACGTGATGAATACCGGGTGTTCCATTGGCAGAAGGAGGTCCTTCATAGAAAACAAATTCAGGGGCTTTTTCTCTTTGAGCTATGGATTTTTCAAAAATATGGTTTTCTTGCCAAAATTTCAGCACATCTTGGGCTACTTCGGCGTAATGCAAATTTTTGTGTTCGGGATACAACATAACCAAATCAAATTAAACATTCAGAGCTGATTGGAGAGGCAAAATTAGGAAAAAATTGTAAGTCTGCAAATTACAATTCTGTTTTGAGGGGTTATTATCCTACTTTGTAATTATTTACGTTCAAAAAGTTTAAGTGTTCAAGCGTTTGAGATAAAAGCTAAATATCCAAATGTTCTAAATCCTGTTTCCTTACCGAAAACTATACCTAAACAATTATCCTACTTTTTATTTTACCCCTATCGCAAAATAGTCCAAATATTTACAAATTTTTTTTGATATGTTTTTGGTTTTTTCGTCTAAAATGTTGAACTTGTAAGAGTTTTTTAAGAAATCAAAACAAAATTCTAATGGAAAATCTATTTCAAAACCTAACAGGGCTATTGCAGGGCGATACGCTCAAAAATATGGCTCAACAATTTGGCGTAAATGAAGAAACGGTTCAGAAAGTGGTGGCTATGGGCTTACCTATGATAATCGGCGGTTTGAATAAAAATGTTCAACAAGAAGAAGGAGCAAAGTCTTTGGATAAAGCCCTTGAAAAACACGATGGAAGCCTTCTGAACAACATTACTTCGGCATTGGCAAGCAACTCTCAAAATATTATCCAAGACGGAATGAAAATTTTGGGACACGTTTTGGGCAATACCCAGCAAAATGCTCAAAACCAAATCAGTAAAACTTCGGGAGTGAGTATGGAAACCGTAGGCAATATTCTGGCTACTGCCGCTCCTATTGTTTTGAGCTTCTTGGGGCAACAGAAAAAACAGCAAGGTTTAGATGTAAAAGGAGTAGTAAATATTGTAAATACTACGGCACAGCAGGCCCCTCAGCAAGAAATGAGCCTTGTACAAAAGTTTTTGGATAGAAATGGTGATGGCAATATCTGGGACGATGTTGTGGATATTGGTTCTAAATTTATGAATAGCTTTTTCAGCAATAAAAACGAGAAAAAATAAAATCTTTTTGGCTAAATGCTTATATTGCCAACAAATTCTGAAAATGAGTTTGTTGGCTTTTTTACAAAGATATGAGAGTTTTACAATTACTATTTTTTTCGGCTTTGTTCGCTTCTTGCCGCATTTACAACCAAAATATAATGTTCAAAACCAACGGCGATTTGATTTACGACAAGATGCTTCTTGCCAAAATGAACGCCGAGGACAACTATCGTATTCAGCCTTTTGATAGATTGGTTTTTCGTCTTTACAGCAATCAGGGGCAACTTATTCAGTATATTGGTGCGTTGGAAGGGATAAATCCGCCAGACCCTACCACAGGCACAGGCAACCCTAATTTACTAAACCAACAGCAACAACAGCAAAATCCTAATAATCCTGTAAATTTTACAGCTTACACCGTACAAGTAGATGGCAATGTATATTTGCCTGTGGTGGGGGCAGTACCGCTGGAAGGACTTACGGCTCGCCAAGCCGATAGTTTGCTTTCTATTAAATATGCGGTTTTGTATAAAAATTGCTTTGTCAGAACGCAGTTTCTCAATAAAAGAGTAATTGTTTTCAAAGGGGCAAAGGGCGAAGTAGTGCCTCTGCTCAATGAAAATACTACACTTGTAGAAATTTTGGCTCAGACAGGCGGTATGCCCAACGATACACGTGCTACCAATATCCGTCTGATACGTGGCGACTTGAAAAACCCGAATGTTTTTGTGATTGACCTCTCTACTGTGGAAGGAATGAGAAGGGTTAATTTGCAATTACAGCCCGATGATATTATCTATGTAGAGCCTATTCGTAAAACCTTCATAGAGGCGGTTAGTGATGTTTCGCCTGTTATTAGTCTTGTTACGAGTATGGCAACTTTTGTGCTGACTATATTCTTACTGACGCGTTAGTTTGCGTTGTTCCAAGAAGTCTTGCAGTATAATGGTCGCACTGATTTTATCCAAATTTCCTGTTTCTTTGCGGCGGTCTTTCTTTTTGCTACCTGCCGAAAGCATTGTTTGCATAGCCATTTTGCTCGTAAAACTCTCATCTACAAAAAAAATCGGTATTTGAGGAAATTTGCTTTCAATTTTGCTAACAAAACTTTCTATGGCGAGCGTTCTTTCGTTCTGAATGGTAGCATTGGGTTTGCCAATTACAAAAGCCTCAACTTGTTCTTTTTGCAAATATTTTTCTAAAAAATCAAAAATTTCGCTTGTAGCTATGGTTTCCAGAGCCGTAGCAATGATTTGCTCATTGTCCGTAACGGCAAGTCCTACTCGTTTGGAGCCATAATCTATGGCAAGAATACGGGGCATAAAATTGGGAGTTTTGTGCTAATAATGTGAGCCTGAAAATAAAATTTTTGATAAGTTTTTGCAAAAAATTGGGCGATAAGTTATTTTTTTGTAGCTTACGCCTGAAAACTTAATCCCATTATTTTATGGAAGAATTAGTAAAAAAACTTGTCGCCGAAGCAGGCATTACAGAAGAGCAAGCCAAAAAAGCTGTAGAAATTTTCAAAAAAGAAGCCCAACAAGAGGGTTTTATGGAAAAGCTCGGCGATTGGGCGGAAGATGCCAAAGAAAAATTGGAGGATTTGGCAGAAGAGGCGGGAGAGGCTCTGGGTAAAGCCAAAAATTTTGTAACAGGGGTGTGGAATAAAATGACAGGCGGCGAAGAGAAAGAAAAGAAACAAGCTGAAGAGAAAAAGGAAGAGGAGAAAAAATAAAAAAATCCAAAAAAGTTTTTTATTTGCCAAAAAATCTCTAATTTTGCGTCCTTAATTAGAGCAAGGTGGATATTTTGCAAGAATATACCATTGAAATTGCCCGACTTCAAAATAAAGATTATCATTACTCTTGGAGTGGAAATGATGCTTTTTTTGAGTCTTTTGAAGAGGCTTTGGTGCAGAAAGGCAATTTTGAGGCGAAAATGAGACTTCGAAAATCTGACGCTCTTTTGCAGTTAGATTTTGATATTCAGGGAAATCTGGAACTTGTATGCGATAGAAGTTTGGATAGCTTTTTGTACCCTTTCCAAACCCAAGGCAAGCAAGTCTTGCAGTTTTCCGACCACAACGAAGTGCTTGACGATGAGTTTGAACTTATTGCCAAAGGTACGCCGCAAATCAATGTAGCTCAATATATTTACGAGCTAATTATGCTTGCCGTACCAATGAAAAAACTTCACCCTCGTTATCAAGAAAAAACTAACGAAGGGGACATCAAGCTCGTGTATAGCAGTGAAGAAAAGGAAATACAAAAAGAAACAGAAGAGAAAAATGCAGAAATAGACCCTCGTTGGGCAGAACTAAAAAAACTTTTAGAGAATAAAAAATCATAAACCCAAAATCTTACGACTATGCCACATCCTAAGCGAAAAATATCAAAAACTCGCCGAGATAAGCGTAGAACGCACTATAAAATTACGGCTGTGCCTCTTACTACCTGCCAAGAAACAGGAGAAGTTCACGTAATGCACCGTGCTTACGTTGTAGATGGCAACTTGTACTATAATGGCAAATTGATGATTGAAGGCTACGAAAAAGTGTAAATTTTTTCACCTTTAATGCTTTGAGTAGCCTTATGAAAATTGCCATTGATGCAATGGGAGGCGACTTTGCCCCCCAAGCTACCGTAGAAGGTGCTGTACTTGCGGCAAAAAAGTTTTCAGATGCACAAATCCTACTGATTGGCAAGCAAGAGGAAGTTCAAGCCTTGCTAAATCAGTATGGCAGAGCATCTAATTTGCAAATTATTCACGCCGAAGAGGTAATTGAAATGGGCGAACACCCCACCAAAGCCCTTCAACAAAAGCAAAAATCTAGTATTGCGGTAGGGTTTTACCTTCTGCAAAATCAGAAAATTGATGCCTTTTGTGGTGCGGGCAATACAGGGGCAATGATGGTAGGAGCTTTGTTTAGCATCAAAGCCATAGAAGGTATTTTTCGCCCGCCTATCATTAGCCACGTTCCACAACTCAATGGCAAAACAGCTCTTATTTTAGATGTAGGGGCTAATACCGACTGCAAACCCGAAGTGCTTGCTCAATTCGCCATTTTAGGAAAAATTTATGCCGAAAACGTTTTGCAAATTGCAAACCCTCGCGTAGCCCTGATGAACGTAGGCGAAGAGGAAGGTAAAGGCAATTTGCAAGTAAAAGAAGCCTACAATCTTATCAAAGAAAACAAGCAACTGAACTTTACAGGCAACGTAGAAGGTCGAGATATTTTCTTTGATAAAGCCGATGTAATAGTTTGCGATGGCTTTGTGGGCAACGTGATACTCAAAATGGCTGAATCTATTTACGATATTGCTCAAAAACAGCAAATCAACGATAATTTCCTCAATCAACTCAATTACGAAGCTATTGGCGGAAGCCCTATTTTAGGCTTGAATGGAAATGTTGTTATCGGACACGGCATTTCTTCGGCTGTGGCTATTCAGAATATGATAGGCATAGCCAAAAAAATGGCAGAAAGCCAAGTTCATCTAAAAATCAAAAACGCTTTTCACGCTTAATATTACGTATGCTATGCAAATAAGAGCCGCTATTACAGGAATTGCTACCTATGTTCCTGATGATGTACTCACTAATCAAGATTTAGAAAAAATGGTAGATACCACCGATGCGTGGATTACCGAAAGAACAGGTATCAAAGAAAGGCACATCTTGAAAGGCGAAGGATTAGGAACTTCTTATATGGGTGCAAAAGCGGTTCAGGCTCTTTTAGAAAAAACAGGTACTTCCCCCGACGAAATAGAGTTGCTGATTTGTGCTACGGCTACTGCCGACTTTGTTTTTCCCGCTACTGCCAATCTCATTGCCAACGAGGTAGGTATCAAAAAAGCCTTTCATTACGACGTAATGGCGGCTTGTTCGGGATTTATTTATGCTCTGCACACAGCTTCCAAATTCATAGAGTCAGGCACATACAAAAAAGTAATTGTAGTAGGTGCCGATAAAATGTCCTCTATCATTGATTACACGGATAGGGCTACTTGCATTATTTTTGGAGATGGGGCAGGGGCAGTTTTGCTGGAGCCTACTACCGAACATTTGGGCATTATTGATGCTTGGATGCGTTCTGATGGAGCAGGCTGGGTACATTTACACCAAAAAGCAGGAGGCAGTCGCAGACCACCTACCCACGAAACCGTAGAAAAACGTGAGCATTTCGTTTATCAAGAAGGGGCAGTAGTTTTCAAACACGCTGTACAAGGTATGGCAGAGGCTTGCCTCAATGTAATGGAAAGAAACAACTTACAATCTTCCGATATAGATTGGCTGGTGCCACACCAAGCCAACAAACGCATCATTGATTCCACTTACCAAAGAATGGGGCTTCCTGCTGAAAAAGTAATGCTCAATATTCACAAATACGGAAACACTACCAATGCTACCATTCCTTTGTGCCTTACCGACTACGAAAGTCAGCTTCGTAAAGGACAAAATCTTATCCTTGCCGCTTTTGGCGGGGGCTTTACTTGGGGAGCTATCTATCTCAAATGGGCTTACGACCCTGTATAAAACTTCTAATTGTATTCATAATTGAAAAGGGGAGTTTGCTAAAATAAACAAAATTGATTAGTTTGCAATAGACAAAATTTTACTTTAAGTCTATGAATTATGGCTAATCAGAACCCGGAACAAATAGCACGAGACAATATTGACCGCCAACTGCAGGCCTGCGGCTGGGTGATACAGTCTAAATCAAAAATTAATTTGAATGCCGGTGTGGGTGTGGCTGTCAGAGAATATCAAACGGATGTCGGTCCTGCGGACTATGTGCTATTTGTTGACGGAAAACCGGTTGGCATCATAGAAGCCAAGCGGGAAGAAGAAGGACACAAACTCACCGTGCACGAAGCCCAGGCTGAAGACTACGCCACGGCAAAACTCAAATACCTGAACAATGAAAAACTTCCCTTCGTGTATCTGAGCACAGGCGAAGTAACCACCTTCACCGATTTCAGAGACCCTAAACCAAGAGGCAGAAATATATTCACTTTTCACCGGCCTGAAACCCTGCGTGATTGGCTCAAAAAAACCAAATCCCTTCGGGCTGCCTTACAAGATTTGGGTGATTTGCCCACCGATGGTCTGCGTGACTGCCAAATAAACGCCATTACCAATCTCGAAAAATCATTCAAACAAAACAAACCGAGAGCCCTGATACAAATGGCTACCGGTTCGGGTAAAACATTTACCGCCATTACTTCGGTGTATCGATTGCTAAAGCTGAAAGACGATAACAACAACAATGTAGTAAGGCGTATTCTTTTTTTGGTGGACACCAAAAACCTGGGCGAACAGGCAGAACAGGAATTTATGAGCTATCTGCCCAATGACGACAACCGCAAGTTTACAGAACTCTATGGCGTGCATCGCTTAAAATCCAGATACATTCCCGAAGACAGCCATGTGTACATCAGCACCATCCAACGCTTGTATGCGGTGCTGAAAGGACAAGACCTTGACGAAAGTGCCGAAGAAGAAAACCCCAATGAGCGGTGGCAACCCAAAGAGGTGCCGCCCGTAGAATACAACGAAAAACTACCAATTGAATTTTTCGACTTTATCTTTATTGACGAATGCCACCGCAGCATTTACAACTTGTGGATGCAGGTGCTCGATTACTTCGATGCCTTTCAAGTGGGACTAACAGCCACGCCCGATGCCCGCACTTTTGCTTACTTCCAACAAAATCTGGTTTCGGAATATTCGCATGAAATGGCGGTAGCCGATGGCGTAAACGTGGGCTATGATGTGTATTTGATTGATACCAAAATTACTCAACAAGGAGCCAAGCTTTGGAAAGGTGCTTATGTGGAGCACCGAGAACGCCTTACCCGCAAAAAGCGATTGGAACTGCAGGACGAAGACGAAGAATATTCAGCCAAACAGTTGGATAAAGACATCGTGAATCCAAACCAAATTCGTTTGGTTATCCGAACCTTCAAGGAGCATTTGCCGCAAATGTTTCCCGACCGATACGATGACAAGGGAAATTTTGAAGTGCCTAAAACCCTCATTTTCGCCAAAACCGATAGCCACGCTGACGATATTATTCAGATTGTACGCGAAGAGTTTAACGAAGAAAACCGCTTTTGCAAAAAAGTAACCTATCGGGCCGATGAAGACCCTAAATCGGTATTGGCTCAATTCCGTAACGATTATTATCCCCGCATTGCCGTTACGGTAGATATGATTGCCACAGGCACTGACGTGAAGCCGCTGGAATGCTTGCTCTTTATGCGAGATGTAAAAAGCCGAAACTACTTTGAGCAAATGAAAGGACGCGGAACCCGCGTCATCAGTTTTGACGATTTGAAAAAAGTTTCGCCTTCGGCAAAAATCACCAAAGACCATTTCGTAATTGTAGATGCCATTGGCGTAACCAAAAGTTTGAAAACCGACAGCCGACCTTTGGAGAAAAAGCCCGGTGTGCCGCTGAAAGACTTATTGGGTGCTGTGGCTGTGGGTGCAAGAGACGAAGATTTATTCACTTCTTTGGCAAACCGCCTCACCCGCTTAGACAAACAACTCACCGAAAAAGAAAAGAAAACCTTTGAGGAAAAATCGGGCGGCAAATCGCTTACGCAATTGGTGAAAGACCTGCTGAACGCCTACAACCCCGATACCATTGAAGCCATTGAACAACAAGTAAGAGATGAAAAACGGGGTGAAGCACCTGCCGTCATTGAAGCGGAAATAAACAAACAATTAGAAAACCTGCGAAACCAAGCCGCCAAAGTATTTACCGGAGAACTAAACGAATACATTGAAAATGTGCGAAAGGCACACGAACAAAAAATTGACCTGCTGAATCCCGATGAGCTGCTCCACGTGGGTTGGGACAAAGACAATGCTTCGACAAGCTCAGCACTGGTAGCTGACTTCAAAGCGTGGATTGAAAGCCACAAAGATGAAATACTGGCTTTGCAGATTTTTTACGGGCAACCCTACCGCAGGCGTGAACTCACCTTTGCGATGATTAAAGATTTGGCAGAGAAAATCGTGCAAGAAAAACCCACCCTTGCCCCTATGCGTGTATGGAAAGCGTATGAACAAATGGATGCTTCCGCCCTTCAACAAACTCAGGGCTCGGTGGCGATTGGCAGTCCCAAAAACGAGCTGGTGGCCCTGGTATCGCTTATCCGCAGGGCTATCGGCATTGACCGGGTTTTAACCCCTTACGACAAAACCGTGGATAAAAACTTTGCCGACTGGGTATGGAAAAAACAACAAGGCTCCGGGCCCAAATTTACCCAAGAACAAATGGAATGGCTGCGTATGATTAAAGACCACATAGCCGCCTCCATACATCTGGAAGTGGACGACTTAGATTACACCCCCTTTGACGCCAAAGGCGGACGCGGCAAAATGTGGCAACTCTTTGGCAACGAAATGGAAACCATTATTAATGAACTAAATGAGGCACTGGCAGCGTAATGTAGTCAGTATTAGGATTTATAGGATTTTAGGATGATAGGATTGGGAAACGATTTTATTAGTTAAAGGATTTTGAAAAATGAAATACGAAGCATTGACACATAAAATTATCGGCTGTGCTATGAAAGTCCATTCCACTTTGGGCAATGTCTTTCAGGAGGTGATTTATCAACGGGCTTTAGCCATTGAAATGCAAAAGCAAGGTTTATCATATCAAAGGGAAATGGAAATGACCATTTATTATGAAGGCATTGACATTGGCACACGAAGAGTAGATTTTTTTGTGGAAGATGTAATAATGGTAGAACTGAAAGCCCTTACAAAGCTCGAAGACGTGCATTTGGCACAGGCTATGAACTATTGCCAGGCATACAAGCTACCGATAGGGTTGCTGATAAATTTTGGTGCAAAAAGCCTCGAATTCAAAAGAGTGTACAATCTTACGCACCCTGAAAATAAAGACTAC
>CAZZLW010000089.1:0-28577 GCA_964654605.1 uncultured Cytophagales bacterium | reverse complement strand
TCATTGCTCGTTTTGACCATTTATCCTCCCCCACAAGATATTTTTGTAGAGCAGGCGAAAAATTTTTCAAAAAATCATCTACACTTACGAAAATTTCAACTAATTTTAGCGGACTTAGAGGTAATTGACTCATATGATTAATATATTTAAAAAGTACAACTCAAAGTTAATCATTTTTTCAATTACCCTAAGTTTTTTTATTTAAATCCCTTGAAAACAATAAGTTAGACTTATAATTCACGTTATTTTACTATTTGTCAAAGTTGTTTCTTGGGCTTAGGTCTTTTTTTTAGAATTAAATTCTACAATTTTTTGCCAATTAATTACTCCGTTATCACAAAATTCTTGGGAAAATTTCAAAGTAAATTGATTTATAACTTTTGCATAGGCTTTGAAAAACTCATCATTTTTTTCTCTGGCTTGATGCCCAAGGGGTTCTATGATGTCTGTGTAAAGTGTTGGGCTATCCGAAATGAGTTGCCAAAACTCTTGTCCGCAAATTTTTTGATAATCTCCCTTGTTAGGCTTGTTTTCAACCCCATAACAGCAACCATTTACAGCTATAATTTTCAGGTTTTTGTTTTGTTTGAGTAGTTCTTTTTCGGCATTTTTGAAGTTTTCTCTCATTTTCTTGATTTGACTACTATTCCCCCAGTTAGGTCCCGATTTGATTTCAATAATATAGTAGAAGCCATTTTTGGAAAATTCTAAATCAATTCCTTCCAAAACTCTTGACTTTACGCCTCCAAATACTTTTTTGCAAACAAAGATAGCTAATCCTTCTAAAAAATCACCGAATAAGGTTTCTTCTTGTGATTGTAAGTAAGCATCAAGTAAGTTTTTTACCAGATCTTGTGCGGTGAGAATATTTTTAGCTTTGAATAAATATGGGTTTTTACGTTTCAAAAGTTCTTTGAAATTTAGCTTTTCAAGTTTTTCCAAACGTTTGGAGTGAAAAGTACCTATGTTTTGCTCAACATATTGGCTTACTTCTTGTAAATTTAACTTGGACATCAGAGTAGAAAATATTTTACGGTCTCAATTTCTTTCATCATCATTTGATAGTATTCGGGTAAAATTTCTATTCCAATTGAGTTTCGTTTTAGCTTTTGAGCTACCATCAATGTAGTTCCTGAACCAGCAAAAGGGTCAAGTACTTTATCACCTTCTTTTGTGAAAAGTTTGATAAACCATTCGGGCAAATTTTCGGGGAATGCGGCAGGGTGATTTTTATTTTGACATTCTGTTGCAAAATGTAGTACATTTGTAGGATATACCATTTCTTTACCTACCCAGTTGGACACATTTTTGCCAAAACCGCTTCCATTTTTAGCATTATCACGTATTTTATCAGTTTCGCTCAAATTTTTTAACCGCCCTTTTGCCCAATCGCCAATAGGAACTTTTACTGCATCTTGGTACATATTAAACTTTCTGTCCTTATTAAATTGCAAAAGCCTTTCCCAACTATCTCTGAAACGATTTGCCCATTTGCCTGGATAAGAGTTTTTTTTATGCCAAATAAACTCTTCTGTCCAGAGCCAGCCTTGTTTTCGGAGGGCTAAAATCAATTCTATGACATAAGTGCTTCTTTCTCCTTCAACGACTTTTTCTTTAATGTTCAAAATAAAAGTTCCCGTAGGTTTTAGCACTCTTAAAAGTTGCTCTGAAATAGGTAAGAACCACTCCACATACTTATCAGGGGCTATGCCCCCATAAGTATTTTTTCGTTGGTCGGCATAGGGCGGAGAAGTAAAAATAAGGTCTATGCTGTTTTCAGGAATTTGTTGCAGTACATTTTTACAATCGCCCAAAAATATCTCCGTTTTTACTTCTATCATTGTTTTGCAGGTTGTCGTACAACGACAAATTTATTGAATTTTAGACAAAATGTCTTGATTTCAATCTAATTTGTTGTTGAGGAGTTTGAGATTTTGTCAAAGTTTTATTCCGTCTAAATATCCAATTTTTTAAATCCTGTTTCCTACTTCTTATTTTCTGTTTCCATACTACAAATTAGACCTAAAACAATTATCTAAAATTTACGAAAGCAGGTTTGAACTTCAAACTTTCAAACTTTTCCACCTAAATTACACCAACTTTTTGTATTTGATACGTTGGGGGGCGTCGTTTCCTAAGCGTTTTTTACGATTTTCTTCGTATTCGCTATAATTTCCTTCAAAGAAATACACTTGTGAATTGCCTTCAAAAGCAAGAATATGTGTGCAAATTCTATCCAAAAACCACCTGTCGTGAGAAATAATGACAGCACAGCCACCAAAGTTTTCCAAAGCCTCTTCCAAAGCACGTAAAGTATTTACGTCCAAGTCGTTGGTGGGTTCGTCCAGTAGTAGCAAGTTTCCTCCTTCTTTGAGGGTCATTGCCAGATGCACTCTGTTTCTTTCGCCTCCTGAAAGTACGCCAATTTTCTTTTCTTGGTCGTTTCCTGTAAAGTTGAATTTACTCACATAAGCTCGTGCATTCACTTGTGTATTTCCGAGTTGTATCCACTCATTGCCTTCTGAAATTGCCTGATAGACGGTTTTTTCAGGGTCTAAGTTATCGTGTTCTTGATCTACATAAGCAATTTTTACGGTTTCGCCGATTTCAAAAGTACCGCTATCGGGTTTTTCTTTGCCTGTAATCAATTTGAAAAGTGTAGTTTTCCCTGCTCCATTCGGACCGATTACGCCTACGATGCCTGCGGGAGGCAGAGTAAAGCTAAGATTCTCAAACAAAAGTTTATCACCATAAGCCTTGCTCACGTTGTTTGCAATGATAACTTTATTACCCAAGCGGGGTCCGGGTGGAATGTACAACTCTAATTTGGCTTCTTTTTCTTTGGTTTCTTCGGAGAGCAGTTTTTCATAGGCACTCAAACGTGCTTTGGATTTCGCCTGACGAGCTTTGGGTGCCATACGTACCCATTCCAGTTCTCTTTCGAGTGTTTTCATACGTTTGGTTTCAGATTTTTCTTCTTGTGCCAAACGTTTCTGTTTTTGCTCTAACCAAGAAGAATAATTACCTTTCCAAGGAATACCCTCGCCTCTATCCAGCTCTAAAATCCAACCTGCTACATTGTCCAAAAAGTATCGGTCGTGAGTTACGGCGATTACGGTGCCTTTGTATTCTTGCAGATGTCTTTCGAGCCATTGTACTGATTCAGCGTCTAAATGGTTGGTGGGTTCATCGAGCAGAAGTACATCGGGTTGTTGCAGAAGCAAACGACACAAAGCTACACGGCGTTTTTCGCCCCCTGAAAGGTTGGCAATAATGGCATCAGGAGGGGGGCAACGCAAAGCGTCCATTGCTTTTTCAAGGCGGGCATCCAATGTCCAAGCGTCCAAATGGTCAAGTTTTTCTTGCACTTCGGCTTGGCGAGCAATGAGTTTATCAAAATCGGCATCAGGCTCAGCAAAAGCCGCGTTGATTTCGTCAAATTCTTTGAGCAATCTCACGGTTTCGGCAACACCTTCTTCTACTACTTCACGCACCGTTTTAGATTTATCAAATTCAGGTTCTTGGGGCAAATAACCCACAGTATAATTTCCATTAAAAACTACTTCGCCCTGATAGTCCTTATCCAAGCCTGCAATAATTTTCATTAAGGTAGATTTCCCCGAACCATTGAGCCCAAGAATACCAATTTTGGCACCATAGAAAAATGAAAGATAGATATTTTTCAAAACTTGCTTATTGGGCGGAAAAATTTTATTCACACCCGCCATTGAAAAGATGATTTTTTCGTCCTGCATAAAATTTGCTTTTGAATCGCAGGCAAAAGTAAAATATTTTGGCTAATTTATACCAGAATTAAAGTGTTTTTCAAGATTTTTAGAGTTATAAACATTGATTTTCAAATATTTAGAAAAAAAAGCTTAAAAACAAATTTTGATTTAGCACAGGGTATCTTTGAAGGAAACTTTTGTAAAAATATGCTATAATAGCTTTTTTCTTGTATCTTTGCATAAACTATTCTGCTATTTTCTGATATAGCTGAGAGCCATTTTACTATGAAAAAAATTTTCTTGCTTTGGGTTTGGATAAGTATTGGCTATTGTGTGCAAGCTCAGGATAATGCTGTAAAAGAGGCTTTTGAGTATTTGAATAAAATCCGAAAAAATCCTTCTTGGTATAGCAAAGAAATAGGTATTGATTTATCCGCCTTGCAAACTCGGCACGCTTTGCAATGGAATGATACACTGGCTCGTGTAGCACAAGCCAAGGCAGAAGATATGCTCAAACGCAAATATTTTGACCATACCAATCCCGAAGGAAAAGGTATCAATATCTTGATGTATGAGGCAGGTTATGGCATACCCAAAGAATGGACAGAACCCGCAAATAGCAACTATTTTGAATCTATTGTCGCAGGTGCTACTACACCCAAAGAAGGCATTATTTATTTGCTAAAAGACAAAGGAGAAATAGACCATCGGAAGGCTGGACATCGCAGTCATCTTTTGGGGGTGGATAAGTTCTACACCAATCTGACAGATATAGGCATAGGTTGGGCAAAAGGTGGGAGTTTAGGTTCTTATTTGTGTGTAATCATTGCTAAAAAGAAGTGGTAAGTTGGCTAAAAACTTGAAACAAAAAACCTTTGAACGCTCTATTCTGATAATTGGCACAAATGATTTTTAGAGATTTGTAAAGAAAAGTTTGGATAGCTAACTTTTTAATGAGTACAAAATTTTGATGAATATTTTGCAAAAAAATTTGCTTTTTTAATGATTTGCAAATATTTTCGCAAGAAAGTTTAATTTTTCGTTGAAAAACTTACGTAATTTTGCGAAAATATCTCAGCTTAAACCCAATGAAAAGATTTATTATTCACATTTGTTTTTTTACATTTTTATTGAGCAATCTTGTTTATTCACAAGGTTTGCCCAATACGCCTTTTCATTTGCACAATTTCAATAATTATCATTTGCTCAATCCAGCGGCGGCAGGTTTGCAACCTGTATTTGGTTCAGGGGAAGACCCGCTCTTTTTCTTTACTTTCCATAGGCAACAAATCGGCTCTTTTCAGAATGTACCTACCTATGCTTCACTGAGTTTTAATAAGTATATTTACAAAAGAGGTGCTCCAAAATTAGATGAGTATGGCAGACAACTTCGTGATAAAAGAGGTAAGTTGCTTTACGAAGAGGAACTTACTCCTAATGCCATAGGAGGAAATGTCTATAATTTTTCTCGGAGCATTTGGCGTACCACAGGGGTATGGTTTTCGTATGCACGCGAAGTGAAGGTAAAGTTTATGGAAAATCTTTTCGGAGTACCTGTGGAAAATCTGCGATTGGGCTTGGCTATGGGGGCAGAAAACGATGGTTTCAATATTCCTGATGGTACGGGTATTGATGACCCCGCTCTTGTGAATAGAAGGGATAAATTTGCTCGTCCTGTGGGGCAATTTGGCTTGATGTATGTTTTTGGAGGTAAATCGGGACCTTTTAGTGCTTGGGAATTTGGAGCAGGCTTGCCTCGTTTGTTCAAACCTTCCTCAACTTACAACTATGAAGGATTTTTCCCTGTTTCAAATTGGTTTGTTTCGCTTGCTCGGCAGTTTAGCTCCGATAAGATTATGTTTTGGAGTATGAAGCCAATGCTAATTTTCCGACAATTTGATAATCAAACTTCTACCCTTGAAATTAACAATACTCTCAACTATGTGAATGATAAAAAACAACATTGGTTTGGTGCAAGTTGGATTAAAGATTATGGCTTTGCTCTTATGGCGGGAACTAAATTTTACTACTCCAAATTTGGAATTAGTTATACTTTCAAATTTAATGATGAACAAGCAGGTTTTAATAAAAACCCTGTTCACGAAATACAACTCATTTACAACCTTCGCAAACTTTCCAGTTTGGATGCGTCTTTTATCAATATGGAGCCGCCACCCCAAGATACTACGCTGTATGATGACGATGTAGCTTTGGAGGAAATCGTTATCAAGGATACTGTCGCTGAAAAAGATAGTGTTATCATAGAAACAGAGTTTCCCGTACACCCCGATACGCTTTCAGAAGCCTCTCGTGAGCGTTTGCGTCAGAAGCCTTATCGCAGTTATGTGATTTTAGGCTCGTTTATGATGAAAGAAAATGCAGAACGCAGACAGAGAGAACTTATTTCTCGCTATAAGTTGAAGGCGAAAATACGACAAAGCCCTATCAATAACTATTATGAAGTGTATGTACTGGCTTCGGATAATTTCGATAAAGCCGATAAATTCGCTCTGCAACTTCAAAAACGCTTCAAAGATAGAACTATCTGGATTTTGTGTGTGCCAAGAAAGCCCGATGAACGGCAGGAAGATGAATAAAACTCAAAAGCAATCCTGAAAATGCTCTATTTCGCCATTTTCAAGGATTGCAACAATATCAAAGCGAATATTTCCTTGCCAATTTTTCTCAAAAATAAAATTTTCGGCTGTTTGGCGAAGTAAATTCTTTTTCTTTTCAGAAATGCTTTGTTCGGGGTAGCCGAAATCTGCATTTTTGCGATAGCGAACTTCTACAAATACAAGCCAACCTTCTTTTTGAACAATGATATCTATTTCACCTTTGCCAAAGCGATAGTTTTGAGCAAGAATCTCGTAACCATTTTCTTGCAAAAAAATTTTGGCTTGATTTTCATAAAAAAAGCCTTTTTCAAGTGTTTTCAGAGCTTTTTTCATCATTTTTCAGGAAAATAGTGCGAGTAGGGAAGGCAAATTCGGCACCATTGCGAGAAACAATTTCGTGAATTTTGAAATTGATTTCATCTTTTACCCGCATAAAATCAAAAAAGTCGTTGGTAAAGACAAAATAATAAATCTGAATTTTAAGAGCGTGGCTACCGAATTCGGAGAAAAACACTTGGCTATTTTCATCAGTACGAGTGTGCTGGTGCAAATAATCATAAATTTCATCTCGTATAGCTTTCAGTACAGGCATAGGGGTTTGGTAGGTGAGGTCTAATTCAAACATAGCTCGCCAAGTAAGGCGATTGGTAAGGTTATCCACAGGCTTATCTACCATTGTTTTATTGGGTAAAGTAACAATAGAACGCTCAATAGTGCGTATGCGTGTGGTACGAAAACCTACTTTTTCCACTCTACCAATGATATTATCCACTTTTACCAAATCGCCTGTGATGAAAGGTTTATCCAAAAAAATGGTAAAAGAGGCGAAAAGGTTTTCAAGCGTTTCTTTTCCCGCCAAAGCTACTGCCAAGCCACCAATCCCCAAGCCCGTAATAATAGCATTGACATTAAGATTCAAAATATTGCTTAAAGTGAAAAGCAAAATAATCAGCACAATAACTACTTTGGTGATTTCTTTGAGGTAGGGAATAATGTGGTCGTCCATTCGCGATTCAGTAAGGCGGGCTTTTTGCATAAAATATAAGCCCCAAAAATTGATAACCCGAAGCACAAAAAGCGTAAAAAGCACTACCAAAAAAATTTGGTAAGACTTATTGAGCAAGAAATGCAATCCGAATTCGTTGCGAGGAGCTAAATTCCAACTTTTGGGAAAATTAAGTTGCTGAAAAGCGATGTAGAAAAACAAAAACACCAAAAAACGCTTGATAGATTTCTGCGTAAAAAGGATAAAATTGCTTAAAACATTTTTATCACCTTCGGTTTTTCGGATAAAAATTTTAGAAATAAGGCGTAAGATGAGAGGAGCTAAAATGCCCTTGAACAGCACGGCTACTAAAACAAAAGCCAAAAAAGCCGCAATTTGTGAAGGTTTGTTTTCTAAAATACTACCTTCAAAATAGCGATTTACCCACTCAAACATAGCTTGATGAATTTAGGTTCTGGGTACGAAATTAAGAAAATCTTGCACTCGGAAGGGGATTTTTTTAGAAAAATCCAAACAAATTTTTCTGACATCAGTTGTAAGAAGTAAAAAGATGTGCCGAAATGTGCAATATAGGGCAATGATGGGCAGACCTCTACAAGCACACCAAAAATCGGCACATCAAGATTTTATGAAAGTCAAAAAAATGGAGATATTTTTAGGCATTATTGCGAGTGCTACGCACATAAGCAATAAAATCGCTTTGTACGCCCCAATCTTTGGCTATTTTGAGGAGTGAAGTGGCTTCTATTTCACTTACATAGCCTTTACTACGATTGGCGTCCCAAATCTGACGTATAACTTCCAGTCTTTGCTCTTTGGAAAACTCGCCTATCACTGTATTGAAAAATCCTCGGGCTCTATCGAAGGCACTCAAATCATCTTGCAAAATAAATTCATTTACCCATTGTAGCTCCTCTGTACCGCTGATTTGGTCGGCGGTTTCTTTGAGAATTTTTTGCTCATCTTCATCTAATCCGTGATAGTTGAAAATGACCGATTTGAGCAAAAGTAAAACTTTTTTATAATGGGAACTGGGCATTAGGGTAAATTTAGCACTTACACACACAAACCGCAAGTTAATGCGATTTTTTTAATCAAAAAAGAGTTTTTTGAAAAAAATAAAAAAATCCCGAAAAAATCGGGATAAAGGTATCAAGGAAATTTGGGATATTTTTGGAAATTAGGTTTACGTTTTTCCAGAAAAGCATTTTTCCCTTCTTGGGCTTCTTCGGTAAGATAGTAAAGCAAAGTAGCATTGCCTGCCAGTTCCTGAATACCCGCCTGTCCGTCAAGTTCGGCGTTCAAACCTACCTTAATCATTCTCAGAGCCAGTGGGCTTAATTGTTGGATTTCTCTGCACCATTGTACTACTTCTTCTTCCAATTTTTCCAGAGGCACTACGGCATTGACAAGCCCCATTTCCAGTGCTTGTTGGGCATTGTATTGCCTACACAGAAACCAAATTTCCCGTGCTTTTTTCTGTCCTACGATGCGAGCCAAATACGAAGCTCCAAAACCCGCATCAAAGCTACCTACTCGGGGTCCTGTTTGTCCGAAAATAGCATTTTCAGAAGCTATACTCAAATCGCATACTACGTGAAGCACGTGTCCGCCGCCAATAGCATAACCATTGACCATAGCAATGACAGGTTTGGGCAAAGAGCGGATTTTCTTTTGTAAATCCAAAACGTTCAGACGAGGAACACCATCTTCGCCTACATAGCCACCAACCCCTTTTACATTTTGGTCGCCACCACTACAAAAGGCTTTATCACCTTCACCTGTAAGCACTACTACATTGATTTTATTGCTGTAACGGCAATAATCTACCGCTTCAATCATTTGCATTACGGTTTCAGGGCGAAAGGCATTCCGATAGCGAGGACGATTGATAGTAATTTTGCCGATGCCTTCAAAATACTCAAATTTGATGTCGCTGTATTCTTTAATAGTTTCCCAAGGAAATTTTGACATAGCTTTTGAGGTTAAAAATTGCACAAAAATAAATTACTCGTAATTGTTTAAGTCTAATTTGTAGTATAGAAGCAGGAAACAGGATTTAGACATAGTAAAACTTTTACCTTAAACGCTTGAACCCTTAAACTTTTTGAACGTAAATAATTACAATTGCTCTACACATTTTGCGTAGTTTTTAGAAAACTTTTGAAAAATGAATTTGTTTGCCAAAATTAGATTTCAATGCTTTTAGCAGGTAGGCGATTTACTTCCAAGATTTTGGTGGTAGCCAGTTGCAAAACGTATTCTACTTGCTCGTCGATGGTCATATAGGTTGTATCCAAAAAATGAGCATCTTCTGCTTTTCGCAAAGGGCTTTCGGTGCGGGTGGTATCAATGCGGTCGCGGGTTTGCAAATTTTCAATAATTTCGTCCAAATCCACAATTTCATCTTTTTCAATGAGTTCTTTTTGCCTGCGAATGGCACGTGTATAAAGGTCGGCGGTCATAAAAACTTTTACTTCGGCATCGGGGAAAACCACCGTTCCAATATCTCTGCCGTCCATAACAATCCCTCTTTTTCTCCCCATTTTTTGTTGTTGGCGTACCATTGCTTTTCGTACATCAGGAATGGCACTTACTTGGCTTACTCTTTCAGAAATGTACATTTTTCTGATTTCCTCTTCCACATTCAAATTGTTGAGGAAAGTATCTGATTTTTGGGTATTGGGATTAAAGTGGAAAGAAATTTCAATATTTTCAAGAGCTTCTGAAATAGCTTTGGGGTTGGTGAGTTCTATGTAATTTTCATAAAAATAAAGTGTAACGGCTCGGTACATTGCCCCTGTATCAATGTAGTTGTAGCCCAAAGCAGAGGCAACCAGTTTTGCCGTTGAACTCTTACCACAAGCCGAATAACCGTCAAGTGCTATGATAATTTTTCGCATAAAAGTATAAATTAAAACCTACAAGGTAAAGCCTTATAGGTCTTTTGTTTATGTGCTAACAATCTTTAATAGGGCAGGGTATTCGCCCTGATTTTGGGATTTTTCCGTTTCTTCTACGTGGCGGTGCTTTATAGCTTTGGCAAGCCTCTATGGTAAAAAGCATCAGCAAGCCTACGATGCAAGGAAGAAAAGGGATTTTTTTGAAAAATTTTGTTATCATTATTTTCTACTACTTCTTGGATAGCCTGTGTAAGTGCGTAAATTGATATCGCGAGAACGCTTGGTATAACGTATCCACGTTTGGCTATCATAGCCACCGTGCCTGCGACGATAGGCGTAGCTATCAACGGTGCAAGATTCAGCAATAAGAGCCAAAAATGCAAAAAAAAGAAAATAAATTACCGACTTTTTCATATTCAAATTTTTGTTTAACGAGCTTTCTTGTTGTACCAATAAGGGTAATGCCTTTTAGGTATCCACGTTTGGCTATCATAGCCGCCGTGCTTACGGCGATACGCATAACTATCACTTCCACAGGAAAATAAAGCTATTGTGCAAGCCAAACACAATAAAACAAGCCACAACTTTTTCATAAAATTCAGATTTTTCACAAATATTCGGATTTTTTGAGAAAAAGCCAAAACTTCTTGCTAAAATTTTCTGAAAAAGGCACAAAAATTGCTAAATTTGCCTGCTACAAGTCGTCTTATCGCTTGGCAAAAGCCAAGAGGAAAGTCCGGGCAACACAGAGCAACCTGCTTCCTAACAGGAAGGCAGTAGGCTCGCCTACTGACAGAAAGTGCCACAGAAAACAAACCGCCGCAAGGTAAGGGTGAAAAGGTGGTGTAAGAGACCACCGCTTTGCTGGCGACAGCAAAGGCAGGGCAAACCTCAGGTGTTGAAAGACCAAATAAGTTGGCGTTAGCAATCATTTTTCTTGCTACAAAGGTGGCTCGCCTGTAGCCAACGGGTAGGTCGATAGAGGCTTATTGCGAAATAAGTCCTAGATAAATGATAAGACGTGCCGAACAAGCACGACAGAACCCGGCTTACAGACTTGTAGTTTTTTGTTTTATCATAATTATTTATGTTCAAAACTTTGAGGAAAAGTTTTAATCCGTCTAAATATCCAATATCCTGAATCCTGTCTCTTGTTTCCTGTTTCTATTTAGACATCAAGGCAAATTCCCAAATCAATAATAAAATCCTGCCAATCTTGAAAATCTTTTCAATCTTGGTAAAAATATTTTCACCCAATTCTTTGATAATTAGAAAAAAACTCCTACCTTTGCACTCCTAAAAATCAATGTTCAACTAAAATTTCAGCTTGCTTGCCCCGCAGGCTGATGTAAAAAGGGCAAAAAACGTTATGAATCAAACAAACACAGATTTTAACTGGGACGTTGTAGAAGGCATCAAAGGCTTTGGCAGTAGCTATTCCGAAGCCGAACGCAAAAAAATGCTTGAAATGTACGGTTCTACGCTTGCCGAAGTAGAAGAAGGCAAAGTAGTAAAAGGTAGAGTAGTTACGATTACCGACCGCGAGGTGCTTGTAGATATTGGCTTCAAAGCCGATGGTACTATTCCTCGCTCCGAATTCAGAGATACCCCCGAACTCAAAGTGGGTGATGAAATTGATGTGTATGTAGAAAGAAGAGAAAGCAAGACAGGACAAATTGAGCTTTCTCGCAAAAAAGCCAAGCTACTTATTGCTTGGGAAAAAATCAAAGAAGCCTACGAAAATGATTTAGTAATTGAAGGTTTCGTAAAACGCCGCACCAAAGGTGGTTTGGTGGTTGATGTGTTTGGCGTTGAGTCTTTCTTGCCCGGCTCACAAATTGATGTGAAGCCTATCCGCGATTTTGATGTGTTTGTAGGCAAGAAAATGGAGGTTAAAGTTGTAAAAATCAATTATTCTAACGATAACGTTGTTGTTTCGCACAAAGTGCTTATTGAAAAAGATCTTGAAGAGCAACGCAGTCAGATTCTTGCTAATCTTGAAAGAGGACAGGTATTGGAAGGGGTTATCAAGAATATGACTAACTTTGGTGTGTTTATTGATTTGGGCGGTGTTGATGGTCTTTTGCATATTACCGATATTTCTTGGGGCAGAATTTCGCACCCCGAAGAAATGCTCGCCCTTGACCAAAAAGTGCGTGTGGTTGTACTTGACTTTGATGATGAGAAAAAACGCATCTCTTTGGGAATGAAGCAGCTTACCCCTCACCCTTGGGAGTCCTTAGACCCTGCTATTGAGGTAGGTTCGCGTGTGAAAGGTAAAATTGTGAATGTAGCCGATTATGGTGCTTTCCTTGAAATTATGCCCGGTGTAGAAGGGCTTATCCACGTTTCGGAAATGTCTTGGTCTCAACACTTGCGTAATCCACAAGATTTCTTGAAAATTGGTGATGAAGTGGAGGCTGTTGTACTTGCCCTTGACCGCGAAGAGCGTAAAATGTCTTTGGGTATTAAGCAACTCACCGAAGACCCTTGGACTAAACCCGATATGGCTGTGAAATATGCCGTAGGCACCGTACATAAAGGCATAGTTCGTAACCTTACTAATTTTGGTTTGTTCTTGGAACTTGAAGAAGGCGTAGATGGTCTTGTACACGTTTCAGACCTTTCTTGGACAAAGAAAATCAAGAGTCCCTCTGAATTTGTAAAAGTAGGTGATGAACTGGAAGTAAAGGTTTTGGAACTTGATTTAGAAAATCGCCGCTTGGCTCTTGGACACAAACAATTAGAGGAAAATCCTTGGGATACTTTTGAAAACATCTTTACCGAAGGCTCTGTACATCAATGTACTATCCAAGCCAAAACTGATAAAGGAGCTGTTTTAGAACTTCCCTATGGAATTGAGGGTTTCTGTAATACCAAAAACTTGGTAAAAGCCGATGGCACTCAGCCCGAAGTAGGTGAAACCTTGGATTTCAAAGTAGTAGAGTTTGTAAAAGGAGAAAAGAAAATCGTTCTTTCGCACCTTGCTACCTATGCCGAAGAAAAGAAAGAGAAAAAAGGCAAAACCAAAGAAAAGGAACAAGAAGCAGAAGAGAATGTTACTTTGGACAACTTGCCTGCTGAAACACTCGCCGATACTGCGGTAGTAGAAGAAACCAAGAAAAAAAGAGGTAGAAAGAAAAAATCAGAAACCGAAGGTTCGGAAGAAAATACAACTTCATAACACCTATCTTAAAGGGGCGGCACGTAAATCCGCCCCTTTTTTTCATAGCAAACACTGACTTTTCTCATAGCGATTTTATCCCTCATTGCTTTACTTGCAGGTTGTTAGCTATCCGAAAAATTCGTAGCTAACATACACTTAATAGCCTAATATCTAAAATATGCTGGGTTTAGCCTTTCTCACAGGACTTTTCGGTAGTTTGCATTGTGTAGGAATGTGTGGTGCAATAGCTCTTACGCTTCCTTCCCGTAGTTTTTTAGGAAATTTTTTCTACAACATAGGGCGAGTAATTTCTTACAGCTTTATAGGTTTTTTGCTTGGAAGTTTTGGCAAAGGACTTGCGATTGTAGGATTTCAGCAAGGTTTAGCGATTATAGGAGGGAGCATAGTAATTTTAATAGCTATTTTTCCCCAATTAGCTCGCTTTGCGTGGCTTAATGAAGGATTTACAAAGCTCAAACAATGGTTCAAACCTTTTTACCAACGAAAAAATCATTTTTCTTTGCTAATGATAGGCATTTTGAACGGATTTTTGCCTTGTGGGCTGGTATATCTGGCGGTAATGGCTTCGGTAGTTTTAGCTGATGCGTGGCAAGGGACACTTTATATGTTTTTTTTCGGTTTGGGTACTATTCCAATGATGCAGAGCCTATCTATTTACAAAAACTTGCTCTCGCAACGGTGGAGATTGAAACTTTTTAAGTTTTTGCCTGCTTTTGCAGTCATAGTAGGTTTGTTGATGATTTTAAGAGGCTTAAATTTAGGTATTCCTTATTTAAGCCCCCATTTTGAAAAAGAAACTGGTGTAGAGTGTCATTCTACAAAATAGGCATATCAATATTGCCCTGTTCGTAATAAAACCAAAGTGCAAGCGTGCAAACATTCAATACCTGCATTTTTAGCGAGTTTTTCAAGTTCAGGATTTTCAGTATTCGGATTGAAAATCAGTCGTTTGGGTTTGGTTTGCAGAATATAATCGTACCATTCGGGCTGGTTGGCTCTGCCTACGTACAAGGTAATGGTATGAATATCACCGAAAATATGCGTTTTATCTTGTATGATTTTCTGCCCAAATACTTCCCCCTTTTTTATACCTACCAAAACAATCGGATAGCCTCTTTGCGAAAGCATTTGAGCCGCTATGTAGGCATAACGTTCGGGATTGGGCGTAGCCCCCAAAATGAGGGTCTTTTTAGTTTCATAAATCATAGTTTCAAAAAAATATACTTTTAACTTCTAAAATTTGGACATTTGCATTACAAAGGCTTGGCTTCCTGCCACTCTTTGGTATCGGTATTGGTGTAATTGTAGCTGTTATCAATTACATTTTTGTAATAAAACTTGCCATCTTGCTTTTTTATGGCAATCCAGCTTTTAAGGGCAGGAAAGTTGAGTTTTGTGAGTTTGCGAACTTCATCAATATACACACAACGCACTTCTAAAAAGATAGCTCCTTCTTTCATATTATCCAAAACTCTTTTGAACAGCTTTGCCGCCAATTTGTTGTCTTTGATAGGAGAATACATATACAAAAAATCGGCTTTTTGAAAAAAGTTGCCGTCTATTTCAAGAGCATCGCCTTGGGTGATTTCTATTTCTTGGGCGAAATTTTTAAGATTTTCCTTGCTTTCTGCTACCGATTCGGGGCTATATTCCAATCCGTAGGCTTTTTCAAAACCCAAACAAAGTGCGGTAAATAGTTTTTCGCCATTACCCGAGCCAATATCCATAAAAACCTTTTGTTGAGGCTCTTTGAGTATCATTACGGTTTCTATGAAGCGAGCCAAATTGAAACGTATTGCCGCCCAGAATTCTTCTTTGGCGGGGGTTTTGTTATAGGTTTTCTGAGAAAATACTGCCGCCGCAAATTTACTTCGCAAAGCCGCATCATCTATCACTCTACAAAACTCTACAATTTCACGTTCAGTGATGTTGAGCTTTGCAATTTCTTTACGCAAAAAATCGGGATTGAAAAAAATTTTAGCTTGCCGAAAAAAAGTATCCTTGTTGAAAGTTACTTTTTGGGTAATGGGGGGCGTTTCTTTGCAAGAAAACAAATAAGTGCAAAGTAGCAAACCCAAGAGAAACAAGATTTTTTTCATAAGTAAGTCTTGATGAGTGGTTGGTTGGGAAATTTTTTCTTTATGAATTTTTGAGTAATTATTTGCGTTCAAAAAGTTCAAATGTTCAAGCGTTTGAGGTAAAAGTTTTACGCTGTCTAAATATCCAATGTTCTGAATTCTGTTTCCTGTTTCTATACTACAATTTTTGGTAAAAAATCAATCAATCTCAATAACGACATCATCAGAAAGTGGGTGAGCTACGCAAGTAAGCACTACGCCATCTTTAATTTCTTGTTCGGTGAGGCAATCGTCTTCGGTCATTATTACCTTGCCCGAAACGCATTTGCCCATACAGGCAGTACAAAGCCCACTTTGGCAAGAATAAGGCAAATCAATATCCAAAGCCAAAGCCGCATCTAAAATACTCTGATTAGGAGCCACTTTGAAATGGTATGTTTCGCCGTCATACTTTACAGTAACTTCTCTTTCTACGATTTTATTGCCGCTTTCTTCAATTTTTCTTTGAGCCGATTCTTCAATAGAAGCCGTAAAACTTTCTTTTTTGGGCGGTATTAAGTTTTTCTCTTTGCAAACTTCCTCAATGGTTTGCATCATACCCGCAGGTCCGCACATCCATTGCGAAAGTGGTAAATCTTGGGGCAGTTCGGCAAAAATTTGCTCAACTTTGGCTTTATCCAGTCTGCCCGTAAAGCCTTTCCAACAATTGAGGGGTTGGCTGAGAACGTGCAAAACTCGTAGGCGATTAGCATTTTGAGCCTCTAAACGATTGAGTTCTTGCTTGAAAATAATGCTTTCTTCGTTTCGGCTTGCATAGACAAGCAAAATTCTACTTTTGGGCTCAACGTGTAAAATGGATTTTACCATTGAGATAATCGGGGTAATACCGCTACCACCTGCCCAAAATACATATTGTAGAGCATTTTCGGGCTTGATTTCGGGAGTAAAAACACCCATTGGTTCAAGCGTTTCCAAAATATCGCCTACTTGCAGGCTATCGTTGAGCAAATTAGAGATTTTGCCGTCTTTTACACGTTTGATAGCAATTTTGAGGTTTTTATCTGTAAAAGGCGAACTTGCCAGCGAATAGGCTCGGCGAATAGTTTCGCCGCCAAGATGCAGATTGAGCGTGAGAAATTGTCCTGCTTTGTAAGAAATAGCATCGGGGCTGATATTTTCAAAAATCACACTGATAGTGTCCGAGGTTTCGTGGATAATTTCTTGTACTTTGAGCTGATATTTTTTCATTGCTTCAAGGTTTTTGCAAAGAAAACTCTGATAAAGGAATTTTTGTTGCAATTTAGAATTTTTGCTCAGAACTTGTAAATCATTTCATAAGTTTTGTTTTTTAGAGATTTTTTGCATAAGTTTGTCAAAACATATACCTATGCTGCGTAGTGTTTGGCTTTTCTGCTTGTTTCATTCTTTATTGAGCATAGCCCAAGAAAATCGGGTGCTTACTATTTCAGGATTTACCCTCCGACATTTAAGTTTGGATAATGGAGATAAAATTCGTCTTTTTGTACAAATTCCTCATAATCGGTATATGCCTGCCGATGCCGAGCAGTTCAAACAGCGTTTTGAACTTTTTTACCAAGTACGAGAAGATTTGGCTACTACAAGCAATTTGCCTAAAAAAAGTGCCAAAGTAGAATGGCAAGCAACCAAAGTAAAAGTTGATGAAAATGAGGGAATTAAATTTTACTTGGATATTCCAAAAAGCGAAAACTCGCCAACGGCTTTGCTTATTTTAGATTTTGTTGATTTGCGGGAGTCTAAAAAACATCAAGTTTCTTTTCGCATCGCATTTGCCCAGACCAAAGTACGTGAAATGTATGCTATTTTTAGAGAAAATGACGATTTCCCGCTTATGAATGGCTTTGTAAGGGCAAATGAAAAATTTCAAATTCGTAGCATAGCAGGTGAATATTCTAATTTTTATGTAACCAAAATCAAGCATACCTATCCTGCCGCCCAATTGCCAATGAATATCAGCAAGCCTATTCAGAATAAGGAGTTGGAGGTAGAGCGTAATTTTGAGGTCAAGAGTAATGAATGGCAACAATGGGAAGAAGGCTTGTATCTTATCAAACAGAACAACAATGCTTTTTACGGCTTGGGCTTACGCATAGAGCCAGCAGATTTCCCAAAAGTTCGTAGCAAAGAACAACTTGCCGAAGCTCTTGCCTATCTTGCTGCAGCTTCGGAAATGAAAGAAATACAGGAAGCCGAAGACTTAAAAAAAGCCGTAGATGCTTTTTGGCTTTCTTTGCCAAGAGGAGATGTCGTAAAAGCCAAAGAAATGGTAAAAAAATACTATGCTCGTATCCGTAAAGCAAACTATTTGTTTGGCTCTTTCAAAGAAGGTTGGAAAACTGATATGGGAATGATTTACGCTATTTTTGGCGAACCTGATGAGGTAATTTGGGACAAAGATAGCCAAAAATGGTCTTATATTGGCAACAACAATTTCCAAGCGGGTAGAAATTATACCAAAGTTACCTTCAATTTCTTACGCCGCCCTAATCAATTCTTTGAAGACTATTACCTTTTGGTGCGTTATGTAGAATATGATGAAGTTTGGCTCAAAACCATACAGGCACTTCGGCAAGGAGTAGGATTGTGAGAGCAGATTAGGCATAAAATATTCAGCATAGCAAGGTTTGAACTTTTAGAGCATCAGACTTTCATAGCTTAAACTTTTTTTGTAATTTTGTAAGCAAATCCGAAAAATTTTACTTTTATGATACAACGCATTCAAAGTGTTTTTTTGGCGGCAATTGCCTTTGTAATGACTTTTTTCCTCTTTCTGCCTATTTGGACAAAAAAAGACTCGCAGTCGGGTATTGAGCTTATCATCAATGCCAGTGGTTTGAAAAAACTTAAAGGCGAAGAGGTTTTGGAAGAAAAATCTGCCATTTATATTTTTATTTTGGGTTTTGTAGCTGTGATTTTGAGTGTAATTTCCTTACTGAGCTATCGCCACCGTCCGCGTCAAATTTTTCTTAATCTTCTCAACTCTTTGCTCATAGCTTCGGCTACGGTAGCTTCGGCTTTGCTTATCAATGATGCCGAAAAATTGCTTTTGCCCGAACAGAAAGGAGAGTTTCAGATAGGACTTTTCTTGCCTGTGGTGGCACTTATCTGCAATATGATTGCCAATCGCTTTATCCGCAAAGATGAAAATTTAGTTCGTTCTGCTGATAGAATCCGCTAATGGCTCAAAAGTATTACGTAGTTTGGGAAGGCAGAGAGAAAGGCATTTACGACTCTTGGCAAGCGTGTAAAAGCCAAGTAGAGGGCTTTCAAGGAGCAAAATACAAATCTTTTGAAACTTTGGCAGAGGCTCAAAAAGCTTTTGGAGAGTCTTATCAGAATTTTATTGGTAAAAAAACTACTCCCAAGCCCGATTTGCCTTATCCCGAAGCTATTTGTGTAGATGCCGCCTGCAATACCCAAACGGGAGATATGGAGTATAGAGGGGTGCATTATCCTTCGGGAAAAGTCCTTTTTCATCAAAAAGGCTTTCAAGATGCTACCAATAATATGGGCGAATTTTTGGCAATAGTTCACGCTTTGGCGTATTTACAAAAACAAAATTCCCATATTCCTGTTTTTACTGATAGCAAAACTGCTTTGAGTTGGCTCAAACGCAAAAAATGCAATACTGAAAAAGCCCTTACACCCCGCAATCAGCCTGTTTTTGAGCTAATTCGCCGAGCAGAAAACTGGCTACAAAATAATTCCTTTGAAAATCCCGTTTTGAAATGGGAAACCGAGAAGTGGGGCGAAATCCCCGCAGATTTTGGGAGAAAATAAGATAATTCGGCTAAAACCTTGGAAAAAGAAAAAAGTAAAATCGGACGTATCGTTGATGCAAAAATCATTAAAAGGCTATACGCTTATACCAAGCCCTATCGCTTTACTTTTTATAGTGTTGTATTGCTCACCCTACTGATTGCCGTTTTAGGACCCATACGTCCTTATTTGGTGCAGTATGCCGTAGATAACTATATGGTTGAAGGCAAAGAAAGCCTACTTCTGCAAATTACGTGGGTGATGATAGCCTTATTGATTTTACAAACGCTTGTGCAATATGCACACACGTATTATTCGGGCTGGCTTGGGCAAACTATTATCAAGGATATTCGCTTGCAATTGTACCAAAAGATTTTAAGTCTGCGGCTTAAATTTTTTGATAAAACCCCTATTGGTAGGCTGGTTACCCGCAATATATCCGATATTGAAACGCTTTCCAATGTTTTTGGCGACGGCATTGCGGCAATTGTTGCTGATATTTTGCAAATTTTGGCAATTCTGGTAATGATGTTCCTGACCAATTGGCGACTTACGCTTGTGAGCCTTTCAATGCTACCCTTTCTGCTTATTACTACCTATATTTTTAAGGAAAAAATCAAAGTAGCTTTTGCACAAGTGCGTACAGCTGTAGCCAATCTGAATACCTTTGTGCAAGAGCATATATCGGGAATGAACATAGTGCAAATTTTTGCAATGGAGGAGCAAGAGGCTCAAAAATTCAATGAAATCAACAAAGAGCATCGTAAAGCCAATTTGAAATCGGTGTTGTATTATTCGGTGTATTTCCCTGTGGCAGAAATTATTAGTGCCGCAGGTACAGGGCTTTTGGTATGGTATGGAGCAGGCGAAGTAATAGAAGAATATACTACTTTGGGCGTGCTTATTGCCTTTATGATGTATATTTCGCTATTTTTCCGCCCGATACGTATGATAGCCGACCGATTTAATACCTTACAACTGGCTATTGTAAGCTCTGAAAGAGTGCTAAATCTTTTGGATAATCAAGAAGATGTAATGCCAAATGGTAGTTTGCGTCCCAAAGGTTTGCAGGGCGATATACGCTTTGAAAACGTTTGGTTTGCCTACAACGAGGAACATTGGGTACTCAAAGATGTTTCTTTTCACGCCAGACCCGGCGAAACCATTGCTTTTGTAGGGGCAACAGGGGCAGGCAAATCTTCCATTATCAACCTTATCAATCGTTTTTATGAAATTCGGCGAGGGCAAATATTCATTGATAATGTGCCTATTCAGCAGTACGACCTTGCCACTTTACGTTCTCATATAGGCGTAGTGTTGCAAGATGTATTTCTTTTTTCAGGTTCTATTCGAGAAAATATTACTTTGGGCAATTCCGATATTTCTGATGAAACGATATGGCAAGCCGCCGAACTCGTAGGAGCAAAAAGTTTTATTGAAAAACTCAATGGAGGTTTAGATTACCAAGTAATGGAACGAGGAGCAACGCTATCCGTAGGACAAAGACAACTGATTTCCTTCATTAGAGCGATGGTCTATAAGCCCGAAATTATTATTTTGGACGAAGCAACTTCTTCCGTAGATACAGAAACCGAAGAACTTATCCAAGAAGCTATTACCAAACTGATGCAAGGCAGAACAGCGATTGTTATTGCTCATAGGCTTTCTACCATTCAGCACGCCGATAAAATTGTTGTATTAGACAAAGGGGAAATCAAAGAAATTGGCACTCACGAAGAACTGCTCAAACAAAACGGATATTATACCAAACTTTACCAAATGCAATTTGCAGGAGAATATGTATAAAAAACGACTTCATTTACCTTGAAATGAAGTCGCTGTATGCGTTTTTAAGAAATTACAACTTCTTACCCTCCGATGAGTTGCATTACTTTCATAGCTACGCCCATATCGCCTTTTACTTTGATTTTTCCCATCATAAAGGCATTCATAGCATTGAGGTTACCTTCTAAAAGTTTTACGGCATCACTTGCCGAAAGGCTTACGGTGCAATCAGCGTCTTTATCTTCTTGGCTAATTACATTAGGCACTTGTTTGGCATCAACATAGAGCGTGCCTTCGTCTGTTACAAATTTTACGGTTGCATTCAAACGGCTATCTTCGCCTACAATAGCAATGACTTTTTCTTGAAATACAGGAAAACTCATCTTTGTTTTGTGTTTATGGTTAGAAACAAATTTTTATTTTGCAAAGCTATAAAAACATTTGAAAAAAAGCAGGAAAGTGCCAACTTTTTTCTAACGAAACCTATTCATTACCAAAACGCCTGTAATGATAAGGCTCATACCTGCAAGATGAAACATAGTAATACTTTCGCCACTCAAAACCCCTAAACTCACTCCTACAAGCGGAATAACATACGTAACAGAACTTGCAAAAAGAGGAGAGGAAATTTGCAGAAGTTTGTAAAACAAAATAGAACTAATACCCGAGCCTATAATGCCCAAAAGCATAACATAAATGAGTGCTTCATAGCCTTTGCTGTGGCTTTGAAGCGTGTTTAGGAAGTCTGTAAAGCCAAACAAAATAATATTTGCCACCAGCCCAACCATAAAAATTGAAATGGTTGTGATATGAATAGGTTTGACTTCCGCTAAAAATTTCCCTGTCAGATTTACATTAAAGCCATAGCCCAACGTAGCCCCTACAATCAGTAAGGCATAAGCATTGAATTGTAAGTTACCTTTTTGGTAAAAAATAAGTACTGTTCCCATTATGCCCAAAAAAATACCAATAGCTTTTTGCCAAAGGGCTTTTTTACGAAAAAAAACAATGCCTACCAAGAAGGTAAAAAAAGGCGTAAGCGAATTGAGAATACTGGCTACCGAACTGCTAATTTGCGTTTGAGCAATTGCGAAAAGAAAAGCAGGAATTAAATTTCCAAGCAAACCCGAAAGCAACAAAAAGCCCCATTTGCGAAAAGCCACTTGCCTAAAATGCCAAAAAAAGGGTACAAGTACCACCAAAAAGGCAGAAGCTATCCGCAAACTGGCTACTTGCATTGGCGAAAAAACTTCTAAACCTTTTTTGATAAGCAGAAAAGAAGTTCCCCAAATGGCAGAAAGGGCAATGAGCAAAATCCAAGCAGTAAGTGGGTATTTGTGTGTCTGTTGGGCGGATTGTGTGAGTGTAGGCATAAAATTCAAAGCGAAGCTGGTATGAGCTTTTAAGGGCTTAACGCTGAAAAAGGAAATAAATTGTATCAAAAAAACCCTGCTTTTGCAGGGCTTTGAATTATTCTTCGGTTTGTTTCAATCTTTCGCGATAGGCGGCACGCAATACAGTTCTACGACGAGCAACCGACTTCTTTTCAAAGAAAGCACGATTACGCAATTCACGCAAGATGCCTGTTTTTTCAAACTTCTTTTTGAAGCGTTTGAGAGCCTTATCTATGTTTTCGTTTTCTTTTACTTGTATTACAATCATTGCTTGACACCTCCTTTATTTTTAGGACTGCAATATTAGGGAAAATTTTTTAAGCCTGCAAATACTTTTTGCTTTTTTCTTTTCGCATTTGCTCAATTTTTCAGAAATTGCAAACCCAAAGCAAAAAACCAAAAATGTATGAAAATTATTGTGCCAATGGCAGGTTTGGGTAAGCGTATGCGTCCTCACACGCTCAGCACTCCCAAGCCCTTGTTACCTATTGCAGGAAAACCAATTGTAATGCGACTTGTAGAAGATATTGTACGCATTTGTGGGCAAAAAGTAGAAGAAATAGCCTTTGTAATTCACCCAAGTTTTGGCGAAAAAGTTGAAAAAAATCTTTTAGCAGTAGCCGAAAGATTAGGCTCAAAAGGAAAAATTTGCTATCAAGAAGAACCTCTCGGCACGGCTCACGCAATTTTATGTGCAAGCGAGAGTTTAGAAGGAAATGTAGTAGTAGCCTTTGCCGATACGCTATTCAAAGCTGATTTCCAACTGGATACTACCAAAGATGGTATTATTTGGGTGCAAAAAATTGAAGACCCTCGTCAGTTTGGCGTGGTAAAGCTCAATGAGCAAGGCGAAATTGTTGAATTTGTAGAAAAACCACAAACTTTTGTTTCCGATTTGGCGATAATTGGCATTTATTACTTCAAAGATGGGGCTTATCTCAAAAGGCATTTGCAGTATCTTTTGGATAACAACATCAAAGATAAGGGCGAATATCAGCTTACCAATGCCCTTGAAAATATGAAAAATGAAGGTACAAAATTCAGTACAGGAGAAGTGATAGAATGGCTGGATTGTGGCAACAAAGATGTTACGGTTTATACCAATCAGCGATATTTGCATTTCTTGCAAGAAAGAAACGAGCCACTTAGGGCAAAATCTGCTCAAATTGAAAACAGCGTTATTATTGAACCTTGTTTTATTGATGCCGATGCAAAGATTATCAATAGTGTTGTGGGACCTTATGTTTCGGTAGGCAAAGGAACACAAATTCAAAATTCGGTGATAAAAAATTGCATTGTTCAGGAAAATAGCCACTTGGAAAATTTGAATTTACACAATTCTATGATAGGTAGCTCTGTAAAATGGGTAACCCAACCGCTGAATGTGAGTGTAGGAGATTTTAACCAAATTTTGTAATGCAACATAGTAACGCTTCCAAAGATTTCATTTTTGGCATAAGGGCAATTATTGAAGCCATTAGGGCGGGTAAAGAAATAGATAAATTGCTTATTCAACAAGATGTAGGCAAATCGGCACTGATGAGCGAACTATTGGGACTTGCCAAAAGTGAGCAAATTCCTTTGCAGAGAGTACCTGTTTTCAAACTCAATAAAATTACTGCCAAAAATCATCAGGGGGCAATTGCGTTTCTTTCACAAATAGATTATGTAAGTTTTGAAAATATCTTGCAAAGCACCTTTGAAAAAGCGGAAGTCCCTCTTTTCTTGCTTTTGGATAGCATTACTGATGTACGCAACTTGGGAGCGATAGCTCGCAGTGCGGAGGGCTTGGGAGTGCATTGCCTTATTGTTCCTGAAAAAAATTCAGCACAAATCAATAATGATGCTATCAAGACTTCAGCAGGGGCTTTGCATCATTTACCCGTAGCCCGAGTAAAAAGCCTGCTTCACGCTGTAAAATACTTACAAGAAGCGGGTTTGCAAGTGGTTGCTTGTACCGAAAAAGCTACTGAAAATATTTACGAGGTGGATTTTTCTATTCCTACGGCTTTGGTAATGGGTTCAGAAGATGCAGGTATAGCCACTGCTATTCTGAAACAATGCGAAAAATTAGCCAAAATTCCAATGCAGGGAAAAGTAGATTCCTTGAATGTTTCGGTTTCGGCAGGTATAGTGCTATATGAGGTAATCAGACAAAGGGCTGAAATAGTAAAGAAGGCTTCACTTTAAGGAGTGAAGCCTTCAAGGAAATCTATTTGTAATTACTTGCGTTCAAAAAATTCAGGGTTGGGATTTCAAGACTTTATTTTGTGTCTGACCTCAATTGTCTGAAATCTTTTTCCTGTTTCTCTTATCTATTGTTTTACAATTTTTTCCACAAAAGTCTTTTCTTGGGTAATTACTTTGCAGTAATAAGTATCAGGAGCAATTTGTGGTACTTGAACAAAGGTATCGGCAAAGTATGAGCGTTTTTCAAAGCTAACATTGCTTACCACCCTGCCTGTATTATCAAACACAATAATTTGCACGCTACCCAAATACTTGCCTTGCAAAACTGCATTGAAGCCGTTGCCACTGAAAGGATTGGGCAAGAGTGTAAGTTGTAGATTTTCGGGAGCAACGTAGAAAGTTCTTTCTATGGGTTCGGCGGGGTGATACACATTATTACCGGGCTGACTGGCACGAATGGTTACAAAGCCTATGCCACCAAAAATTACGTTTTTACCACTTAGCGTAACATTACCACTTACAACTTCCAAAGTTACAGGTAAGCCACTGGAAGCAGAAACATTTAGCTGAAAGCCACTTTCGGTGATTATTTTATCTGCAATGGGTTCAAAATTGATAACCTGATTGCGTTTGATAACCTCAAAACTTTGCTCTACATCAGCGGCAGGCTCAAAGTAGTAGTTACCCGGTTGCGAGGCTCTAATGCGAATATTGCCCGCCTGATTGAATACTACTGTGTTACCAGAAATAGAAGCTGTACCCGAAACAACCGAAAAAGTAATAGGCAAACCTCTGTTGGAAACGGCATTCAGCATTACAGGGCTTTCATCTACGTATTTGGTGCTTATAGGGCTAAATGTAATGCTTTGCGTACCTCTTTGCACCGTAATAGTAAATACATTGCTTACCGAGCCACCTCTGCCGTCGTTGGCGGTAATGGTAATAGTGGTGGTGTTGATATCTTCGGCGGTAAAAGTTACTTCATTGCCTGATTGTGTGATATTTACAACTCCCGTAGGCGAGGCTGTAATGTTAAATGTGAGATTATCGCCGTCAGGGTCGCTGAATATTGTAGAAATATCATTGATTACAAAAGGAGGGTCTGCATAGCGAATAGTTTGATTGGCAACAGGATTTACTACCACAGGAGGACGATTCACGGTTACCGTGAAACTCTGACTGCGTTTGCAATCTGCATTATCAGTAGCTTCTACGGTTACGGTAGTAGTGCCTGCTCCTGCAATAGCAAGTGTAAGAATATTTCCTAAAACACTCGGATTGACAACCCCAGACGGAGAGGCAGTTGCCGTGTAAGTCATTGAACCACCTTCGGGGTCTATGAAAGCACCCGAAAGGTTAATGGTAGGGCTTCCGTCAGAAATTTGATACAACTGATTGGCAATAGGCGTGCCTATGTTAGGAATTTGGTTGATAGTAACCGTTCTTGAAACAGATGTCAAGGACTTAGCAAGCCAGCGGCTATAAGGTGTACAAGTTACAGAACGCACAGGTGCCGAAGGATTCCAAGTAATGCTGATGCTGTGTTTATACTGATAGTTGGTTGTATTGATAGTGCCACCTACTACCTGCCAATCGTAATAAAAATTGGCATTGGTGCTTAAAGTGTAAGTTTGGGTAAGGTCGTTGCTACAAACTACATTAGGACCGCTTAAAGTTACATCAACAGGCTTGAGACGAAAATCATAGAAAAAATCGCTACCGCGTGGTGCAATGTCGGAGTATAAAACGTTATTTGAGCCATCAAAATGCACGCCGTGTCCGCGGGTGGTATAGCCCCAAAAACGATAAGGAGCGTTCAGAGCAATTGCTCTTGCTCTTAAATCATTACTTCCGTGAACAGTAGGCAGATTAAAACCGGGTAACCAGTTAAAGTTGGAAAAAGGTTCGCCGTTATTATAGGGGATAACATCATCATCAGAGCTATGGAAATAAATACCAGGGGCGTCGTTGGGTCCTTCCATAAAGCCGGGAACAGTTTGGCTGAAAGGGGGGTCTTGTTTGCCCAAAGCTCCTGCAAAACCCATTGCCGCATTGGCTTTGCCACTAACAGGTTGCCCGTTGCTATCCAGTTTATTATCGCCAATATCATCTAACCCACCCAAATCAGGACGTGTAGTCATATACAAGCGTGTAGAAGCAGGTCTTTCAGAGTCTTTATCCATATAAATATTGTGTAGAGCAATAAATGCCCCTGCACTATGCCCTGCAATAAAAATCTGATTAGGGTCTATTTTGTAAGTATTGGCATTATTTCTAAAAAACCTTACAGCAGAACGTCCGTCTTGCACACCTCTATAAACAGCACGTTTAGAAAGTTGCTGGTCTGATATGTTCATTCCTAAACGATAATCAATGGTGGCAGTTACAAAGCCTCGCCGAGCAAAGGCTTGGCAGAGTTGTATCATACTTGTTTCGGTACGCGAACCTGTAACAAAACCTCCTCCAAAACAGAAAATAATAACAGGGCGTTTGGTGAGTGTGTCTATGGTTTGGTTAGGTTGATAAATATCCATTCGCAGTGTTACAATCTGACCGGGTGGCGATGTAACATTTCCATAGCGTTCTTCATTTGCTAACTGATTGCCAAATAAATTCGTAGTGCTTACGTGAGGAATATTAGTGCTAAATACCACATTGTTGGTGGTAACCAGTTGGGCATTGGTGAAAATTTCGCTTTTATACCTATCAGGCAAGGACTGTGCTACCACTGAGCAAACCGCCCACCAGCCAAGCAGAAGTGTAAGAATTTTTCTCATAAGCATTTATTTTTGGAGTAGTTAATTGCAATTATTTTGGTAGTTATTTACGTTCAAAAGGTTCGAGAGTTTTGGTAAAAATACCATATCCAATGTTCTAAATCCTTTTCCTTGTTTGTTGTTTCCTGTTTTATACACAAGAAATTACTTATTTTTGAACTAATTGATAGGTTTTTTGTTGTAAGGCTCTATCTTGCACAAATTTGTTTTTTATTTCTTCATAGCGTTTGGGGCTTAATCCTTTTTCTTTAATTTTTTTTGCAAAATCGGCATCGTACTTATCTTTTTCAATTTGCAGGCATTTTTGGATTTTTTCCATTTCTTGCTTTTCACTTTCCGATAGTTTAGGGTTGTAGCCTGTGGCTTGTGCTTGCATAATTTCTGTCATTCTTTGTTCAGAGATTTTGCTTTTGGCTACACAACGAGGCATTAGGGTAGGCAAATCAAAGGGGGTGCTTAATTCGTATTGGTAGAGATGATAAAACTTGATAAGCTCTTCATCTTTGAAATTCTGTGCTAATACAAATAGAGTAGAAAAGCATAAAGCAATAGTAAGTAAATTTTTTTTCATAAGCATACTTAAACTTTGCGTTCAAAAATTGTTCTGCAAACATACGAATTTATTTTGAAGCAAACAAGCAATGAAACAAAATTTTGTTTGGTAAATTTAGACTAAATCCACGAAAAGAAAAATAAAGAAATTTCAAAAGTTTTTTCTGCCTTATTTTATTTGGATTTGTCGGCATTTAGCTATTTTGAAAGCCAAGTCCCTTGTAAATTTTATTTAGCGGCAGTTGAGTTCCTAATTTTTCAAGGGGAATGTTATCGTTGAGGTTTTCGTAAAATCTGAAAATCCAGAAATCGCCATTTCGTTCATAAACTTCTACACGAGGCACTTTTGGGTCTGTCTGTTAATCACATCTCACGCTAGGAACGATCAAGTACGGGTATTTTTTGTCTTTCATAGTATCGTTATATGTACATTAGGAAATCACTTCGGCAATGAGCGATGGGTAAGTGACAAAAGTTTGGTAATAATAAGCAATATTGTCGGGGTGGCAAGTGAGGAAAATATCGGGATAAAGGTAATAAGGCTTCGGTAAACCGACCAAC
>CAZZLW010000088.1:0-6976 GCA_964654605.1 uncultured Cytophagales bacterium | reverse complement strand
TTCCCCATAAAAAAAACACAATGTGGGTTCTCTGGATCGTGTAACTTTATTGGTGGAGGAGGCCAAAAAAAGCTAGCTCTTCCTTGTCCATTTTAATAAAATAAAAAAACAAAAAAAAACCAGCGAAAAAATAAAACAAATTTACCAATAAGAAATCGTTAGGTTCAAAAAACTCGTACAAAGGTGGCCTAAAAAATAACAAAAAAAAAAAAAAAAAAAAACAAGAAAAAAAGTTTTTTTTTTTACCTTTGCCTTGCAAATTTCCGAAACAGGGGTGCCTTAATACAACGGGCTGAGAACATACCCTTTGAACCTGATGCAGATAATGCTGCCGCAGGGAGTTAAGGTAAGAAGCAGGTGGAGCTACCCCCTTGAAGCTCCTTTTGTTTCACTTTCAAATCATATCACCAATGAAACGCCACATTTTGAGCCTTTCAGCAGGCTTGCTTGTGCCTTGTTTGGCTTTCGCACAAGCAAGCACAGACTCTTTGCTTCAAGACAAAGAAATTGAAGCCGTAACCATTACAGGTATTCCGTACATTACTGAGCTTACACGCTCAACACTCAAAAAAACAGAACTGCAAAAACGCAATTACGGGCAAGATATGCCTTTTTTACTCAACTTTACCCCTTCGGTGGTGGTTACTTCCGATGCGGGGGCGGGTGTAGGCTATACGGGCATACGCGTAAGAGGTTCTGATGCCACTCGTATCAATACCACAATCAATGGAATTCCGCTCAATGATGCCGAATCACAAGGCGTTTTTTGGGTAAATTTACCTGATTTAGCCTCTTCGGCTACTTCTGTTAGTCTGCAAAGAGGTGTAGGAACTTCCACCAATGGAGCAGGGGCTTTTGGGGCAAGTCTGAATATTCAAACCTTTGATAAACCCGCCGATGAGCCTTCTGCCGAACTCAACCACTCTTGGGGGAGTTTCAATACTTGGAAACATACCTTGCAAGCCACCACAGGAAAAATGAAAAATGGCTTTGTGGTAGATGCTCGCCTTTCTAAAATTACTTCCGATGGCTTCATAGATAGGGCTTTTTCTGACCTTTTGGGTGTATATCTTTCGGGAGGTTATTATGGTAAAAAAACAACTCTCCGACTGCTCACTTTGCAAGGCAGAGAGCGTACCTATCAGGCTTGGTATGGCATTAGGGAAGATATTTTGAAGGAAAACAGACGTTTCAATTTTTATACCTACGATAACCAGGTAGATAATTACAACCAAAATCACTATCAAGCTATTCTTGACCACCAAATTTCTGAAAAACTCAAACTCAATGTTTCACTGTTTTATGTGAGAGGTTTTGGGTACTATGAAGAATTCAGAGAAAAAGATAGGTTTTCAAGGTACGCTCTGCCCGATATAGTTATTGGTTCGGATACTATCAAAGAAAGCAATATCATTCGCCGCCGTTGGCTGGATAATCATTTCTACGGAAGTGTTTATTCTTTGGATTATACGCATAAAACTTGGAATTTTATTTGGGGAGGTGGTTGGAACAGATACGAAGGCAAACATTTTGGGGAAATTATTTGGGCTGAATTTGCTCAAAATGCTCCTATCCGTTATCGCTATTACGACAACGATGCTATCAAGGTTGATTTTAACCAATTCTTAAAAATTGCTAATGAATGGAATTTGCCAAATGGCAAACTATCAGCTTTTGCCGATATGCAGTATCGTTACATTGGTTACAACTTTTTAGGTTTTGACCAAAATCTGCAAAGTACCCAACAAGACGCAGAATTTCATTTTTTCAATCCCAAGGCAGGGCTTGATTATGCTTGGCAAAAACACAGAATTTATGCCTTGTGGGGGATAGCTCACCGAGAACCCAACCGCAATGATTTTGTGGAATCTACGCCTACGAGTCGCCCCAAAGCCGAAAGACTTAACAATGTAGAACTGGGCTATCAGATTGCTTGGAAAAAAGCAAATTTCAAAATCAATGGCTTTTTAATGGATTATACCAACGAACTTATCCTGACAGGTAAAGTAAATGACGTAGGAGCATACATTCGTACCAATGTACCTCGCAGTCGTAGAATAGGGTTAGAATTAGAGAGTAATATACAATTAACGTCTAAAATCACTTGGCAAGCCAATTTGACTTTGAGCCAAAACAAAATTCCCGAATTTACGGAATTTGTTGATGATTTTGATAATGGCACGCAAGAGGCTTACACGTATCAGAATGTAGATTTAGCTTTCTCGCCTCGCCTGATAGTGGCTCAACAAATTACTTTTAAGCCTTTTAATGAATGGGAGATAAGTTTGCTTACCAAATACGTAGGCAAGCAGTATTTGGATAATACGCAAAATGAAAACCGCAAATTAGAGGCTTTTTTGGTAAATGATTTGCGTTTTGCCTACACTTTTACACCTAACAAAGGGGCGAAATCTTTACAAATAGGACTTTTGATAAATAATGTTTTCAATGAGTTGTATGAACCCAATGGCTATACATTTAGCTATATTGTGGGTGGGCAAAGATTTTGGGAAAATTACTATTACCCGCAGGCAGGAACTAATTTTCTGCTAAATGTAGGATTGAAATTTTAATGGCAAAGTCTCAAAAAAGTCAAACGACCACACTTGTTGAGTTGTGGTCGTTTTCTTTTTTACAGCCCTAACATTGCTTTATAGGCTTCGGCATCCATTAGATTATTCATTTCGCCGAGGTCTTTGGGTTTGATTTTTATCATCCAGCCTTTGCCATAAGGGTCTGAATTGACAAGTTCGGGGCTTGAAGAAAGAGTATCATTAAACTCTACAATTTCGCCGCCTATGGGCATAAAAAGGTCAGAAACGGTTTTTACGGCTTCTACGGTACCAAAAACGGCATTGGCGTCCAAGGTTTGTCCTACGCTGGTAATATCTACATACACAATATCACCGAGTTCTTTTTGGGCGTGGTCGCTGATGCCAATATAGGCAAACTCACCTTCAAGGCGTACCCATTCGTGTTCTTTGGAGTATTTGAGGTTACTTGGAAAGTTCATAAGGCTTCATTTATATTTTTTGTGGAACAATAAACAGCGAACTGATAGATTCGTATTCGTGTACGCTACGGATAGCTTTGGCAAAAAGCGGAGCAACACTCAACACCCTAATTTTGGCACACTCACGTTTGAGCGGAATGGTATCAGAAACAATTACTTCCTCTAATACCGAATTTTCAATATTTTCGTAGGCTTTTCCCGAAAGAACAGGGTGGGTGCAGACAGCCCGCACTGTTCGGGCACCTTTTTCTTTGATGATTTGTGCGGCTTTGGTAATTGTACCGCCTGTATCAATAATATCGTCAATAATTACCACATCAGCACCTTCTACATCACCAATAATTTGCATAGAAGCAACTTCGTTGGCACGTCTGCGATGCTTATCGCATACTACCATATCGGCGGCGAAAATAGTAGCAAAAGCCCTGGCTCTGCCTACGCCACCTACATCGGGGGCGGCGAAAACAAGTTTGGGCAAATTGAGGCTTTGCAGATAAGGAGCAAAAACCACTTGTCCGTCAAGATGATCCACAGGAAAATCAAAAAAACCTTGAATTTGTCCAGCGTGCAAATCGCAGGTGATAAGCCTATCTGCACCAGCGGCAGAGAGCAGATTGGCAACCAATTTGGCGGCAATGGCTACACGAGGTTTATCTTTTCTATCTTGGCGAGCATAGCCAAAATAAGGCATTACGACAGTTACGTATTGAGCCGAGGCACGTCTTGCCGCATCTATCATTAAGAGCAGTTCCATTAGGTTATCGGCAGGGGGGAAGGTTGATTGTATCAGAAACACATTGCAACCCCGCACCGATTCAGTAAAGCTCGGACTAATCTCCCCATCACTAAATCTTTGAATAGCTATTTCGCCCAAATCTTTACCATATTCTAATGCAATTTTTTCAGCCAAATAGCGTGAGGCTGTACCTGAAAAAAGTTTTACAAACGCTGGATTTGCCATAAAGATTTTTTTGCAAACTTACAATTCTTTTTGGAAAACCTTTGGGGAAATTTACAATTTTTTTCAAAGTAACATAAACCAACTAAATGGTACTACCATCGTATTTTCCCTGATTTGTGGCTCTTTGAATTTTTCTGTAACAAGGAGATTGTAACGGCTGTTTATCTCTGTTTTTTTGAGTTGTTGAATATTTTTTTTGTGCGTACCAATTTCTAAAATAATAGGCTTCTCTTGCGTTTCTATGATTATGTCGGGGTTTGCTTCCTTGCTGGCTGAATGAAAAGAAATGATAAGTTCGGGCAAAATTCTTTTCAGATACATCACTACTGTGTCTTCTAAAAGTTTGCTTTGGAAATGCTCGGGTAAATTTTCTCCGTAAATGGTAGTGAGTAAAGCCCTACGTAACGAAGGCGACATAAAAAATGCTTTACGATTTTTGAGTATCCTTCCTTCAAAACTTGTGTAAGAGGGTAAAATATGTAATATTTCGGCATTGGCTAAAAAAGTTAGCAAATTGCTGATTTCTAATTGTTTAACCCCAATTGTTTTGGAAAGGCTATCGGGATTTATTTCGTCAGAACCTGCTAAGCGTAGTAGTAATTTTTCTGCGTTATGTAAATTCAGCAGATTTGTTTTATCTCCTACTAATTGGGGAATATCCTCGTACATTACTCTTTTAAGCATTTCAAGGATAGCATCGGTGATAGCCGATGGCTCTTGATACATCAAAAAACTTGGAATATTCTGATATTGAATATAGCCTTCTTTCAACGCAACTAAATCCCATTTATTCTCGTCAATTTTTTGAAAGTAATTGGAAACATCTGTTTGAATATTTTGCAATTTTGTATAGGCTTCTCCTGCTTCATTGCTGAAAAATAGTGCCTCTTTGAGCTTTTGGGTTAAGTTTTTTTCAGGCAGGATAGTTTCCGAAGAAAATAGGAATGTTTTGGCTGTTACAAATTCGGTAAAATGGAATGGATAAATTTTTTCTATTTTCATTCTTCGGGCTAAATCGGCAGTATTTTTGAGCAGTAGGGCAGATGAGCCTGTACAAAGAATAAAGGCAGAACGGGCTTCATCATAAAGAATTTTGAGTGTTGAAGCCCACTTTTCATCTTCTTGAATTTCATCAAAAAGAAAAACAATAGGTTCTAAAAACTGATTAAAACTTTTTTGCAGGATACTTTTCTGAAACTCTTGCAGGGCTTGTAGCAAACTGATACCCAGACTTTTGAGAATATTGACGTTGAAAAAGAAAATCTTGGGGCAATGATGTTGATAAATGAAATCGGCTATTTGCCAGAGTAGGGTAGTTTTTCCTGTACCTCGCAGTCCTACGAGGCTAATCATACGAGGTTCGGCTCCTTGGCTGAAAAAATCTTTTGCATATTTTTTCAGTAAAACAAAAGCCATACGTTTAGGATAAGCCTTCTGTATGATAGGGTGTTTTAAGCGGCTTTCTAAACCTTGTAGGTTGATAGCGGTATTTTGTAAAAAATAGTGTAGCTCTTCACGCATAATCTATCTATGAGCATACTGCTCGGTATAGTATTTCTGGTACTCTCCCGAAGTTACCTGATGTAGCCAAGCCTCATTTGCCAGATACCAGTCTATGGTCTTTTCCAGACCTTCTTCAAATTGCAGAGTAGGTTTCCAGCCAAGCTCATTCATAATTTTAGAGGCATCAATGGCGTAGCGAAGGTCGTGTCCTGCACGGTCGGTTACGAATGTAATAAGTTTTTCACTTTCCCCTTCAGCTCTACCGAGCTTTTTGTCCATAATTTTACAAAGCAAACGCACTACATCAATATTTTTCCATTCATTGAAGCCGCCAATGTTGTAGGTTTCGCCAATTTTACCTTTATGAAAAACTAAATCTATGGCTTGGGCGTGGTCAATTACATAGAGCCAGTCGCGTACATTTTCACCTTTTCCGTAGATAGGTAAGGGTTTGTAGTGGCGAATGTTGTTGATGCACAAAGGGATAAGTTTTTCAGGGAACTGATTGGGTCCGTAGTTGTTGGAGCAATTGGAAATAAGAACAGGGATTTTATAGGTATTGTGGTAGGCTCTTACGAAGTGGTCGGAACTGGCTTTGGAAGCTGAATAAGGTGATTTGGGGTCGTAGGGCGTATTTTCTGTGAAAAATTCATCAGGGTTATGCAATGAGCCATATACTTCATCAGTAGAAACGTGGTAAAAAATATGTTCGTCTAAATTTTCTTTCCAAGCGTTTTTGGCAACATTTAGCAAATTGACCGTTCCAATAACGTTGGTCATTACAAACTGAATAGGATTGAGTATAGACCTATCTACGTGAGATTCTGCCGCCAAATGTATTACCCCTTTGAAATCGTGTAGGGCAAAGAGTTTTTCTAAAAAATCAAGGTCGCAAATATCTCCTTTTACAAAGGTGTAGTTAGGTTCATTTTCAATATCTTGCAAATTCATCAAGTTGCCCGCATACGTGAGTGCATCAAGGTTGTAGATGTGGTAGTTGGGATACTTCTTTACAAAAAGACGTACCACGTGAGAGCCAATAAAACCAGCACCGCCAGTAATTAGAATTTTCGCCTGCGACATAAAAGTTTAAGGGTTCAAAGGTTCAAGGGTTCAAAGGTTCAAGGGTTCAAAGGTTCAAGGGTTCAAAGGTTCAAGGGTTCAAAGGTTCAAAGGTTTAAGGGTTCAAGGGTTTAAGGGTTCAAGGGTTTAAGGGTTCAAAGGTTTAAGGGTTCAAGGGTTCAAAGGTTCAAAGGTTCAAGGGTTCAAAGGTTCAAACGTTCAAGGATTCAAAGGTTCAAGGCTTCAAAGGTTCAAAAGTTCAAAGATTCAAGGGTTCAAAGGTTCAAAGGCACAAAGGTTCAAAGGTTCAAGGGTTCAAAGGTTCAAAGGTTGAAGGGCTCAAAAGTTTAAACCTCAAACTTCAATTCTACAACCTCTATCCTCAAAACATAACACTCAAACCTCAAACCTCAAAACTCAACACTCAAACCTCAAAA
>CAZZLW010000087.1:0-6877 GCA_964654605.1 uncultured Cytophagales bacterium | reverse complement strand
AGAACTGTTTTGCCTTGTTGGTTTTGCAGAGTCGTCGTGCTATCCCAAGCAGGGTAAAAAGTAATCCACTCAACAGACTCTGAAATAGAGTTTGTTCCTCTACCAAGAGTGGAGTTTTGCTTTTTCAGACTTAAAAGTTTTTGCTGTTGGAGAGCAAAAAAGGTCTTTGCTTTTTGAATAGCAGAACTTTGTAGATGTTCATTTCGAGGAGCGACTTCTTTGGTAGGTTTACAAGCCCAAAAAGGCAGGCAGATACCTAAAATCGCAATCCACTTTAATTTTCCAAGTGGGGGGGGTAATTCATTGATTTTCTTTGTTTTAGCATAAAAATTAAGTGTTTGAGTTAAAACTGGTGCAAAGAAAGCCTGTGTATGAAAAAAAGTCAAATATCAGATATTAAGAAATTGTTAAGTTTTAGATTTTGCCAAAATTAAAATGAGTTGAGAGTTTAATAATGACCACAAATCAAAATATAAAAAAACTTTCCACGCTACTAAAAGCTTTTCTTTCCGCTATCAAAAACTCAAAAACCATTTCTTGCGGATAGCTATTTTGGTAGCTTCTTGTTTGTTATGTACTTGCAATTTTTCAAAAATATTTTTGACGTGTGTGCGTACAGTGCCATAGCTAATGCAAAGTTTTTCAGCGATTTCTGCATAAGTAATTCCTTCAATCACCATTTTCAAAATTTCCATTTCGCGGCTGGTAAGGGGAGTATCAGAAGGGTTTTGGGAAGTACTTTTTTGAGAGGGAAGCAAAGAAAAAAACTTCAAAGTTTTTCGGGCAATAGAAGGTGAAAGCAAAGAACCGCCGCCTGCTACAATTTCAATGGCTTCATAAATTTTCTCTTTGGTTTCATCTTTGAGCAAATAGCCACTTGCCCCCGCCTTGATAGCTTCAAAAATTTTTTCATCATCATCAAAAGCCGTAAGCATCAGCACTTCAACACTTGAAAAGCGATTTTTTATCTGTTGAGTTGCCTCTATTCCGTTCATTTTATCCATTTCAATATCCATTAAAATCACCTGAGGCAAACGAGATACAGGCAATTTTTCGAGCTGGTTTAAGCAGTCTTTACCATTGAAAGCTACGAAAATAAGTTCTAAGTTTTCAAATTCTTGCAGACGCTCCTTCAAATTATCTAAAAGTTGATAATTGTCATCAACAATCGCAATACGAATAGGCATAATTTAATTGTTTTCTTCAAAACTAACTAAAACCTAAAAGAGTTTGATACCTCATTTGAGGTATTTTTCAGAAAAAACCTTTTTGCTTTCATTAAAAACTCCTCATAAATTGTTTATCTTTGCAAAAAAATGGTTTTTATGTTGTTTGTAAAAATTGTAAATCGCTCCAAGCACGCTTTACCCTCTTATGCAACTGATGGTTCGGCGGGAATGGATTTGAGAGCAAATCTTGAAAATCCTATTACACTAAAACCTTTGGAGCGTTTTCTTGTTCCTACGGGGATTTTTATTCAGTTGCCCGAAGGGTATGAGGCTCAAATACGCCCTCGCAGTGGGCTTTCTATCAAAAAAGGTATTACCCTTGTCAATGCAGTAGGAACAATTGATTCCGACTATACAGGCGAAATAAAATTGCCTATGATCAATCTTTCTAACGAGCCTTACACCATTGAAGACGGCGAAAGGCTTGCCCAAATGGTCGTTGCTCGTTATGAAAAAATCACTTGGCAAGAAGTAAGCATTTTAGACGAAACTGAAAGGGGAGAAGGGGGCTTTGGAAGCACAGGCACAAAATAGAGATTTTACTATGAAACGGGTAGCTTTTTACACATTGGGTTGCAAACTGAATTTCGCTGAAACTTCGTCTATTGCCCGAAGTTTTGAGCAAAGGGGCTTTTTGCGGGTAGATTTTACCGAAAACCCTGATATTTTTGTTATCAATACGTGTTCGGTTACGGATAATGCTGATAAAAAGTGCAGAAAAGTAGTCAAAGAAGCTCGTAAAATTTCGCCTAATGCTTTCGTAGCAATTGTGGGTTGTTATGCACAGCTCAAACCGCAAGAAATTGCAAGCATTGAAGGCGTAGATGCTGTTCTGGGGGCTTCGGAGAAATTTCAGCTATTAGATTTGCTTGGCACTTTTGAACGCAAAGAAAAAGCCCAAGTTTTTCATTCCGATATTCGTGAGGTGGCTCAAATGTATTGCAGTGCCTATTCTTATGGCGATAGAACTCGTACTTTTCTGAAAGTACAAGACGGCTGTAACTACAACTGCTCTTTTTGTACCATTCCACTGGCTCGTGGCAAAAGCCGAAGCGATACCATTGCCAATATCGTAGCACAAGCTCAGCAGATTGCCCAAACAGAAGTAAAAGAAGTAGTGCTTACAGGGGTAAATATTGGAGATTTTGGTATTATTGAAGGCAAAAGACAAGAACGTTTTGTAGATTTAATAAAGGCTCTGGACGAAGTGGAAGGCATTGAGCGTTTCCGCATTTCAAGCATTGAGCCTAATTTGCTTACCAATGAAATTATTGAATTTGTAGCTCAATCCAAGCGTTTTGTGCCGCATTTTCATATTCCTTTGCAATCGGGAAGCAATAAGATTTTACGCCTAATGCACAGGCGTTATATGCGTGAATTATACGCCGAAAGAGTGCGTAAAATAAAATCTCTTATGCCTCATTGTGCTATTGGGGTTGATGTGATTGTTGGTTTTCCTGCCGAAACTGATGAAGACTTTCTGGAAACTTATCATTTCCTAAACGATTTAGATATTTCTTATTTGCACGTTTTTACATATTCGGAAAGAGCGAATACAGCGGCTTTGCAAATTGCTGAAAGTGTTCCTATGAAAGTGCGTAATGAACGCTCTCAAATGTTGCATATTCTTTCTGAAAAGAAAAGGCGTTATTTTTATGAGCAAAACATAGGCAGAGAAGCTACCGTACTTTTTGAAAAAGATATTCAAGAAGGTTTGATGGAAGGTTTTACTGAAAATTATATCCGTGTTGTTGCCCCTTACGACCCTTTGCTTATCAATGAATTACAAAATGTGCAACTTACGCACATCAACGAAAAAGGCTTAATGGAGATAAAAGAACTTTGTTTGGCATAAAAAATATTCTATGACCCTATCCGAAGCACAGCAAATCGTAGATGAATGGATTAAAACCATCGGAGTTCGTTATTACAACGAACTGACCAATACGGCAATCCTTATGGAAGAAGTTGGTGAGGTAGCTCGCATTATGGCAAGGCTTTATGGCGAACAATCTTTCAAAAAAGATGAAACCTACGACTTGGCTGATGAAATGGCAGACGTGCTTTTTGTGCTGATTTGCCTTGCCAACCAGACGGGGGTAAATCTTACAGAAGCCTTGCAAAAAAACTTGGAAAAGAAAACCAAGCGTGATAAAGAACGCCACCAAAATAATCCGAAACTGACAAACTGATTTTGAAAATCAAGGTTTAAGTGTTCCCATACCACCATCTACGCCTATGATTTGCCCTGTAATCCAAGAGGCTTTATCCGAAAGTAAAAAACAAGCCATTTGAGCAATATCTTGGGCTGTTCCAAAGCGTCCGAGGGGGTGTCTTTTAGCGGCGGCATCGCGTTTGCTTTCATCAGAAAGTAATTTATTAGCCAGAGGAGTATCTGTAAGCGAAGGAGCAATCATATTCACACGTATATTTTGGTTCGCCCATTCTGCCGCAAGCGACTTGGCAAGCCCTTCTATGGCACTTTTAGCAGTAGCTATGGAACTATGAAAATTCATTCCCAACGTAGAAGCCACCGTACTAAAAAGCACAACACTGGCATTTTGCGAACTTTTGAGCTGTTTGTAAGTAGCTTGTAATACATCTATTGCACCCAAAACATTGATTTGCAAATCTTGTAAAAACTCTTCCCTTGTAAGGCGATGAAAAGGCTTCAAATGGATAGTACCTGGGCAATATACCAAGCCGTGCAGGGTAGGCAAATTTTCAAAACGATTGCCCGCAGGTTCTTGAACGTCCCAAGTAATATGCGAAATATTTCCGAGTTCTGTGCTTTTATGGCGAGAAGCTACCCATACTTGATGATTTTCGGCAAGTAAATTTTGAACGATAGCCAGTCCTATTCCCGAATTTCCTCCTATTACAAGATAATTTTTTTGTGTCATAACAAACTTTTTTTCCTTGAAAACAAGTTTTATACGAAAATGTTTAGCAGTGTTGAGTTATGTTTTTTACTGAAATTGAAAAATTAGCCAAACGCATTGCAAGTGGCAATTTGCCCGGAAAAGAAGCTCAAATTCGTATGGTTTCGGATAGGTTCAAAGATAGATATTTTGAGCTTCAACCAAATGCCCAAACACGAGAAGGGGCTGTGCTGATACTGCTCTATCCTGAAAAAGATACTTTGGGCTTACCGCTCATTTTGCGTCCTCAGAATGAAAAGGGGGTTCATAGCGGGCAAGCCGCTTTTCCTGGGGGCAAAAAAGATGAAACTGATAAAGATTTTATCCAAACAGCACTTCGGGAAGCACAAGAAGAAGTAAGTTTGGATATTAGCGAGGTAAAAATTTTAGGACAAATTTCACCTTTGTTTGTATTTGCAAGCAACTTTATGGTATATCCTACGGTAGCTTATATGGAAAAAAAGCCTATTTTAGAGCCCAATCCTACCGAGGTGGCTGAAATATTTTTTGCAGACCTTGAAAAGCTAAAAAATCCTGCCACTATCAAGAAAACAATTATTTCTACCCCGCAGTATACCTTTGAAACACCTTATTTTGATGTATCGGGCAAGGTAGTCTGGGGGGCAACAGCAATGATGTTGAGCGAACTGATTGCTATTTTAGAGTAGATTTACATCATTTTCTCTATGGCAACGAGACCTAAACAACTTCTGGCGGTTTTTAATCATCTTTCAAGGCACGCAAAGCCACTCTTAAAAAATCCCTTTCAGCTCTGAACATAGCTATCATCTGCTTGGGCATAAGAATTGTGCGAAACTTGGTGATATACTCTTTTTGCAAATCCAGTTCTTGCTGTTTGAGCTTGAGCATCTTATCAATATCTGCATTGATTTCACTATCCGAAAGGGAAAGCATCGCCGCCTCAATTTTAAGCTGTCGGATTTGCTTTTGTACATCAGCAAGCCTAAAAATGTATTCTTCGTACAGAGAAGGAAATTTCTTTAGCTGTTCGGCATTTAGTTCAATACGTTTGAGAACAAATTCCTTTTTTTGGAGCAAAAAACGCTCACGTGGTCTTTCTTGTGCAAAAAGATGAAGGCAAAAGCTAAAAACTATCAGTGTAAGCCAAAATTTTTTCATAAAATTTCCGAATTTTCAAGTTCTTGCTGTAAAATTTCTTCTATATGCTCGTCAGGTAATACCTCTTCCAACTCTTTTTTTCTAATGTGCAAGCTATCGGGCTGATAGAATTGTACTTCTGGCATTTGAATATTTTTGCCCAAAAGCTCTGCTTCTAAATGAGTTTGGTGATATGTGAGTAAGTAGTATTCTAATTCGGTTTTATCAATTTTTTGCAGGTTTTGCCTAAGCTCACCCAACTCTTTTTGTGTATCAGATTTGGGGATAATCCAGACTACTGCCCAAACTACCATAGTGGCAACTCCCAAACGCAAAGTCCATTGCCAATGGGCTTTTTGATGCCAAGCTAACCCACTCCGAAGGCTTTGAACTTTCTGCATAATTCTTTGCGGTAGCCACTCAAAATATTTTTCAGGTAAGCTAAAAGGCAAAGTTTTATGCACACCTGCTGGCTCGGTTTCGCCTTGCAGACGTTTTTCCAAACGCTCCCCTAATTGCTCAAAGTAGTTAGGGGGAGTTTCAAAGGGTAATGTGAAATTTTTTTTATTTTCTGCTTTCATACGCTCCTTTTCATTTCATCTTCAATTTTTTTGACAGCGTGATGATACGAAGCCTTCAATGCTCCTACACTTGTTCCCAAAATTTCCGAAATTTCTTCGTAGCTCAAATCATCAAAATATTTCATATTGAAAACCAATCGTTGTTTTTCAGGAAGTTTGAGCAATGCCTTCTGCAACCGAATCGCAACTTCATCTCCCGAAATGTAGGTATCGGTTTCAAGTTTGCGGAGCAGTTCTTTGCTTACATCAGCAATAGGCAGAAAAAACTTTTGTTTCTTTTTGCGTAGAAAGTTCAGACATTCGTTGGTGGCAATCCTGTAAATCCAAGTATAAAGTTGCGAGTTACCTTGAAAGGTATGGAGGTTTTGCCACACCTTTACGAAAGTTTCTTGCGTAAGGTCATCAGCATCGTCGTGGTCTATTACCATTTTACGAATATGCCAATAAATTTTCTGTTGATACTTTCTTACGAGCAAATTGAACGCATAATTTTGGCTTTCATTCTGCTTGAATAGCTCTAATAGCTCTTTATCTTCCATTGAAACGAGGATTTTTCAATCCTTTGCTTGGTTAGATGCATTCGGAGGGCAAAGGTTTAACCCAAAGAAAGAAATTTTCTACGAAAAGCCAAAAGAATGGAGTTTCTTGGATATAGAAGCTAATAAAAAAGCCTCAATTTTTGAATTGAGGCTTTTTTGTCGGGGTGGCAAGAAGAGGCACCAGGATTGTTTGGCAGTGATGATTTTATTTTTTCTCTAAAAGATTTTGATTTTTCAAAAATATTTTGGAAATTGCACTATCTAAAAATGAGGTTGTTTAGGATTTATTTTTTTTGATAATTATTCTGATAAAAATGAACATAAAGGATAAAATTAATAAATTTATCTACGTATCTACTCTGGTTTCATAGAGTATGATTAAAGCCTTGAATTGGTCTTGCCACGCATTGGGTCTTTCAATCACATATCGTGGTTTGTATATCTTTTAATCAAATTATTGCTAAGCTCTGTTGTATATTCTTTTTTTT
>CAZZLW010000086.1:0-31581 GCA_964654605.1 uncultured Cytophagales bacterium | reverse complement strand
CATTTAGCCGCTACTTACGAAAAAACAGAAAACTATCATCAAGCAACTGAATACTATCGCAAAGCCATAAAATTAAACTCTCATTGGCACGAGGCTTGGTATGGAGTGGGTTGCTGTTTGTATGCACAAGAAAAATGGTTGGAAGCCCTCAATGTTTTCAAGAAAGCCATAGAGCTAGATAACAACAACCCTGCTTACTGGCTTGCTCTCGCCGATACCGAATATAATTTTGGTAATACCTTTTCAGCTCTTGAAGCCTATCAGACTGCCGCCGAATTAGACCCCTCGCAAGCCGATGTTTGGCTCAACTGGTCTATGGTTTTTTATGAACAAGGCGACTATCATAAGGCTCTTGCCACTATTGAAGAAGGACTGGCAGAAACGCCTGATGAACCCCAACTCATCTATCGCCAAATAGCCTATATGCTCTCTTTGGGCAGATACAAAGAGGCTCTGCAAAATTTAGAAGTCGCTTTAAGCACACATTACGAACATCATACACTTTTATATGAGTTTTTTGAGGATTTAGAGGTTCAAAAAGCCTTGTTTAGGCTAATTCAGCAATACAAAGAGTAAAAAGAAAAGACCTGCAAAATGATTTTTTGCAGGTCTTTTGCATATTTTGATAACTTTTCTAAACGGCTTTGGTATCTTTCACCGAAAAAGTAAGCACTTCTCCCTCACCCGAATAGTCTGCAATCAGTGTATCACCTTGCTCCATTTCGTTTTTGAGAATTTCTTCGGCGATAGGGTCTTCTAAATATTTCTGTATCGCTCTTCCCAAAGGTCTTGCTCCGTATTGTGGGTCGTAGCCTTTTTCGGCAAGAAAATCTTTGGCTTTTTCGGTAACTTCAATATTGTAGCCCAAAGCTTCTATGCGAGCAAATACTTTTTTGAGCATCAAATCAATGATTTGGTGTAAATGATGTTTTTCAAGTGAGTTGAAAATAATTACATCATCAAGGCGGTTGAGAAACTCAGGCGAAAAGGCTTTTCGCAGTGCGTTTTGAATAGTGGCTTTCACAGCCTCGTCCATATTTTCGGTACGGGCTTTGGTAGCAAAACCAATACCTGTACCAAAATCTTTCAAATCTCTCACACCGATATTAGAAGTCATTATGATAATGGTATTTTTGAAATCTACCCTTCTGCCCAAGCCATCGGTAAGAATACCATCATCAAGCACTTGAAGCAATATATTGAACACATCGGGGTGGGCTTTTTCAATTTCATCAAGCAATACTACACTATAAGGCTTACGTCTGATTTTTTCGGTTAGCTGTCCGCCCTCTTCGTAACCCACATAGCCGGGAGGTGCCCCAACAAGACGAGAAACAGAAAACTTTTCCATATACTCGCTCATATCAATACGCACCAAAGCATCTTCCCTATCAAAAAGGTAAGTGGCAAGCACTTTGGCAAGTTCGGTTTTCCCTACGCCTGTGGGACCTAAGAAAACAAAAGAGCCGATAGGTTTTTTAGGGTCTTTCAGCCCTACACGCGTGCGTTGAATAGCCTTGACAAGTTTTTCGATGGCTTGGTCTTGTCCAATAACTTTACCTTTCAGGGCTTCGCCCATTTGTAAAATTTTAGCACTTTCGCTTTGGGCTACTCTTTGCACAGGAATTCCTGTAACCATTGCTACCACCTCTGCAACATTTTCGGCAGTTACGGTATAACGTTTCTTTTTAGTTTCTTCTTCCCAAGCCAATTTGGCACGCTCCAGTTGGTCTTGCAAGCGTTTTTCTTTATCACGCAACTGGGCGGCTTCCTCGTACTTCTGACTTTTTACAACAAGTGTTTTTTCCTTTTTAATATTTTCAATCTGCTCCTCCAATCTCAAAATATCATCAGGCACTTGAATATTATTGATATGCACTCTTGCTCCTGCCTCGTCCATTATATCTATGGCTTTATCGGGCAAAAACCTATCAGAAATATAGCGGTCTGAAAGTTTTACACAAGCCTCAATAGCTTCTTTGGTATAATAAACGTGGTGGTGGTCTTCATATTTATCCTTGATATTGTGTAAAATTTCAATGGTTTCTTCGGGTGTGGTTGCCTCTACCATTACTACCTGAAAGCGGCGAGCCAAAGCTCCATCTTTTTCAATATATTGGCGGTACTCGTCCAACGTAGTAGCCCCAATACATTGAATATCGCCCCGAGCCAAAGCAGGTTTGAACATATTGGAAGCATCAAGAGAGCCACTTGCTCCTCCTGCTCCTACTATGGTGTGCAATTCATCTATGAAAAGAATAACATCAGGCGATTTTTCCAGCTCATTCATCACGGCTTTCATACGCTCCTCAAACTGCCCGCGATATTTTGTTCCTGCGACAAGCGAAGCCAAATCAAGTGTAACAACTCTTTTGTTGAAAAGCACACGAGAAACTTTTTTCTGCACAATTTTCAAGGCTAAACCCTCTGCAATAGCTGTTTTACCCACGCCGGGTTCTCCGATAAGAATAGGGTTGTTTTTCTTGCGGCGAGAAAGGATTTGGGCTACACGTTCAATTTCTTTTTCTCTGCCAATAATAGGGTCCAATTTGCCTTGTTCTGCCATTTTGGTCAAATCTCTGCCAAAATTGTCCAAAACGGGTGTTGAGCTTTTAGATTTTTCTTTGCCTTCGCGAATACCTCCACCGCCACCTCCAAAAATTCTGCCTTGGTCATCATCGGCATCATCAGTATCGGGACCTGCGTGAGGAATGGTATAATCTTCGTCTTCCAAAGCTCGCTTGACCGTTTCATAAGTTACATTGAAGCGTGCCAGTATCTGCGAGCCAAGATTATCTTCCTCTCTCAAAATAGAAAGTAAAAGATGTTCTGTGCCAATTACATTGCTTTTGAAAATGCGTGCTTCTAAATAGGTTACTTTCAGAGCCTTTTCTGATTGTTTGGTGAGCGATATATTGGCAATGCTTTTTACATCGTAAGTTGCTGTACCTTTGATGGTTTGCTCAATTACGTATTTGAGTTCATCAAGCGAAACACCAAGCTGTTTGAGTACCTTGACGGCTTTGCTGTCTTCTTCTTTCAATAAGCCCAGAATAATGTGTTCTGTGCCTATATAATTGTGTCCTAAACGCAAAGCCTCTTCTTTGCTATGCGAAATAACCTCTTTTACTTGATTAGAAAATTTTGCTTCCATTGGCTACAAATGCTTTTCAGTTTCTTAAACAATTCATTTCTGTTATTTGTTCGGAATACTTTGTTCTATGATAGAGGAACTTTGCCTACCCTCACAGAAAATCAAGTCTATCACACTCAAATTCTCCTCAAATTTATTGCCAAACACTTGCAAATAAGGATAAGGTTTGTAAAAATCTTTGATTTTTTCTGTTTTTTTGGGGTGTATTGCTGAACGCAAATCCACCAAATCAGGACTTAAATCTACATATTTTTCAGAGAAAAACCAAACTTTTTGCCAACCTAAAATTTTTAGACAATTTGTCATTAAGTTTATATTCAAATCTAACAAAAAGGCAGGTTTTTGGTACAAAATTTTTTGGAAACTCTCTGCAAAATACTCAAAAAAGGGAGCTTTCCCATAAGCCGAAGCAATACTACGCCAATGCACATCTACCCAGTTTTCGCTATAATCTATACGTACATCTCTGAAAATTTGCTTCCCCAAGTGCTTTACAGGTACGCTTAAAAGCATTTTTCCTTGCGAAGTATTGATATAGCACCTATTACGATAGCTTTGCTTTTCGTAATATTCATAAATTTCTAAATTAATTTGCTCTGCCCTTCGCAAAGCACAAAAATACGCAATGCTTGGTAAATATTGAGGCTCTATAACTATACGCATCAGAACGAATTAAAAGGCAAATAACGAATATTTTTTGGGATAAACAAAGAAATGCGAAATTTTATACCAAAGATTTTTTAAGACCTACCGAATTTTCGGTAATTTACAAGGTTTTTATTCCTGATAAGACAAGCATCACAAAAGCAAAGAAAATTACAATTTTTCCAAAAAAACCAAAAAAAATTCGGTTACTACAAAGAAATTTATTATTTTTGCAGATAAAACCTCTTAAAACAAGAACGCAATGAGAAAAATTTTACTACTCTTGCTTATTAGCTTTGGAAGTTACTTTGCTTCGGCAACCCACATTGTAGGTGGCGAATTGCAAATGACTTTTCTTTCAGGAACAACCTATCGTATGAATCTCAATATGTATTGGGATAGGGTTTCTAACGTGAAAGACAATAGCATTACGATAGGCTTTTATCGCAAATCTAACAATACGCGTATTCAAACCCTCACAATGCCACTGGTACAAGAAACTGATTTGCAATTCCCTGCGGACACTTGTACTAATCAAGTTCTTTTACGTTTTACCAAGCTCGTCTATGAAGCACAAGTTACTCTAAATCCTGCTAATTATTCAGATATACAGGGCTACTATGTAACTTGGGAAAGATGTTGCAGAAATAATGCTATCACCAATATTGTGTCTCCGGGCAATGCCGCTAACTCTTTTTATTTAGAGTTTCCTGCTATTATTCAAGGGGGAAATCCTTTTATCAACAATAGCCCCGTTTTTCCTACACCCCAAACCAGTTATTTGTGTTTATTCAATAACTTTACTTTCCCTTTTGGAGCTACCGACCCCGATGGCGACCAGCTCGTATATTCAATGGTTACACCTTACAATGGTATCGCTTCCAATTTCAACCCTAATCCTGCCCCACCTGCAACCTATAACCCTTATCCTCCCACGGAAATCACTTGGGCAACAGGATACTCTGCTACCAATGCCATACCCAGCAATGTAGGACAACCACTTAGCGTAAATCCAACAACAGGAGTGCTATCGGGCAATCCGAACAGAACAGGGCTATTTGTTTTTTCCGTTCTGTGTGAAGAATACCGAGGGGGCGTAAAAATCGGTGAAGTTCGCCGAGATTATCAGATTTTGGTAAAAAACTGCCAAGAGGATAACCCCGTTCCGCAAATACGCTTGCAACTGCAAGATAATAGCATCTACAATGAAAATTCTTTGTACGAATTAGATGCCAACAAAGGTCTATGTCTGAATTTGCAAATCTTTGATACGCCTAATCAAAATATTCGCCTTACTTATTTGCCTTTGAATGCCAATGCTCAAAGACTTACACAAAACAACTATCGTCCTTTCAGAAACTCTAATAATCAGCCTGTTGGTGGTGTTACTATCAACAGCTCGGGAATCGGAGTGGTGCGTTTCTGTTGGCGAGAGTGTTTGTATAGTTTCCGAGGTGATGAAATATTTGAATTTGGCATTATTGGAGATGACCAAGGTTGCCCTGTAAGAGGGATTGATACGCTCTTTGTAAGGTTTAAAGTCAAACCACGTTTCAACAACCCTCCCTCGCTTTCTATTATTGCGGCAACTCCTAATTTTGATATTCCTACACTTACCGCAAACCCTTACTTACCCGCAGGGCAGGAAGTAAAAATTACTTTCCAAGCCTTCGACCGCGATAACGATTCGCTCAAAATCTTTGCCGTAGGCAGAAATTTCAATATTGATAGCCTTGATATTACCTTTACCCCCATAGAAGGTAAAGGACGCTTTACCACCGATTTCATTTGGAAACCCGATTGCCGATTTATTAAAACCAATGGGCAAAATGATGAGTATTTGGTAGATATTTTCTTGGTAGAAAAAAATAATTCTTGCGATATTGCCGATGCTCAAATGACTATCAAGATAAAAGTTCGTGATGATTTTTCTAATGTAGATGCCTTTTTGCCCGCCAATATTTTTACCCCGAATGGTGATGGCATCAACGACTTTTTTGAAATGGAAAATCTGCCCGCTATTGCAGAATTCAACAGATTTTTACCTGCTGATAATTGTTTATACAAATACAATGGTATTAAAATTTACAACCGCTGGGGCAAAGCCGTATTTGAAAGCAAACAACGTGATTTCAAATGGGACGGCGGAAATTTACCCGCAGGTGCGTATTTCTATGTCATAGACTATACCTCAAAAGTTTTCAAAGGCACAGTAACCATTATGAAGTAAGGTTTTCTGCTCACCTACCCAAGCCCTTGCCTTGCGTGCAAGGGCTTTTGGCTTTTTTAGGCTTTTATTTGCCAATCAAAAATTTTGTTAGATTTGCAAAATTTCTTTATTTTTCGCTTTCATTCAACCTTGCAGTTTTATGGATAAATATTCGTATATCGCCAATGCACACGGCAATTACGTAGATGAATTGTACCGTGCTTACAAAGCTGACCCTACTTCTATTGATGAATCTTGGCAAAAATTCTTTGAAGGATTTGAATTTGCTGAAAACTACAATGGTAATGGCTATGCTACCGAAGGTTTAAGCCCCGAAATGGCGGCAAAAGAAGCAGGCGTTTCACGTCTGATTTTTGCTTACAGAAGCAGAGCTCATTTACGCTCCAAAACCAACCCTGTCCGCCAACGTAAATCCCGCAATCCTTGGCTTGATTTAGAACTTTTCGGTTTGAGTGAAGCAGATTTAGATACGGTCTTTCAGGCAGGCAACGAGCTGGGGCTGGGTCCCGCTACTTTGCGAAAAATCATTGATACGCTCAAATACATCTACGAAGGTACTATCGGCTTTGAATTTACCTACATACGCGAGCCTGAAGTCTTTAACTGGCTTCGTGATAAATTTGAAAAAGAAGCTCTTGCTTTCAACCCTTCTATTGAGTTCAAAAAGAGAATTTTGCAGAAACTCAACGAAGCCGTTGTTTTTGAAAACTTTTTGCATACCAAATTTTTAGGGCAAAAACGCTTTTCTTTGGAAGGGGGCGATAGTGTTATTCCCGGACTTGATGCCCTCATCAATAAAAGTGCCGAGCTGGGTGTAAAAGAAGTAGTTATTGGAATGGCACACCGAGGCAGGCTCAATGTACTTGCCAACATTATGGGTAAAACCTATGAGCAAATTTTCAGTGAGTTTGAAGGTAAATCCAGCCCCGACCTCACAATGGGCGATGGCGATGTAAAATACCATATGGGCTTTGCCAGCGAAATTACTACCCCCGAAGGCAATAAAGTCAGTTTGCGTTTAGCTCCCAATCCTTCGCATTTAGAAGTAGTAAGTGCCATTGTGCAAGGATATTGCAGAGCCCAAATTGATGAAGAACTCTTTGATGAAAAATACATCTTGCCCATTATGATACACGGCGATGCCGCCATCGCAGGACAAGGATTGGTATATGAAGTAGTACAAATGGCAAAACTGGAAGCCTATAAAATCGGAGGCACCGTTCACGTAGTTATCAATAACCAAGTAGGCTTTACCACCGATTTTGATGAGGCTCGCTCCAGCATTTATTGTACCGATATTGCCAAACTCATTGATGCTCCTGTTTTGCACGTAAATGGCGACGACCCCGAAGCGGTAGTTTTCTGCTTCCAACTTGCCGCTGAGTTTCGTCAGAAATTTCAACGTGATATTTTCATTGATTTGGTTTGCTATCGCCGCCACGGACACAATGAAACCGATGAACCCCGCTTTACTCAGCCCAAACTCTATAACGTAATCGCCAAGCACCCTTCGCCACGCGAAGTCTATGCCCAAAAACTTGCCTCTTTGGGTAGTATTGATGCCAAACTCATAGAGGAAATGGATAAAGAACTTCGCCAAATGTTGCAAGTACGCTTAGACGAAGTAAAGCAGAAACCTCTGCCCTACCATTACACACAACTTGAAAGAGATTGGCAAAAACTGCGTAAGGCTCGCCCCGAAGATTTTGATGCTTCGCCCAAAACTGCCATTTCTTGGGAAATGATTGAAAAAGTTGGTAAAGCACTCACCACCATACCCGAAGGGTTCAAAACTATCAAGCAAATAGATAAGCTCTTGCAGGATAGGAAAAAAATGTTTTTTGAGGAAAAACGCTTGGATTGGGCTTGCGGCGAACTCTTGGCTTATGGTTCTTTGCTTTTGGAAGAAAAAATTGTACGTATGAGCGGGCAAGATGTAAGACGTGGTACTTTTTCGCACCGCCAAGCGGTATTGCGTGATGCTGAAACCAATGAGCCCTACTTTCTTTTAGACCATATTGTACCCAACCAAAAACAGCCCTTCCGTATTTACAACTCACACCTTTCAGAATTTGGTGTTATGGGCTTTGAATTTGGCTACTCTATGGCAAACCCCAATGCTTTGGTAATTTGGGAGGCTCAATTCGGCGATTTTGCCAATGGTGCCCAAGTTATCATTGACCAATTTATTTCAGCTACCGAAAGTAAATGGAATCAGCAAAATGCCTTGGTACTTCTACTGCCACACGGCTACGAAGGGCAAGGTCCAGAGCATAGCTCGGCTCGTTGGGAACGTTTCTTACAGCTATGTGCCGAATACAATATGGTAGTGGGCAATTTCACTACTTCTGCCAATTTATTCCACGCACTACGCAGACAGCTGGCTTGGGAGTTTCGCAAGCCTTTGGTGGTAATGTCGCCCAAATCATTGCTCCGTGCCGAAGAGGTACATTCGCCTATGGAAGATTTTATCAACGGCTCTTTCCAAGAAGTGCTTGACGATAGCTACGCAGACCCCAAAAAGGTAAAGAAAGTGCTTCTGTGCAGTGGCAAAATCGCTGTTGATTTGTACCGCTACCAGCAAAAAAATGAACGCAAAGATGTGGCAATAGTGCGTTTGGAACAACTTTATCCTTTCCCCCAAAAACAATTAGAAAAAGTTTTGAGCAAGTATAAAAAAGCCAAGCAAGTTTGGGTACAAGAAGAGCCGCTCAATATGGGAGCATATACCTTTATGCTAATGCACTACGATAGAAATTTAGAAGTAGTTTCTCGTAAAGCCAGTGCCTCACCTGCTACAGGTTACAATAAAATTCACGAAAAAGAACAGCAAGAAATTATCCAAAAAGCATTTGAGGCATAATTTTTGCAAGGTTTTTCGTAGTTGCAAGCGGCAATACAATATTGTATTGCCGCTTTTCAAAATTTTCAAGTATGCTAAACAAACTCTTATACATTTCGCTATTTGCTTGCTTTTTGGCAAAAGTAACTTTTGCTCAAATCAAACTTTATCCTATCACCCCCTCAAAAAACAACCAAGCAAACACTCTCCAACGAACTGCCCCCTTGAATTTGCCTTTTTTTGATGATTTTCTTGGAAAAGATATTGATAGCAACCTATGGCAAAATGCAGGTGCAAGTATTACCAATGGCATCGCCAAAAACCCCAAGAGTAGAGGCGTTGTAACTTTGGATAGCTACAAACAAAATGGCAAAGCCTACAACATCACTTCCCCCATTGCCGAAGGCTACTCGGATACACTTACTTCCAAACCTATTGATTTGAGTGGCTACTCGCCTGCAAGCAATGTTTTTTTTAGTTTTTTTGTGCAAGAACAAGGTCTTGGCGAACAGCCCGATAATACTGATTTTCTGCTTCTGCAAGGCAAAGATGTCAATAATAATTGGCAAAATCTTTGGCAAAAAAATGGCAACTCTACCCCTACAAACGAGTTTGAACAAGTAATTTTCCCGCTCAATAACCCTAATTTTTTTCATACAGATTTTCAGTTTCGCTTTTTGCGTTATGGTAGAGTTTCGGGAAATTTTGATGTATGGCACATAGATTACGTATATCTCAACCATAGCCGTAGCCCTGCCGATACCTGCTATCCCGATATTGCCACTCGCCAAAGTATAGGTGGCTATCTGAAAAAACTTTCGGCTATGCCCTTCAAACACTTCAAAGAACACCCCAATCCTGCTTCGCTTTTGGCAGATACTTTATTTTTTAGAATAAATAATTTAAGTTGCAGTTTTAGGGTTATCAACTACACCGCCGAACTCAACGACCAAGTAAGCAATAGCAATCTTTTAGCGAGTTTGCCCATCACCGCTCCTACTATCAATCCTTTCATTATTTTCCCAAATGATGATTTTATCTTAAAAGTAAAGCCACAAAGTTTTTCTTTACCGCCTTCGGCTACCAAACTCAAATTGGAAACTAAACTCACTATCAATGTAAGCGACGGCAATACGGTTATTCCTCCCATAGATTTTAGGAATAATGACACCATTCGGCAAGTAACTATTTTAGATAACTATTATGCCTACGACGACGGCGAAGCCGAGTACGTAGCAGGTGTCAATCAGCGTTTGGGCAAAATTGCTGTTCGTTTCGTTTTACCCCAAGAAGCCCAACTTTCTGATGTAGATATTTGCTTTTTGCCTTTTGTAAAAGATATGAGCAATCAGACCTTTGTGCTTTCGGTTTGGAAAAAAATAGGCGGCAGAACACAAGAAGTGCTTTTTCAGAAGGCATTTCCTATCAAATACCCAAGCCAGCCCAATGGCTTTGTTCGCTTTCCTGTGGATAGCTTTCAAACGCTTTATCTGAAAGATACTATTTTTGTAGGTATCCAACAAACCACCGATGACCTACTTGCCATTGGTTTTGATGCCAACAATGATTCCTTTGATGAAGTTTTTTACAATATAGCAGGCATTTGGGAACAAGAGAGCAACATCAAAGGCAGTCTGATGATTCGCCCTGTATTCAGAAATGATGCCATTACGGCTCTCGGCGAAAATTCTGAAAATCTTATCCAAATTTTCCCCAACCCTGCTCAAAATTATGCTCAAATTGCAGGAATTTCCCCACTCCATATAGAACTCTACGATTTACAAGCCCGAAAGCAAAATTTTTCTTGGGATAAAACTCGCAACCAACTACATTTTTCTCTTGCCAAAGGTCTGTATTTGCTCAAAATTCAAGACCTCAATGGACATTGGTGGCAGAAAAAATTAGTTGTAACAGACTAATTTAATTTCCCATATTCACAAAATTCAAGGCTTAAAGGCTCAAAAATTTGAGGTTAATTTTCCTATTTCTAAAACCTATTTCCTGCTTCTACGGCAAATTAGCCCTAAAAAATTGCAAAATTTTTTATTTTTTTGGTTACCTTTTGGGTGCAAATTGTATCTATGAACAAATGAGAGACGAAGAAATTTTAGAGCGTATCCGAAAAGGTGATGAAACTGCTCTACAATATCTTTACAAGAACAATTACCGAACTATTCTTCGCTTGGTTGTCAAAAACAACGGCACAGAAAGCGAAGCCAAAGATGTTTTTCAAGATGCTCTCATTTCACTTTGGGAAAGTGTCAGGAAACCAGATTTTACACTAACCTCCAAATTGAGTACCTATTTGTACAGCGTTTGCCACAATTTGTGGCTTAAAGAGCTCAAAAAAAAGACAAGGTTTGCTGATAGAGAAGTTCCCGAAGATAGCCTCACCGATACCCAAAGTTGGGAGCGTGAGGAAAAAATTAAAATTATGCAATCTTGCATTGAAAAATTAGGCGAATTGTGCCGAAAAATTTTACAATATTATTATTTTGACGAACTTTCTATGCAAGATATTGCCGATAAGCTGGGTTTAGCCAATGCCGAATCGGCAAAAAGCAAAAAATACAAATGCAAGAAAGAATTAGACGACATCATAAAAACACATTTTACCACCAAAGATTTATTGGATTGAGTTATGAAGGACACTAAATTTTATGAAATGGATTTTATTGAGGCTTATGTGAAGGGGAAAGTATCGGAAGCCGAAAGCCAAGCTATGCAAAAACTTATCGCCCAAGACGCTCAATTAGCGGCAGAGGTTGAAATGCAAAAGGATTTGCAAGAGGCTTTGGCACGCACTCGCAGAGCCGAACTCAAACAACTGCTCCAAAATACACCTGTTCCTACGCATACCTTTTCACCTACTACTTCGCAATGGATTGCCGCAAGTGTGGGAATAGTAGGCTTGATAGTAGCTATTTGGTTGGGTGTAAAATATTGGAATAGCGAAAAAATAAACGAAACACAAGCCACTATTTTGAAGCCACAAACTGAAACTTTGAAAGAGGAAACTCCAAAAGTTGCTGAAAACACTGCTACAACTAATGAAAAGGCTGTAAGCCCAGACTCTCAAAAACTTACAACCGAAAACACACAAAAACCTAACGAAAACAAAAAAGCAGAAAAGCCCAAAGATTTTGCCAAAGAAATTTTCTATCAATACGATGGTAAGAATGTTCTGCAAATATTTGGTGATTTCAGTTACGAAATTTTAGAAAATATCCCTACCAAAGAGGGCGAAAAAAATTTCATATTCGTTCAAAACAAATTTTATGAACTGGTGCCTACACCCGAAGATGAAGTGAGAAACTTAAAAGAAAATGAAGTTAAAAATCCTGATTTAATACGTTTGCTCTCCGAAAGGTTAAAAAACAAATAGCAAAGAAGTCCGCTGGGTAGCGGACTTTTTTATGCTACTCTCCCTTTGCGTTCCCCAATAATCCATACTTGCAAATGTAGAGAAAGATTTTTAGCTTTGCGGTATCGTCTCTTTGCAAAAAATCTATGACCTCTTTCCCTTCCAAACTTATTGAAGAAGCTGTAAGTGAAATAGCAAAGCTACCAGGTATTGGCAGAAAATCAGCTTTTCGGGTGGTTTTACATCTTCTCAAACAAGAGCCTTCTTTTACTGATAATCTGACTTCTGCTCTTTCTCGCTTGCGTAACGAAATCTGCTATTGCTCACGCTGTTTCAATATTTCTGATGAAGAAATTTGCTCTATTTGTGCAAGCAACCAACGCGATACAAGTGTTATTTGCGTAGTAGAAAATTTTAAGGATTTGCTGGCGGTGGAAAATACAGGGCAATTCAAAGGTTTGTATCACGTTTTGGGCGGACTGATAGCCCCCATTGAAAACATCACACCCGATAAGCTCAAAATTCAAGAGCTTATCCAAAGAGTTGAAAATGAAAATATTACAGAAATTATTTTTGCCCTTTCGGCAAGTATAGAAGGCGATACAACTGCTTTTTACATTACCAAACAACTCAAACACCTTACTCATCTGAAAATCACTTCTTTGGCTCGTGGCTTACCCATTGGCAGCGAATTGGAATATGCTGATGAAATTACCTTAGGACGAAGCATTCAGGCAAGGGTAGCTTACGGAACTTAAATACTTTGTAATTGTTAGGTCAATTTGTAATAGGGAAACGGAAAGCAAGAGGCAAGAAACAGGATTTTAGACAATTTTTTTTCAAAAAACTTGAATTTAATGAAACATACGCACCCTTTTTTTAATCTCATCATCATTACTTTGGTAGTTTTTGGCACTTCGGTAATAGCCCAATTTGTAGGAATACTCTTAGCCTCGCTGGCAGTAGGCAAAGATTTTGTTGAAGTTACCAATATTTTGCTTGAAAAATCCAATATTTTTCCACAACAACGGGAAATTTTGTGGATAGTTCAGGCTTTTTCTTTGCTCGGCGGTTTGGGTGGAGGGGCTTTTCTGTATCAGTCTTGGGTGGCTCGTTCTCGTTTTTCGGAATTAAGCCCCAATACTAAAATTGATGCCTCTGCTTTACTCTGGGTAGTAGCCATTTTCTTTTTCACATTGCCACTGATTGCCCAGGTTATGCAGTGGAACAAAGAAATCAACTTTGGTATTTTTGATAAATCCATTCGCCAAACGGAGGCAGAATTAGAACTACTTACCCAAAAACTTACCCAAATGCACCATTTCGGCGATTTTCTGATAGTGCTTCTGGTGATTGCCGTTATTCCTGCATTTTCTGAAGAGTTTTTGTTTCGTGGGCTTGTGCAAAACGAGTTTTTGCGTTGGTTCAAAAATCCGCACTTGGCAGTTTGGGTTACGGGGGCAGTCTTTTCGGCAATGCATTTTCAGTTTTTGGGCTTTTTCCCAAGAATGATTTTAGGGGCATTGCTGGGCTATGTATATGTGTGGTCGGGAAATATCCTTTACCCAATGCTTGGACATTTTGTAAATAATGGCGTACAAGTGCTTGCCTTGTATTTGGCTCAAGAAAACCTTGTCAGCGAAGAAATCAGCAAAGACGATTATCAGTTTCCTGTACTTGTTACGGCTCTTTTTGGAGTGCTTTTGGCTGTTTCTTTGTACTTTTTCTATAAGAAGCAAAAACAAATATTGCATAGTAATTAAAGGACATTTCTCTAATACAAAACTTCAAAATGAATTACGAAAAAATATCAGAAAGCATTGAATTTGAAATAGAAAGCCTATTTGAAGAGCTAAGGTCAGGAATTTCTGAAAGAGAAGATAGTAGGGCTTTTGGGGCAATGATTGAAAAGCGAATAACTGAAAATTGGAATAAAATATGCTCTAATTTAGGCTTTCAGGCAATAGATATTCCAGGCAGAAGGACAATCTTTGATTTTGCTTGCAACATAGAAAACAAACTTTTCGGATTTGATGTAAAAACCAAAGACTTAGACTCCACACGATATTCGGATGGCGGCGTATGTGCTGTTGGAAATCTTCTCAAATTTCTTGCAAATGATAAAGGCGTTTTTATGATTGTTGAGTTTGGACACGAAAAATCTACAATAAAAAATAGCAGTAGAGATATAGAGTATATTCGTGTCGCCCCTTTTCATTGTCTGCCCGAAAATACATACAGAATTGAAAATCTGGGTACTGGTCAAGTTAGATTGAACTATACAATAAATCAAGTATGGGACGAAATTAAATGGGATAGATCTTACAATGAATTCTTTGATATTTTTTGCGAACTTGCAATGGCTCACTACAAAAGAGTGAAAGCAGATGCAGAAAAACGAATTAAATCCATTGAACAATTTAAAGATGGCGGATACCAAAATTTTCGGTTTATCAGATAAGAACTTAAAAATTGGTGATGTATTTACTCCTCTAAATTGGGGTGAATTTGCTATTGAAAAATTTGGACTATTTCCAAAATGGCTTAATGGTGCCACTGTGTTTGACCCAACAATGGGCGAAGGTAACTTATTGGAAGCCTTCATTTCTTATGGCTTGGCAAAAGGTTTTACCATTGATAACCTCCCTACTGAAAGACTTTTTGGTAATGAATTGAATAATAACTACTTTCATAAAGCATTAGAAAAATTTAGCCAAAAATATGGCTTGGATATGTCGCTAAACTTCAGCAATGAAGATATTCTGCATCTCAATCCCAAACAATTTGATATTGTTTTCGGAAATCCTCCTTGGCAAAACTTTGTTGATTTACCCGAAAGCTACAAGGAGCAGATTAAAAGCTACTTTTTTAAGTATGACTTGATAGGAAATAGTCAGAACCTTCTATTAGGCGGAAGTAGAATTGATATTGCCGCACTCATTATTCAAATAGCAATGAAAGATTTTTTAAGGCAGAATGGTGAGGCAATTTTATTTATGCCACTTTCATTGCTCTTGAATGAGGGGGCAAATAAAAATTTTAGAACATATAGTGTTCAAGAAGTTAAATACTCTTTAAGTAGTGTCTTTGACTTTTATGATAAAGATGTGTTTGGTAGCGTAGCAACACGTTACGGGCTTGTTCATTTTATTCGCGATAAGGAAACTATTTTTCCAATACCTTATTTTCGTTATGAAAATGGCTCTTGGGTGGAACATATTGCCAAACCCCTATTTCACAAAACAGACCCATTGAGCATTATTCCCAAAGAGTGTAATAGCTTTACTATTAAACAAGTGGTATTGAAGAAAGAATCAAGTCCAAGGCAAGGTGTCAATACGGGTGGAGCAAATGATGTTTATTTCTTTGATAAATATGAGAAAGTAAATGAAGAATTAGTCAGAGTTTCTAATAAGAGCAAGGTAGGCATTATTCTTCCAAAAAAATTTGTTTTTCCACTCATTACCTCAAAAGAGTTTATCACAGACACAGAAGAACATAATCCTTCTAAATGGGTTCTTTTACCCTATAATCTGAATGGCAAACCTTTGGAATGGAAACAAATACAAGAATATCCCGAACTTCAATGCTATCTTGAAGCCAACAAAGCAATACTAAAAAGTAGAAAAGGTGTAATGCTGAATGCGATACTTTCTCGTGGGTATTGGTGGGCTATGCTGGGAGTAGGTGAATATAGTTTTTTCCCTTACAAAATTGTATGGGAAGCCTACGGCAAAAATAGTTTTAATCCAAAAATTTTTGAAGGTTCTTGGCAAGCAAACCAATCATTACAAGCATTTATACCTGTTAAGTCATTATCAGAAGCTCAAAGGGTACAAACGGAATTGTCAGACAAGCAAATTGAAAACTATCTACTATCCTTAAAAATGGAAGGAACAATGAACTGGGCACAACCCGGAAAAATTAAGAAAATAATAAAGTATGAAGAAGAACCTTTGAAGTTATTCTGCAAATAAGTTTGTCTAATCGCTCTTCGCAAATTTCATATTTTGCTTTCAAAATTTTTCAACTTTATTCAACCATTCCCAAGTTTTCTGCAAACCTATTTTTAGAGGTGTAATGGCATATCCTAACTCTGTTTGAGCTTTTTGGCTACTTACCTGCCAATCGTATAAGTATTTTTTCACAAATGGTGGTGTAATAAGCGGTGCAGTGCCTACCAAGCGAGTTTTAAGCATTTGCAAATGAGCAAAACTATTCATCACAGCCACAGGCAAAGGCACAAGCCAACGCTTTTTACCTGTAATTTCTGCAAAAATATTGAAAAGCTCTTCATAGCTCACATTTTCGCCACCAAGAATATACCGCTCTCCACTTCTGCCTTTTTGCATAGCCAGCAAATGTCCCTGAACTACATCATCAATAAAAACATAATTGCCAATTTTTTTGCCATTACCGGGCAAAATCCGCCATTTGCCTTGGGCATATTTTTCCAAAAGCATTGTTACAGCATTGCTTTGGCTTCTTTGCCCACCCCCATACACACGCGTAGGATTCACCGTAACTATCTCCAAACCTTTATCCAAGAGTTTTTGCACTTCTTTCTCGGCTTGGGCTTTGGTTTTTTCGTATTCGGTGCTTAAAGGCACTTGCAAAGGGGTATTTTCAGTAACCACTTCGCCATTCAGCGAAGCCCCCAAAACTCCTGCCGTAGAAGTCAGCACAATACGTTTCACACCCAATTCTATCGCCGTTTGAACAATATTTAATGTACCTTTGACATTCATTTCATAAAAACTCTGCGGATTTTTATCCCAAACTTTCGCCTGTGCCGCCAAATGATATACCTGCTCACATTCTTGCATAGCCTTTTGGATTTTTTCTGCTTCCAATAGGTCGCCCTGAAAGGAACGTACATTAGGCATTTGAGCAAATACTTCTTGGGCTTTGGGTACAGAACGCACCAAAATATGCACCTCATTTTGAGCATTTTCGGCTAATTTCTTTACCAACTGCTCACCTACAAAGCCTGTTGCACCTGTTACAAAGATTTTCATAATTACTTACCGATACAGAATTTTGAAAAAATATAATCCAGTAAATCCTCACTGCTTACTTCACCAATAATTTCGCCCAAATGCCGAATAGCCTCACGAATATCCGCCGCCAGCAAATCCGTTGTAATTGCCGTATCAATATCTATCAGCACTTTTTGCAGAGATTGTTGCGTTTTGGCAAGTGCCTCATAATGCCTCACATTGCTGATAACTATATCCGAATGACTTACTTTTTGCTCCTTCACAAGCCCAATAAGGGCATTTTTCAGTTTTTCTATTCCTTTTTGCTCTTTGGCAGAAATACACAAAGCCTTGGGGATTTGTTCAAGCTCAGCAATTTTTTCAGCGGAAAGTTTATCCGTTTTATTGAACAAAATAAAATAAGGTTTTTGCAGTTTTTGCAATTCTTTTTGCAAAAAGTCAAGGTTTTCGCTCATTTCAGAGCTATCTATGAGGTATAAAATGAGCGAGGCTTCTTGCATTTTTTGCTTGGCACGCTCTACGCCAATAGCTTCAATGGTATCTTGTGTTTCACGCAAACCCGCTGTATCAATGAAACGGAAATGAATACCCTCCAAAGTGATTTCGTCTTCAATAATATCGCGGGTAGTGCCTGCAATATCCGAAACAATCGCTTTTTCTTCTTGCAAAAGCGTATTGAGCAGTGTGGATTTCCCCGCATTAGGCTTACCCACAATTGCCGTAGGAATACCATTTTTCAAGACATTGCCCCAAGCAAAAGACTGCAAAAGTTCATTTACGTATTGCGTAACATTTTGCAGAAAACTTTTCAATTCTGTTCGGTTGGCAAATTCTACATCTTCTTCGGCAAAATCAAGCTCTAATTCTACGAGTGCCGCAAAGCGAATGAGTTCAGCTTTTAGCTCTTTAATTTTTTGTGAAAAACCACCTCGCATCTGTTTCATTGCAATTTGATGAGAGGCTTGTGAGGCTGAAGCAATCAAATCGGCAACGGCTTCGGCTTGGGCAAGGTCAAATCTGCCATTCAAGAAAGCCCTTTTGGTAAATTCGCCTGCTTCTGCCATTCTTGCCCCTTTGGCAAGCAAACATTTGAGGATTTGCTCCACAATATAAGGCGAGCCGTGGCAGGAAATTTCAGTGCTATTTTCTTTGGTAAAAGAATGAGGTTCTCGGAAAATGCTCACCAAGACCTCATCAATGATTTCCCCATTTTCAGCCCGAATAGTGCCAAAATGAATAGTATGCGAAGGTGCTTGGGTTAAATCTTTGCCCGAAAAAATTTCATTGGTAATTTCAATGGCTTTTTTGCCTGAAACTCTAATCACCGCGATTGCCCCTACACCCGCAGGAGTAGCAGGAGCGACAATCGTATCTGTAAGTGTATGCCTGAGCATTGTTTTTTGGAGCAAAATTAGAAAGTTTAGGAATAATTGCACAAAAATCATAAATTTGCTCTTGCAAAAATTATTCAGCAATGGCAAAATTCATCAACCCCTATACAGATTTTGGCTTCAAAAAACTTTTTGGTGAAGAGGCTTTTCAGACGGCAGAACTTGCCAATTTAAGCCCCGAACAACGTGAAAAATACGAAGAAAGCCTTATCTATTACCGAGATTTGAAAAGTGTTTTAGAAACAGCTATTGAGGAACGAGAAACTGAAATTATCCTTAATGCTATCAGAAAGGGACTTGATGATAACTTCATTGCCGAATTGACGAATTTGCCCATTGAGCAAATTCAACAAATTCGTAAGCAAATGAAATAAAATTACGCAAATTTCAATTTTTCTTTACGCGTAAGATAGAAAAAACGTCCTGTAAGTAGTACCGCCGAAGTAATAAGCCCCAAAGTTAGCCCTAACCATATTCCTTTTACACCTAAATCGGTATATTTGCCTAAATAAAAACTCGCAGGAATACCTACTACCCAATAGGCAAAAAGCGTTATCATTGTCGGAATATTTACATCGCCAATGCCTCTTAGAATGCCAACCCCTACGGCTTGCACCCCATCAGCAAGCAAATACAAAATAAAAATAAATAGCAAGCCCTTGGCTATCTCCATAACAGCAAGACTATTGTTTTTGTAAAGTGCAATAATATTTTCGCCAAAAACCTGCAAAATCACCGAACAAAGAAGCATCAAAAGGCTCACCAGCAATATAGATGCCATACCCGAACGCATCACCCGCTCACGACTGCCAATTCCCAAAGCACCCCCTACCGAAATAGCCCCTGCAAATGAAACCCCTGCCGCAATCATATACGTAATGGTAGCTATGCTCAAAATGATTCCGTGAGCGGCAAGAGCTTCCACCGCCAACCAACCCGAAGCTACCGTACAAAATACAAATACACCTGTTTCAAAAAAATACTGCAAACCACTCGGAACACCCAATTTCAAAATTTGCATAGTTTGCACTTTCGTAGAATTGCCCGCTAAAATATTTGGCAAAAAAGATAGAAAAAAATTGGACTCCAACACATACACTATCATCAAACAAGCCATAACTACCCTTGCAATCAGCGTAGAAAGCCCCGAGCCATACAAACCCATTTCAGCAAAGCCCAATCTGCCATAAATAAGCACCCAATTGAAAAAAACATTCACCAAAAGCCCTACAACCGTTATCACCATTGCGGGCATCGTAACGCCCAAACCATCGCTAAAATGCTTTACAGCCAAAAAAAACATCATCGGGAACATTGAAAAAGCTATCACCTGCAAATAACTTTTCGCCAAACTTTCTACGTTTTCTTTTTGCCCAAACCAATGGAAGTTCCAACTAATAAATAGTAGCAACAAAGTAAGCAAAAAGCCCAAACTAATAGATAGTTTCATTCCTGCAAAAAGGTATAAGCCACACTCTTGCCCTCTGCCCGAACTTTTGGCTTTGGCAACCAGTGGCGAAATCGTTGCAAAAACACCTATCCCCAAACAAGCTACCAAAATAAAAATGATATTGGCAATTGCCGCCGCCGCCAAAGGAGCATCATCACGCAGTTTTCCTACCATAATGTTATCAGTTACACCCATTAGCACACTGCTGATTTGTGCTACAATAATGGGCGAACTCAGCCGCAACATCTTGACAATTTCTCGCCAATACAAACGAACAAAAAAACGAATACGCATAAAAAGCGATTGTTTGAGTATTACCGCCTTAGGGGCAAATAATTTTTTTGCTTACTATACAAGAAATGTAAAGTTGTAAGTTTTTTTACAAAAATGCAAAAAACTTATTGGGGTTTTCGTAAAAACTTTTTTGCTTAAATAATGCGTTTGGTTTTGAAAGCAATTACCTGTAATTTGCCTCCTCGGCGGATAAGTAGATTGAGGGTTTGCTCTTTGGTATCCAAAAGTTCATAGACCTGCGAAATATTCAGTAAGGAAGTAAAATGATTATTGATAGCCAAAATTTCATCACCTATCTGCAAACCCGCTTTATAGGCTTCTGAAAGGGGGTGTATAGCGATAATTTTGTATTCTCGGTAAGATTTTCCTTGTGAAATTAGCTCCAAACCCGAAAATCCCATATCAAAGCCCTTATTATATTTCAGATTGGGCTGAAATATGCAGAGTTGTTGTGGGTAGTTGAGTATTATATCAAAACGCTCCAAAATTCCCATTCCGATACTACCATTCCGACTTACACCTTCGTCGCGAAAAGCTATCAATGAGCTATCAGGAAAGGTAGTCAGTACATTGAGCCAAACAAATTTACCTATCTGAAACTGCTTAATTCGGGCAATTTTGCCCAACACTATGCCATTGACTGCCACCCCCAAATTGCTCTGAATATGCTTTTGAGGAAGCTCAATGCCCCTTCGCGAGCCAATATCCAAAGACACCGAATGTCCTGCCCCTGTATCAATCAGTAAGCGTAAAGGAATGGTATCGTTGCGTTCATTCACATAAGAAGCCCAAATATAAGGCTTCTGACGTTGCAGAGTAATTCTATGCACGTGTGAAGGTTTGTATTTAGGTAAAATTTTTTCTGTAAAATATTGCGGCTCGTAGATGAGCAATTCTTTTCTGATATAATCAATTTTTACCACTAAATTTTTGAAAAAGTCATAGCCTACAATGCCGTGTATGCGTATGCCCGCATATTCGGAAATATAGTGCAAGGTTTGTGAGCAAACCAAAACACTTTGCTGAGGGGCAACCAAAGCTCCTATTTGCAAATGTTGTTTGGGTACAAGATAGCTCCTAATCACCTCTCCGATACCTCCTCCTTTTACAACAACTTTTCGCAAGTTTGTGGTATCGGCTTGCATTATCTGCAAAAAGGTGCTATCAATAAAAATACTCGTCCCTACCCCTGTATCAACAACAAAATTCAGCGTATCAGTCTTTTCATTGAGAAATAAAGGTACAATAATGAGATTATTGGCAAGTTGAAAAGAAATCCGTGTAAATTTTCGGTTGGGTTTGGCAAACTTGAAACCACTGCTTGGCTCTTGGGCAAAAGCAGAGAAACTTATACAAAAAAGCCAAAAATAAGCGATTTTCAGCATATTTCAGAAACAAGCGGTCAGGAAAAAGGACAATGAAATATTTTGTTTAGTTTTTGAACCTTGCTTATCATTGATAGCATTTTACGTAAAATGTATTTTTCAGTGAAAAAATTACATTTTAGCAATAATTTTTTAGCTTTGCAAACGTTTTCTAAACTAAAACTCAAAATCTAATTTTATGCTACACAAAAAACTTATTTTCTCTGCGTTAGGTTTGCTTGTGGCTTTTTGGGCTATGGGACAAGCCAAATTGGTGCAGAAAGTAACCAAGAAGGGGAATGAAATTGTAATTCCCTACGAAAAGTATGTTTTGCCCAATGGGCTTACGCTCATCATTCACGAAGACCATTCCGACCCCATTGTACACGTAGATGTTACCTACCACGTGGGTTCGGCACGCGAAGAAATCAACAAATCGGGTTTTGCCCATTTCTTTGAGCATATGATGTTCCAAGGTTCGGATAATGTAGCCGATGAAGAGCATTTCAAAATCGTTACCGAAGCAGGTGGAACGCTCAATGGTACTACCAACCGCGACCGCACCAATTACTTTGAAACCTTGCCTGCCAATCAGTTAGAAATTGCTCTTTGGCTGGAAGCCGACCGTATGGGATTCTTGCTTGATGCCGTTACACAGAAAAAATTTGAAGTACAAAGAGCAACCGTAAAAAATGAACGTGGGCAAAACTACGACAACCGCCCTTATGGCTTGGTGCAAGAAAACGTTGCCAAAAACTTATACCCCTACGGACACCCTTACTCTTGGCTTACTATCGGTTATGTAGAAGATTTGGATAGAGTTGATGTAAATGACCTAAAAAACTTCTTTTTGCGTTGGTATGGACCCAACAATGCCGTTCTGACCGTAGCAGGTGATGTAAATCCCAAAGAGGTTGTAAAACTTGTAGAAAAATACTTCGGACCTATTCCTCGCGGACCCGAAGTTAAAAATATGGCTCCTATGCTTGCCAAATTGGAAAAAGACCGCTACGTTTCTTTTGAAGATAACTACATTCGCCTTCCTCTTTTGGCAATGGTTTTCCCTGTACCCCAAGCCCGTTCTGCCGATGAAACTGCTTTGGATTGCTTAGCAGAAATTCTTGGACAAGGAAAAAACTCTATCCTTTACCAAAAAATGGTAAAAACTCAACAAGCTCTACAAGCCGCCTCATTCAATAATGGTAGCGAACTTTCAGGCGAATTCTTTTTCCAAGTTGTGCCTTCACAAGGAAAAAATTTAGCCGAAATGGAAAAAATGCTTCGCGAGGCTATTGCCGATTTTGAAAAAAGAGGTGTAACAGATGATGATATTAAAAAATTTGTGGCTCAACGTGAAGCAAATTTCATCAATCGTCTTTCCAGTGTTTCAGGAAAAGCAAGTTTGCTGGCGGCTTATCAGACCTTCACAGGCAACGCCAATTACATTACAGAAGAACTCAAAAGACTTCGTAGCCTGAAAAAAGAGGACGTTGTGCGTGTCTATAACCAATACATCAAGGGCAAACCCGCTGTTATTTTGAGCTATTACCCCAAAGGACAACGCAATCTGATTGCCGCAGAAGATAATTATACCATTGATAAATCGGGTTATGTAGCTCCCGACTACGGCTATGCGGGTTTGAAATACAACAAAGCCAAAGATAATTTTGATAGAAGCAAAAAGCCCGCCCCTGGTCCTAATCCTGTGGTAAAAGTTCCCAAAGTATGGCGTTCTGAACTCAATAGCGGTATTCAAATTCTAGGAACGCAAAACAACGAAATTCCTACGGTTACTTTGCTTTTAAGTCTGAAAAAAGGTGGTCATCTGAATTTGTATCCTGAAAAAGCAGGCACCGCCGACCTTTTGGAAGATATGATGAACGAAGGCACAGAAAACTACACCGCCGAACAATTTACCCAAGAGCTTGAAAAACTCGGTAGCTCTATTTCGGTAAGTGTGAATGATGAAGGATTAGAGTTCAGAGTACAATGCCTCAAAAAGAATTTGGACAAAACCCTCAAACTTTTTGAAGAGCGTCTTTATCGCTCCAAATTTACTAACGAAGATTTTGAGCGTATCAAGAAGCAAAACCTACAAGCTCTCAAAAATCGCCAAACACAAGCTACTTTCATTGCCTCTGACGTATATGGCAAACTTTTGCACGGCTTCAAAGAAATCAGAGCCTACGATAATGCAGGCACTATTGAAAGCTACGAGCAAATCAGGCTTGATGATGTTCGTTATTTGCACGAAATGGCAAACCTAAAACCGGGCAAAGTAAGTGGTAATTTGATTGTTGTAGGTGATATTACCGATAAAGAAATTTTGCCCAAACTTTCATTCTTGGGTAAAGTAGGCAAAGGTACTCCTGCCGATGATACCCCTGAGGCTCGTCAGGGTTTCCGTTTCAAATATACTCCTGAACCTATTCAGCCTATTGCCAAAACGCAAATCTATTTGATAGATAAGCCCAAATCTGCTCAATCTGAAATTCGTATTGGCTATGTAACGCCTGCTGTCAAGTTTGATGCTTTGGGCGAATCGTATAAAATCGGTTTGATGAACTATATTTTAGGTGGGGCTTTCAATAGCCGTATCAATCTGAATTTGCGTGAAGATAAAGGCTGGACTTACGGGGCAAGGTCTTCGTTTATGGCAGGCGACTACGATATGCGATACACAGCCAGCGGCGGTATCAAAATTCAAGCTACGGATAGTGCCGTATTTGAGTTTATGAAAGAAATTCGCAACTATGCCGAAAATGGTATCACCGAAAAAGAGCTTGCCTTCACCAAATCTTCTATCGGACAATCAGAGGCTTTGCGTTATGAAACTTCTTTTCAAAAAGCCGCTTTCTTGAATCGCATTCTCACTTACAATCTGCCTACTAACTTCACCGAAAAGCAGAATGAAATCTTGAAAAACATCAGCAAAGCGGAAATTGATGCTTTGGCTAAAAAATATTTGCCCTACAACAATATGGCTATTGTAGTGGTAGGTGATAAAAATGTTGTTGGCAAAGGACTTATGCGTTTGGGCTATCAGATTACAGAATTAGATGTAAATGGCAAAGTTTTGGTAGAAGATTTAGCCAAAGCAGAAGCCGAGAAGGCTCGCTTGGAAGCTGAAAAAGCCAAAGCAGAAGCCGAAAAAGCTCGCTTGGAAGCTGAAAAAGCCAAAGCAGAAGCCGAAGCTCAAAAAGGTAAAAAGAAAAAGAAAGACCGCAAGAAAAAGAAATCCAAAGAAGCAGAAGCTACGCAGTAATACGCAATGCCCACATTAACAAAATGTGGGCATTGATTTTTGAAGGGCTAATTCAACAAGCAATAAGGTTGCTTATTATGCTTTCAATCACTCTCTTCTAACTCAAAAATTTCCTCAACAGGTTTTTCAAAAAGTTTAGCAATTTTCATAGCCAACACTGCCGAAGGAATATATTTCCCCGCCTCTATTGCATTTATAGTTTGACGCGACACTCCTACTTTTTCAGCAAGTTCTGCCTGCGTTATATTATGAATAGCTCGCTCTATTTTTATCCTATTTTTCATTTGAGACGTTTATTTTCTAAAAACATAACCCAATTAAAGCGAACAATAAACACTATCAAAGGCAAAAAAACATTCAAAAATAAGATATTCAGAAATTTTAATCCGTGAATGAATATAATACAAATTGCCAAAAAGACATAGTGAAAAAACATAGACCACTGCAAAGCATTCAGACGCATTTGAGCTATACGTTCATCTTCTACTTTTTCCGCTGAAAATCCCCACAATAGTAGCCCTGCAATAAGAATCAAGCAGGCAATCTCATCAGTAAAATTTACTGGACTAACTAAAAATTCCGCCTCCTTTGTCTCACTGCGAATTTCTAAAAACTCCAATTGAACCCCTCCATATACTGCGGCAATAGTACCTACAAGCCCCAAAAGGCTCATTAGAATACCCCAAATTTTATACTTGTGCGAAAACAAAATTTTAGTATTCATAAGTATTTGCATTTGTTTTACAAGACAAATGTAAAAACTTTTTTACAAAATGTAAAGTTTTTTTTACATTTTTTTAGAACTTTTAAGAAAAAGCGGCAACACAGCTAAACTGATGTTACCGCTTATAGGTTTCAGAACTTTATGGCAACTTTGCCACTCTAATATTCAAGGACAACTACATATTTCTTCTGTACTGCCCACCTACTTCGTACAAAGCTCTTGACATTTGTCCTAAACTGCAATATTTTGCCGCTTCCATCAAAGCCTCAAAAATATTACCATTTTCTACTGAAACCTTTTGCAAGTATTTGAGCATTTCGGGGGCTTTTTGAGTATTTCGTTTGTGGAAAGCATCACGCATAGCAATTTGATACTCCTTTTCTTCATTGGTAGAACGTATCACTTCGGCGGGTACAATAGTAGGCGAGCCATTGGGGTCCAAAAAGGTATTTACACCAATAATAGGCAATTCGCCTGTGTGTTTTTTCATTTCGTAATACATACTTTCTTCTTGAACCTTGCTACGCTGATACATTCGCTCCATTGCCCCAAGCACTCCTCCACGCTCCGAGATAGCCCTAAACTCATTCAAAACGGCTTGTTCCACAAGGTCGGTAAGTTCTTCAATGATAAACGAACCTTGCAAAGGGTTTTCATTTTTGGCAAGACCCAACTCATGGTTGATAATCATCTGAATTGCCATAGCTCGCCTTACGCTTTCTTCGGTAGGTGTAGTGATAGCCTCATCGTAAGCGTTGGTATGCAAAGAGTTGCAATTATCATAAATGGCATACAAAGCCTGTAAGGTAGTACGAATATCATTGAAAGCAATTTCTTGGGCGTGCAAACTGCGTCCCGAGGTCTGAATATGATATTTGAGTTTCTGACTTCTTTCATTGCCTCCGTATTTGTATTTGATAGCCTTTGCCCAAATTCGTCTTGCCACACGTCCTAAAACCGAATATTCGGGGTCCATACCATTGGAGAAAAAGAAAGAGAAATTGGGAGCAAAGTCGTCAATGTGCATACCTCGGCTCAGGTAGTATTCTACGAAGGTAAAGCCATTGGAAAGCGTTAGAGCTAGTTGGGTAATAGGATTAGCCCCCGCCTCAGCAATGTGATAGCCCGAAATAGAAACGGAATAGAAATTGCGTACTTTGTGGTCAATGAAATATTGCTGAATATCACCCATCATACGCAAGGCAAATTCCGTAGAAAAAATGCAAGTGTTTTGGGCTTGGTCTTCTTTGAGTATATCAGCTTGCACCGTTCCACGTACTACGGAAAGTGTTTCAGCTTTTATTTTCTCATACACCTCTTTGGGCAGGACTTGGTCGCCTGTTACACCTAAAAGCATTAGCCCCAAACCATCGTTGCCTTCGGGCAAAACTCCATTGTAGGTGGGACGAGGTACATTGAGATTTCTATAGATTTCATCAATTTTTGCCTGCACTTCTGCCTCCAAGCCATTCTTTTTGATATACAGCTCGCATTGTTGGTCAATGGCGGTATTCATAAAAAAGGCAAGAATCATTGGGGCGGGTCCATTGATAGTCATTGATACCGAAGTAGCAGGGTGGCATAAATTAAAGCCTGAATACAATTTCTTGGCATCATCAAGCGTGCAGACACTTACCCCCGAATTACCAATTTTTCCATAAATATCGGGGCGGTGGTCAGGATTTTCGCCGTAGAGCGTTACACTATCAAAGGCGGTGGAAAGCCTTTTAGCAGGCAAACCTTTGGAAACATAATGAAAACGCTTGTTGGTTCTTTCGGGTCCGCCCTCGCCTGCAAACATACGCGTAGGGTCTTCGCCTTCGCGTTTGAGCGGAAATACTCCACTGGCATAAGGGAAAAAGCCCGGGGCATTTTCAGTCAGTAACCATTTAAGAATATCGCCCCAGTCTTCGTATTTGGGCAAAGCCACTTTGGGAACTTTGGTGCCTGAAAGTGAAGTATGATACAGGTCTTGCTCAATAATTTTATCACGTACCTGAAACTGATATTTTTCGGCTTTGTAGCGTTTTTTGGTGGCTTCCCAATCTTTGAGCATTGCCTTACATTCGGGGTCTAATTTCTTTTCAAGGTCGTTGTATTTGTTGATAAGGTCGGCAAGGTAGTCGGGTTCGCCTTGTATATGCTCAATTACATAGACCAAATCTTCGCTTTGCTCTTTTATTTCAATCACCTTTTTGCCAATTTCAGCACGAAGCATATCAATCGTACCTTTGAGTTGGTACATCTGACGAGCAATAGCAGTTTGTTCTTTTACAAACTTATCATAATTTTCACTGGTTTCGCAGATTTCAGCCAGATAACGCACCCTTTCAGGCGGAATAATATAGACTTTTTCCGACATTTTTTCAGTAATTTCAAAGTCGGATTGTAAAGCCGTAACCCCTGTTTTCTCTACAATTTTATCCATTATGTTTCGGTACAAAACATTTGTGCCGGGGTCGTTGAATTGACTGGCAATTGTTCCGAAAATGGGTAGTTGCTCATCAGGCGTATCCCAAAGATTTTTATTGCGTTTGTATTGCTTACGCACATCGCGGAGAGCATCCAAGGAGCCTCGCTTATCAAATTTATTGATAGCAATCACATCAGCAAAATCCAACATATCAATTTTTTCAAGCTGTGTGGCGGCACCATACTCGGAAGTCATTACATAAAGCGATACATCAGAGTGTTCTACAATTTCTGTATCCGATTGCCCAATACCCGAAGTTTCAACGATAATCATATCAAAACCTGCAAACTTGCAAATATCAATGGCATCTTGTACGTACTTGCTCAAAGCGAGATTGCTCTGACGCGTAGCAAGGCTTCGCATATACACGCGTGGGTGATGTATGGAGTTCATACGGATACGGTCGCCGAGCAAAGCTCCCCCCGATTTGCGTTTGGAAGGATCTACGGAAATAACTGCTATGGTTTTATCTTCAAAATCTAAGACAAAGCGGCGAACAATCTCGTCAATCATTGAAGATTTACCTGCCCCCCCTGTGCCTGTAATCCCCAAAACGGGAACCTTTTTGGGCTGACCGCTTAAAATTTGGTCTTTGATAGTTTGATAAACATCAGGGAAATTTTCAGCTACCGAAATAAGCCTACCAATTGCCAAATGGCTTTTTTCGCTTGCCATTTGCAAAAGCGTTTGCAAATCTTCTTGGGGCTGGGCGGCGGCAGAAGCCGAACTTACATTGCTACTTTCATTTTTGTAGGGGTTGAATGTAGGGAAATCACATTTTTGAAGCACATCGTTAATCATACCTTGCAAACCCATAGCTCTGCCGTCGTCGGGGTGATAGATGCGAGTAATGCCGTAAGCGTGTAGTTCCTCAATTTCGGAGGGTAAAATAGTACCTCCACCTCCTCCGAAAATTCGGATATGTCCTGCTCCTTTTTGTTTGAGCAAATCGTAAGCATATTTGAAAAACTCATTATGCCCACCCTGATAGCTGGTAATGGCGATAGCCTGTGCATCTTCTTGGATAGCACAATCTACAATTTCAGCTACGGAGCGGTTGTGTCCTAAATGGATAACTTCGGCTCCTGTGCTTTGCATAATGCGTCTCATAATATTGATAGCGGCATCGTGCCCATCAAAAAGCGAAGCCGCCGTAACAATACGAATATGATTTTTAGGTTTGTAAGGGGCAACTTGTTGCATAATATTTCAGATTTGCGTGAAAATTCTAAACAAGGTTTGTAGCAAATATAACAAAATTTAGAGCATTTTGCACGAAAACAAGAAAAGTTTTTACCTTATTTGAGCAAATCGTCCTTGACGAAAACAAAAGGCAATAGGTCTTGGACTGAATAGATTTTGACTATATACTCTCCCATATACAACAAAACCTCAATAGCTCTGCCCTGCTTATTTTCAAATTCTAACATTACTTGTCTGCAAGCTCCACAAGGCGAAATATACTGCCACAAGGCTTCTTTGTGGCGAGCCATAATCAAAATTTTTTCAATAACTACATCAGGAAACTGCACACCTGCCCGAAACAAAGCCACTCTTTCGGCACACAAACCCGAAGGATACGCCGCATTTTCCTGATTTACCCCTTCTACAAACTCACCATTTGCCAAATACAAACACGAAGACACCCAAAAATTGGAATAAGGGGCATAGGCTTTTTCGTTGATAGCTTTGGCTTTGCTTAGCAAAGTTTGCTCTATTTCTGAAAGTTCCGCCTCACTTTCAAAAACCTCATACCGAAAACTAAATTCTTTCAGTTGGCTCATCTCAAATAAAGATTTTAGTAGAAAATACGCTTTCAAAAGTACAAAGAAGTGGAGAGTTGAAATTTTTTAGTTTTTTCCAAAAACTCTCAAAAATCTCTAACTTTGGCTCTGAATTAACAAAATTTTTCCCAATTTATTGCAAAAAATCAGAAAATGCTCCTTATTCAGCAAGCTACGCTCAAAGATTTACCCACACTTTTGTACCTTGCCCAAGAAACTTTCCGTGAAAAATGGACACCCATTGATGGTAAAGAGCTTGTAGAATCCTACATTCAGAAAAATATGCAAATTTCTCACTTTCAGAATGCCCTGCAAAATTCTGATATTTCTTTTTGGATAGCTTTTTGGCAAGGCAAGCCTTGTGGCTATCTCAAAATTATTCGCAATGCAATCCCCGATAATTATACGTATTTGGGCAAGTGTTTTCTGCAAATTGAAAAGTTATATCTTTTTGCTTTTGCTCAAAGACTGAAAATTGGCTCGGAACTAATGAAAATAGCCTTACAAGTTGCTCAAAATGAAAATTTTGATGTAATTTGGTTGGGGGTTTGGAGTAAAAATGAGCAAGCTATTCGTTTTTATGAAAAATTTGGCTTTCAGAAAATCGGTGATTGGATTTTTGTAATGGGTGATAAAATTTGCGAAGATGAATGGATTATGGCAAAAGTTTTACCAAACTAAAATACCCCCCTATGGATATTGAAGAAATACGCAACTACTGCCTTGCCAAAAAATGTGTAACCGAAGAGTTCCCTTTTGATGAAGTAACTTTGGTTTTCAAGGTTTGTGGCAAAATGTTTGCTCTTTGCAATATCGCTGAGGAGATTTTATCCGTAAATCTTAAATGCGAACCCAGCAAAGCCCTTGCCTTGCGAGAAGAATACGATTTTGTCTTACCCGGCTATCATATGAACAAAAAACATTGGAACACCATACTACTGAAAGCAGGTGTTCCTAAAAAGCTCCTTTGGCAATGGATTGATGACTCCTACGATTTGGTAGTTGCTCAATTACCCAAAAAGGTAAGAGAAAAATATTTTCCCTTCTGATTTGCGTTCTATTTTTCATTTAGTTGGTTAAGAATACTCTCAAAACCTTCTAATGCCGATTTGAGATTTTCTACAATATCCTGAGCAATTTCATCGGGTGCAGGTAAATTATCCAAGTCGGTTAGGCTCTTGTCTTTTATCCAGGTAATGTCCAGGCTGGTTTTATCTCTTTCTATGATTTCGTCATAGGTGAATTTTCGCCAGCGTCCTTCGGGATTTTTTTCGGGGTGGTAGGTTTCTTTTCGCTTGTTGATGTTGGTCGGGTTGTAACAGTTGATAAAGTCCTGCAAATCTTCATACCGCATCGGGTTTTTCTTCAGCGAAAACTTGATGTTGGTTCTAAAGTCGTAAAACCAAATCTCTTTGGTCTGTGGCTCTTTGGAAGCGGGCTTATTATCGAAAAACAACACGTTGGCTTTTACGCCTTGCTTGTAAAAAATGCCCGTAGGCAAGCGGAGAATGGTATGCAGGTTGGTGGTTTCCAACAATTTCTTTCTGATGATTTCACCTGCACCGCCTTCAAACAAAACATTGTCAGGTAAAACCACTGCG
>CAZZLW010000085.1:0-7260 GCA_964654605.1 uncultured Cytophagales bacterium | reverse complement strand
TCTACAATCTTTATCATCAATTGGTAAGGCTCAACGGCTATCAAAATCTTCTGTCCAAGGGCTTTTTCTTTAATTCTTTCTGTAATTTCTTTGGCAATTTTGTAATTCACATCAGCCTCCACGAGAGCCTTTCTAACATCTTTTACCGCCTCAGCAACATTGAGTTCAGTGATTTTATGCTTGCCCTTGATAACCTTCAAGGCACCTTCTAATCTTTCGCTTAAATTTTGAAACATAACTTTCTACAATTAGCTTTACAATTCGGCAAAATTAGGAGTTTTTCTTATTTTTCCCAAAAACTTATCCAAAACGCTTGCGAAATATTTTTTGGGTATATTTTTGGTAAAAGTAGTTCAGGTTTTCTTGTAAAAAGCCGCAAAAATAGCTCAATCGGAACAAAAATGAAGGATAAATTTTTCTTTTGCCTTTAGAAATGCCTTTCAGAATACTCAAAGCAACACGAGAAGCCTCTTGCGAAGGGAAATACAAAGGAGCTTTGCCTGCATTTTCAAAAAAATGAGTTTTAGTAGCTATCGGATACACCAAAACCAAGCGAAAATGCGGGTTTTCCAAACGAAAAGCCTCTGCGAAGCGGTCAAGGGCGGCTTTGGTGGCACTATACAGGCTGTAGCCTGCCAAACCCATTTTTGCCATAGCCGAAGCCGTAATACAAAAAACTACTTCCGTATTGCTTTTTTGCATTTTCAAAAGACTATAAATCGGTGAAAACACATTCAGAGCGAAAATTTTTTCAAGATGCCCCCAATCGGGTTCTTGCAATTTTTCGTAATAAGCAAAACCTGCATTGGCTATAAAAACGTCAATTTTATCAAAATCGGAAGCTAATTTTTCAAAAAGCAGTTCTAAATGTTCTTTTTGGCTCAAATCAGCTTGCAAAAAGTATACCTTTCCTTGGGCTAAAAGGCTTTCGGGCAAAGGGTGAATATCCACAGCAATAATTTTACAAGGAAAATCTAAAAGCAATTTTACCATTTCCAAACCAATGCCCGAAGAAGCACCTGTAACGAGAATATTTTTTTGAGAAAAAAACTGCATAAGCCACCTTTTGAAGCCTGAAACTTAATACTTTTGACTATTTTTTGCAAAAAGCAAGATATTTTTTTGCGAGAAAAAAATTCTTTTGTATATTTGCACCCTCAAAATTTAACCTAAAAAACGAAGTTTGCAATGAACCACAAACAGTACGAAACGGTATTCATTATTACTCCCGTCTTGTCTGAAGAACAGATGAGGGATACCGTAGAAAAGTTCCGCAAAATTCTCGTAGATAATGGTGCTGAAATTATCCACGAGGAAAACTGGGGGTTGAAAAAATTGGCGTATCCTATTCAGCACAAAAGTACAGGCTTTTACCAACTTTTTGAGTTCAAAGCCCCTGTAAGCATTGTGAATACACTTCACATTGAATACAGCCGCGACGAACGCATTATGCGTTATTTGACTACCGCCTTGGATAAATACGCCGTAGAATACAACGAAAAACGCCGCAAAGGCTTGGTAGGAAAGAAAAAAGAGGCTCAAACAGTAGCATAAAAAAGGAGGAATTATGACACTCATCAACGAACCTATACACAGTGCTAAGCAGGAAACCAAAAAGAAATATTGCCGTTTCCGCAAAATGGGCATCAAATACATTGACTACAAAGATGCCGATTTCTTGCTCAAATTTGTAAATGAACAAGGTAAAATTTTACCTCGCCGTATCACAGGCAACAGCCTGAAATATCAGCGTAAAGTGGCACAGGCTATCAAGCGTGCCCGTCATTTGGCTCTTTTGCCTTTCGTTACCGATGGTTTGAAATAACGTAAAATTTTTGATTATGGAAGTGATTTTGAAAGAAGACTACACAGGTCTTGGCTATAAAAATGATGTTGTAAAGGTAAAACCCGGTTTTGCTCGCAACTATCTTATTCCTCGTGGCATTGCTATACTTGCTACCGAAGGCAATAAGAAAATGCTCGCCGAAAACTTGAAACAAGCCGCTCACAAAGCCGAAAAACTCAAAAATGAAGCTGTAGCTCTGGCTGAGCGTATCGGCGAACTCGTGCTAGAAATCCCCGCTAAAGTAGGTGAAAGCGGTAAAATTTTCGGTTCTGTAACTACTACCCAACTCTCTGAAGCTCTCAAAAAACAAGGCTTTGATATTGACCGCAAGAAAATCGCTATCGCGGGCGAAGTGAAAATGATTGGCGAATACAAAGCAACCTTAGATTTGCACAGAGAAGTAAAGCACACCATTGCTTTCAGAGTAGTAGCAGAGTAAAATACAAGGAGTTTTAGAGTTCAAAGTTTAAGGTTCAAAAAGTTAAACTTTAATTCTTGGGAAAATAACAAAATTTCAGAGAGGATTGTGCTTGCAATCCTCTTTTTGCTTACTTTTGAGCTATGAAGCTATCTGTTGTTATCATCACTTTCAACGAAGAGCAAAACATTCAGCGGTGTTTGGAATCGGTGCAAGCCGTAGCCGATGAAATTGTGGTAGTAGATTCTTTTTCTACGGATAAAACGGCTGAAATTTGCCATAAATACCAAGTCCGGTTTATTCAGCAAGCCTTTTTGGGATATGTAGAACAAAAAAATTTTGCCAGTGCCCAAGCCTCCTATGATTGGATTCTTTCCCTTGATGCCGACGAAGCCCTTTCCGAAAAACTCACCAACGAAATTCTTTCACTAAAAAAACAAGAAAACCTACAAGCCGATGCCTTTTCAATGCCTCGCCTAACAAACTATTTGGGCAAATGGATACGCTACACCGATTGGTATCCCGATAGAAGGATACGACTATTTCATAGAAAAAAAGCCTACTGGGCTGGTATCAATCCTCACGATTATATTCAGATGCAAAACAAAAACTCGGCGGTGGGCAAACTAAATGGCGATATTCTCCATTACAGCTACTATTCTATTCCACAACACATTGCCCAACTCAATCATTTTACGAGTATAATGGCTGAAACACTCGTAAAAAATGGTAAAAAAGCTCCTCTTTACAAACTTTTTATCAATCCCCTTTGGAAATTTTTTTACAGCTATGTGTTGCGTTTAGGTTTTTTAGATGGCTATTATGGCTTTGTGGTTTGTGCGATTTCTGCTTTCGCAACATTTGTAAAATATCTAAAAATCAGAGAGTTATCAAGAAAATTCAAGGAAAAATAACAGAATTTTTACAATTTTACGAAAACAAGTGTAGCTTTGTAGTGTTTTTGGATAAAACTATTTCAAGCTATGAAATTTGAACCCATAGGTCTATTTCCTGTACTGCTGGCACTATTTAGTTTGCTATTTTTGGTAGTGCTTCTGAGCTACAATACGCTCAAACGCACTAAAAAAACACTTGAAGAAAATTTTGAAAACTACTTGCAAGCCATTCAAGAAAAAGCTCAGTTAGCTACTCAATTAGCCAATCTGATTCACGCCAAAGGCGATTTTCTGCATACTTACGACCTTGTGCTAAAACTTTGTAGCACCATTCAGGGCATTGATGTTTCCGTAGCAGAACGCCTGCGAGCCGAAAAATCTTTACAAAAAGAAATTGCAGTAATGCAAGAACTTACTCGCAGTGTAACCGAACTCTTGCAAGATACAAATATTCAAAACAAAGCCACTGAACTGCAAAAATCTGAAAGCCAAACCGAACAACTTTACCGCAAATATGCTTTTAGCCTCAAATACTACAACAATTTCACCCAAAAAATACCCTCTAAATGGGTAGCCCAAATAGCTGGTTTTCGTAATGTTTCTTTACAATGATTGGCTGGATTATTTTTGTAGCACTTTGTAGTATTCTGCTTTGGAAAATACCCGCCCCCAAAAGAAATTTGTGGGCTTTTCTTTTTTTGTACAAATTAGCCTTTTTGTGGTTTTTCTTTTATGTTCATCAAAAATACTACTCACACTATCAGTGGGATTTTTGGCTTATTTTTTTAGATGCCTGCCAACTCAACGACCTATTTTGGCAAAATCTGAATGATTTTGGGCAAACTTTTTTTTATGAGCCTCACAAACCCGAATTATTTTATTTTTCCGAACAACCTCGTGCTTTTTTTACTGCCAAATTGTTTTTCTTTTTTGTCTTTTTGGCTCAAAAAAATTGGCTACTGAGCAGTATGTTTGCTTTGCTTTTGTATCTTATTGCCTCTTATCATCTATCAGAAACTTTGCTAAAACTCTTTCCCAAACTGAAAATATCCGTTTATTTTATAATATACTTGCCTTCAATTTCCTTCTGGACTTCGGGGACTTCCAAAGAAATTTGGCTCCTGACGTGTATATGGGGAATGGTAGCTCTGCATTTGCAGATATTTTATCTGCACCAAAAAGCGTTTTGGCGTAGTATGATCATCATTTGCTTGTTTTTTATACTTTGGAAAGCAAAGTATTATTATGCCTTCGGTATTGCCTTTGCTCTACTGGCAGAACGCTGGATTTCTTTTTGGCAAAGTGAAAATTTTACAAAAAAATTGAAATGGGCTTCCTCTCTGCTAATTTTAATCATTATTGGGTTACTTTCTTTTTTACACCCCAATCTGCATTGGGATTTTTTCCCAAAAGCCCTACACGAAAACTACCAAATCACGCTACAAGCCTCTCCACAAGGCTCTGCCGTCAATTTGGATTTGGAGCCTACTTGGAAATCTTGTCTGCTCAATAGTTACAAAGGCACTTGGCTTGGAGTTTTTGCCCCTTTGCCTTGGCAAACTAAAAATGTAGCTATGCTACTGGCAAGCATAGAAAATACGCTTTTGTTGCTATTGATAATTGGGACAACTTTTTTTGCACCTCACCCCCTTGCCCCCTCTCCTTTGGAGAGGGGGAATAAAGACGAAGTGAGACTAGCTATTTCTTTGCTGATAGCTTCTTTGCTATTTGTAGGGCTTATGGCAACTTTTTTAGGGCTTTCTTCGCCAAATTTTGGAACTTTGAGCCGCTATCGGGTGGGGTTTTCGTGGGTGCTTTGGTTTTGGCTGGCTGTGTTTTGGGAAAATTGGCTTCAAAAGAAAATCAAAAATTTACGAAAAAATTGATTTCTGCTTATTTTTTGCTAAAATTGCCTCCATAAATCTTTACAATTATGAGATACGCACCCATTCCGCAGGCTCTTTTTATTGAAAATCGTAAAAATTTTGCCAACAAACTCTATCCCGAATCGCTGGCGGTGTTTCATTCCAACGATATTATGCCCACCAATGCCGATGGCACTATGCCATTTCGCCAAAATAGCGACCTTTTCTACCTAACAGGCATAGACCAAGAAGATACCATTCTGATTATCTGCCCTGATGCTCGCGATAAAAAAATGCGTGAAATCCTTTTTATCAAAGAAACCAACGAACACATTGCTGTTTGGGAAGGTAAAAAACTCAGTAAGGACGAGGCTCGCGAAATTTCGGGCATACAAAATGTACAATGGCTGAGCGAATTTGAAAAAATGCTTTCTCTGCTCGCTTTTGAATCTGAAAATATCTACCTCAATACCAACGAACATACCCGAGCGGTTATTCAGGTAGAAACTCGTGATGCTCGTTTCATTAAATATTGCAAAGAAAAATTCCCTCTGCACAATTACAAACGTATAGCTCCCATAATGCACCGCTTGCGTGCTGTGAAATCGTCTTGGGAAATTTTCTTGATGAAAAAGGCTTGCCAAATTACAGAAAAAGGCTTTCGTAGAATACTCAATTTCATCAAGCCCGGTGTGTGGGAATATGAAATTGAAGCCGAATTGATACACGAATTTATACGAAATCGCTCACGTGGCTTTGCTTATCAGCCTATTATTGCCTCAGGTAAAAATGCTTGCGTTTTGCACTACAACGCCAATAACCAACAATGCCAAGACGGCGACTTGGTTTTGCTTGATGTAGCCGCCGAATACGCCAATTATGCCTCAGACCTCACTCGTACCGTACCCGTAAATGGGCGTTTTACACCCCGCCAAAGAGAAGTCTATGACGCAGTTTTACGTGTAATGCGTGGGGCAAGAGTTATGCTTGTAAAGGGCAATAATTTGGAAAAATATCACAAAGAAGTAGGAAAAATGATGGAAAGCGAACTCATAGGTTTGGGCTTACTCAAAAAACACGAAGTAGAATCGCAAGACCCCGAACACCCACTCTACAAAAAGTATTTTATGCACGGCACTTCGCATTTTTTGGGTTTAGATGTACACGATGTAGGCAGTAAGTATCGTATTTTTGATGCAGGTATGGTTTTCACTTGCGAGCCGGGTATTTATATTCCCGAAGAAGGTATCGGTATTCGTTTGGAAAACGATATTCTCATTACCGAAGACGGCAACATTGACCTAATGGAAAGCATCCCTATTGAAGCCGAAGAGATTGAAGAAATTATGAATAGCAAGCCTTAAACATACCAGCGTAAATGATAAGTACAAAGTATTTGAAATACAATTTGTTAAGAAATTTGATAGTTTTTGCAATATTGTGTTTTTTAACCTCGCCCCCAGCCCTTCTCCAAAGGAGTTGCGAGCTATACGCTTGAAAATCAAAATTTTAGGTATAATTATCTCCCATCCTTTTCAAGGGGAATAAGGGATGGTTTAAGTTATTAAAAATAAAAACTTGATAATCAAATTTTTAATCTTGCAACTCACGTTGTATATAAGCTATTGAAGAAGTGGTATTGCTGAAAATTAATTTTTCGTGTAACTCTACTGTTATGGGTTTACCTGCTTGTAGAGGAGTTTTAGAAAGAGGTGCTACAACAAAAGTAGTTAAATCTCTGATTTTCAGATTATTAGAATGGGGGGGGTAAAACCTTCCTGACTTATTTTATCCAAAGATAAGTCTTCGGAATAATTGAAATTATAATGAATCAGCCCCAAAAGAAGCATATTTCTTTCTGATTTGTAGCGTATCCAGTTACGGATTTGCTCCAACCTAAGCATTTCTTTGTTGTTGTAAGAAGCCTGATACAACTCATAATACGCTTGTATAAAATGCTCGTAATGAGAAGTATCTTTTCTACCATTTTGCCCGAATGTTTGCAAACCTGCAAAAGGCATTACACGATTGTAGAGTATGCCTGTTTTTACTTTTTCTTTAGGAATGATAGCATCTATTTGAGCTTGATTGACCTGTGCTTGTGAGCTTAAACACAAAAGCCAAAAAATGAAAATGAGATATCGTTTCATAAATTTTTAAGTTTTAGATTTTGAATGTTTATTGATTTTGTACATCAAAGCGACCATTGGTAATTTCAATGATTTCGCCAGTGGC
>CAZZLW010000084.1:0-10100 GCA_964654605.1 uncultured Cytophagales bacterium | reverse complement strand
CCGCGAAGCAGAAGATAAACTCGCAAAAGCTCGTAAGGAAGGCAAAATTTCCCAAAATGCTCCCGCCACAGAAGAAAATTTAGAAAAAGCAGGCTTTTCACGCTCCGAAGCCCAAAGATACGCCAATGCTTATCAAACTTACCAAAAAGCCAAAGAAGTTGCCCAAGATGATAAGGTAATGGTAGGTTTTGGCAATAATGGTGGTGAGGAATTTTTGAGCTATTTGCAAACAGGCGAGTCGCTGATTATTGCCAAAGACAATGCTTGGAAAAAATGGTACAATAATATTTCAGGCAAGCTCATCAAAATTCAGGAGGAAAATGGTAGTTGGCGAGGGCATCATTGCATTACCAGCCCTGTTTTTTGCACCGCTACCTGCCTTCTGATACTTTCCGTAGAAAATGATTTGCAAAAATTGGAAGATTTAGGCAAATAAAAACATCATTTGACAAAACATAGAGACGCAAAAATTTGCGTCTCTATACTCTATTCTCCAACCAAGCTCTCGATAGTTTCTAAAATTTCCTTGATTTTAGGGCTTCCTAACATATATTGAATATTTTTCCCTTCTCTTTTGCTTGCAAGCACGCCGCTATTTCGCATATTTGCCAAATGATGAGAGGTAAGCGACTGCTCTAAATCCAAAGTTTCACAAATTTCAGAAACGGTCATTTTGGGGTTTTGTAGCAATAAAAGTACAATATTCATTCGGATAGGGTGAGCCATCGCCTTCAAAAAAGCAGTAACTTTTTTATTGGGAATGGTAGGAGTAGTTTTTGTTTTTTTCGCCATAACTACTTAATTTTCAGTGGTGTTCTTTTTTTCTAATAAAAGTTTCGCAAGTTTTTGATTTTTTTCAAGTATTACAAGGTAATTTTTTTCATTTGTCTAATTTTCTTACAATTACATTATGGTAAAGCCCAAAAAACATTTAGGACAACACTTCTTGAAAGACCTTAAAATAGCTCAAAGAATAGCAGACCTTTTGCAAAGCCCCGCAGAAATACCAGTTTTAGAGATTGGAGCAGGTACAGGTGTTCTGACACAATTTCTCTTGCACAAAAAAAATCCTCTTTACATCATTGAGATTGATAGTGAGTCTATTCAATACCTAAAAGAGCATTTTGCAATAATAGCCTCTCAAAACCGACTTTGGGAAGGTGATTTTTTGGCTATGGACTTACGTTCCAATTTTTTTTCAAATATAGCAATTATCGGAAATTTTCCCTACAATATTTCCTCACAAATTTTTTTCAAAATTCTTGAAAATCGTAATCAGGTGGTAGAAGTAGTGGGTATGCTACAAAAAGAAGTAGCCGAAAGGCTCGCCTCACCACCGGGTAGCAAAGAATATGGCATTTTGAGCGTACTTTTGCAGGCTTATTACGAAGTAAAATATCATTTTACGGTTTCGGAAAATGTTTTCCAGCCGCCCCCCAAAGTAAAGTCGGGGGTTATTCGTTTGCAAAGAAATTCTATCCAAACATTACCTTGTAATGAATTGCTCTTTTTTGAAGTAGTAAAAACTGCCTTCAACCAAAGACGCAAAACCCTGCGAAATGCTTTGCAGAAATTTATCAGAACGGAAAGTTTCAAAAACGAAAGTATGCTCCAAAAACGTGCAGAACAACTTTCTGTTTCGGATTTTGTTTTTCTTACACAAAAAATTCAAGAGCAATCATAATTTTTTGCATATTTGCAAAGAAGGTTTCCGAACTTTTAGATTTTTTATTTGGTTTCAAACTTAAATTCTATGAAAACGTATTTGGTTATTTTGATTGCTCTGCTCCCTTTTTGGTCTTATGGACAACCCCCTCGCAGTAATGCAAACAGCAATACCCAATGGAAAACTTTAAGCAACAACCAGTATGCTATCCAATACCCTGCCAACTGGGAACTCAACCAAAGCGGTCAGATGGGAAGTAGTTTTATCTTGTTCTCGCCTTTGGAATCGGCACAAGATAACTTCAAGGAAAATGTAAATTTGATAATTCAAGACCTTGCAGGCTATAATGTTGATTTGAACCAATATACGCAAATTTCTGAAGAACAAATAAAAACAATGTTGCAAAATGCCAGCATCTTGGAAAGCAAAAGGCTTAAAAATACCAATGGTGAATATCAAAAAATGGTTTATACAGCCACACAAAACAATTATCGCCTTAAATTTTTGCAATATTATTGGGTAGTAAAACAAAAAGCCTATATTCTCACTTTTACTGCCGAACAAAACAAATACGATACCTACTTGAATACAGCAGAAAAAATATTCAATTCATTCAAAATAAAATAAACCGATTGAACGATAAAACTTTTTTGACCTATGATAAAATCAGAAGATTTGCAAGAATTGCTTGCCGAAATTGGTGGTGCTAAGTTTGAAAAAGAATTTTTAGCCCAAAGAAAAATATTTTTATGGGGGGCAGTACACGATGAGTCGGCAAAATATGTGGTAGATAGACTGCTTTATTTGGAAGCAAAAGACCCCGGCAAAGAAATTACTTTCTACATCAACAGCCCGGGCGGGGTTGTTACCTCAGGAATGATTATTTACGATACAATGCAAATGATTAGCTCACCTGTGAGTACCGTTTGCATCGGACTTGCCGCCTCAATGGGTTCTATTCTGCTTTCAGGGGGTAAAAAAGGTAGAAGGTTCATTTATCCGAGTGGCAGAGTAATGATACATCAGCCCGCTATTGGTGGCTATATTCAGGGGCAAGCCAGCGATATAGCTATTACTGCCAAAGAAATCCTAAAAACCAAAGAGTTAGGTGCTAAAATTTTAGCCGAAAACTGCGGAAAAAGCGTTGAGCAAATTATGAAAGATTTTGACCGCGACTATTGGATGAATGCCGAAGAATCCGTAGCCTATGGCATCGTTGATGAAATTGTAACAAAAATCTAAAAAAATGAGGGCTTCATTTCAAGTGAAGCCCTCGTATGCCTCAAAAATTAGTCTGCAAAAATTGCCTAAAATAACTACTTGAAAATTAAATAATAAACCCGACAGGTTTTGGAAACCTGTCGGGTTTGAAGTATCTACCCTGCAAATCCCGAAAGTTCTACTTTATTTCTGCACAATCATTTTCGGAGTTTCAGTGGTTTGGGTGGTTTTGATGAAAGTCTTGGGTTTAGCAATGTAAGGAGCTATCACCAATGCCACAATAGAAGTAAGTTTGATAAGGATATTCATAGAAGGTCCTGAGGTATCTTTGAAAGGGTCTCCTACGGTATCGCCTGTTACGGAAGCCTTATGAGGCTCTGATTTTTTGTAATAGGTCTGTCCGTCAATAACTACACCTTTCTCAAAAGATTTTTTAGCATTATCCCAAGCTCCCCCCGCATTAGATTGAAACATTGCCATAAGTACCCCTGAAACGGTGATACCTGCAAGCAATCCGCCGAGTACCTCTGCTCCAAACACAAAGCCCGTAACAGCAGGCACTACCAAGGCAATGGCTCCGGGCAAAAGCATTTCACGAATGGCGGCACGAGTAGAAATAGCTACACACTTTTCGTATTCGGGACGAGCTTTGCCTTCCATAATTCCTTTAATTTCACGGAACTGACGGCGTACCTCATTTACCATATCCATAGCGGCTTTTCCTACGGCATTGATAGCCAAAGAGGAGAAAATAAAAGGTATCATTCCACCTACAAAAAGCCCTGCAAGCACTTTGGCATTGGAAATATCAATTACCTCAATGCCTGCTGTACCCATAAACGCCGCAAACAAGGCAAGCGAAGTAAGTGCCGCTGAAGCTATCGCAAAACCTTTTCCTACGGCGGCAGTAGTATTACCTACGGCATCAAGCACGTCTGTTTTCTTACGTACATTTTCTTCCAAACCTGCCATTTCGGCGATTCCTCCTGCATTATCGGCAATAGGTCCGAAGGCATCAATAGCAAGTTGCATTGCCGTAGTTGCCATCATACCTGCCGCCGCTATGGCTACGCCATACAAACCCGCAAAATAATACGAACTCACAATACCTGCCGCAAGAATAATAATAGGTAAGGCTGTGGATTCCATACCTACTGCCAGACCGCCAATAACATTGGTAGCGTGTCCTGTACCTGATTTTTTGATGATAGATAGCACGGGTCTTTTACCCATTGAAGTATAATATTCGGTAATCCAGCTCATCAAAGCACCTACCAAAAGTCCGATAGCTACCGACCAAAATACGCCCATTGAAGTAAATACCTCGCCACGAATACTCATTTGAGCAGGCATTACAAATTGTATTACAAAGAAAGAAGCAATAGCCGTAAGCACAATAGAAGCCCAGTTACCTATGTTCAAAGCACCTTGCACATTGCCATCTTCTTTGCTTATTCTTACGAAAAGCATTCCAACAATAGAAAAAATAATTCCAATTCCTGCAATCAGCATAGGAAGCAAAATAGGTGCAATACCACCTACGGCATCAGCCGACTTAATTTCCCTACCCAAAACCATAGTAGCAAGGATAGTAGCCACATACGAGCCAAACAAATCAGCACCCATACCCGCAACATCACCTACGTTATCACCTACGTTATCGGCAATGGTAGCAGGGTTGCGAGGGTCATCTTCGGGGATACCCGCTTCTACTTTACCCACTAAGTCTGCCCCTACGTCTGCGGCTTTGGTATAAATTCCTCCTCCTACACGTGCAAAAAGAGCAATACTTTCTGCTCCCAACGAAAAGCCTGTAAGCACTTCCAGAGCAATTTCCATTGACTCGCCATTTACATTGCCATCTTTTACAAAAAGAGCCATAAACAAAATAAACAAGCTACCCAAGCCAAGCACCGCCAAGCCCGCAACGCCTGTTCCCATTACAGAACCTCCTGTAAAAGATACTTTCAGGGCTTGTGCCAAACTGCTACGAGCCGCCTGTGCAGTACGCACATTGGCTTTAGTAGCTATTCGCATACCTATAAAACCTGCAATAGCAGAAAATACTGCCCCCACTACAAAGGCAAAAACAATAAGTGGGTGCGATTTTTCATTGGTTTGAGAAAGAAAAAATAAAAGCAAGCCTGTAATTACTACAAAATACGCAAGCACTTTGTACTCGGCTTTCAAGAAAGCCATAGCCCCACGAGCAATGTTTCCTGCAATTTCTTGCATTTTCTCTTCGCCTGCGTCTTGCTTACTCACCCAAGTTGATTTCAGGTAGGTAAAAAGTAGCCCTACAACACCTAAAATGGGTACTACATACAATAGGAAAGATAAATTCATACGCTTTTTGATTTTAGTTTATGAGGTTGAAAAATACAATTTTACACTTCAAAAAGGAGTGCAAATATAAGTTTTGCTGGGAAATGTTTTGCAAATTTTTTTGGAAAAATGTAACATTTTCATTTATTTTTCGTTTGTTTTTCCTGAAAAATGAATTATTTTTGTGAAAGTCTTTTTGGGTTTCACGCTTAAAATTTTGAGCATTATGGGCAACAAACCCTTTACAAACCCCTCGGTAGATGAAGATATTCTGCTTGATGAACTTGAACTCCGAGAACACGAATTGGTTGTATTCAATGATGATGTCAATACTTTTGACCACGTCATCAGAACACTGATTGAAATTTGCAAGCACACCCCCGAACAAGCCGAGCAATGCACTTGGATTATTCATTACAAAGGTAAATGCACCGTAAAATTTGGCTCTTTTGATGAACTTGTCCCTATGCGTCAGGGGATTTGTGATAGAGGTATTTCAGCAGAAATTTTTTAAATTTATTACCAAACAAAAAAACAAGCGACCTAAATCATTGTTGATAGGTCGCTTGTATGTTTTAGCAAAAGCCTTTACACCAAAGTTTTGGTCTTGATTTTATCTCCGTGCCATCTATCTACGAGCAAGTCTTCAATTTTTCCGCCGGGTGGCAAATCTATAATTGGGAAATCGTTGTTCCCTCCGATACCGCCGTCATCGTCAGAATCAGGAGGAAAAGGGTTTCTGCGAAGGTTGCGAAGCATTATCACCGTCATTATGGCAAAAATGACAGAAAAGAATATCAAATAAACAAATACGCCCAACATAAGCCGAAATTTTACGAAAGATAAGAAAATTTCAACAAAAAAGCAAATAAAAATAAGCAAAAACATTACCAAAAACGAATTTTGGTAAAATATTTTCTAAAAAATAACTCCCAAACAAAGATAAGTGTTTTGCGGGATTAGGATTAAGTTTTTACCAGCTTTTTAGAAGTTCGTATTTGCTCGGTTTCAAGCGAATACACGTAGGTACCTGCACGCAAGAAACTCAGATTTGCCGTAAAAGTATGCCTGCCCTCACTTACAAATTCGTTCATCAGTATTGCAATGAGATTACCTTTCAGGTCTTGTAGCTTCATTCTCACCTGCGAGGCAGTATTGATGTAAAAGCTAAAAGTAGCTTCTGCTTTTACAGGATTGGGATATACATCTTCCAAACGATAGCGTTCATTTAGAAAATTATCCAAAGAAGTCAAACTTTTATTGAAAAGTGGTATGGTAAGTGAAGGATTGAAATTAGGGAAAATGATAGGTATTTTTGAAGGTTCTACTTCAAACCAATCTTGCAGAATGGTATTGAAAACGGTTCTATAATCTGTAAAATCTCCTATAGCATCAGAAAGATTACCACTGCTTTGAGCTTTTCGCAAGTCGGTATTTTTGCCGATAACCCCCGGATTGATTTTATTGCCAAACACAAACATTGGTGCTACGGTGCCGTGGTCACTACCATAGCTGGCATTGGATTTAGCCCTTCTGCCAAATTCTGACATCGTAACGGTAACTACTCTACCTTCAAGCCCTCTTAAACGCAAATCTTCTTGAAATGCCTTCATTGTTGCGAAAATATGGTAGGTAAGGGCGGCGTGAGCCCCAAGAGAGTTATCGTAGCGTTCTACTTGATTGATATGTGTATCAAAGCCACCTATACGCACCAAATAGACTTTAGTCATACAGCCACCTGCAATCAGACGAGCTATGATTTTGAAAGGTGTTGCCAAAGGGTTATTCAGAAAACCATTTGGGGCGGCAAGCGGATAGCGTTCAGGATAATTGACTTGCGTATTTCCGCCTCTATCATAACATTCTTTAAGGCGTTTGGCATAATCGTAAGTGCTATCTTCAATACCTAAAATCCAGTTCAGTTCATTGGCATACAAGGAGCCATTGAGCGAAGTAGGTGGAAAGCCTCTATCATCAATTTGCTTCAAAATTTCCTCATCATAGCCGGGCAAAGTGCTGACCAAACCAAAAAAAGAATTGGGACTTGGGATAGAAATTGCCGTAGGAATGGTATCTTCGGTATGAAAGCCCAAAGAAACATCGCCCCCACTAAATTCCAAGCCCAGAGGGTCTAACATATCGTTATTAGGGAAATCGTCAGGAAATTTGGGATTTACGCCGCCTGCCCCTTCAAATTCAAGTTCTAAGTATCTTCCTATCCAGCCCGAAGTAATTCTATCATTCGCTCCAACCCCACCAAACCAAATATCACGCCCTTTGAAATGCGAGCCATTCATATTTTCATAGCCTACATTCTGTACAATATTGACTTTGCCCGAATCATAGAGCTGTTTTAATGATAGCATATCGGGGTGCAAACCGAGTTGCTGTTCGTCAGGTAGCAGATTATCAAGTTTGATGTACTTGCGAGAACCTGTATCAGAAATAGCAATATTGGGGCGTAAGTTATAGTATTCAGCATACTGATTGATAGGAATGGTTTGGTTCAAACCATCGTTTCCGCCGTGTAGTTGCAAAAGTATCAGGATTCTATCGTTCTTGCTGGCTTTGGCAAGAGCCTGAATTTGAGGCAAACCATACAGTTGCTTAAAAAAAGTTCCTTCCAAAAAGAACGTTCCTGCGGTAGCCAGCGAGGCATTGCGTATAAATTCACGGCGTTTCATAAGCAAATGTTTTTGTTTGGATAAAGGTAATTATTTACGTTCAAAAGGTTCAAGCGTTTAAGGTAAAAGTTTTACTCCGTTTAAATATCCTAAACCCTGTTTCTATACTATAAATTGGACTGAACAATTACGGATAAAGTTAAAAAAGTTGATATTCGGGGCTTTGCAGTATAGCTCCTAAAAGAGCCTTCAAAGGTCCACGAGCATTGCTTTCAATGATAGCAGGATTAGCACTATTCCATCCAAATACCCAAGCATTGAAACGAGAGTCGGGGTCGTTGGGATTTACGCCTGCAATATCTCGTATATGGTAAAAAGCAAAATAATTCATTCGCTTTTCAGTAATTTCAGCGTTTTCCTGATACAAAGGCAGAAATTCACGTGCCACATAGCGGGCAAGGTCTTTGGCTACACTGATGCCCCCTACTACCGTAGGCGTTGTAGCTATGGCATTGGTGATGCCACTCAAGGCTGTATTTTTTGCCCAAGCATACACATCAACCCCAAAGCCTAAATTTCCTTCAAACAAATCTCTGACAAATTTGTAGCGATTGGCTAAATTGTTCGTAGTTATCCAGTTTCGCTGATAATTGGGGGCTTGATGATAAGGCTCATAGCCTGCTACGTCATAAGGTTCAAGAAAATCCAAGCCCATATCCATCAGCACGCCTGTCATCATTCCCATTTTATCATAAAAGCCCGCATAATTGCTATCGTGTGAAGGAATTTGCGAGGCGAGCATAGCCCGAAAGTAACGCATCAGTCCCAAAGTTACTTCCAAAGGCGATTTTATCATTGCTCCAAACTTATCATCAAACTGCCCATTGTTGGTGCTTGTTCCAAACTCAAAGAAGTGTTCGCTGGCAAAGAGCCTACGCATTACCCCCGAAATTCTAAAACCTTCACTCTGCATTTGGAAAGCCAAAGGCACAATAACATTAGTTTCTACGGCAGGTGTAATTTCGTGATGCACAAAGAAGCGATACAACCTTCTGACAAAATATTTGGCGGCAAGCGAAATGTTATCAGTATCTCTTTTATTGAAAATGGCATTGATAAGTTGCACTACTTCGTCCAAAGCACTGGCGGCAGTAGCTTGCCCTGTGGGGCTCAAAAGTGCAGGATTAGGAACAATATTTACACCCAAAACTTGCTTGATAGTATTATCGTGTAAAAAAGCTTCTCCAAACTGATTTACACGTACAACCCCCGTAGGCAAGCCCGTATCGGGGTCTATGGTGGCGGTATTGATATTGGAAGCAGGGTTAAAAAATTCATCAGTTTTCCAGCCCGTAAGAGTTTTGGCGGCTTCTCTGATGTCATTTTCGGTGTAATTGGTATAATCGCCAGCCCCACGTGTTTCTCCTTTACCCAAAGTAAAAAGTTCAAGCAGTTCTCTTGCAAAATTTTCGTTCGGAAGTCCCTTTTCGTTGGTTCTGCCGTCCAAGAAAATAAGCATTGAGTTATCCAAAGAGGCTTTGAGAATAAACTGATGATAGCGATTGAAATTTGGATTGGTATTCGTAAAATCGTTGATAAGATAACGGCGAAAAAGTTGATTTTGATAGTATAAAAAGCGACTGCTCCCTACGACTCCTCTTTTGGTAGTAATAATGGTATGCAAGAAAAAGGTTAGCTTTTCAAAGGCAGTGTTATCTTCATACATTTTTCCGAGCCACCAAGTACGAAAAGCATCTTCTTGCCTAAAATCTTCTTCATCGGCTTGGGGTTTATTAGCGGGGTTTGTCCAATCGGCACCTGTATAACTGCGAGGTGGATTAGGCATCGTAAAGCTCAAAAGTTGATTGAGAGCTGTATTGATATTCATTCCTTGAAAAGCACTCACATCGGCTTTGCTATAACCAAAGGTAAGCCTACGCAGAAGGTGCTTGGCTCGGTTTTCGCCCAAATTGCCAGTAATAGGGTCTAATGCAGGCATATCAATTTCAGTTTTAGCCTTTTATTATATTACGGCAATTTGGACAAAAAGTTTCAGCAAAAAATCACAATAATCTTACATTGACTTCAAGAAATTATTTTTGTAACTTTTGGGTTATGAGTACTTAGTCGTCCCTTAAAAAGTATCTAATAGTTTGATAATCAAAATCTTACTTGTAAAAAAATGCAAAAAAATTTGCAAGAAAATTAAGCAAAATAACAAAAAACTTGTGATATACGCACACAGACGTAGCAAGCGATGATGT
>CAZZLW010000083.1:0-5476 GCA_964654605.1 uncultured Cytophagales bacterium | reverse complement strand
GAAAGATACCCTTGATGAGTGGATTTATTTTCTGAAAAACAGCGAAGTGAAAGATGAATTTCGTGCAAAAGGTTTGAAAGAGGCAAGAGAAGCCTTGGATATTATGCGTTTGGATAAAGAAAATCAGTACAGCTACAACCGATATCTGGACTACTTGCACTGGAAAGCCAGTGAAGCAATGAATACCAAGTTGGAAGCGGAGGAGAAAATAAAAAATGTAGAGATGAAGGCTAAAATGGATAAGGCAATAGAAATTGCCAAAAATTTGATAGTTTTAGGTCTGACAAATGAAGCTATTGCACAAGCTACAAGTCTTTCCCTTGCAGAAATAGAACAATTAAGACAAAACAAATGAGCAAAAAGTTAATCCGTTTTGATTGGGCAATTAAATGCTTGCTACGCAACAAGGCTAATTTTGTTGTGTTGGAAGGGTTTTTGTCCGAACTTTTGTTTGAAGACATCAAAATCAAAGAGATTTTAGAAAGTGAGGGTAATCAAGAAAGTTGGGAAGATAAATACAACCGAGTAGATATTCTCACCGAAAACTCTAAAAACGAACTCATTATCATTGAAATTCAGAATACCTACGAAATTGACTATTTCCACCGAATGGTCTATGGCACAAGCAAAGCCGTTGCCGAGCATTTGCGTTTGGGACAAGCCTACTCAGAAGTTAAAAAAGTTATTTCCATAAATATTGTCTATTTTGACTTAGGGCAAGGGCAAGATTACATCTACAAAGGCACTACTACTTTTCAAGGTTTGCATTTCAACGATACCCTGCAACTTTCTGAAAAGCAGAAAAATACCTTTGCCAAAACTTTGGTTTCCGATATTTTTCCTGAATATGACCTCATCAAAGTCAATCAGTTCAATGATGTAGCGAAAGATACCCTTGATGAGTGGATTTATTTCCTGAAAAACAGCGAAGTGAAAGACGAATTTCGGGCAAAAGGTTTGAAAGAGGCAAGAGAAGCCTTGGATATTATGCGTTTGGATAAAGAAAATCAGTACAGCTACAACCGCTATTTGGACTATTTGCATTGGAAAGCCAGCGAAGCAATGAATGCTAAATTGGAAGCAGAAGAGAAAGCCAAGCAAATGGAAAATCAGATTAGGATAAGTGAGAAAATAGAAATTGCAAAAAGTGCCATCAGAAAAGGTTTGGATAATCAAACCATTGCTGAAATTACAGGATTGAAGGCAGAGGATATTGAAAACATCAGAAAAAGTATGGAATAAATTTTGCTTGTTAGCAATCTGAAACACTAACCTTGAATATTGGAACTTCAACTATGCAATTACGAGCAGAAAATTTAATCAAGAAATACGGCAAGCGTTATGTAGTAAATAATGTTTCTATTCAGGTAGAGCAAGGAAAGATTGTCGGGCTTTTAGGACACAACGGAGCAGGAAAAACCACCACTTTCTATATGACCGTAGGGCTTGTAAAGCCCGATGAAGGCAAAATTTTTGTAGATAATGAAGATATCACCCAACTGCCGATGTTCAAAAGAGCAAGAATGGGCTTGGGTTACTTGGCACAAGAGGCTTCAGTTTTCAGAAATTTGAGTGTAGAAGACAACATCAAAGCCGTTTTGGAAATGACCAAACTTTCCAAACAAGAGCAAAAAGAACGCACCGAAGCCCTTTTGGAAGAATTTAACCTTACTCACGTCAGAAAAAGTATGGGGAAAGTGCTTTCAGGAGGAGAACGCAGACGCACCGAAATCGCAAGAGCTTTGGCTACTAACCCCAAATTCATCTTGCTTGATGAGCCTTTTGCAGGGGTAGATCCGCTGGCAGTGGAGGAAATTCAAAAAATTGTCTATAAACTCAAATTCAAAAATTTAGGAGTGCTTATCACCGACCACAATGCCGATGAAACCCTTTCTATCACCGATTGGGTGTATGTAATGAGTGCGGGCAAAGTATTCAAAGAGGGCGTGCCTGAGGATTTGGTAAATGATAAAGAAGTAAGAGCCAAATATCTTGGCGAATTGTACGAGTTCAAAAGAAAAAGATTTGATGTTTGAAATGAAAAAAATTACAATTTTTTACCTACTTTTTCAAGTTTTCAGCTATGCTTTTGCCCAAGAAAATATCCCTTTGGGTACGTGGCGGGTGCATTTACCTTATCGTTCTGTAAAATCTTTGGCGGCAAGCGAAAGCAAAGTCTATGCAGTGGCTCAATCAGGGATTTTTGTGTATGATTTGGAGGATAACTCTACGCAAATTCTTTCCAAAAACAACGGACTGGCAGAGGCACAAGCCTCTCAAATAGCCTACTCCACTGGCTACCAAAAAGTTATCATTGGTTATTTCAATGGAAACATAGATATAATTTCGGGCAAAAATATCATCAATTTATCTGCTATTCGCAATTCTACGATTATTGCCGAAAATCTAAAAAATATCAATCATATTTTCCTGCAAGGAAGTTGGGCGTATTTGGCAACCAATTTTGGTGTAATAGTAGTAGATTTAGAAAAAAACGAAATCCGTGAAACTTGGCGAAATTTAGGTACAGGTGGCAATAATTTAGCTGTAAATGCCATTGCTTCCGATGGCTTGCGTTTCTACTTAGCTACTCCCCAAGGGGTACGCTTTGCAAGTGTTTCTGCCAATTTACAAGATTTTAATAATTGGCAATTTTTCGGAATGGGGAGCGGTTTGCCCGCTAATGTAGCCGTGCAAAATATTGCCTTTTCGCATAATGTACTATATGCCTCATTAGAAGGTTTTGGCTTATACAAGCTCATTAGCCCCACTACTTGGCAAGTAGTAGCAGGTATGCCTATCAATGGCTACAACAACTTACAAAATATTGATAACCAACTCGCTGTATCACAAAATAGCCAAGTAATTTGGCTCAATTCGGCAGGGATAGCGGGCAATTTATCTAATCCAATCTTTCAAAAAATAAATGCTATTCAGAAAATAAACAATCGTCTTTGGGTAGCTGATGCTATCAACGGATTGCTTTCTGATTGGGAAGGGAGTTTCAAATCTTATAGCCCTAATGGTACTTTTAGCATAAGAAACTGGAAAAGCCTTTATTTTGCAGAAAAAATTTTGGCTCTTTCGGGTGGTTACAACAGCAGTTATGCCAATCTGAACAATACTGATGGCTTTGATATTTTTTCCGAAGGTTTTTGGCAAAGCTACCATTTTCAGAATTTATCCAACACTTTGCCTATGCCCTTTGCCTTTGATTTGAATTGTGCCACTTACAATGCTTCTCAAAAAATTTTGAGCATAGGCTCTTTTGGAAATGGCATTATTGAGCAAAATACAGAAACAGGAACTTTCAATGTTGTTGATGAAACTACCCCTAATACGCCTTTTTTTGGAGCAAGTGATGTTAGAATTTCAGCTTTGGCTACCGATAACCAGGGCAATCTGTGGGCAGGCAGATACGGAGCAAACAACTCTTTGCTTTGCCGCAGAGCCAATGGTACTTGGCAAAGTTTCGGCTTCAATACAGCAACCCGCTTTCCCGAAGAAATTGTGATAGATTTTAGAGGCTATAAATGGATAAGGCTTTCGCCTACGCCTGCCGCCACAGGCGTATGGGTATGCGATACCGAAGGCGGGCAAAATAAACATCTTACGCCTACCAATGGCAAACTTACTAATCCTAATATTCTTTCCATTGCCATTGACCGCAACGGCGTAATTTGGCTCGGCTCTGAAAGTGGTGTAATGACCGTTTTCAACCCTCAAAACGTTTTCAATAGTAATTTTGAAGTTACTTTCCCTATTTTTGAACGCAGGCAACTACTGGAAAGTATTGCCGTAACCGCTATTGCCATAGATGGGGCTAATCGGAAATGGTTTGGCACTCGCAACAATGGCGTGTATCTTTTTGATGCTACCGTAAGCAACCTTTTAGCTCATTTTACCGCCGAGAATAGCCCTCTCATTTCCAATCAAATTCGCCACATAAGCATAAACGACAAAAACGGCGAAGTTTTCATTACTACCAATCAGGGATTGTGTTCTTACCGCGAAGGGGTAACACGAGCTTCCGAAAATTTGGGAAAAGTAAAGGTTTTCCCTAACCCCGTAAAACCCGATTTTTCAGGGCTTGTGGGCATTGAAGGACTTGCCGAAAATGCAGAAGTTAAAATCACTGATGTATCAGGTACGCTCATTTATCAGACCAATGCCAAAGGTGGTACAGCTACTTGGAACGTGAGAGATTACAACGGCAGGCGTGCCGCACCAGGCATTTATTTGGTCTTTTCTGTAAATGCCGAAGGCGAGGCAGGCGAAGTGGCTAAAATTGCAGTGCTTTGAGATGCTTTTCCAACTGCTTCCGAAAGGGTATCTGCAAGACCTTTTTGTAACGATTGCACTGCACACAAGGTATATCAGCACGGGCAGGAACTTCACCTAAAAGCATCTTTTTTGCATACACATATTTTTCCGACTGCAACAAAGTTTCCAAACTTTGCTGAAAAATATTGCCAAAGTCGCCAAAATGATTGACACAACAGCCTAAAAGTTTGCCGTCCCAATTGATTTGCGGAGCAGACCATAACTGAAAGCAAGCAGGAGAATATAATTGTTGATTTTTTGCTTCAAATTCCGTAATAGTGCTTGCTCCCATTGCTTGGGCGATATACTCGGCATTGCGAATAGGAAATTTTTTAGGTGAATAATTAAATTTTAGCTTAAAGCCCATTTTTAGCTCTTGGGCAAGACTTCGGGCTTTTTCTATTTCGTGCTCGTTGTGCCCAAAAACAATAAACTGCCATTTCAGTTTGGGATAAGCACTTTGATACTTTTCTTTGTAAAAGTTGATTTTTCGGATATTTTCCAAAACCCTCTGAAAATTGCCCCCCTTACGATAAATTTGATAACTTTCTTCGCTTGCTCCGTCTATGGAAACTTTGATTTTCTCAAAACTATATTTCACAAGAGCTTCGGCAGTGCTATCGGGCAAATGATTGAGATTTGCTCCATTCAGAGCGGTAAGTCTGATATTTTTCTCGTAAGCAATTCGCAAAATTTCTTCTATATGAGGGTGCAGAAAGAGTTCGCCGTAATTAGAGAGTTCTATGCTTCTAATTTGAGGATTTTTGCTTAAAAACACCTTGAAATGCTCCAAACTCAAATGCCCCCAACCAATAGCGGAATGTTTGCGATGATAATGCGTACCTGTAAGGCACAAAGGGCATTTGAGTTGGCATTTGCTACTTGCCTCCAAACGCAAATGTTTGCTTTGCCACCAAGTTGAAAGATTTGGGCTTGCGAGCAATAATAACTTTTTCCAAAGTTTTTGAGCAAAAAACACCACTTCTTTTGTAAATTAAGGCACTTTTCAAAGTGAAGTTGTTTAGGATTGAAAAAGATTTCCAATGAAAGTTGTATATTTAGGTGCTGAAACTAAAATATTACTTTTCATGGAAATCTTAAGCAAAGATAATATAAAAAGGTATATAATACCACATTTACAAGTAGGAAGTTT
>CAZZLW010000082.1:0-9556 GCA_964654605.1 uncultured Cytophagales bacterium | reverse complement strand
AATAAAAATTATCAGTAAAAACCCTAAAAAGAGAAACTTTTTCATAAAAACTTTACCACCGATTGGCAAGATAGCAAAATTCAATCGGTGGTAAAAGTATGTTATGAGAAATTTTTGTATCACTACCAGTAAGTTTTTATTCTTTCAAAAGCCTGACGTTCTAGCTCTTCGCGATGGTCGGGGTGGGCTATTTCTATCAGAGCTTTGGCTCTCTGTTTAATATTTTTTCCGAACAAATACGCCACTCCATACTCCGTAACTATGTAATGCACGTGGGCTCGCGTAGTAGTTACTGCCGCCCCTGGCTTGAGCAAAGGAACTATTCGGGATTGTCCTTTATTCGTTACCGAAGGAATTGCTATAATGGGCTTTCCACCGGGCGAAAGAGCCGCTCCACGTATAAAATCCATTTGTCCGCCAATACCCGAATATTGCCTCAAGCCTATGGTATCGGCACAAACTTGCCCCAGCAAATCTACTTCAATCGCACTATTGATAGCCACCACTTTCGGATTGGTACGAATTACAGAGTCTTCGTTGGTATAATTGGTATCCAGCATTGCCACTTGGGGGTTGTCGTGAATAAAATCATATACTTTACGTGTTCCCATTACAAAACAAGCCACAATTTTGCCTGGATGGCGAGCCTTGTATTTGCCCGTGATAATACCTTTTTCTACAAGGGGTACAACGCCATCAGAAAACATTTCGGTATGAATACCCAAATCTTTATGGTTTGTCAGATTTGCCAACACTGCATTCGGAATACCCCCTATGCCCATTTGAAGCGTAGCTCCATCTTCTACCAGACCTGCACAAAATTTGCCTATACGCATTTCTACATCACTAATTTCCAGCGGTGGGATTTCGGGCAGGGGTTCGTCATATTCTACTACATACTGAAACTTGCTGATATGCACAAAGCTATCGCCGTGAGTGCGTGGCATATGTGGATTGATTTGAGCAATACAAATTTTGGCTTTTTTAAGTACCGAAATGGCACAATCCACAGAAACCCCCAAAGTACAAAATCCGTGAATATCAGGCGGCGAAACATTAAAGAAAGCTACATCGGTAGGCAAAACATCATTGAGGAATAATTCGGGCACCTCGCTCAAAAAAACAGGAATATACGAAGCTCTCCCCTCATCTACCGCAGGACGCACCGAATCTGAAACAAACAAGGCGTTGATTTTCAGATGTGGAGCATACTTGGCATCAGCTAATTCAAACTTTCCAAAAGGCGAAAAGGCGATTACTTCCAAATCTTTCAGATTATTGGCAATAACATACTCACCAAATTTCTGAACTAAATGCTGTGGATTGGCGGCAACGCCGTGAAAAAAAATCCGTTGCCCCGATTTTACCACCGAAAAGGCTTGCTCAAATGAAACATACACCATAACTTTATTGGGTTTGATTGATGTTTCAAGTTGCAAAGCCTTCGGCAAAATAGCAAGAAAAAAAAGGTGATTTTTGTCAAGAAAATTACTGAAAAACAGATATGATTTTTTGGATAATTTTGGATAAGGAGTCTTCTTTCAAAGAACTCAATGGAGCTAATATAAGTCTCTTGCGAATAGTGATAATCTTATTACAACGAACTTCGCTTACAAAAGGTAATGGCTGTACTAAATCAGAACTTTCAAGTTTGTAAGAAAAAGTATCCTCTCTAATACTAGTTGTAATTGGAACTATCAATAAATCGTTATCTAAAGCATTAGATTTTTCATTGCTTACCACTATGGCGGGACATTTCTTGCTCTTTGCAAAATCGTCAGAAAAAGGATAATTCACCCATACAATATCACCTTGTTTATAGCTCATCACTACTTTTTATATTTTGCTGTGTTTCTGCAAAAAACTTATCCCATATCTCATTTTCAGGGTTTAGCCAAACATCGTCTAATGAGGTTTGACTTAAAATTTCAAACTCATCACTTTCCCAGCTATTTGTCTGTATTATTTCCATATTCATACGCTTAGCTAATTGTAAAATGATGTGAATATCTTGCAAATTGTCGCTTTTCAAAGTTATTTCCATAAAAGATTTTTTTACAAATATATCTGATAGTTTTCAAAATTCAAAGTCTCAATCAAACAAACGCCAACTAATTCCCAGTCCGAAAGTTCTGCGAAAACCTGCATAAAAAGGCGTTACGACATAACCATTATCGGGTGGAGGCAAAATCCCTTCGTTCCAGTGAGTCATTTTCAGAAAGGCTCTTACCTTACGAATACGCAAACTCACAAAAAAATCACTTACAGGGTAAGCTCTCACTACAAAATCGTTTTGCAAGTAAAATTGCTTCAAGGCAGGCATATAGGCATCTGCAAAATAGGCACTACGCCAATGCCAATCTATGCCAGCACGCAAAAGCAAAGCCTCTCGGAAAAGTCCTTTTTCATAGTACCAACTCCCCCACAAATGCCATTCAGGAAAGCGTATGACATCAGAACCCGAAAGGTCGCGGGTATAAAAAATTTGATTTTCAAAGTAAAAATCTTTTATCCTGAAATGAAACTGCAAACCCAACTGCGAAATTTGTAAAGTGCTTAGCAACTGGTCGGGGAAAATGTAGCCTGTTGTATCTCTATTGAAATAAATATGATTGGTAACTACCTGATAACGCAATGAAGGTTTGAGCAAGAAAGTCCGAAAAGGCAGATGCAACTCTGCCCACAATTCTTGGGCAAAAGTATTTTTCAAATTGTTTTGATAATCCCAAGACCTTACACGCGAAAAATAGCGATTTTCTACCAAAGCAGGCGAAAAAGAAATACTTTTCAGACTTGCCTGCAAAAATGTATGCGATAGTTTCCCTTGCAAAAGATAATCCGTTTTGCCCAAAAGATATTCGGCTTGCACTTCTAAATTAGCTTTGAACGGCAAAGTAGTTTGCAAAATTCCACCTAAATAGTTTTCAGACAGATTTCGCAAGCGGTACAGGTCTTTGAGGTTGCTTTTTACGCCCAAATCTCTTCGTTTCAGATAGCCCCAAAGCCCCAAACCTCGCCAAGTGGTGCGTATGCCTGCCTGATTGGTAAGCAGACGAAACTGATAGTTGTCGTTGATTTCCTTCAAATTTATAGGAAAATCATCAATTACAGGGAAAGTAGGCTCGGCACTCCTCAAATAAAAAGCCTTATTGGTTTCAAAACTGCCGTCAAAATAGCTATCGCGTTGCTTTTCAAATTGTATGCTTTGAAAAATACTCAAATGCCTTGTGCTATCCAAGCTATATTCCTGATACAAACGCACCCTATCATAAATTTGCCAGCTACGTGGCTCACCAACCAGCTGAGCCTCTGTTTGCTGATAATCGTATAAAATCGCAAGATTATCGCCATTTTTTACACCACCCAATTCTTTGAGCGGACTATTGAGATGATGATAGTGGGCAAGTAACTGATAACGCTTGTTTTTGGAAAAAAAACGAAACCAAGCCAATGCCTTATACTGCTCTAAAATAGCATTTTCGGTTCGGTTGGGGCTTACCGCATACTGCCGAAAGGTATTGGTTCTTTGAAAAATAAAGCCAAAATTTGACCTTTCGGTGATGTTTCGGGTAAATTCTACACCTGCAATTTGTTGCCCACGCCCCCCTTGCACAAAGAAAAAATCTGAATACGGAGATTTGGTATCGTAGTAATACACGCTATCGGGGTGAATTTTATGGGCTTCATAACTTCTAATACCCCATTGCACTCCTGCCTGCAAAGGCAACTGATAAAATACAGGCTTGGCAGGCGTACCCAAGTTATGCCCCAAATCTTGGTATAAAAAACGATTTTTTCTTACCAAATCAAAAGTATGAAAGTTTGTAAGTGTGCTATCTATCTTTTGCAAGGTACTATCTTGCTTACGAAATATCTGATGTTCAGATACTTTGAAAATAGTAGAAAAGCCATAGATATTTTGCGTACTATCATTCAGCACTTGTGCCAAAGAAGTAGAATTTGAAAAATTTTGTAAAACAAGCAGAAAAGCAAAGAAAATTTTACAATTTATTAGCAATTTCCTAACTTTTTGGTATTTTAAGCCCTGCAAACTTACAAGGTTTCGCCCCAAAAGCTCGGTGGGAATTTTGTTTTTCTTTTGAAAATCAGTTAATTTTGAAAGATTTTTTTTGTCTTTAACCATCGGTTTCCAGAATGAGTACGCATTACAAAGCCGAAGAAGTATTCAACCAAATTATTGAAAGAAAGCTATTAGTTGTTTCTAAAAACCGCCAAAAATACATATTTTTTATTCTTGTAGGTATTTTTTTGGTGGAAAATATAGTGGCTCTTTTTACAGGTGTAAAACATAACAGCGATTTTCTTTGGGCAAATTTAGTTTGGCTCTTGCCCTTAGGGTTTTACGCTTTTTTTCGTAGCAAAGATATAGCTCCCAATACCTTTTATTTTTTGGGCAGTAATGCTACCATTGCTTCTGGAATGATTTGGGAGCAATGTTCTCTTGCCAATGTACCTGAAATTTTCATTATCATTGCTTCGGCGGGGCTAATTGCCATTCATTTGTTTGTAGTAGTAAATGTTCCTTTCATCATAGCCCAAAGTATTTTAGGACTGATACTTTTCACCATTGCCCTGCAAGACCATTTTGGCACACCCCACGCTGTTTATGATTTTTTTCTCATTTTAGGAAGTGTGATTGTTGCGGCTTTTACAACCTTCCAACGCTACCGAATGACTCTGCGAGAACTCATCGCTCAAACCATTATCTATCATTCTAACCAAAAACTTGCCAAACAAGAAGCAGAAATTAACGAAAAATCTCGTCAAATCATTGAAAAAGAACACAATTTGCGTGCCATTCTGGATAATAGTAATATGGCTATTTGGCTTTTGGATACAAAATTTTGTTTGGTAGAATACAATGTGAAGTTTGAGCAATATATGTGGCACACCTACCAAGAAGAAGTACATTATGGCGATAACTTTTTAGAAAAAATTGAACGCTTTCCTAAAGCCAAATTTTGGCAAGAACGCTTTGAAATGGCTCTTTTGCAAGGCAAAAAGCAAACTTATACAGACTACTACCCCGAATTTCAGCATTACATTCAAGTAGAGCTATTTCCGCTTATCGTAAATAGCGAGATTGTAGGGGTTTCTATTTTTGGTAAAAATATTACCAAGCAAAAAATTGCTGAGCAAACAATTCAATATAACCAACAACTACTCAGTTCCATTAGCCAAAACATTCAAGAAGCTATCTACCGAAGTACGCCCAGCCAAGGACTTATTTATGCCAATGAGGCTTTTATGAAATTATTTGGCTATGACGAAAAAGAAGTTTTCAATCTCAATCCCGAAGTGCTATATGTAGATACGCAAAAGCGAAGTGAAGTTATCAATCGTTTGCTAAAAAACGGAGTGGTGAAAAATGAAGAAGTTATTTTCCGAAAAAAAGATGGAACTAAATTTTGGGGATTGATGAGCCTGATTGCTCAAAAAGATGATGACGGCAATGTTTATTTTGACGGAGCCATTCGGGATATTTCGGAAAGCAAAGAAAATCAGCGAAAACTGCAAGAACAAAACGAAGAACTTACCAAAATCAATAATGAGCTAGATAGGTTTGTGTATAGTGCCTCTCACGACCTCAAAGCCCCTTTGGCTTCGGTACTCGGGCTTATCAATATCGCCAAAATGGAAAAAAATGCAGAAATGCTTTTCCATTATTTGGATATGATGGAGCAGAGCGTTCATAAATTGGATAATTTCATCAAAGATATTATAGACTACTCTCGCAACTCTCGTTTGGAAATCGCCTGTGAACCCGTAGATTTGCAAAAGCTCGTTGATGAAATTTATGAAAACCTCAATTATCTTGAAAAATCCATTTTCATCAAGAAAAATACACGTATTCAAGCCGAAAGTCCTTTTTATACAGATAGCAAAAGGCTTTGTATTATACTCAACAATCTGCTTTCTAATGCTATCAACTATCATAATGTTCGCAAGCTGAACCCTTTTATCAATATAGAAGCGACTATTACCGCCAAAGAAGCCACAATTGAAGTAAGTGATAATGGTTTGGGTATTGCTCACGAACATTTAGGAAAAATTTTTGATATGTTTTACCGAGCCTCTTACGATAGCAAAGGTTCGGGTTTGGGCTTATATATTGTTAAGGAAACTATCCAAAAACTGGGTGGAAAAATAAGCGTTCATTCAGAATTGGGCGAAGGAACAAAATTTACCCTCATTATTCCTAATCATATACCCGCAGCAGAAATCTCTCAAAATCAGACCAATGATGAAATTTCTGTTCAGCATTGATGCCATAAGCGATTTGGAAGTGCTTGCTTGGGCTACCAAATTTGAATATGTCTGCTTACTCAACCCTAATGAATGGCAAAAGAAAAATTACCCTTGCGGCAGTTGGCAAAAAATGCTCGCTGTAAGCAACGAGTGCCTTTCTGTTTCTTTTCTTGATGAAAAACTCCCCCCTAACGAATGGATTTTTGGCTACTTGGGCTACGATTTAAAAAACCAGATAGAAGCCTTACAGAGCCAAAATCTTGATGTATTAGCCTTTCCCGAAAGTCTGTGCTTTATACCACAATGGCTTTTTATTTGGAAAGAAAAAGAAATTGAGATTTGGGGCAAAGAAAACTGCTCAAAAGATGCGTTTTTGGAGTTAGTCCAAAAAACTGCTTTACCCAATGTTCCCAATAGTGTTTTGGCTATTAGGCAACGTGTAAGCCAAGAAAATTACTTAGAAATTGTTGAAAAAATCCGTCAGCATATTAGAGAGGGCGATGTATATGAACTCAATTATTGCATTGAGTTTTTTGCTGAAAATGCTTTTATTGAGCCTCTGCAAAGCTATTTGCGTTTGTGTGAGGTCAGTCCTATGCCTTTTTCGGCTTTTGTGAAAGTAGGTAAAAAATATGCTCTCTGTGCCTCTCCTGAAAGGTTTTTGAAAAAAGAAGGGAATAAAATCATCTCTCAGCCTATCAAAGGCACTATCCGCCGAGGCGACACCCCTGAAGCCGATAAATTACAAAAGCAAAAACTGCTTCACAGCGAAAAAGAGCGTGCCGAAAATATGATGATTGTTGATTTGGTTCGCAACGATTTGGCTCGCAGTGCCAAAGTAGGCTCAACGATAGTAAGCGAAATGTTTGGTATGTATGCTTTTCCCAAAGTTTGGCAGATGATTTCCACCATTGAAGCAGAAATAAACGAAGGCGTTTCTAATCAGCAAATTATTCGGAATGCTTTTCCGATGGGTTCAATGACTGGTGCCCCCAAGATAAAAGCAATGGAACTCATTGAGCAATACGAAAATAGCAAAAGGGGCTTATTTTCGGGTGCAATAGGCTATTTTTCACCTTCACAAGACTTTGATTTCAATGTAGTCATTCGCACACTATTTTATGATGAAATCCAAAAATACCTTTCTTTTATGGTAGGCAGTGCCATTACATACGATTCAGAGGCTCGGCAAGAATATCAAGAGTGTTTGCTCAAAGCCGAAGCTATCAGAGAAGTCTTAGATTTTGTATAGCAGTCTTTCCTTATTTTGAGAGCAAAGACATCGCTGATAGAGATGTCTTCGCTTTCGCAAATTCATTACAGCATTTTTTTTCTAAAAAAACTGATAGTGAGCTGATAAGCCTTTTGGGTAGCTTCTTGGTTATAGTTCGGATTGCTGGGATTGGCAAAAGCGTGTTCGGCATCAAAACTTTGCAAGCTGAATTGTTTTTTGAGCGAAATTAAGTTTTTTTCAAATTCAGCCACCACCGCAGGACTTATCCAACGCTCTCTGCCTGCAAAAATGCCCAAAACTTCTGCTTTTAGTTTTTTCAGCCGTTCTGTATCTTTTTCAGGCATTCCGTAATAAATCACACAGGCTTTTGCCTTTTTTTCGGCTAAAATTGCCGCCTGCAAAGACCAACCTCCTCCAAAACACCAGCCTATTGTTCCGAAAGTAGCTTTTTTGCCTGCATAGTCAAAAGCCCCTTGGATAATTGCTTCAATACGTTCTTTTTTTGCCGACTGCATAAATTGTGCGGCTTCTTCGCGTGTAGAAGCTACTTTTTTGTCGTATAAATCCAGAGCTATTACGGTTACTTTTCCCTCCAAATCGTTGTAAATTTTCTCAGCTTCTTTCTTGATGTAGTCGTTTAGCCCCCACCATTCGTGAAATACCAAAATAAACTTGTTACTTTTTTGTTTGGCTTTCAGTTCGTAGGCATAGGCTTCCGTTCCATCGGCGGCTTTGAAAGTAATATCTTTGCCTATTTCGCTAATATGCGTATAGGGCAATGGCAAAAGATGACTCATCTGAAATTCTTTATCCTCTGCAAATTGGGCAAATGTTGTATTTGCCGAAGGCAACTGACAGCAAGTTTGAGCCACAGCCCACTCGCTTAGCAAGCAAAACAAGAATAGATAAAATATTTTTCTCATTGTTGTTGTGTTTTTGCTTGATAACGCTTTTTTTGCAAGAAAATTGTTAGCTCAAAATATATGTTACAGCCCAAACCTGAAAGAGTTTTAGCTCGTATTCCTTTTACACCCATATTACCTTTGGCTCTTGATGAAAGCGATAGCCTCTTTTTAGACCTTTCAGAAAATAATGCGATTTGTGAAGTCATTTACACTTGGGGCAGTGAAAAAATGGAAAAATGGCTCAACAATCAATTACAATTTGCCTGTAAGAAAGCACATATTGGGGGATATTTAGAAAAAAGGACGCTATATCGGCGTAGCGAGCATTTCAATACCGATACCGAAAAAAGAGAATTCCATTTAGGAATAGATATTTGGACAAAAGCAGAAACACCCATTTTTGCACCCTATCAAGCAACTATTCATAGCTTTCAGGATAATAATCGCTTTGGCGACTATGGTCCTACTATTATTTTAGAACACCAAACCGAATATTTCAAGTTCTATACGCTGTATGGACATTTGAGCCGAAAGTCTTTGGAAGGCAAAAGTGTAGGACAAAAAATTGAGCAAGGCGAAAAATTTGCCGAGATAGGCAATTATCCTGAAAATGGCGATTGGTCGCCTCATTTACACTTTCAGCTTATTTTGGATATGCAAGGCTATTATGGCGATTTTCCGGGAGTATGCTCTGCCGAAAAATTAGACTTCTACAAAGAAACTTGCCCTAACCCCAATCTTATCCTCAAAAGCCCTATTTTACGCCAAGATTAAAAGGATTTGCAAGAAAATTCAAAGGTATAAAATTGCCATTCACTTTTCACATCTCTACCAATTTGGACAATTTTTTCAACTTGATAACATAACTTTCCTTCTTATTTTTTGATTTTGAGACATTTGAAAATCATAAAAAAGTTCCAAGTATTTTCTTCAATATGTCCGCCAAATTATGAATTATTAGATATTAACGGCGTGCAATTTAACAAAATCAAGAAAGATTTTATTATTGAGGTTGTTTAGGATTTATTTTTTTTGATAATTCTTCGGATAAAAATGACCATAAAGGATAAAATTAACAAATTTACCCACGTATCTACTCTGGTTTCATAGCGTATGATTAAAGCCTTGAATTGGTCTTGCCACGCAT
>CAZZLW010000081.1:0-84204 GCA_964654605.1 uncultured Cytophagales bacterium | reverse complement strand
TAAAAACTTTCTGGTCAATTTGTGGTCTGGAATTATTGCCTACAAATTCCTAGATAAAAAGCCCACTATTAGAGATTTTCAAGAAAAAAATCTACTTACAAATTTTGAACTTTTTCAAGATATTGCCGCTTAACTCACGTTTTTTTATTAACAAAATTTTAGAAAAATTTGTTCAGAAATAGGGTAGGGAAAAGCAAAATTATTTTTCTACTTCGTTCTTAAAATCTCGGAATGCTCTGTAAATTGCCGAAGCCATTAGAGTCTGATTCCAAGTGTCGGTCATATATTCAACTTCTTCGTCGTTGGTTACGTAGCCAAGTTCTACCAAAATGCTCGTGCAAGCCACTCTACGTAGTACCACAAAACCAGCCTGCTTGATACCACGCGTTGGTCGGTGCAGTCTTTCGCTGAATTGCTTATCAATGAGTGTAGCCAAATGCAGGCTATTTTCAAGATAATTGTTTTGGATAGAGGTCATTATGATATGGGCTTGTGGCGAATTGGGGTCAAAGCCGCCATAATTTTTTTTGTAGTTATCTTCTAAAAGGATAACGGCATTTTCTCGTTTAGCGACTTCCAAGTTTTCCTGATTGGCGTGAGGTCCCATTACAAATACTTCCAAGCCTTTTACTTCTGCCTTTTTCTTATCTTTTTTGGTATCCATTGCGTTGCAATGCAAAGAAATAAATACATCTGCATTGCTACGATTAGCGATTTCGGCTCTTTTGTAAAGTTCTACAAAAGTATCGGTAGTGCGGGTATAAACTACATTCACTTCGGGCATATATTTTTTGATAGTAGCCCCCAATTCCAGTGCTACGGGTAAGACAATATCTTTTTCTTGAATTTTTTTTGTGGGGTGAATGGTGCCAGGGTCGTGTCCGCCGTGTCCGGGGTCTATGACTACGGTACGAATCTTGTAGAGCAAAGGCTTTTTAGGAAAAACCAAAGCCACACACAAAAACATTAGCACGATAATTGCTAACGAAAAAGTACCCCAACTATGCTTTTTTTTCATAGCTTTGCAGAAATTTTCGGGAAGGCACTTTCGCATTATTTCTTTCATCATTGGTTTTGTGGAACGCATTAACAAGGCAAATATAAAATTTTTTATCCGAATTTGTTTCGTATTTTTCAAAAACTGCTTGCTATTAAGCGGAAAATTGTTGCTTTTCTTTCAAAAGTTCAAGGGTTCAAACCTCAAACCTCAAACTTCAAACCTCAAACTTCAAACTTTCAAACCTCAAACTTTTAACTTTTTTCTTGCTGTTTTTCTATTTTTCTGCTGAGGCTCAAAGAACCGATACCTTGCGAATTGGCTTGGATAGTACGGGCAAAATCCGTACCACAAGCCCTCGTGATACGCTACCTAAAACCAAAAATGCTTCCGAAATTCGTACTACCGTAAAGTTTCAGGCAAAAGACTCGGTAAAAATACAAATCAAAAAGAAAAAAGCCGCAATGTATGAAAAAGCCCAAATTGACTATGGCGAAACACAACTCAAAGCGGCGAAAATTTTTGTAGATTTAAGCACTCAAATCGTAAAGGCTCGCCCCAAATTAGATACCATTCGCAAAAATAAACTTGTAGATAAACCTTTGCTCAAAGAAAAAAGCGAAGAATTTGCAATGGATTCGGTAGATTACAACTTGGAAACCCAAAAAGGCTTGATTTTCAATATTGTAACCAAGCAAGGGGAAGGTTTTGTGGCAGGAAGTAGAGTAAAAAAAGATGCTGAAAATGAGCTTTGCATCCAAGATGGGCATTATACTACTTGCGATTTGGCAAATCCACATTTTCGGATAGTAGCCAGAAAAATCAAAGTTACCAAAAACCAAAATGTAGTAGCAGGACCTTTTTATATGGAAGTAGGTGGCGTGCCTACGCCTTTGGGTTTTGCTTTCGGTATTTTCCCCAAACCCAAAGAAAAAGTTTCGGGTATTATCATACCCGAATATGGCGAATCGCGTGAAAATGGTTTTTTCTTGCGTGGAGGGGGCTATTATTGGGCAATTAGCGACTATGTTGATGCTACGCTCACTACCGAAATTTACACCTATGGCAATTGGGGTTTTGCTGTTACGAGCAATTACAAAAAACGATATGCTTTTAATGGTGGCTTTAATTTCAGCTATCGCAGTCTTTGGGATAGACCTTTGGACGAGTTTAATCGCAATAAAACAGGGCAGTTTAGTCTTACGTGGAATCATCGCCCCGAAACCAAAGGAACGGGCAATTTTTCGGCTAATGCCAATATTGCCAGTTCTCGTTTCAATCAGACCAGTGTTACCAATATCAACCAACTCATTACTACCAATCTCAATTCGGCAGTAAATTATTCTAAAAGTTTCAGAGGCTTGCCTTTTTCATTTTCTTTGGCAGGGCGTCATCAGCAAGATTTGCAAAGAAATCTTGTTACGCTCAATTTGCCCGACTTCAATTTTACAATGAACCAAATTTTTCCCTTCAAAACTTTGGTGAAAAGTCCTAAAAGTTTCTTTTCTACAATGGGTGTAAATTACAACCTTATTGCCAACCATACCATTACCAACCAAGTTACAGGCACGGGTGGTTTTGGTTTTGAGACTACCCAACGCCGTAGAGATAGCATTTATGCTTTTCGTCCTGAAAATTTTGGGCTTTTCTTACAGAACGCTCGGCTCAATATTACACACAATAGCACGCTTTCAGCTCCTTTCAAAATTTTACGATACTTTAATGGAAATTTTGGTTTCAATTTTTCTCAAACTTTTCATCAAAGACGTTTGTCATATAGCTGGCAAGAAACCTTTGACCCTCAAACTAATACTTTGCGTGGTGCTGTGAAAGTAGATACTTCTCGCCGTTGGGGGAGTACCTATCGCTACAACTTTTCTTTGGGCTTTTCTACAAATATTTACGGGTTTTACAATTTCCCTAAAAGCAAAGGACGCTTGCAAGCTATTCGGCACACCATTATTCCGAATGTTTCGCTTTCTTATACCCCCGATTTTTCGCAAGCAAAGTTTGGGTTTTATCAGCAAAATGTGCAAACAGGTGTAAAATCGGTGCGTATTGGTGCAGGGCAAACTATCCAATTGCCTATTTATCAGAATTTGCCCATTTTTGAGGGGGCACCAGGACAAGGGCAATCGGGTTCGGTGTCTATCAATTTGCGTAATAAAATTGAGGCAAAAGTTTTACCCAAAAACGATACATCAGGCAAAGCCAAGCCGCAAGTTATTTCTTTGCTTGATGAAATAGGCTTGAATACCTCTTACAATATGCTCGCCGACCGCTCCAAAAACCAATACGCTTGGGCAAATGTGAATATGAATACCCGTGTGCGTCTTCTAAATCGCTTGGATATAGGACTTACCGCCAGTTTAGACCCCTATTTGTACCGAGATACCCTCGTCAATAATCAAATTCGTAGAGAAAAGACCTTTGATTTGGCTTGGGAAAAAGGGCGTTTGGGAAAAATTACTTCTGCCAATTTGAGTTTTTCTACGGCTCTCAACCCTGATTTTTTCAAGAAAAAAACGGCTACACAAGCCGCTACAATGCCTACCAGTGGAAGAGGTGGAGGAATAGGGGGCGATTTACCCGCCAATTTGCTGAACCCTATGAGTGGCACGCAAGGCTTACAAACCAGCACTGTTCAAAATCCCTTAGCGAGCATCAATCGTTATATGGATTTTGATGTTACTTGGAACTTGGTACTTAACTACAATTTGAGCTACAACTTTTTGAGTTTGCAAGAAAACTTTACGCAAACTTTCAATTTTTCGGGTGATGTGAGCCTTACAAAAAATTGGAAATTGGTATTCAATAGTAGTTATGATTTTAGGGCAAAAGGTTTCGGTCCTTCTCAATTTAGCTTTACACGTAACTTGCACTGCTGGCAAATGAGCTTTGATTGGCAGCCTTTCGGGCAGTTTCAGTCTTATTTCTTTCGCTTCAATGCCAATGCCGCTACTTTACGCGATTTGAAAGTAGAACGCCGCCGCACTACCTACGATAGATAATTGGAATTTTTACTCCAAAATCTTGTTTTCTTGCTTCTTGTTGCCTTTCAATAACTTTCAGCTCACATAAAGCACCAAACCTTTCAGATATTCGCTTTCGGGGTGGTAGATGCTAATGGGGTGGTCGGGTGGTTGGGTGAGTTGATGTAAAATTTTAATATCTCTGCCTACATCTGCCGCCGCACCGAACACAATTTTACGGAACAAATCTCTATCTACACTGCCCGAACAAGAAAATGTAAAAACCAAACCGCCACTTTGTATTTTCTTGAAAGCCTGCATATTGATTTCTTTGTAGCCACGAGCGGCGTTGGGTACATTCTGAGCCGTTTTGGCAAAGGCAGGTGGGTCTAAAACAATTAGGTCGTAGTAGTTTTCAGGGATTTTTTTCAGATACAAAAAGCAATCTTCGGCAAAGGCTTGATGTTTGCGATATTGGGGAAAGTTCATTTGGATATTTTTTTCAGCTTCTGCACAAACCTCTTTGGAAATATCTACCGAAATCACTTCTTCAGCCTCGCCTGCTACCGCATACACGCTAAAACCACCTGTATAGCTAAACGTATTCAGCACTCTTTTGCCTTTGGCATAAGATTTCAGTAAAGCTCGGTTTTCTCTTTGGTCAAGAAAGAAGCCCGTTTTTTGTCCTTTTTCCACATCAACACCAAAAAGCAAGCCATTTTCGGAGATTGTAATTTTTTCTTGGGGGGCAAGGTTATCTACCCAGCCTTCGGGAATATCAATTTGTTCTAGCCTACGGCTGTTTTCTTTGGTTTTGAGGTAAATATGATTTAGCCCTATTTCACGCAAAGCATCAATGATGATAGGGTATATTTTTTCAATACCTTTGTGCAAAATCTGCACCGAAGCTACTGTATCATATACATCTACAATAACACCGGGCAAGCTATCTCCTTCGGAAAAGAGCAGTCGGTAGGCATTGGTATTTGGGCTAATTACATATTTTTTACGTAATTCGAAGGCTCGCCAAATTTTTTCTTTCCAAAAATTATCTCGCAATTCTATTTCCTTTTTCCCGAAATAAAACATTCGGCAAGCAATCTGATTTTTGGGGGCATAAAAGCCATAACCCAAAAAATTTTGTTTGTTATCTACTACTTTTACAATATCTCCTTGCTCAGCTTTTTTGGGGAACTCCTTGATAGCTCCCGAATAAATCCAAGCGTGCTGATGCTCTACGGAACGCTCTCTACCCGATTTCAAGACCAAATTTTCCATAATTTTGTATGCTCAAACAAAGTATATCAAAAAGATTTCAAAATAGAATTTTTCAAAAGTGTATGAAAGCAAGTTTGAGTTTAAGGTTTTTGAGGTTTGAATAAGAGTAAAATTTACGTTCAAAAAGTTCAAAGTTTGATGTTCAAGCCTTTAAGAGCTTTGTCGCTCATTTTTTATGTCGGGTATTGATTTTCAAAATCTTTTGTTTCCTTATAGCAAACTATGCCTAAATAATTACGAATTAGATTAAAAAAACTTGCTGGTGTCTATTCTCTTGTTTCCAATTCAAAACGGCTTGCAAGTTAGCAAATTCTGCAAAGTTCGCAAAAGCAAAGAATTTGAACTTTTTAAGAAAAATTTTGGTTCTGAAGCAAAACCTAAGTTTGTAGCGTATGATTTCCGTAACTGATAAAGCCAAAGAAAAAATTATAGAAATTCGTCAGAAAGAGGGTTTTTCTGATGAGCATAACATTCGGGTAGCTGTAAAAGGTGGTGGCTGTTCGGGTTTGATGTACGATTTGCAGTTTGATAGCAACGTTCAGCCCAATGATGAAATATTTGAAGACAAGGGCATCAAAATTTTGGTAGATAAAAAAAGCCTTTTGTACCTCTTGGGTACTACGCTGGACTTTTCAGATGGCTTGAATGGCAAAGGATTTCAATTTGTCAATCCGAATGCTTCGCGTACTTGTGGTTGTGGTGAAAGTTTTGCTGTATAAAAGCATCAGGGTTGGAACTCCAACCCTGAAATTTTAATAAGAAGGAATAGAAGGGCTGGTACTGAAAATTTTCTCTGCAATAAATCCTATCACAAGCCCAATAACAATAGATGTTAGAATAATCGCTACCACATAGCCTACTTTTTTCGCTTCGGGAGTGTTTTTCATAGGGCTAATGCCAAGCCAAGCTACATACGCCCCATAAAGCCCAACAATACCCAGAACAGATAAAGAAGGAATAATATGGAAAACCGCCGCAATAAGTGAGGCTGTTTGCGAATAAGCTACCAAACGAGCAGATTTATCCAAGTTTTTTTCCGACTCAAAAGAGGGAGCAAGCAAATCTACTACATATGTTGTACCAACATAGCCGATAATTGCCCCAATGATATGGGAAATAGCCATTTTGATACCAAAATCTATCCCCTTGATTTTCACTAAACCAAAGTCTAATCCAATCAGCCCATAACCAATAAAATGAGCAACCGCTCCTATCAGCGATAGAGGCACAACATAACCTACGAGCAGTGAGCTAAAAGTTGTTTTTTCTTCTTTGCTCACTTCCCACTCTTGTTTGGGATTTAGCAAAATGTTTTTGGCTTTTTCTACAAGATTCATAATACAGAAAAGTTTATTTGTGAGAAATTTCTCACAAGTAAATGATTTTTAGAGAAAAAGCCAAAAATTTTCTAATTTATTTAACCTCAAAATCAAACATTTTCCGATTTTCCAGATAGCCACAAAGTCTATCGCCAATTTGTACGGCTCCCACACCCGCAGGCGTACCTGTATAAATAAGGTCGCCTTTTTTGAGTGTGAAAAATTTAGAAAGAAACGAAATGATGTAATCAATCTTGAAAATCATCAGAGCGGTATTGCCTTCTTGTCGTTTTGAGCCATTCACTTCCAGAAAGAAATTCAAATTTTGAAGGTCGGCAAATTCTGTTTTGGGTAAAAAGTCTGAAATTACTGCCGAGCCGTCGAAGGCTTTGGATAGTTCCCAAGAGTAGCTATTTTGTTTGAGTTTGGCTTGCAAATCTCTTGCAGTAAAATCAATACCCAAGCCAATTTCTTCATAGTATTTATGGGCAAATTTTTCCTCAATATGTTTGCCTTCGCGACTGATTTTGATTACGACTTCTACTTCGTGATGAATTTCTTTGCTAAATTCGGGATAGTAAAAAGGCGAATTGCTTTTCAAGAGAGCTGTATCGGGTTTTAAGAAAATGACAGGCTCGCCCGAAAATTTATCAAATTCGCTTTGCATTTCAGCGATATGGTTGGCGTAATTTTTGCCTACACACAAAATTTTCATACTTTTTCTTTGGTTGAGTTAAAAAACTTGACAAAATTAGCGAAAAATATCAGCAGGATTTACAGGATTTACAAGGTTTATAGGATTTTTTTGTGATTTCATAAACTTCAAAGCTATAAAAATATGCGACCTACTTACGCAAGCAACGAAAATCTGCACAAATTTATTTCACTTGCACTGCAAGAAGATATTGGCGAAGGCGACCACTCTACGCTGGCTTCTGTACCTGAAAACGCAATAGGAAAAGCACGTTTGCTTATCAAAGATGATGGTATTTTGGCAGGAATGGAACTGGCAGAAATGATTTTCAAGGCTGTTGATGAAACTTTGCAAGTGGAAACTTTAATTCCTGATGGCTCTGCTGTAAAGAAAGGTGATATAGGTCTATATGTTTCAGGGAAGGCTCGTTCTATTTTGCAGGCAGAGCGTTTGGTACTGAATTGTATGCAAAGAATGAGTGGAATAGCCACCTTTACGAATTTCTTGAAACAAAAAATTGCTCATACCCAAGCAGAGCTATTGGATACTCGTAAAACTACACCCAATTTTAGGATTTGTGAAAAATGGGCAGTTTGGATAGGAGGAGGCAAAAATCACCGCTTTGGGCTTTATGATATGATTATGCTCAAAGATAACCATATTGATTACGCAGGAGGTATTCGTAAGGCTATTGAGGCAACGCATACGTATCTACAAGCCAAAAATCTTTCACTTCGCATTGAAGTTGAAACCCGCAATTTACAAGAGGTGCAAGAAGTTTTGGAGGTAGGGGGCATTGATGTAATAATGCTGGATAATATGAGTTTGGCGGATATGCGTAAAGCAGTGGAGATGATTGCAGGAAAATATCAAACAGAAGCATCAGGCGGAGTGAATGAGCAAACCATTGCAGGTATTGCCGAGTGTGGTGTAGATTTTATTTCTGTGGGAGCTTTGACTCACTCTGTAAAAAGTTTAGACATCAGCCTAAAAGCAGTGTAAGCTAATTTTAGGGGATTTGGTATAGATGAACTTTATGGAAGCTGGCAATTTTCTGCCAGTTTTCAGGTATTTTTTTTACCCATTCAGGGAATTTCACTCCCAACAATTCAAAGTAGGCGATACTATATTCGTTTAAGATAACATACTTGGGCAGTTTGCTTGGGTTTGGCATATTCATTTCATCAAAGTTCTTAAAACTTACACCTTGTGGTTTTTCAAAACGGAAATACCATAGATGTCCAGAAACGAGTTTATCATCAGTAAAAACGATACAAGGTTTTTGAAAAATACCGAAATGTTTTTCAAATAGCATTTTTTCGTATTTGTACCCTGTTTCGGTGGGTTTGAGCATTGTATAAACGGGGTGAAAAATCAGTAAAAAGCCCAAAATAGCTATGCTAACCTCTTTTTTGTAGAAAAGTTGTAAATACTGCAAAATCCCCTTTCCCTTTGTAGGTATGTTGGGAGTAAGGCTATTGGTTAGGGGCTGAGGTAACCCAACCCACCCTGCTAAAACTGCATACAATCCTGCTACTTTTATTCCCAAAGTTTTCCAAACCCAAAGTGCAGAAGCAAACAACAAAAGAGCCGTGAGGACTTTGTAGGGGTTTTGCATAATTGCCTGTGCCGAAACGATTGCCCCCAAAGGCACTAAAAACAAAATATGGCGAGGGAGCAGATAAATAGGCGTATAATGTTCAAAATCTACGGGCATTAGCCAAAAGGAAAGCAGACTGAATGTAAAAGCCGCAAGTGTAAAACTTGAAAAATCTTGCAATGCTTTGCTCAAAGCAAATAGTTTTGTCAAAGCACCTGCAAAGGCAATTATCAAGCCTGTTTGCACAAACATTTGCAAGGGAGCATACGTGAGCCTTTCCAATAAAAAACTTTCGCTACGGAATTGAGTGTATTCCTGATGCCCTTCTTGGATAAGAGAGAAACGAAAAAAAGGGGTTTCTGTAAAATAGGCATACAAACCTACATAAAAAACGCCTAATACAAGGGCTGTAATGAAAGCCATTACCCAAAAGCCCAAATTTTGCTTTTTTAGCAAATCATATACGCATACATATACGTAGAAAGGCACAACAAAAAGGATAGTTTCTTTGCATAAAAATCCCCAAAAATTCAAAAAAACAAAGAAAAATGCTTGCCAAAAGTTGTTTTTTCTTTCCCAAAGCAGAAAAATAGCTCCTAAAACAAGTGTACTCAGTAAAACATCAGGGTATAACTTATTGGCAAAAAAAAGCGTGTAAAAGTCTAAAAAGAATAACAAGAGAGCAATTGCCTGTTGAGTTGGGATAAGATTTTTTTTTATCCATACATAAAAAATGGTAAAACTCGCAAGGGTAGCCAGCAAGGGCAAAAGTATGTTAGAAAAATCATTCACTCCAAAAATTTTGTAAAAGAGAGCCAAGGGGAAAATCAACCCCCATCGGTGAGCGAAAATATCAGATGTATGAATGGAGTAATTCCCTTGCGAAACGCTATAAGCATACGAAGCATAAGTAGTATCGTCGTAAAAATAGTATCCGTCAAAATCTGCAAAGGCAAACAGCACACAAAAACAAAGGCAGAGATAAAAAAGTAGGTTCTGACGTAAGTTTAACACAAAATTCATTAGGTTTATGCAGATTTTTTTATAGCTTTGTGCAAAAATAAAGTAAAAATGATTTCTCGCCGTCAGTTTCTTACGGAAAGTTTGGTAGGAATGGGGGCTTTGGCTCTCGCCCCTGATTTGCTTTTTGCTGAAAGTAATAAAGAGGTCGTAAAAATTACGATACTGCACACCAACGATATGCACTCTCGGATAGAGCCTTTCCCCAATGATGGCAGAAAATTTGCGGGTTTGGGCGGTATGGCTCGCCGAGCCGAGCTTATTAAGCAAATCCGTAGCCAAGAACCCAATGTTTTAATCTTGGACGCAGGCGATATTATACAAGGTACGCCTTATTTTAATTTTTATGGAGGGGAAGTTGAGCTAAAACTGATGAGCCAAATGGGTTATGATGCCGCAACCATCGGCAACCACGAATTTGATAATGGCATAGCAGGTTTTAATAAATTTCTTCCTCACGCAAATTTCCCATATCTGATAGCCAACTATGATTTTTCAGGGGAAGAAAGCCTAAAAAATGCTTTTCAGCCCTATAAAATTTTTGAAAAACAAGGCATTAAAATTGGCGTTTTTGGATTAGGAATTGAACTGAAAGGCTTGGTTTTGGATAAGTTTTATGGAAATACCAAATACCTTGACCCCATAGGCACTGCCAAAGAAATGGTACAAACCCTTAAATCTAAAAAATGTGATTTGATAATTTGTCTTTCTCATTTGGGTTACAGATATGATGAAGAGCCCAAGAAAATTTCTGATTACAAAATTGCCCAAGCCGTAGAAGGCATAGATTTAATTATTGGAGGTCATACGCACACTTTTTTAGATAAGCCCGAAGAGGTATCGCACCCTAGCGGGCATATTACGCTCATCAATCAAGTAGGTTGGGCGGGTATTCGTTTGGGTAAAGTAGATTTTGTTTTTGAAAAAGGCAAGAAAAAATCCAGAAAAAATACAAGTTACGCAATCAAGTAGTAACTTCATTGATGAAAACAGGTTTGAGAGTTTTAAGGTTTAAGGTTTGAACTCTCAAACCATTGAACCCTTAAACTTTTTGAACCTTTGAACTCTTAAAGTTTCAAACCTTTGAACCCTTGAACCCTTAAACTTTCAATTTGAACCATCAAACCTAAACTTTTTGCATTATGCTTGTTACACGCAAAGCCCCTCATTTTGTTGCTCCTGCTGTTATCAATGGCAAGGAAATTGTCAAAGATTTTTCTTTGGAGCAGTATTTAGGTAAAAAATATGTGCTTTTGTTCTTTTATCCCAAAGATTTCAGTGGTGTATGTCCTACGGAAATTTGGGCTTTTCAGGAAAAATTAGCCGAATTTGAAAAACGAGATTGTGCAGTAGTAGGTTGCTCTACCGATACCGAAGACACGCATTTGGTATGGCTTTCTATCCCCAAAGAAAAAGGTGGCGTACAAGGAACAACCTTTCCTTTGGTGGCGGATACTGCTAAAACGATTTCCAAAAACTACGGAGTATTAGGCGGCTACGAAGATTACGACGAAGAAGGCTATGCTACTTTTGTAGGTGCTCCTATTGCTTTGCGTGGCACATTTTTGATTGATAAAAATGGTGTCGTTCAGCACGAAAGCATCAATCATTTTCTTTTGGCTCGTAACGTAGATGAATGTTTGCGTACCCTTGATGCACTCATTTATTTAGAAAAACACGGAGAGGCTTGCCCTGCCAATTGGCACGAAGGTCAGAGCTTTACCAAAGTTTCACGCGAGGCAATGATTGAATACCTGACCAAAGGCTAAAAAATCAAAAAGCCCCAAGTAAAATACTTGGGGTTTTCTTTGAAACAATTAAACAACATAAACAAACAAAACTATATGCTTGGGTTCTTTCATTCAAATCTGCCAAAATCAGAGCAAGTTATGTGCCAAAATCAACTTTTTAATCAGATTTTTTTGCGAAAATTTACTAAAAGCCTACTTTTCGCTCTTTTTGCTTTTGCTTCGGCTTTCGCTCAAAAGAAAACCGTTAGCGTTGAGGATATTTGGCAGAAATATTTATTTTACCCGCAAGCCGTTGAGGGGTTTGATTATATGAAGGATAGCCGCTTTTATACGGTTTCCGAAAAAAGAAAAATATACAAGTACGAAACTCGTACAGGTAAAAATGTAGGTTTAATTGCCGAATTGCCCATTGATTTTGATAGCTACGAATTCAATGCTACCGAAGATAAAATTTTACTCTATACTCAGCGAGAAGCTATTTATCGCCGCTCTTTCAAAGCAGAATATTATCTATACGACCTCAAAACCCAAAAACTTATTCAAGTTTCTCCAAACGGCAAGCAATCTTATGCTACCCTTTCGCCTGATGGCTCAAAAATTGCCTTCGTAAGAGAAAACAATCTTTTTTTAGTGGATATTGCTTCGCAAACTGAAACAGCAATTACCACAAACGGAAAGCCTAACCAAATCATCAATGGTGCTACGGATTGGGTGTATGAAGAAGAATTTGGTTTTGCACAAGCCTTTTTTTGGTCGCCTGATAGCAAAAAAATAGCTTTTTATACTTTCGACGAAAGCCGCGTCAGAGAGTATAATATGCAAATATGGAAAGGGCTTTATCCGCAAGATTATCGTTTCAAATATCCCAAAGCAGGAGAGCAAAATGCTTTTGTTTCAATTTCAGTCTATTTTTTGGATACTAAGCAAACCAAAACCCTTGACTTGGGTGCAGAAAAAGATATGTATATTGCCCGCTTGCAATGGACACGCAACCCTGATGTGCTTGCTATTCGTAAACTCAATCGTTTGCAAAATAAATTGGAACTTATTCACGCCGACCTTGCCAAAAATACTACACAAGCCATTTACAACGAGGAAAATAAGGCTTATGTTGATGTTGAATTTTGTGAAGATTTACACTATTTGCAAAATGGCAAAGAACTGATTTTGGCTTCGGAAAAAGATGGCTTCAAGCATTTTTATCTTTACGATATAAACGGAAAGCTAATCCGACAAATTACCAAAGGGAATTGGGAAGCCAGCAAATTAGTGGGTATAGATGAAAAAAAGCGACTGCTCTATTTTACAGCTACAAAAAATTCACCTTTGGAGCGTAACTTATTTGTGATTTCTTTGGATAAAGGTGTTGAAAAAATCTTGCTCGCCGAAAAAGGTATGCACAAAGTTACGATGAGTAATGATTGCCAGTTTTTTATGGACGAGTTTAGTACAGCCAATACGCCTCCTACGTATAGCTTGTACGAGGTTTCAGGCAAAAAAATCAAAGATTTGGAAACCAATAGCACCTTACGCAAAGTATTAGAAGAGTATCATATTTCCCCCAAAGAGTTTTTTACCATAAAAACCCCTGATGCCGAACTAAACGCTTGGCAAATCAAACCTTTGAATTTTAATGCTTCGCAAAAATATCCTGTACTGATGTTTGTATATGGCGGACCGGGCTCGCAACAAGTGGAAAACGAATGGAATGTATTTGATTATTTTTGGTATCAGCATCTTGCCGCAAAGGGATATATGATTGTATGTGTAGATAACCGTGGTACGGGAGGCAGAGGAGAGGCTTTTCGTAAATGTACTTACGGACAGCTCGGCAAATTAGAAGTGCAAGACCAAATACAAGCGGCAAAATACTTGGCAACGCTTCCTTATGTAGATGCCAGCCGTATAGGTATTTGGGGATGGAGTTATGGTGGTTATATGGCGGCAAATTGTATTCTGCAAGGCAATGATATTTTCAAAGCCGCTATTTCCGTAGCTCCTGTAACAAATTGGCGTTTTTATGATACTATTTACACAGAACGCTATTTGGGCTTGCCCCAGCAAAATCCTGCGGGCTACGATGAAAACTCTCCCAATACCCACGCAAGCAAGCTAAAAGGCAAGTTTTTGCTTATACACGGCACTAGTGACGATAACGTGCATTTTCAAAATGCAGTGGCTTTACAAGAGGCTCTCATCAAGGCAGGTAAGCATTTTGAAAGTTTTTATTACCCCAACCGAAATCACGGCATTTACGGCGGAAATACCCGCTTACATCTCTACCAACTAATGACAGATTTTTTGATGAGGAACTTGTAGGAAGCATTTTATTTTCCCTTATTATCCTATCCATTCTTAGCAAAGTGCAAATTTTTTGCAAAATAGCAAAGCATAAAATTTTATTTTGCACTTTTTGTTAGGAGCAGAATTTTTTTGTTCGTAACTTGAAAAAGTTTAATTTCAATACCCTTTTTATTTATGCCCAAAGTAACATTCAACAACCGCAAAGGAAACTTCTACGAAACGCTCAAAAATGCCGTTGAAGTTTATTTTCAAGAAAAAAAACTCTCTAAAACAGGCGATTGGCGTTTGTTTTCTAAAACAATTATTCTCATTGCCTCTGCTTTGGGGCTGTATGTATTGCTTTTGAGCAACGTTTTGCCTGCTTGGGCAGGTATGCTGGGCAGTGCTTTGCTGGGCTTTGTACTGGCAACTATTGGCTTCAATGTAATGCACGATGCCAACCACGGCAGTTATTCCAAAAGTAAAACACTCAACGAAATTTTAGGTCTTACGATGAATGCACTTGGGGGAAATGCTTTTATTTGGAAAATCAAACACAATATCACACATCACACCTATACCAATATAGACGGATTAGACGATGATATTGCCAAAAGTCCCCTGATACGAATGGCATCTACACAAGTTTGGAAACCCGCTCACCGCTTTCAGCACATTTATATTTTCTTTTTGTACGCTATTAGCTCGTTTGCTTGGGTTTTCCTGACAGATATGCAAAAATACTTTAAGCGTAAAATTCACAATAGCCCTATTAGCAAAATTCCGCTCAAAGAGCATATTATTTTTTGGATAAGCAAAATTTTGTACGTGGTGTTTTATGTGGCAATTCCTGTGTATTTTGTGGGGTGGGGTGCTTGGGCAATAGGTTTTAGCCTGATGCACGTAGTAATGGGCATTACTTTATCGCTTACCTTTCAGCTGGCTCATATGGTAGAAGAGGTAGAACACGAGCATTTTGTAGCAGAAAGCACTTTTATTGATTCCGAATGGGCAGAGCATCAGGTACGTACCACTGCCAATTTTGCTCCTCAAAGCAAACTCATTTCTTGGCTAGTAGGTGGTTTGAACTTTCAGATAGAGCATCATCTTTTTCCACGCATTAGCCACGTACATTATCCTGCTATCAGTAAAATTGTGAAAGAAGTTTGCGAAAGCTATAATGTACCTTATTACGAAGCTCCTACGCTTTGGCACGCGATTGTTTCACATATCAAAACAATGAAAGCCTTTGGGCAAAAGCCTGTGTTGGTAAGTTGTTGATAAATAATCTTGTAAATCCAACTTGTCGCTTAAATTTAGCCTAAAAAAGTATGGGGCTTTATTTTTCTGATTTGCAGATTTTTATTACCTTTACTCCAAAAGTTTGGGTATGCGAAAGTATAGTTTGCACTATGAGGAAGCCTCTCAAACGGTTTTTTTAATATTTGAGGGCTTTCTGAATGAGCAAGATTTTAAGCAGGTATGGCTGGAAGCAGTTGCTTTGATTGAAACACACAAAGCCCCTTATTTTTTCATAGATGCTTCCCAAGAGCGTATCATTCCTACGGGTACAGAGGAGTGGCTCATCAATGAATTTGCTCCACTTGCCGAAAAGCACGCCCACAAGTTAGGCTATCGTCTGAGAGCCGCAAGGGTAGAGTCGCAAGATATTTTCAATCGTTTGGCTTCGGAGAAAAGTATTTTGCATTTTGCTACTTCTACTCAAAATTTTGATTTTCAGAATTTCCCTAATAAAGAAGCCGCTTTGGCTTGGCTCTATCAATCCTAAAAAAATGAGAACTTGGATTTTGGGTTTGTATTTTATTGGCAAGTGCTTGATTTTGCAGGCTCAGCAAACTTTTTTTACCATTCCTTCGGGAGAAATTACGCATAAAGGCAAGCATTTTTATCAAGTTCAGACTAACTTTTGGCATCTTCATTCAGCCCAAACCAAATTTGATTTTGATTACGGCATAGGGCATCATTGGGAGTTAGGTTTTAATTTGGATACAGACCTTTCTTGGAGAAGAAATGCCAAGTTTCTGGCGGTAGAAGATACACTCGGATTGGAGTCGGTAACCCCTTTGGTGCTTTTCAATATGCAAAAAGGTATTCCGATTTTGCCACATCCCAAACTGCGTATCAATTTGGGTACGCAAATGGGTACAAACCTTATCAATGAGGGCCATTGGCATTGGGCTTATACTTTTTACACAATGCTTGCTTCCGAATTTATGGAAGATTGGCATATCAATCTTGGGGCTTACATAGCCAATGATGCTTTTACGGGTAATGGCGATAATTTAGGTATCTTTGCAGGAATTGAAGTCCCTTTTAGTGAGCGTTGGGCTTTGATGAGCGATGCTACCTTTGCCAATACATCTAATTCTATAGCTTCTTTGGGTATTTCTTTCAATCCTACCAGTCGCATACAGGTTTGTTTGGGAGGCATAACCACTACGCCCAGCAATCCGTTCAGGCAAACAGGAGTAATCTTTGAAATTAGCTTCTTTGGTTGGGATTTTTGGGATAAAAATGAAGAGTAAATTAAGTTTGAGAGTTAAAAGTTTGAAGTTTGAACTCTCAAACCATTGAGCCCTTAAACCTTTTGAACTTTTGAACTCTTAAACCCTTAAACCCTAAAACCTTTGAACTCTTAAACCCCTTGAACCTCAAAATATTCAGACAACCTGATTATGGAAAAAAAATACTTGCAAACATTTTTACTTTTTATCGTACTCACATTCATACTGAGCGGCACACAAAAAAGCTTGCCTCAATGGGGCTTTTTTGGACATAAAAAAATCAATCGTTTGGCGGTATTTTGTTTACCACCCGAAATGATTCGTTTTTACAAACATTATATCACTTTCATTACAGAAGAAGCCGTAAATCCTGATTCTCGTAGGTATGCCGTAGAAGGCGAGGCAGAAAGACATTTCATAGATATAGACGTGTATGATAAATTTTTCAATGATAGTGCCGTCTATAAGATGCCTCGTTATTGGAAACAAGCTGTGGAGCGTTTTACAGAAGATACCCTAAAAGCCTATGGCATAGTGCCTTGGCATATTGAAAAAATGAAACACGACCTTACAAGGGCTTTTGAACAAAGAGATGCAAGGCGAATTTTACGTCTGAGTGCTGATTTGGGGCATTATATTGCCGACGGCAATGTGCCTTTGCATACTACCGAAAACTACAACGGACAAAAAACAGGACAAGTGGGTATTCACGGCTTTTGGGAATCGCGTTTGCCCGAACTTTTCTCACAAGACTACGACCTTTTTGTAGGAAGAGCCGAATATATCAAAAACACCCAATTGCGTGCTTGGGATTATGTTATCAATGCTCACAAAGCCTTGGATTCGGTGCTTCGCTTTGAAAAAGAACTTACCAAAGAGTTTCCCGAAGATAAAAAATACGTCTTTGAAGAACGCAACAGAATCACGATACGTACCTATTCGCGTGAGTTTTCCAGAGCCTATCACGATAGGCTCAATGGGCAAGTAGAAAGGCGTATGCGGGCTTCTATCAAGGCGGTTGCCGATTTTTGGTATACGGCTTGGGTAGATGCAGGGCAACCCGATTTGAATAAACTCATTGATGCCCTTTCTAATGAAGAATTGCAAAAAGAATTAGAACAAGAAAAAGAACAATGGAAACAGCAAAAATATCAAGCCCGCCCTCACGATAACGCCGCCCTATGGCAAGGCGATGGCTATTTGGAACATAGTAGTTCTTGCTGTTTTGTGGCTCATCACAAACCTAAACAAAAGCTTTTAGCAAAGAGTAAAACTCCTAAAACGCAAAAAAAGTAACTTTTCAGGGCTGAAATTTGCAGAAAAAATACTGAAAAAATTGAAAATTTGTCCTTCATTTTTTACTTTCGCCGTTTTCAGCCAAAAACATAGAAATTTTGAGTGCTTTACAGATATTTATACTGCTGTATTTGTTGCTTACGCTACTGGTGGGCTATTGGGCTTCCAGACGTGTAAAAAATGCCCAAGATTTTGCTTTGGCAGGTAGGAATTTACCTTTGGGTGTTTCGGTAGCGTGTTTGTTTGCTACTTGGTTCGGCTCGGAGGTGATAATGGGTAGCCCTTCGGAGTATGCTGAAAATGGTTTTTTGGGAATTATTGAAGAGCCTTTGGGAGCGGTTTTGGCTCTGATTATCATAGGATTTTTCTTTACAAGAAAGCTGTATCGTTTGGGCTTACTAACCTTTGGCGATTTGTTTGAAAAACGATACAATACACAAATTGCTTTCATCAGCAGTTTGATAATGGTCATTACTTACTTTGGGTGGGTGGCGGCACAACTCAAAGCACTTGGAGAAGTTTTGGAAAGTGTAATGGGATTGCCCATTTTTACGGGTATGATAGTAGGGGCATTTGTAGTGCTTATTTATACCTATATCGGCGGAATGTGGGCAGTTTCGGTTACAGACTTTCTGCAATCTTTCATTATTGTTGCAGGGCTGATAGCGATTTGGTGGAATTTGTCGGAGCAAATATCTTTGGACGCAGTGCTTGCCCAAACGCCCCCAAAATATTTTCAGGTATTGCCTGAACGTAATTTTTCGGATATTCTGGCATATATTTCTGCTTGGCTTACCTTGGGGCTTGGTTCAATTCCTTCGCAAGATGTCTTGCAACGTATTCTTTCTGCAAAATCTGAAAAAGTTGCCGTAAGAGCCTCATTTCTTTCAGCAGGGGTGTATCTGCTCATTACGGCTATACCACTTGTTATTACCCTTTATGCCCGCATTTTATATCCAAACCTTTTGCAAGAAAATCCTGAAGCCCTAATGCCTGTACTCGTGCTACAAATTGGCGGCTTGGGCGTGCAAATTTTATTTTTAGGAGCATTGCTATCGGCAATTTTAAGTACGGCGAGTGGAGCTATTTTAGCTCCTGCTACGGTGCTTGCCGAGAATATTCTTTTACCTTTTATCAAAAACAAGACTGACAAAACGCTTTTGTGGCTTTTGCGTATTTCGGTGGTGATAATTACGCTTCTTTCGCTTGTTTTGGCAAATTTGGGTGAAAGTATTTTTGAGCTTGCCAGCTTTGCGGCTTCATCGGGGTTAGTAACTTTGGTTGTACCCATTTGGGCGGCATTGTATCTGAAAAATCCTTCTCGTTTGGGGGCTATGCTTTCTACATTTATAGGGCTTATCGTATGGATTTTTTGCTTAATTTCCCCCATAGAACTTTTACCTGCGAATTTGGCAGGGTTTTTGGCAAGTATTATGGGAATGGTTTTGGGTTCAATTTTGGAAAAGCTGAAAGTTGCCCAAAGACAAAATAATGCTTGAAATTACGTGAGTTTTTAGGAATTTTATTTTATTTTTGCCAAAAATTTTAACTAATGAAAACACTTTTGAAAAATCTTTCCCTAATTTTCGTTTCTGCGGCTATTTTATGGTCTTGTCATTCTACTACCCAAGAAAAGCCAAACGCTGAAAAAAAATATGATACGCCAACCAGCGGAAGTGTGTATATTGCCGTAGATGAGGCATTTTACCATATCATTCAGCAACAGGCGAAAATGTTTATGAATGAATATGAGCAAGCACAAATCAATCTTGTAGTAGCCCCCGAAGATAAAGCGGTGGCTTTGCTTTTGCGTGATAGTGTTGATGCCGTCATTATCAGCAGGGATTTGAACAGCAACGAAAAGAAAGAAATTGAAAGACAAAAAACCATTACACGTGCTTGGGTGAGCTATGTAGATGCTATTTCGGTGGTGGTTAGCCCTGCTATCAAAGATACAAGCATTAGCCTTTCGCAACTCAAAGATATTTTTACAGGAAAAATCAAGAATTGGAAAGAAATTAACCCCCAAAATCCTGATAGTGAAATCGTTATTGTGTTGGATAATGCCAATTCCAGCAATCATAACTTTTTGAAAAATAAATTTGAAATTGCCGACATTAGCAAGCTGAAAATTTTTGGCACAAAATCTAATTTGGCTATTGTAGAGCAGGTTGCCAAACGAGAAAATGCTTTGGGAGTTGTGAGTTTTAGCTGGATAAGCGAAGATAACGAAGCCAATCAGAAACTCTTGGCAGGTGTAAAAATTTTACCCGTGCAAGATAGCACAGGAAAGGCTTATTTTGCTTCGCAAACCAGTTTGGCACAAAATCTGTATCCACTTTCAAGAGAAGTGTATAGCATCGTAAAAAATAACCGAATAGGACTTTCGTATGCCTTTATGAGCTTTTTGGGGCAAGAAACAGGACAAAGAATTTTTCTGAAAGCAGGACTTTTACCCAAGAAAATTCCTACGCGTGAAGTGGAAATTATTACACGAAATTTGGAAGTTAAATAGTTTTCAAACCATAAAATTCAAACACAAATGAAAAAAGTTAGTCTATTGGCTTTGGCTTTTATTTTCAGCTATGTGTTGCAGGCTCAAACCATTCAGCAAGGCTTGCAATATATGGATATGGAGCAATTTAGCTCTGCCAAGAAAGTTTTTGAACAACTCGTAAGTAGCAAACCCACCGCCGAGCATTACTACTATTTGGGCTATTTTTATGCCAAAACAGGCGAAACTGACCAAGCACAAGCACAATTTGAGAAAGGTTTGCAGGCAGATAAAAAATTCCCCTTGAACGAAATTGGGCTTGCAGAAGTAAAGCTAATGAAAGGCGATAAAGTGGGTGCAAAAGCTATGATTGATGAAGTTATCAAGAAAACCAAGTCCAAAGACTACAATGTGCTTTTGCGTGCTGGCGAGGTATATATCAGCCACGATACCCCCTACCAAGACCCCTTTGAGGCTATCAAGATTTTAGAAGAGGCTATCAAACACAAAAACGTTACAGAAGATGCTTATATTTTCTTGGGCGATGCTTATATGCTAACCAAAAAATCAGAAAATGGTCCCAAAGCTATCGCCAATTATGATTTTGCCAAAGCTAAAAGCAATGGTAAAAGCGGTAAGGCTCTCACCAAACGTATGGAGTTTAATCTTTTTGGCAAAAATCCCGACTATACAGATGTTTTGAAGGAGTACAAAGAAATTATGCGAGCCGCACCTGATTACACCCCTATTTATCGCAAAATTGCGGAGTTGTATGCCAAAGCACGCAAATTGGATAGTGCCATAGCTTATTACGATAAGTATATGGCTCGTTCCGAAAAAAGTGATGAAGTGCGTTATAGATATGCCATATTTTTGTATAAGACTGAAAAATACGAAAAATCCTTGCAAGAGCTAAAAGCTATGGAAGGTAAAGTAAAATATCCTGAATTTAACCGCTGGATGGCGTATGCTTTGCAAAAAAATGGTAAAACTGCTGAGGCTCAAAACTATATGAGCAGAGTTTTACAATCGGGTATCAAACTATTCTCTTCTGACTATGAGTGTTTGGCAGATATTGCTTTCTTCAATAAAAACAATGATGAAGCTTTTGCCAACCTTCGCAAAGCCTACGATTTGAACCCCGATGATGAAGAAAGCATTTATTATATTCGCCGTATAGCCGATTCGCTATACAGCCAAAAAAGATACACCGAAGCAGGTAAGACTTTTGAGGAAGTAATTGCTAAAAACAAACTCAATAAAAAGCAGTTTGGCATAGAAAACTATGTATTTGCGGGCTATTCGTATATGCTTAGCAAGGAAAACTACGAAAAAGCTGATGAAATCTTTGCACAAGGTTTTCAAAAATACCCTGATTATCCAAAACTTTTGATTTATAGAGCCAACAACCGCTTATCGCAAAATAGCAACGACATCAACGACAAGGCACTTGCAAAAGAGCCTTATGAAACCTACCTTGCCGAAACAGATAAACTCATTGAAAAGGCACAAGACAAAGAAAAAGAACTTGCCAAATATCGCAAAGACCGAGCCTCTGCCTACAACTATCTGATGGGCTATTACTACGCTAAAAAAGATTTGCCCAAAGCCAAAGAATTTGCCCAAAAAATTGTTGATGAAAAGAATGACGGAGATATTTTGAAAAAAGCAGAGGATTTGCTCAAATTGAAGGCTATTCCTGATGTGAAACCTGCTAATAATACCAAGAAGCCCGCTCCTAATACTAAACCTGCTCCCAAAACAGGTGGAAACAAACCTAAATAATTATTTTGCGTATTTACCCTTTTGCTTTTGCCGCAAGTTTCTCCTTTTTCAGGAGAAATTTGCGGTAAAATTGCTTTGTTTGTGCTGTAATTTACTACTGCTTGGTGCTTGCAATGCTCAAAAAACCGCTGAAAGTCCGAAAACAAACTATGTGCAGGTTTTAGAAAAACGCTTGCAGAAAACAGAACAAGAAATCTTGCAAAACCCAAATAAAAATCAGCTTTTGCTTCAAAAAGCCTATATTTTGGATAGTTTGCAAAACTATTTGGATGCATTGGAAACGATTAACATTTTTTTACGCAAAGAGCCTCAAAACATAGCAGGGTATTATTTGAGAGGTAAAGTGAAAATCAGTATGAGAGATGAGTCGGGGGCTATCAATGATTTCAATAAAATTATTTCTCTAAATCCCAAAGAAGCAGAAGCCTACTTTCAGCGAGGACTTTTGCGTTTGCAGTTCAAGGATACTTCGGGAGCGTGTTTGGAGTTTCGTAAAGCTAAAGATTTGAAACACGCCAAAGCAATAGAAAGCTATCAAAAATTTTGTCAGAAAACTAATTGATAACCAATTTTTTGTGGATAATACTTCCACCAAATTCCAAAGTAATTACATACACCCCTTTGGCAAAACTTCTTACATCTAAAACTTCTTCATTATAGCCTTGGCTGGCAATGCCCGTTTTGACAATAGACTTTCCGAGCATATCTGTAATTCTGAAAAGTAATTCACCGCTATTGGGAGCAGTAAAAGCTATTTTTACCTCATTTTGAGCAGGATTGGGATAAGGCTCATACACAAACAAACGATTGGAAAGATTGAAGCATTTTTGATTATCCGAAAGGTCGGTATCTTGTAAAGAGGGCTTAGGCAAAACCTTCACACAAAAATACCTTGATTTCTCTAAAATCTCATTCGGAATAATAGTTTGCAAGGTATAATCTACTATTTCACCTCTTCCAATAATAGGAGCGTAGGTTTCGCTGAAAGTAGTATCGGCAATTTCAACGAAAATTTGTAAATTATTGAGTAAGGTATTTCCTTTGTTTTCCAAAGTAAGTTTGATTTGGTTGTTTTCAAAACCTAATTCATTGAGGCTTATATTGGGTTTGAGTGTCCCAACTCCTACAATCTGACTAAACGAACTTTCACAATTATTAGGACTAATAGCCTTGAGCCTTACCAGATATTCACCTGCTTGCGAGAAGGTGTGAGTGGGTTGAGGCAAAGAAGAAGTATTACCATCGCCAAAACTCCATTCGTAGCTAGTAGCCCCCGAAGTAAAATTGTTGAACTGCACCCGCAAGGGGTTATCCAGAAAACGTTGGGTTGTGAAAATAATAGCGGGAGCATCAAAGACAGGGATATTTTCAATAGTGAAAGTATTGATGCAGTTGTTGTTATTTTTTACTTGTAGGGTTACATCATAAAAGCCACCTTGTTGGAAAGTGATGGTGGGGTTGGCTTGGGTACTTGTGCCGTGCCCTTCAAAAAACCACAAATATTCGGTAGCATTCGTTGCCGAACTGATAAACTGCACAGGTACGCCTGCACAGATATTGAGCGGGAAGCTAAAAGAAACAGCGGGGTTATCCAAAATTTGGATATTTTTAGTAATGCTATTGGTGCAACCTGCTGAATCTTGTACGGTGAGCGTGATGTTGTAAGTTCCTGCGGTGTTGTAGGTTTTGGTAGGATTCTGAAAAGGGGAGTAAGTGCCATCGCCAAAGTTCCAATAAAAGCCAGTGGCGGCGTGAAAAGGAACATTGGTATAAGTTGAAAAATTGTTGAAACTAATGGCTTGTCCTACGCAGGCTGTTGCTGGGACTTGAAAGTCGGCTGTTACCCCGCCTGATACTCTTACAACCTTACTAATACTATTTACACAGCCATTTAAGTTATTGACGGTCAGGGTTACGGTATAATTGCCTGCACTGCTATACGTATGTGTGGGATTTTTGAGTGAAGAAGTATTGCTATCGCCAAAATTCCATTGCCAAGAAAGCACATTGCTATCGCTACCAATAGAAGTATTATTGAATACGACTGGTGAGCCGATACAAACATCATTAGCAACAAAATTAGCTACGGTAGTAGTTGGATTGATATTAGCATTTCCTTCGTAGAAATGTACAATATTCCCTGTGTTATCTTTTACTTGTAAGGTAACGGGGTGCGAGCCTACATTGCGATAACGTATATTAGAAGGATTGTAAGTCGTAGAAAAAGAAACATTTTCACCACACTGACGCTGAAAATCTATGCGAAAGAGTTGGTTAGCAAAATAGTTAGCTCCTATGAAAATAAAATTGTCTTGATAGTTTAAAACACATACACCGTACATTTGTTGAAAGTTTGTTAATGATGAAATCGTACCCAAGAAAGTATTTGAGACAGCGTTATTGCTAATGCTATTGCCATAAGAACTGACCTGTACTCTGCCTAATGCATCTGTGGTAACAGCATAAAAATTAGCATTTTCTTTACAGAGTTTTACACTTGTTGCTGTTCCAAATCCAGTGCTATAGGGTTCATTAACAATAGAGGGACTATTATTTAAGCCATTATCAAAAATGATATGTCTATTGCCTACTGATGATACAATGAGTAAATTCCATACGCCACAATCATTGATAGCATCCATAGTTTCAGGATTTGAAATAGTTAAACTTATTGTGTTGATAATGTTACTCATTGAAAAATTATTGTTTAAGCTATTTCCTAAATCAACTACTGCAATTGCATTTGCAAAATATCCAGAAATGAAAAAGTAATAATTATTCCCATCTCTTATCAGTTTAGTTGCGGCTGTAAAAGTATATGAAGGGGCTAAACTTCCCATAAAACTCGCCGAGGGAGTATTTTTTATAGAAGTTCCAAAATTAAGACGAATGAATTGATTAGAGAGATAGTTGCAAGTTACTCCATACCAAATCCCTGATGTTTCGTCTTTGATAATTTCCAGTGTCCAAGGTCTGTTCAAAATTGATAAGTTACCTAAATTGTGAATGGCTTGTGGTGGATTTTGAGGATTATTCCCTAAATCAATGCGATAAAGACGAGAAGTGTTGTAAGCTACTACAAATAAAAAATACTCTCCATTTTCGCTCACAAGTTGGGTTTGTCCCAATCCTTCGTTGCCTATCATTCCTGTCAGGAAGGTTACTTGTGGGGGGGCTTCCATATCTCTGCCACACAAATCCCATTCATAAGTAAAGCCTGAGCTATGAGGATTGGAAAAATTTACGTTTTCATCAGGACAAATAAGTGCTGGAAGTCCAAAGGAACTTGTGCCACTGGGAATACACTGTGCTAAAATATTTGCAGAAAATAGAAATAAGCTAATCGTAAGGGCGTAAAAAACTTTCATAGTCAAAACTTTTAAATTGATACCAAACCCCAAACAAAAGTAACCAAAAAATCACTTTCAAGCAAAATAAAGGCTGAATTTACTTCAATGATAAATTACTCAACTAAATCGGCTTTGTAAAATGCTAACTCATAAATTTCTAAAATTTGAGATTTTTACTTTTATTCTTGATTCTTGGGCTTTCTCTGTATTTTTTCTGCCTGACATCTATTTTCTAAAATCTTGTTTCCTGTTTCTTGTTTCCTGTTTCCTTACTGCAAACTATACCCAAACAATTACGAAAATCATTTTAATCTTAGTATAAATTTACTATTTTCAGCCCCAAATTGAAAGAGTGAATGTTTGATGCAATTATTTCGGGCTTTGGAACAGGGGTAGTTTTAAGCTGTATGCTCGGAACAGTATTTTTCGCCCTTATCCAAAATAGTATAGATTTCGGTTACAAAAGTGGTATTTTCATAGCTTCGGGAGTGGTGTTTTCAGATATATTTTTTATTTCGGCGGCTATGGCGGGTACGAGTTTCTTGCCCGATACCCCTCAAATGCCTTTTTACAGCAGTTTGGTAGGAGGGGTGCTTCTAGTAGGTTTAGGAGCAGGTAGTATTTTCAAGAAAAAAATAGAAATTAAACGCACAAAAACGCATTTGGGGAATGCTTTATATTATTTTGGACAAGGTTTTTTACTAAATGCTCTCAACCCCGTAAACTTCTTTTTTTGGGTGGCTATTGTAGCTCATTTGCAAACAGAAAAGTATTTCCCTTTCAATTTGCAAATTGTATTTTTTATTTTTTGCCTGCTCGCTATTTTCCTGACAGAAGTGGGCATCTCTTTTTCGGCTTCAAGACTTCGCAAATTATTTACACCACTTATTATGCAACGCTTCAATCAGGTTTCGGGGGTTATTTTTGTGGGATTTGGCATAAAACTGCTCATTGACGCTTTTACAAAGTATGCCTAAAAATTTTCAAAAAATCTCTTTCCAAAATCCTTTTCCACAAATTTTGCCTTATAGCTTACGAGGCAAACTTTGGCTTATTGTTCTGAAAATATTTTTTGGCTTTTTCAGAATGCTAAAAGGCAAAAAATGGCAAATGCCTCTTGCCAATTTTGAGGAAAATCCGCCTTTTTGCACTCGTGAAGATATATTTTTTTTAGGCTACAAATACTATTTCCAAACACCACTTTACTTTTTAAAGTCTATTGTAGAGCATTTTAGAAGTCAAAAAATCCAATTTTCTCTGCCTGAAAGTTTTACGGCTCAAAATACAATTACCCTTTCTGTCGGAGGCGATTTAATGCCTTATGCTTGGATACAAAAAAACTATACCCAAAATCTTTGGAACGAAGTAGGAGAGTTCTTTTTTGATGCAGATATTGTTTTTGCGAATTTAGAAACACCCATCCACTTACAAAAATCAGCTTCACTCGTTCCCGAAGTGATGATAACAGATATGCTTTTCAATGCTAATACCGAAATGTTTGAAATTTTCAGTGGAAAGCCGCATTACAAAGGTTATGATATTCTTTCTACTGCCAATAACCATAGTTTGGATATGGGAGAGGAAGGTATTTACAAAACAATTGAATTTCTGGAAAGCAAGAAAATTGCTTTTACAGGTACAGCCCGCAATTGGCAGGAGCGTGATAATTTCCCTATTTTGGAACGAGAGGGCATTAAAATTGCTTTTATCGCCTACACATACTCATTGAATAGAGAAGTTTTACCCGAAGGCAAAGAATATTTAGTAAATTACGAAAGGCTCAATTTCCCTGATTGCAGTTTGGAAAAATTGCGAAAAGATGTAGAAAATGCCCACAGACGAGGCTCCGATTTGGTTGTACTTTCTTTACATACAGGAAACGCCTACCAGATGTATCCTTCGGAGCATACCATTCAAATTTTTCACCGAATTTTCGGTGAGTGTGGCGTGGATATTATTTTGGGAAGCCACCCGCACAACCCGCAACCAATGGAAAAATACGACTTTATTTGTCCTTTTACACAAAAAAAGAAACAGGGCTTTGCCATTTATTCCCTTGCCGATTTTGTAGCTTACGATATTTTTGTTTGGGATAGACTTATTCCCCTGCTAAAATTGCATATCACAAAAGGTACTTGTGGAAAGGAAACGCACACCCAACTCAGTAGGGTAGAGGTATTGCCTACGTACTTGTGGGGAAGCAAAAAAGGAAAAAAAGAACTTCGTTTTTTGCATTTGGAGCGGTTGATTAGTCAAATTCAAAGAAACGAAGCTCCTGCATTTATGAGTAAAAAATGTATAAAAGAGGCAATGCACTTATACGAACTTTGGCAAAAAATATTTGACCAAAGTCTTGTTTAGCCTATTTTCCATTGCCGTTTTTGGGTGAAATCATTTTCAGCAGTGAGGTAAGCTCATCTTTAAGGTCTTTACGATGAACAATGAAATCCAAAAAGCCGTGTTCTAAAACAAATTCTGCGGTCTGGAAGCCCGAAGGCAAATCTCTACCAATCGTTTCACGAATTACTCTTGGACCTGCAAATCCAATCAAAGCATTGGGCTCGGCAATGTTGAAATCGCCAAGCATAGCAAAAGAGGCAGTAACGCCACCTGTGGTAGGGTCTGTAAGCAAGGAAATATAAGGTAAGCCCGCTTTATCCAAAAGAGCCAGTTTGGCAGAAGTTTTTGCCATTTGCATAAGCGAAAAACCAGCTTCCATCATTCTTGCCCCCCCCGAGCGTGAGATAATCAGTAAAGGCAAACGCTTTTCCAAACAAAAATCTATTGCCCGAGCAATTTTTTCACCCACTACCGAACCCATAGAGCCACCAATAAACTCAAAATCCATACAGCCAATCACAATCTCTATATCATTCATTTTGCCGTAAGCGGTACGGATAGCATCTTTTAAGCCTGTTTTTCTTTGGGCATCGGCGATACGAGTGGGATAATCTTTGCTATCCACGAATTTGAGCGGGTCGGCGGAGGTCATATTCGGGTGAAGTTCGGTAAATTCGTTGTTATCAAAGAGTATGGCAAAATATTCAGCAGAGCCAATTTTTTCGTGATAATTGCAATTCAGGCAAGTGTAGTAATTGGCTTGCAATTCGTGTGTAAGCATTACCTTTTTGCAAGAAGGACATTTATACCAAAGCCCATCAGGCGATTCCTTTTTCTGCGAAGTAGGGGTCTGAATGCCTTTTTCTTGTCTGATAAACCAACTCATTTTGCTTGTGTTTATGTTGAGCGGTGCAAGTTACGAATTTTTCTAAAACAAGAAAGCTATTTTTGGTATTAGAAACAGGAAATAGGATACAGGAAACAGGAAATAAGCTAAATATCAAGATACAAGAGAAAAAATCTCCCAAATTTTTTCAAATGCAGAAAAGAAGTACTTAGGCTTCATTAAAGAAAGAAAAATTGCTGATAAAAATCAGCCTGAAATTTTTGTGAAATACTTTTTTAGTCTTTACCTTTGCAACAAAGTTGTAAAAATAGTGAAGCGTTTTATTCCTATATTATTGCTTACTGCTACGCTTCTGCAACCCTTACAAACGTTTTGGGTGAAGGTTTCTTTTGAACTCAACAAAAGTTACATAGCCAAAAATCTTTGCGAAAATCGTTTCAAGCCTGAGCTCAAATGCGGTGGTAAGTGTTATTTGATGAAAAAACTTGCCGAAAAGCAGAAACAAGAAAAAGAAACTCAAAAAGAACGCATAGAAGTTTTTTCCTTCACGCTTTTTGCAGAAAACCTACCCAATTTCACTTTCCAGCAGTCTTTCAACGAAATCAAAAGTCCTTTTCCGACTTTCTTCTTGCTTTTGCCTCATCAAGAATATCTTTTTGATACTTTTCACCCGCCACGCGTATAGCATCTGATAGGTTGTTGCTTTACTTCTGTTCTATTTTTAGCAAAAAATCATTTTTTGCCTGAAATCCTAATGCTTTCAGTCAGATGCGAACCTCAAAAATCAAAGAAAGCGAGAGGTTGCCTCAGCTTTCCCGTATCTACTATGTAGATGCCAAAGGACGTTTGTGCAAAAGGCAAAGTAAATTGGAAAAATTACTTACCCAAACCCTGCTAATTTTCCAGACTTTGCCTGTGATGCTCTCTTTTACGCTCATTGGGCTTACGATTATAGAAGGGGCTTGCCTAATAAAACTTTATGATATGATGCAAAACCCTACTTTACATCAAGCTCATTGGAAAACATACCTTGTGCTAACCCTCTTAATAGGAGTTATTTTGTTTTTTGTGGTCAGGATTGGACTTTTCTTTGCCGAAAAACAATCAAGAGGTAGCCAAAACTTTTTACAAACCCGCAAATCCAAAAAATTATGATGAAGAGAATTTCAGTTTTAGTATTTCTGATGAGTTTTGCATATCTCTTGCAGGCTCAATCTATTTGGGATAAATGGAAGGAACTCAAAGAGTTTCACGTAGTAATGTCCCAAACCTTTCACCCTTCGGAAGAGGGCAATTTAGAGCCTATCAAGAAACGAAGCAGTGAAATGGCTGAAAAAGCCAATCTTTTGGCAAAATCTGCTATTCCCAAAGAATACAACACGCCTAAAATTAAAGAAGCAGTAAAAAAACTGCAAAAGGGAAGCAAAGAGTTAGATGCTTTTATCAAAAGCCCAAAAGCTACTGATGAAGGCATTAAGCAGAAACTCTCTGCCCTGCACGATGTATTTCACGAAATCGTAGGTCTTTGCAAAAACGAAAATCATTAAAATTTTAACCTAAAACCAAAAAATCTACACGTATGAACAAATCTATTTTGAAAATTGGTGTTTTAGCTCTTGCTGTGGGCTTTTTTGCTTGCAAGAAGAAAAACGTAGAGCCAGGTCCCGACCCCAACAAAAGTGGTAGTGCCGAAGTGTATTTTGATAATTTTGTAGGCACACAGGAACTCAAATTGAATGTTTCTTACACCAATCCTCTTACAGGTGAAACTTTTACGCCTACTTTGCTCAAATACTTTATCAGCAATATTGAGCTAAAAACTGCCAGCGGTGCTACTTTTGTTGTTCCCCAAGAGCAGAGCTATTTTCTGATAGACCAAGAAAACGCCGCAAGCAAGAAATGTATGATAGCAGGCATTCCCGAAGGCGATTACAGCGAAATTTCTTTCTTGGTGGGGGTAGATAGCTTACGCAATACCAAGCCTGTTTCAGAGCGTACAGGGGTTTTGGATATTGCAGGGGCGGCACAAGGTATGTATTGGAGTTGGAATACAGGCTATATTTTTGTGAAATTTGAAGGTACTTCGCCTCAATCTGCGGCGACAGATGGTAAGTTCCGTTATCATATTGGAGGTTTTGGCGGGTATTCTACACCTACCATCAACTGCATACGCAAAGTAACATTGAGCTTTGGTAACGACCGCCTTAAAGTGCGTCAGGGGAAAACTCCTTCCTTGCATTTGATAGCAGATTTCCTCAAATTTTTCAATGGAAATTACCAACTCAAAATTGCTAACAATCATACCGTAATGGTTAGCCCTTTGGGTCCAAATATTGCCAACAACTACCAAAATATGTTTCTCTACGACCACGTGCACGACGATGGACATTAAGATTTTTTGAAAAGTTTGCAAAGTCCCTCTTTCCCATTTCTGAAAGAGGGGCTTTTCTAAAAAATTGGAAAGCTATGAAAAAGTTTATCTATGGGTTTTTAGCGATTTTCATTTTCTTTGCGTGTAAGCGAAACACTGAGCCTGTTATTCGCTTTCAGAAACCTGCTCATTTTCCCGAACCTAATTACGATTTTTCCCAAAATCCTATCACTACAAATGGGTTTCTTTTGGGTAAAAAGCTGTTTTTTGATGGCATTTTGAGCCGTGATGGTTCTATTAGCTGTGGAAGCTGTCATATTCCGAGTGCAGCTTTTACCCAACACGGACACGATTTGAGCCACGGTATTGACGATAAACTAACCCTTCGCAATGCTTTGCCTATTATGAATTTGGCTTGGGAAAAGGAGTTTTTTTGGGACGGAGGAGTTTTTCATTTAGACCTTTTTGCTATTGCACCCATTGAAGCAGAAAACGAAATGGACGAGAAAATAAGCAATGTTCTTGCCAAACTTCGTAAGCACCCCGAATACCCACGTCTTTTTGAAAAAGCCTTTGGCACGCCTGAAATCAATTTGGACAGGTTTTTGAAAGCTCTTTCGCAGTTCCAATTGATGGCAGTTTCGGCAAATTCCAAATACGATAAATACAAGCGTGGCGAAGCCAATCTTAACGAGCAAGAACTTGCAGGTTTGCAGATTTTTCAGCAAAAGTGTGCCTCTTGCCACAAAGGCGAACTTTTTACTGATAATAATTTTCGTAACAATGGATTGCCACTGCGTACCATACAACTTAATGGCGTGGATACCATAGATACGGGTAGGTACAGAATTACGCTCAATCCGCAGGATAGGTTCAAATTCAAAGTTCCCAGTTTGCGAAATGTAGAAATTTCTCGCCCCTATATGCACGATGGCAGATTTAGAAATTTGGAGCAAGTTCTTGACCATTATAGCTTTGGTGTTCAGGATAGCCCTACGCTTGACCCCCTACTCAAATCCAATGGACATTTGGGCATACCGCTTACGCAAGATGAAAAGCAAAAAATAATCGCTTTTTTGAAAACACTGACTGATGAGGAGTTTATCCGCAATTCACTTTTGCAAGAAGAATAAACTTGTTTTTATGAAAAAATATTGGTTTTTGGTTGTTTTTATCAGTTATGTTTCTGTATCCAATGCCTGTGATATTTGTGGCTGTGGTGTAGGAAGCTATTATTTGGGGCTAATGCCACAATTCAATAAAAACTTTATAGGCTTACGATATCGGAGTTTGCGTTTTAAATCGCACTTAAATTCGCGTATTTTACGCACACGAGAGTATTTTCATACCACAGAGCTTTGGGGACGATTTTACCCTACCCCCAAATTGCAAATTCTCACTTTTTTGCCTTATTCTTTCAACTATCAAACAGACATCAATAATCTGCGTAAAGACCTTCAAGGCTTTAATGATATGATGTTTTTAGCAAGTTACAATGTACTCAATAGGCAGATGAAAGGCGATACCATTCCAAGCAAGTGGAAACATAGCTTATGGATAGGCGGAGGAGTAAAAATACCTACGGGCAGGTACGATTATAGTGAGCAAGACGGCAGTCAGGTGGCTAATGCAAATTTTCAGTTGGGTTCGGGTAGTTTTGATTTTCTGCTCACAGCCTTTTACAATCTGCGTTATGCAAAATTTGGCTTCAATCAAGATGTGAGCTATAAAATTAACACTGCCAATCCTAAAAACTATCGTTTTGGAAATCGGTTTAGTGGAAACTCTAATGTGTTTTATGTTCAGCAATTAGGTAAAAATTTTGCTCTAATGCCTCATATCGGGATTTATTACGAACTTTCAGCCCAAGATGAAAGAAATAGCGAGATTGTAGCGGAAACAGGGGGCAGTTTGCTGGCAGGAAATTTTGGATTGGATTGGTACGCTTTCAAAAAAGTAAGTGTAGGAGTAAATATGCAAATGCCTATTGCTCAAAATTTGGGCAATGGCGAAATTCGTGCTGAAAATCGTTGGAATTTACATTTATCGGTATTGTTCTAAAAATAGTAAAGCCTTCATCAAAAAAGATGAAGGCTTTGAAATAAGAATTTGTTGGGAAAGGTAATTTTTACAAATTACCTCTTACGGCTTGCTCACGCTCAATGGCTTCAAAAAGGGCTTTGAAATTACCTTTTCCGAAAGAGGTTGCACCTTTGCGTTGGATAATTTCGTAAAAGAGCGTAGGGCGGTCTTCTACGGGTTTAGTGAAAATTTGTAGCAAATACCCTTCGTCATCTCTATCTACCAAAATGTTGAGTTCTTTCAGTTTTTGGACATCTTCGTCTATTTTACCTACTCGGTCGTAGAGGTCATCATAGTAGTTATCGGGTACATACAAGAAATCTACGCCACGGCGACGAAGTTCGCTAACGGTATGAATAATATTTTCGGTTTCAATAGCAATATGCTGAACACCTGGACCTTTGTAGAAATCCAAATACTCTTCAATTTGAGATTTTTTTCTACCTTCGGCGGGTTCGTTGATAGGGAATTTAATATAGCCCGTGCCATTAGAAACCACTTTGGACATAAGAGCAGAGTATTCGGTAGAAATATCTTTATCATCAAAAGTTACGAGCAACTTGAAGCCCATTACTTTTTCATAAAATTCTACCCAAGTGTTCATTTTACCGAGTTCTACATTGCCAACGCAGTGATCTACGTGCTTTAAGCCAATCGGTTCAACTTTCATAGTGCTTTTGGCAGGCACATAACCGGGCATAAAAGCACCTTTGTAGTTTTTGCGTTCTACAAAAGTATGGATAGTTTCGCCGTAAGTATGGATAGCCGAAATCACCACTTCGCCATACTCATCTTGCAGTTTTTTAGGTTCAAAAGCCGATTTAGCCCCACGGCTCATTGTTTCATAATACGACTTTTCGGCATCATCTACCCACAAGGCAAGCACTTTTACGCCGTCGCCGTGTTTATGTACGTGTTGTGCAATTTCGCTTTCAGGAAACATTGGAGCGGTAAGCACAAAGCGAATTTTGTTTTGTTGCAATACATACGAAGTTCTATCGCGTACTCCTGTTTCGGGTCCAGCATAAGCTACAAGCTCAAAACCAAAAGCGGCTTGGTAGAAATAAGCGGCTTGTTTGGCATTGCCCACGTAAAATTCAATGTGGTCTGTTCCGAGAATAGGCAAAAAATCTTCCATAAAAGTAAATTTTTTATGTTCAAGAAAAGGACAAACAAAATTTTGCACCAAAATAAGATTTTTTTGCATTTTTTCCAAAAGCATTTATCAGCATTTTGGCAAAGATTTCTAATTTTGCAGGCGAAAAAAATTACTTCTATGCAAAAGCCTTTTATTGTAGGTATTACAGGGGGGAGTGCTTCGGGCAAAACTTCTTTCCTGAAAGGTTTGCTCAATGCTTTCTCAGAAGAGGAGGTCTGCCTTATTTCGCAAGATAACTACTATCGCCCACGCGAAGAGCAACCTGTTGATGAGAATGGTGTGCATAACTTTGATTTGCCCGAATCTATCAATGCTCACGAATACGCTCGCGATATTCAGAAACTTCGCAACGGCGAGGTGGTGTATCGTTTGGAATATACTTACAACAACCCTGATATAGTCCCTAAAACCCTGATTTTTAAGCCTGCTCCTATTATTATCGTAGAGGGGATTTTTGTATTTTACTTCAAAGAAATTGCCGAACTATTAGACTTAAAGATTTTTATTGATGCCAAAGAGCATATCAAACTAAAACGCCGTATTCATCGCGACCAAGTAGAGCGTGGCTACGACCTTTCTGATGTGCTGTACCGCTACGAAAAGCACGTTGCCCCTACCTACGAGCGTTATATTGAACCTTTCAAAAACGAGGCAGATATAATTATTCCCAATAACAAGCATTTTCAGAAACCTTTGGAAATGCTTGTGAGTTATTTAAGAAACAAAATTCAACAAAAATGAAAAAAGCATTTTGGGGGCTTGCTTTGCTTCTCTTTTTTGCTTGCTCCAAGCCGCAGGAAGTAGCTGAAAATATCAGTTATTACTACGATTTAGAGGCTTTTTTGCAAAAACTATATCCCCAAAAAGAGCAAGTTTTTCTTAAAACTACTATTACTGAAAAGCAAAAACAGCAGAAAAGAGTTTCAGATATTCGTTGGGAAAAAGAGTTGGCATTTTTTGAGCAAGCCAATATCAATAAATCCGCTTTTAGGGGCTTATATGATGAGAAAAAGGAGCAAAAAGGCGATACACTTATCTTGCAATACCAAGCTAAAAGTAATGATTTGAAAGTAAAGTTTTTGGAGATAAAATTTGATAAAAGTCAAAAGCCTCTGCGTATTAGGGCTTTTTTGCAAACAGAAAATTTTTTGTATTCCTCGGAAAAAGAACTGAATTTGCACTTGGAAGCAGAAAAAATTTTGCGTTATAGCATTAAAGGCAAGCAAAAAATGATTTTTGCAAAAGCTGAAAACTTTGAAATTTACGCCGAAAAGGTTGATGACAAAAGTTAGGGTAAATTTTTTATTTCAGCTTTTTACGAATAGTAAGTAGTCAGACAAAATTAATGTTATATTTTTGATGTTTATTTTGAAAGATACTTATTAGCTCTTTTTTCAAGTTATCAAAAGAGTTATAGGCTTGCAAAGAAAGCCATTCGTACTTACTTTTTTCCAAAAAATTTCTATTAGATTCAATTCTGGACAATAAGGGGGAATAAAGAATAAATACAAATCATATTCTTCTTCCCATTTCTTTATTTTACTTTGAAATAAGCTACTTTTATGAATAGGAGCATTGTCCAGAACGACCACCGTTTTGCAGGTGATACTTTGAGCAAAATCCTCAAACATATCTACTAACTTTTGGGCATTAATAGTTTCTTGTTCAAACAAATACATCTTTCTTTCATTATTGGTCTGATAAAATCCAGCTACATTGATATACTTACCTCTAAAACTGGGCAATTAAATCGTTGCTCCTTTCTGCTGCCAGGCATAAGGCACCACAGGCACTAAACCAAAATAACTTTCATCATAGAAGCACAAGTTAAGGTAATTGGCTTTGGCTAAATCTGACAAAGTCTCTATTTTTTGAGCAGTTTCCTCAAACAAAGCGGCATCTCTTTTAGAAGCCACGCTTTTACGCACCCTACGCCAAGTGTAACCGCTATCTTTTTAAAAAGCGTATCAAAGTCCTTTTTGATACGTCTATTTGATACTTTGAGCTTAAAATGCTCAATACCTCGTTGAGGTTCTGACTATGGGCTTCCAGCAAAATTTCAAGTCCGTCTGACTTATACTGGCTAATTTCTTCTTAGCTCCTTGACCTGGAATTGATTCTAAATCTGATAATTTAGATGTTTCCCAAAGATTGAACCAATGGTAAATGGTTTTTCGGGTTACAGAAAAATGCTCTGCCAATTGAGCAACCGTTAAACCCAAATTAGACGCTAACAAAATACACTCGCAACGTTTCCTCAAAACAGGGCTTTTGCTCTTGAACTTTACCGCTTCTAACAATTCTTTTTCCGTGGAAGTAATACTAATTTTTCGCATTCGCAAAAATATACTTTTTTTGTGGCTTATTACTTATTTCAGAAAAAGGGAAAGAAGCACCACCTGAAATTCTTTTGTTAATGAAAAAACTTGCTGATTTAGCCAGTTTTAATTTCAGAAAGTATGAAAATTCTCAATAACTTCATTCACCTTCCCAAAAATTTTGTAAGTTTGCGGCTATTCACCTAAAAATAAAAATCCAATGAGTTTGACCATTATCGGAACAGTTGCTTTTGACGCCATTGAAACCCCTTTCGGAAAAACAGATAAAATTATTGGTGGTGCGGCGACTTATGCCTCGCTTTCTGCCTCTTATTTTACCAAAAATATCAATCTTGTGGGGGTAGTAGGTGATGATTTCCCTACCGAAACGATAGAAATGTTCCGAAAACACGGCATCAATACCGAAGGTTTACAGATTAAGCAAGGCGAAAAGTCTTTCTTTTGGGCAGGCAAGTATCATAACGATATGAATACCCGCGACACACTTGCCACAGAGCTAAATGTACTTGCCAATTTTGACCCCATCATTCCTGAAAGTTATCAGAATACAGAATACCTAATGCTTGGCAATCTCACGCCTACCATTCAGCGAACCGTAGTAGAACGCCTCCGCAAACGCCCCAAACTGATACTAATGGATACGATGAACTTTTGGATGGATACAGCTTGGGACGAACTAATGAAAACGCTCAAACTCGTAGATGTGCTTTCTATCAATGATGAAGAAGCCCGCCAGCTTGCCAAAGAATATTCTCTTGTAAAAGCCGCAAGAAAAATCCTGACAATGGGTCCCAAAGTATTGGTTATCAAGAAAGGAGAACACGGAGCGTTGCTATTCAACCAAACCCAAGTATTTTTTGCTCCTGCCTTGCCTTTGGAAGATGTTTTTGACCCCACAGGTGCAGGCGATACCTTTGCAGGCGGTTTTATTGGTTATTTGGCAAAAACAGGGGATATTTCTTTTGAAAATATGAAAAATGCCGTGATTTATGGCTCGGCAATGGCATCGCTTTGCGTAGAAAAATTTGGCACCGAACGCCTGCAAAATCTGCAAATCAATGAAATTGAAAGCCGCATTCGCGAGTTTATTGATTTGGTGCAATTTGAAATTGCTTTGGCGTAAATTATCGCTGTAACAATACGGTTCCTGATTGTTGTATTTTTTTTCCAATAAAATCTTCTATCACACATTGGTAGATATATGCCCCTTGTGGCATAGGTTTACCCTGAAATGTGCCGTCCCAGCCTTCACCTAAAACGGCAGATTCAAATATTTTTTGCCCATTAGGTGTAAAAACAGACATTTGAAAATTTTTGATAAAAACACCTTTGGGGAAAAATATATCGTTCAAACCATCGCCATTGGGTGTAAAAGCATTAGGAAAGAAAATTTGGGCAGGACGCTCAACCCTTACCATATTTGAAAAATACTCACCCGAAGCAGTGATAGCTCTGATACGATACAAAATCACCTGATTTTCCAAGTCCTCTTTACTATCGGTATAAGAAAGATTGCTACCTGCCGAAAAATTATCTATTGCTCCCCCTATTGCATTGTACTTAATAACCTGATAAGCTAAAACAGGCTCATTATCAGAATTTTGATACATATTCCACTGCAAAGTTCTTTCGCTGATGCTACTTGTTGTAACTTGTAAAATCATTGGGCAGGTAGGTTTAGAAAAAAGCGTCTGCACGCCGCAAGGTGTCGTAAAACTTACGCTATAACAACTTTTTTGTTTTTCCTTACCTTTTAGCAAAGTCTGTGTAGCGGCAGTTTGTTCAAGCATTTTTGTACCTTCCAAAACCTGATAAGTTCGCAATTCTTCGGGGGCTTGTCCTGTGGCTTGCCAAGAAATTTGCAAATTGTTTTCTAAATCAAACGAAGCATTTACCTTTTTAACTTCCAAAGGCAATCCACTGATAGCAGGAAGCAAAATTTGCGTAAAATCATACTGATTGCCACACTTATCTTGCAAACGTATAAGCACCTGATGCGTTTGCCCTAATGTATTGAGTTTTTCTTTTGTAAAAACTACATTTTGCTGACTCTGATTTTCAAAAGTTGCCAAGAGTTCAGGATTTTGCCCTTGTTTTGAAAAATACACCTCGTAGCGTATATCGGCAAAAACTTGCGGAATCGTAATTTTTATTTTCCCTTCGCAAGTAGAGGCAAGTCCTTCTTGCATTACACTAAAACTACTTGCAATAGCTGAAAGGTTATCATAAATAATCGTACCTGCAATTGTAGTATCGGCATTTACGCCGCTACAATAATCATTGGCAAGGTTCAAAAGAGCGTGTTCGCCTTCAATTTTTAGGGTGTAAGTGCCTGCGGCAGGGTAATTGTAAGTAAAAGGATTGGTAGAAGGGGTAATGTACTGCGTAGCACTATTCCCCAAATCAACCTTATAGCGGTCGTAGGGGGCAAATTCTAAAACCTCAATTTTTACTTGCCTATTGGCACAACGCGTAAGACGAATTTTGGGCTTGGGTGTAGGTAAAACCACTACATAATCGTTGCGAATAGAATTGATATTCCCTGTACCCGGAGCAGGAACATTGCCGATAAGTTCTACGGTGTAAGTACCAGGCTGGGTATAGGTATGTGTTTTGGAGGGCGTAGCCGTCATTGAGGGGAAAAACTTGTAGAGCCTCGTAGGGTCTGGGGCAAAACTCGTACAAGCGACATCATTCATCGTAATAGGTCTGCCCACACATATACGCACCTGCGAAGCCGAAGGTGAGTAGCCCACTGCATAAAAGCAGTTGGGCTGTGCCCAAGCGACTTGCAAAGTCAGTCCCAAAACCAAGATATACCAAAGAGTTTTAAGCATTGCATTATTTTGGAAAAAATCAAGCAAAATTCTTGCCTAAATTACCTTTTAAGTATTCGGTTTTTCTTCCAATTACTGATTTTTTGCCCATTGCTACTCATTGCACCATTGCTAATGGAATGATTTTGCGAAAGCAAAGAAGCTACAAGCACAGCCCCTAATTTTTCGGCATCATCGTTGGGCGAGGTTTGTAATTTTTCAGGGCTAAAATATTGTTTTACGAAATTGGTATCAAACTTGCCTGATAGAAAAACCTCGTGTTCCAGTACAAACTTACAAAAGCCCAAAGTGGTTTCAATACCTGTAATTTGATACTCATCAATGGCTCTTTTCATACGCTCAATGGCTTCGTTTCGGTCTTTGCCTGTGGCAATGAGTTTAGCTATCATTGGGTCGTAGTAAATGGGTATTTCCATACCTTGCTCAAAGCCATCATCTACGCGTATGCCCAAACCTTGGGGACGCTTATAGGTTTGCAATTTGCCTATATCGGGTAAGAAATTGTTGGTTGGGTCTTCGGCATAGACACGTACTTCAATGGCGTGTCCGAGAATTTTCAAATCGTTTTGAGTAAAACTCAAAGGTTTTCCCTCTGCAATACGAATTTGCTCTTTTACTAAATCTATACCTGTGATTTGCTCGGTTACGGGGTGTTCTACTTGCAGGCGAGTGTTCATTTCCAAAAAATAAAAATTCAGATTGCTATCCATTACAAACTCTACGGTTCCTGCATTGTAATAACCACAGGCTTTTGCCACCTTGATAGCGGCTTCGCCAAGAGCTTTACGAACCTCTGGCGTAACCACAGGCGAAGGAGCTTCCTCAATTACTTTCTGATGACGACGTTGCACAGAACACTCTCTTTCAAAAAGATACACCAAATTTCCGTGTTTATCGCCAAGCACTTGTACTTCAATATGTTTGGGAGCGGTAATGTATTTTTCAATAAATACCGAACCATCACCAAAAGCAGAAATCGCCTCGCTGATAGCTCTTTCCATCTGCTCAGCAAGTTCGGCTTCATTTTCTACAATACGCATACCTTTGCCACCGCCCCCCGCCGAAGCCTTGATGAGAATGGGATAGCCTATTTCAGCGGCTATTTTTTTTGCTTCTGCTACATCGCTGATAGCCCCTTCGGTGCCTGGCACCATTGGCACACCAAAAGCCCGAACAGCCTCTTTGGCGGCAAGTTTGCTACCCATTACTTCTATGGCTTGCACAGGCGGACCGATAAATATAATTCCTGCCTGCTCTACCATTTTGGCAAATTGAGCATTTTCAGATAAAAAACCATAACCGGGGTGAATGGCATCTACGTTCAACTTTTTAGCAACCTCTATAATTTTTTCGCCTCGCAAATAAGACTGACTGCTGGGAGCTTCGCCAATACAAACAGCTTCATCGGCAAATCTGACGTGCATTGCGTTTCTATCTGCTTCGCTGAATACAGCTACCGTCTGCAATCCCATTTCTTTGGCAGAACGCATTACCCTTAAAGCAATTTCACCACGATTGGCAACCAAAATCTTTTGAATTTTTCGCATACTTTTTTGTTTTGGGAAATTAGGCAATATTAGCAAAATTTAATGAAACCCAAATCCGATAGCCTCAAAAAAATAAAGCCCCAAACGCAGTCAAGCATTTGAGGCTCTCTTTTGGGTATGGATTTTCTAAAAGTCTTCGTCAGTAGAAAATACTTGTTTTTCTTTGGAAGCCATTACCCCTGCTTTCTGATAGTCGCCTACACGTTTTTCAAAGAAATTGGTTTTTCCTTGCAAAGAAATCATTTCCATAAAAGGGAACGGATTGCTTACGTTGTAAATTTTCTCATAGCCCAAAGCTACTAATAATCTATCTGCAACAAATTCAATATATTGGTTCATCAAATCGGCATTCATACCTATCAAATTTACAGGCAGGGCATCTGTAACAAACTCTTGCTCAATTTTTACAGCATCAGTAATAATTTCCAAGACTTTTTCTTTGGGCAATTTATTCTGTACGTGCTTGGTATAAAGCAAGCAAGCAAAATCGCAGTGCAAACCTTCATCACGAGAAATAAGCTCGTTGGAAAAAGTAAGTCCGGGCATAAGTCCGCGATTTTTGAGCCAAAAAATAGAGCAAAAACTGCCCGAAAAGAAAATACCTTCTACTGCCGCAAAGGCAACCAAGCGTTCTACAAATGAGCCATTGGTTATCCAACGCAAAGCCCAATCTGCTTTTTTGCCTACACAAGGAATGTTGTGAATAGCATTGAGCAAGAAATCTTTCTGCTTGCTATCCTTGATGTAGGTATCAATCATTAGAGAGTAGGTTTCTGAATGGATATTTTCCATCATTATCTGAAAGCCGTAGAAGCATTTAGCTTCGGGAATTTGCACTTCGTTGATGAAATTGATAGCAAGATTTTCATTCACGATACCATCGCTGGCGGCAAAAAATGCCAAAACGTGAGAAATGAAGTGCCTCTCATTGTCGTTGAGTTTGGTATCCCATTCTTTGACATCTTGGGCGAAATCAATCTCTTCGGCAACCCAAAAATTAGCAACCGATTTTTTGTACATTTCCCAAATATCAAAATATTTGATAGGGAACAACACGAAGCGGTTTTTGTTTTCTTGCAAAAGGGGTTCGTTGAAAGCCATTTCTGCTTGATTCATAAGATATTTTGTTTTGTTTGAGTTATGACTAAAAAATGACAAAGCAGTTACGAATTTAAGGCAATTTTTAGGGAAAATCAAATCTTAATGCTGTTTTTTTGCTGAACATTTGGTAAGTAAAATTGCCCGTTTCATATACCAACAGCGGAAGGAAAATGTTTTGTTTGGGAAGAAGTTTGTACTTAAAATTGTACCATAAAAAAGAAAAAAGCCTCAAAAGCTGAACTTTGAGGCTTTTGGGTAGAGGGAGAGGGATTCGAACCCCCGGACCCCGCAAGAGGTCTGCGGTTTTCAAGACCGCCGCAATCGACCACTCTGCCATCCCTCTGAAAATGCGTTTTTTCTGTATTTGCGAGTGCAAAAGTAGAAACTTTTTCTAAAATATGCAAATTTTAGTCAAAAAAAAATGCAAACCTACTCCGAGTACATTCTCTTGTAGGTTTGCAAATTGGTTTATTTTACTATTTTTTGTAAAGATTATAGACCAAATCATAAATAGAGCCACCCTCAATGAACATTGCCCCAATAAGCCAAATGACAAAGATAGTAGGCACAAGAATTGCATACACAAGCCCTTTTACCTCGTGTTTAAGGTGCATAAACTCGGCTACAATGTAGAAAGCCTTCACGAGAGTCATCAGTACGAAAATAGTAGTACGTAAGCCTCCTGTGGGCATAGTAAAGGCAAGTAAAAACTCTAAAGCCGTGATGAAGAATAAAATCCAAAACGTTTTCCAAATAACTTTGGTCTGTGGTTTAGGGTACTCTCCGGGAGGTACATTTTCATAAGCGTATGCCATATTTCTCAAAACTTTTAATTACACAAATTACACCAAATAAAAGAACGTAAATACAAATACCCAAACTAAATCTACAAAGTGCCAATACAAACCTACTTTTTCAACCATTTCGTAGTTTCTACCAGGTCGGTCGTAGATACCCATTGCCACATTGTAGAACACAATTATATTGATAAGAACACCACTAAATACGTGGAATCCGTGAAAACCTGTAATGGTAAAGAAGCAAAAGGCAAAAGGAGCAGGTCCGTATTCATTGATAAAGAGATTGGCACCGTGAATGGTTTGCTTTACCCACTCGCCATTCATCCATACATCACGTACTGCACCCTTATCTGTACCTGTAATGAAGTGTGTCCATTCCCAAGCCTGACAGCCCAAGAAAGTCAAACCACCTAAAATTGTCCAAAGCATCCATTTTTCTACATCGGCTCTATGGCGGCGATGCCCTGCCTCTACGGCAAGCACCATCGTTACACTACTCATAATCAGAATGAAGGTCATCAGACCTACAAAGACCAGTGGTAAATGCTGACCGTGAAAGAAAGGAAAAGCATCAAAAATTCTTTCAGGGATAGGCCAATAATCAGCAGAAGTTACGAATTTTTCACCTGCCTCTTTTATAGATGCAAATTGCTTGGCGTAGTCAGATTCATAATAACCGGTTTTTGTGAAGCGTAACACCGCATAAGCCACCAGTAGCCCCGAAAAAGTAAAAGCATCAGAGAGTAAGAAATACCACATCATTAGCTTTCCGTAGCTGGCTTTGAATGGCTCTTTACCTCCAAACCAAAGTCCTGTTTTTGAGTTTGTTTCTGTTGCAGTAGCTGAATGTGCCATATTTTTATGAGTTGTTTTTGTCTATTATTTCACCACAAATAAAAACCAAACAAATGAAATTTGCAAGTAAAATTTTGGATTTTATCGGTTCAAGCTCATAAAAAGATACAAATATACCCACAAGCCTCCTAAAAAGTGCCAATAAATATTGCAAAGTTCTATTTTGAGCATTGCCTTTTTATGTACCTTGAAACGAAAAGCACTCCAAGTTACATTCAATAAGAAAATCAATCCCGTAATGAGGTGAAAAGCGTGCAAACCCATTAGCACGTACACAAAAGAACCCGCAGGACTCACGGGGTTTCCCATTCTATCCACACCACCTACAAAAATCCCCATTTGTACCAATTTTACCCAACCTTCCCACTGCATTACTAAGAAAGTTATTCCCAAAATCGCCGTAATAAATAAATTTGCTTTGAGTTTGCCAATTTCATCTTTTTTGGCAAAATGATATGATAGTTGCATAAATATACTGCTTACCACAATTACAATCGTACTATACAGCAATACCTCGGGCAAATCGAAGGTTATCCAAGCGTCTTTATCGGATTGCTTGTAGATATAGGCACTGGTAAGCGAAGCGAAAATCATTGTGATACTCACCACAAAAAGCCAAAGCATAAACTTTTTGGGGTTCATTGAAAAAACCTCTTCGGGTTCTTCATAAAAATTAACGGGCTGGTTTTCAAAGGAAGTTGTTTGCATTGCTATATTTTTTGGCAAAATTACAAAAAATCAAAAAATTTAACTATCTTTGGGCAAAATTGTTTGAAAATGACTTCTCTTTCAGACGCATTAGAGTACGAAAACACCGCCGACCACTCATTATCCCAAAAAATTATCGCTTGGGGACTGACTGCTATTCAACTGCTTGTTTTTTTGCTTATTATTCTTGTCTTTCACCCGCTCCACGTTATTTTTTCGCTTTTTGGTTATAAATCGTATATGCTCATTAGCCACGCAATGATGGGTTTGGTGTGGCGTTCTACGCTTCTAATTGGCACGAAAACCCGCCTTGAAGGCTTAGAAGTTTTACAGAATCTCCCTGAAAATACTCCTATCATTGTAGTTAGCAATCATCAGAGCGAATACGAGATTGCGTGTTTGGGCTATCTTTTCAGCAAAACCTCTCATCATCTTAAATATATTGCCAAAAAAGAGCTTGCCTATTGGATACCAAGCGTTTCGTGGAATATTCGCTATGGCGGACACGGCGTAATTGATAGAAGTCAAAAGGTAAATGCTTTGAAATCTATTGAAGATTTTGCTTGGAAGGTGAAAAAAAACAATTGGGCGGCATATATTTACCCCGAAGGCACTCGCAATCGTTATAGCAACGAGGTACGCCCTTTCAAAACTGCTGGTTTTGCAAAACTCTGCGAAATTTTGCCTGAAGCCCCTATTATCCCCATTGCTCTGGAAAATTTCTGGACAGTGAAACGTATGCCTATTGAACCTTTTGCCACTATGCGAGTAAAAATATTCCCACCTCTTTGGCAAAAAGATTTCCCTAATGCAGAAAGTCTTTTACAGCACTGCGAGAATATGATACGCAAAGAGTTAGCCAACTCCTAATTCTCTTTGCCTGATTGCCTCAAAAACAACTATCGCCGCCGAAACGGATACATTCATTGAGTCAATTTTGCCTCGCATTGGAATAATGATGTTTTGATGAGATTTTTCCAACCAAAAAGGGGTAAGCCCTGTGGCTTCTGTCCCCATTACGATAGCAGTGGGCTGGCGGTAGTCAATACTTGTGTAAGGCACCGAAGCCGTTAGTGCCGTAGCAAGCAACTGAAAATTCCTTTTTGCTAAAAAATCAAAGGCTTCCTGATTGGTGCAAGTGATTACTTTTTGGGTAAAAATACAGCCCAAACTTGCCCTTACTACATTCGGATTGAATAAATCGGTTTGTGGATTGCACAGAAAAATTGCCTCTACTCCTGCCGCATCGGCTGTACGAAGAATAGCCCCCAAATTTCCCGGTTTTTCTACATTTTCCAGCACCAAAACCAAAGCATTTTCAGATAAGGCAAGGTTTTGCAGAGTATTTTCAGGTGTTTGCACCACGCAAACCGCTCCAAAGCTATTTTCACGATAAGCAATTTTGGTGAATACATTTTCCGAAACAGCCCAAAAATGTGTTTGCGTATGTTTGGGTAATTTCCCTGCAAAGAAATTTTTTACTTCACTTTCTTTGCTTTGCAAATAAAAAACGCTTTGAATAGCCACCGAAGCACTAATAGCTATTCCAATTTCTATTTTCCCTTCAACAAGCGTTAGCTTTTGCTTTTTGCGTTCAGCGGCTTTTTCTTGCAAACGCAAAATTTGCTTAATCTTCGGATTTTGTAAAGAAGTGATGATTTCGGTCAAAACTATTTTTTTCTTGCAAAGATAAAAAAAGCGACATTATCATCAAAAACGATAATGTCGTCTTTCTCATTCAGTTTTGAAATATTTGAGTGCCTATTTCCCTTCGGTAGGTTGATTTTCTTGTTCCTGTGCGGCTTTTTCAAATACTACTCCCAGAATATCCATACCCAATTTTAATTCTACGGCACAATTTTCCGCAATAGATTCTATTTTTCCCATAGAAGCATTTGAAACAGTGTTGCTCATTACATCAGCTATTTCAAACTCTTTTTCAACTTTTTCCAACATGCATTGCCCGAGTGTTTGCAAAATGGCTTTTTCTTCGTCAGAGTGGGCTTTCTTTACGGTCATTTCTTCCATTTGCTTGCTTACAATTTCTTTGAATTTGGGTTTCCAAGCACCTTTTTCACCAACAAAGTTTTCAACAAAGCATTTATCCATTAGCTTTTGAGCATCATCAGAAAGTTTATCGCCTTTGATGATGTCTTGTGGGGCATAGGTTGCTTCTAACTTTTGAATACTACAATCGCAAACTTTTACAAAATCGTCTTTTGCAATACCCATAACTTTGAAAAACTCTTCTTTGGCTAATTTTTCATCATAAGCTTGCAAGCAACCTTTCTTGAAGTCGCCTTTATCTTTTTCCGACCAAGCACCTTTTTCGCTTTTTTGTCCGCAAGCAGAAAGAAGCATCGCAACAGAAACAATAGCAAAGATTTGTTTTAGCATAAAATTATTGATTTTTAAGGTTAAGAAATAGGAATTAGTAGGAATTAGCGGCGAAACCACGTTTTTACTCGTGATTTCGCCAAGATTAAGGTAGCAGTTTAGTCAATTCTATCAATGCTATCCACGATATGGAAAGCATCCTCAAGGGCATCATCATCGTCTTCATCAAAAATAACCTCTGCAAAGAAATTGGTGCCTCCTCTTTTATCAATAAATCCAAAGAAAATGGTCTTTTTGCCTTTATAGTCGCCGATTACGTAAGCCCCTTCAAAGTCGTCAAGGTCGTGTTCGCCATAATGGCTAATGTTATCAATATAGGTATCGGCTAAAAGCACTAACGCATCTTTCATATTATTGGCTGTAACCTTATGGTCTTGCCAAACAAAAATATCAAACTCAACACCTACGCCTTTGGCTTGGAACTGGTTGGCTGTGTTTGATTTTACCTTGAAGCCCGAAGGTAAAGAAAATTTGAGGTTGTGCTGTTTCCACTGCCAGGTAGTTTGGGCAAAAGCAAAATTTACCCCCAAAAAGAAAACAAGAATGAAAGCTGTTTTTTTCATATTTTTCACGTTATTTTTACTAGTTTCAGTTGCCTACTCTCTTTCAGGCTTTTCGGCAAACGCCTATGTTATAGCAAAGCTAAAAAGCTCTTTTGAAAAAATTACTTCAACCCTTGTAATACCTCAAAAGCTAAAATATCTTTTTTAGTTTAACGGGGTATTTTTCATTACTATCAATGGATTTCTGCCAGTAACCATTCATTTCGTTGCCTCCTATATCTGCTCTTATGAATGAAAATATTCCTGTGATTGTATTGCCATCTTCGTTCTCCCTTTCTACAATATCGTCCCATACTTCTCTTGGGTTAGCCGCTCCCATATACCCATTCGGGTTATATCCTCCGTATAAAAATAATTTCTTCCCAACATTGGTGTAATAGTAATACCCTCTATACACACAATACATTTGGTCAGAATCTGTATACACATTCATCACCGTTATTGCCATTTTTATGGGATACTTGTTATTGATATATCCCGAGTAAAATGATATTTCCCAAACATCAACTTTACATTGAGCCAAAGATTCTTTCCCTATTAAGAAAAGTAAAAAAAGGATAATGAACGATAGCTTTTTCATAATTTTTATGAATTTTGGGTAGAAAGAAATTCTATTGAAAAGGGATATTTCCATACTTTTTCTTTTAACTCTTTTGCTTGTATAGCTCCAATAATAGGAAGCAGTAAGCTCATAAGCCCCAATATGATTAGGAAGGGAATACCAATTGCAAAAAGAGCCATAAATGCAGATACGAAGTAATAAATCAATGAACTTAAAAACCAGTTTATTATTACTTTTCCGTGCTTATCGATAAGTGGATGCTTATCCTTATTCATTGCCCACATCATAATAGGTGCGGCGATACCAAACAAAGGAATGATAAAAGCCAAATACTGACTGAGGTGCAATAACAACAAATAATTTCCCAATTTCATTCCCCAGTAAGAGGTATTTGGGGATTCATATTGATTGATGTTCATAATTTTGGATTTTTGTTGATTACCAATCGTACCATAGCAAAGCTAAAAAGCTGTTTTGAAAAATTTACTTCAAACCTTGTAGCAAGGCTAAAATTTGCTGAATGGCTACTTCTAAAATGAGTTTTCTTTCCAAATTCCTCATATTTTTCTCTCCAAGAAATTGTAAAATCTTTTTTTCGGACTTGGGAGAAAGTAGTTTGGTGGCAGGAAAAGAATCATTTATTCCGAAAAGCCGGGCAACACTATTGGCTTCCCAATCCATTAGCTCTGCAATTTTCTGACAATGCTTGTACTCTAATTTTTGAAAGGGAACTTTTTGCAAAATCATTGTGCCAATTTTTTGCTCTTGTTCTTTGATAGAGGCTATTTCTAAAATTTTTGCAAGAAATGCCTCACGCAGAAGTTCACTTGTTAGCATACGTTTTATTTCTTTTTTTGGTTAGGGTTGAGCTGTTTGCCGCGATTGCCTTGTGCTTTGTCGTAGGTGATGTTTGTTCCTTTGGTGCCTTTGTTAGGGTTCTTGATATCGGATTGATGATTGGATTGTTTTTTCATAAATTTTTGTTGTTTTTAGGTGGATAATTTGAGGATATTTGCTTGATTTTTTACTTCATACCTTGCAGTAAAGCTCCCTCTCTTTTTTAGAGCGGGAGCAGTCTTTAATCTTTACTTATTAGAGCAAGCGTGCCAACATCTATTTTCGCAATCGTGCCAGCAATCGCTCTCGTCGTCATCATCATCATCAAAAATATTCAAGCTCTCTCTTAGCATATTCTCACCAAAAGTTTCCAAATAAAGCTCTTTGGTTTTGTAGAAAGCATTTTTGAGATTTTGAGCATCTTGCTCGCCTCGCATACCAAAGTAAGGGAAATGGTGCAGGTAGTGTCCGAAAACTGCCTCACAATCTTTGTGATAAGCCCTTGTGTCTAAAATATGGTAATGCCAGAAAATGTCCATAATTTTGTTGGGCACCATTCCTTTTCCGTATTTTTTGCAAAGATGCAAATAGCGTTTGTATTCAATTTCAGCCATATCGCACTGCTCGGCTGTCCATCCTTCGCCTTCGTCAGGTTCTTGGAGTTTCATTTTTACCATTTCAAGGTCAAGGGCGGCAATAGCAGGGTCTATTCCTTTTTGGTGTATCAGGTAGGAAATACGCTCCACACTGATAGGGTCGGGGTAAATTAAAAGAGTGGTTTCCATACATTTTGGAATTTTAAGGTTGAACAAAAGGTTTTATGCTTACTTTTCAGAAAGCCAAAATCGTTTAAGCCATCGGTCTTGGTTACCTTCAATGGGCGTTCGGGCGTGAAAAACACGATGGTTATCTACTATCAAAATGTCGTTAGGTTGTAGTTTGAGTTTTATGGGTTCTTCCTGCCGAATAAGCTCTTGAAAAGACCTCAAAGCAGGATTTTGTTTATCTTGCTCTCTTACGAGCCAAAAAGAATAGTAAAATCTTGTATTTCCATTGCTATCTACGCTTACCAAAGGATATTTTTCGCAATCATCAGGAAATACTTTATGCTCAAAAAGTTCCACTTTTTGCAATTCACTTTGGTAAGCAGGGCAAAGTTTTTGGTAAATTTTAACGGCATCTATCAAGAGGCTTTCTCCTCCAATACTACATTGTTTGTAGCAATACCAAACAATGAATTTGGCTTTGTGGTGGTCTGTGTGGAAGTCCAAACCTCTTGTAGAAGTAACCAATCCTTTACTATCAGGCTTGGGAGTTACATCAGTAATCTGAATAACCTCGCCCAAAGCAGTAAGTATTTCTTGAAGTGTATTTTCATTTTGTTTGGGTAAGTGTAAAAAGCCTTGCTCATAAAGACCTCTAAGTGGGGCGTTTGCTTGCATAATCTTTTGCTTATTATCTGTTACAAAGGTAGAGTGCTTTTGGCTAATAAAGACATCAACATTTGAAGGGTAAAACTGCGTTTTTGAGCTGTATTCAGACTTTTTTATTCACACTTTGGCTAATCTTTGCAAAAGCCCCTATCCCTAAATCCTTTTCCCAAAAGGAGAAAGGTACTTTTGCTTGCTCGCCGGAATTTTCGCAACTCATTCTTTCTTTGTTGAGTATATTTTAGAACCTAACTTTGGGGTTAAGTTGGCTGGCTATTTCTTTCATTGCCCACCACTCATCTTCGGAGAAGGTATTACTGCTCACTACGGTTGGGATATTGAAATCGCCCAATACTTTTTCAACAAAGCCAAACTCTTCTTTTTGGTCATACAATTTTGTGCCTTTTAGAAGCATCAGCGGGAAAGCGGCAATGTTTTCTACGTTTTTTTGCAAAAGCCAATCAATACCATACTGAAAGCTCTCTAAGGTTTGGTGTGGCAAGCCGTAAATCATACTGATTTCGTAGGAAATGTCTCTTTCGTTTAGTTCTTGTAGGGTGCTTTCAACCACAGATAAGTTGTTGGGGCGTTCTATGGCGTAAAACTCTTTTTCTATTACGGTTTGCAAGCCAAATTCTAAATTGATGTTGATTTTTTCAGCAAAATCCAAAAACTTTTTACCAAGTACATTTTTGAAGTTTTCAAAGCGAACTTGAAAAGAAAAAAGTGTATTCATTTGCAAACGGGCAATTTCTTCCAAAATCAGTACCGCATTTTTTCCACCATTGAATATAGGGTCTAAAGCATTGACCTTTTGCACATTTTTTCCCTTGAAAAAAGCTAGTTCTGCAAAAATCTTATCCAATTCGTGTTTATAGACTTTTCCTTTTTCCAAATCTCGGTGAGCACAAAAACTGCATACATACGGACAACCTCTTTGTGTTTCCCAACGTATCATTTTCATATTTTGCTCAATAGGAAACTCTCCTGTTAAGTACACTGATGGGATTAGTGAGAAATCTACTTCGCCTTTTAAGATTTTCTTTTCGGCGGGGCGTGGCATCAGGATAGCTTCCAAAAGGCTTTTCTCGGCGTAACCTTTGATGTAAATATCGGCTTCGGGATATTCATCAAAAAGTTGTTCGGGTTTGCTTGTGTAAGAAATCTGATACCCCCCAAGAACAATTTTACCCTGAAAACCACTTCTGCGAATGATTTGCAAGAAATCTTTGATGAAATATTCGTTCCAAATGTAGCAGGAAAGAGCAAGCGTATCGTAGCGATGTAAATCCAATTCTTCCACCAAATCCCATAAAAATTCATTGGAAATGAGGTTTCGGTAATACCACATATTTATGCTTCTGTTTTCGGCTACAAATTCGCTACCGTAGCGGATATCTTGTTTCAAGTAAGCCAAGAGAGAGGCTACCGCCAAAGACTTGGGCAGTTCGCCTTCTCTGATGAGGTCAAACGATATAATAAGGGCTTTTTTCATAGGGATTATCAAGGTTTAGGTAGAAATGAGGTTCTTGTTGAATGATTTTGAAGAATTTCTCAGCACAAACCCAGTAGGTGGTTACGAAAACTTTTCCCTTTCTCACAATTACCAAATAGGGTGTGTGCGGATTATGAGCACAATAAAAAGGTGGTACAACTACGATTTTATCCTCTACTTGAAATTGCTTGTGAAGTTGAAAATGTACATTTAAAGCAAGCTCACGCTCGATTATTTCTACAATGACTTCTGACACTTGCCTTTCTTGGCATCTTTGCCTGAAATGCTCGGTTCTGATGAAATATTTGCCCATAGTGAAAATTTAGTTAAGCGTTGATTTGCCCAAGCAGGTAGCAGATTTGTTCAAAGACAAATTCTATCATTAGCATTTCTAATAACTTTTCGTAGCTTTGATAACCCAAAAATCTGGCGATGGCTTGCTCGTTATGGGGTTGGAGTTGGTGGGTTGGCTTACAAGAGCCGTAGTGATAAAATCGTAAAATGGTGTTTTCGTCTATGCCAATTAAATCAGCAAGTTTTACTAAATCCTTCCTAAAAAATTTTGATTTACCTTGCAGAATTTCAGCAAAACGTTTATCTTGCTGAACTGCTTTCTCCAAAATTTTCTTTTGGATTTTTTCTTTGATTTTAGGGTGCATAGTTTTTGGGTTTAGGGTTTCGCCTAAACCTTTACAAAACCTATGCGGCGTGCCAAAAAAATTTCAACGTATAGAGTATTGAAAGAGGAAATAAACTTTGAAAAACAAAGTAAAAGAATAACACTATGACACAAAACTTTGAAAATCTGTTCGATTTGTGCAAGTTTCTAAAAAATTATGCCTCTATCCTTGGCAATTTGACTGAACTCAGCAATGGCAAGGCAAGCAAACAACAAAAACTATTAGAGCAAATTCGCCAAAGTACAAACCAAAATCAAACCGCTGACGAAGCCTTTGAAGCAATTAGTCAGCAAAAAGATTTTTCCAAAAACTTTTCTGATTTGGTTGATGACACCACCGAAACACTTTTAGAAAAGCTACAAGAAAGTATTTTCTCACTTACAGAACATATTCCCAAAGCACAGATAGAAAAACTCCCCGAAAATTTACAACAAGAACTAAATGCCCAAAAAGCCCTTAAAATGCTCTGGACAGCGGAGTTTCTTTTAGAAGAGAGGCTTTTTCAGTTGGTTGAAAAGCTCTTTAAGCAAATTAAAGCACTTGTACAAGAAAATAAGATTGCTTACCTATATGGCAAAGTATGTGATTTGGAAATGCGGCTTGCCAGTTTCAAAATTGTTCATACCCCACATCTTATCAACTACAAACAGCTAAAATCCGTTTTAAGGGATTTTTTTGAAACAGGCATCTATTTTTATCAAAAAAAGCCTCAAATTGACCTTGTCCGAACCGAAGAGCATTACTTTAAGCAAATCAAGCAAGAATTTGAACGCATTGGTGATAAGGAATATGAGACTTTACAACAAAAACGTAAAGATTTGCTCAATCTGCTTCAAAAAGAAGCCTACGAAGAAGATATTTATCGTAGCTTCAAAGAGTTTGTAAATTCCCGTCTGAAACAAGTTCAAGAAGAAACTGAGTACGAATACTGGAAAAATAGCTCCCAAGATGGCTTTTTCGGCTTTTCATTTTACAATTTGTTATTGATTTTTTTGCAGATAAACGAAAAGGCTCGCCTGCGTATCAAGGCGATTGAAGACCTGATAGATATTTACAAAGAAAAGTATGATAGTTTTACAGCTAATCCGGTTGGGCATTTGTTTAGCCTTACGCTACTGATTAGACATTTTTTTGATACACTTAAAAAAGCGGATTTTGAAGAAAGTCAGCGGATTTTAGAGCTTATCCGTAAAGAAAAACGTTTTTTTCAGTACAACGAAGATTTACTTTACACAAGTTTTGGCTATTTTTTAGAAAATTTGATTTTTGGGTTAGAACATCGCCAAATCAGTGAGCAATGCAAAGCTAATCCCGATTGGTCGGAAGCCGATATTTTAGATTATAGAGCAAAGCAAATCAGCGAAAACTTGAAAATATTTTCACAAAGACATATTTCAAACTTGCTTTGGCGTTTTGAATTGAACAATATCCTGCTCAATTTTCGGCTGTGCATTTATCAGAACAATGAAGAAAATCAGAAAAAATGTTTGGATAGCATTGAGCAACTGTGCCTACAACCCAATTTTGACAAAAGGTATCCCAATTATTGGGTAGATTTGAAACTGATGGCGAGTATATTGCATTATCAGCAAAAAGAATTTACCCAAGTAGAAAAAAACGCCAAAAAGGAAATTGATAATTTCCAAAGACGTACGAGTTACGAACTAAAGCCTTTTCAAGAGGCTCTACGAAATATTCTCCGAAAAAATGAAAATACCCTTTCGAAGGCATATCAGAAGGGCAAAGACAAACTTGCTCAAACCACTCCCGAAGGGCTATTGGAGCAAGCAATGCTCTGGTTCTTTGAAGAAGGCTTGAATGTGGCTAAACGTACGCAGAAAATTACTCAGTTTGCTGAGCCTGTACTGGTTGTAGAAGAAAAGCAAAACCCCATTCTGACAAAAATTGAGCATTATCGGAAAAGTATCTTGCTTTATTGCCAATATCTTGCCTTGCAAGACTGGGAAAATTGGAAGTTGCTTTTTGCCGATTCAGTGCATTTGTACATCAAACTCTACGACCATAGCCCCGACCATATCATCAAAAATCTTCAAAATTTTTTCAAAGACCGCAAAAATATCCATTACTCTGCCCAAATAGAGCACCTACAAGTAAAAGTATATGGCGATTTGGCAATTGTGCCTCTTGTATTTGGCTGGCAACACAACGGACAAGAACCCTACCAAGCAGAAGTAGAAACTTCTTTTTATTTTAATGACCAAGGCAAAATCCGAGTGGTGCAAGAAAATAAGATTCTAAATTCTAAGGGAGTTTTCTAAAATTTCCGAAATTTGCCCCTCAAATGCCAATGCTATGCTTACGATTCATAACCTTTCTTTTGCTTTTGGGGGACGGGTACTCTACGAAAATGCCTCTTTGCAAATAAAGCCCAAAGATAGAATTGGGCTAATTGGCTTAAATGGCACAGGGAAATCTACCCTACTGCGTCTGATTGTAGGCGAATACCAGCCTGAAAGTGGCACCATAAGCCGTAGTAAAGATTGTACCATTGGCTTTTTGAACCAAGATTTACTTTCATACCAAAGCCAAGAACCTATTCTGAAAGTTGCAATGCAGGCTTTTGAAAGACAAAATTTTCTGCAAGAGCAAATTCAGAAAGTTCTTTCGGAAATGGAAACCAATTATAGTGAGCCTCTTTTACATAAATTAAGTGCTTTGCAAGAAGAGTTTGCAATGCTTGACGGCTACAACCTACAATCGCAAGCAGAAAAAGTTTTGGAAGGCTTAGGTTTTCGCACAGAAGATTTACAAAAGCCACTTCAACAATTTTCGGGTGGATGGCGTATGCGTGTAATGCTTGCCAAGCTCCTGCTCCAAAAGCCTGCCTTACTGATGCTCGACGAACCCACCAACCACTTGGACTTACCTTCTATCGAGTGGCTGGAAGAGTATCTTGCCGAGTATGAAGGTGCTATCCTCGTTGTTTCTCACGATAGGGATTTTTTGGATAATACCTGCGAAACTATTGTAGAAGTGGCTCATAAGAAACTTAATGTGTATGTAGGCAACTATTCCGATTATTTAGAGCAAAAAGCCGAAAGAGAAGAAATACAAAAAAATGCCTACGAAAATCAGCAAGCGATGATACGCCAAACAGAGCGTTTTATCAATCGCTTTCGTGCCAAAGCCACCAAGGCTCGCCAAGTGCAGTCTCGGATAAAAATGCTAGAACGCTTGGAACGCATTGAAGAAGTAAAAGATGAAAATGTAAAATTGCATTTTCGTTTTACTTTTTCTCAAAATTCGGGCAGACAAGTGGCAGAGCTGAAGAATCTTTCTAAAAGTTATGGCTCTTTGCAAATTTTCAAAAATACCTCTATTGCCATAGAAAGAGGCGATAAAATTGCCTTTATTGGGGCAAATGGAAAAGGAAAATCTACCCTTCTGCGTATTTTGCAGGGTTCTGAAAGCTACGAAGGAGAAATTAGATGGGGGCATAACGTAAAAAGCACTTATTATGCCCAACATCAAATTGAAGCCCTCTCACTAAATAATGACCTACTTACCGAACTTCGTCAGACAGGCACCACTCGTACCGAAGTTGAGTTAAGAACCATTTTGGGGTGTTTTTTATTTTCAGGCGAGGACGTATTCAAGAAAATTCGCGTGCTTTCGGGTGGGGAAAAATCGCGAGTGGCTCTTGCCAAAACTCTTCTTTCAGATGCTAATTTTCTGCTACTGGACGAGCCTACCAACCACTTGGATATGATTTCGGCAAATATTCTTGCCCAAGCCCTCAAAAATTTTGAAGGAACGTTTGTGGTGGTTTCTCACGATAGAAATTTTATTCGCAAAGTAGCTAATAAAATTTGGTATATTGAAAATGAGCAAATCAAGGAGTTTTTGGGCAGTTTTGATGAGTACGAAATTTGGCAAGAAGAACAATTGCTCAAGAAATCGGAGCAGGGGAATCTCAAAGAACCTACCTCTTATTCCAAAACCAAAAGCACCTCTCAGCCACTTTCCAAAAGCACCCCAAAACAACAAAAGGCTATTGAAAAAATTGAGCAAGAAATTACTATTTTAGAAGCAGAAAAGTCCCGACTTGAAAAGGAACTTGCCAGCCCCGAAATTTATGAGCAAATAGCCTTATTGCAAGAAATTCAAGAAAAATACCAGCAAACCTGCAAAGAACTTGATGAAAAAATGCAAGTATGGGAAAATATGCTTGCAGAATAATTTGAGCAAGTTTTAGGATAAAAAAGTAAATTTTTCCTAAACAATTTTGCCACCTTTTTCGTATATTGAGCAAAGATTTTTTGCTGTGTTATGCTCAACCTTTCCGTAACCATTGATAAACATTCAGGCTTCTGCTTTGGCGTTGTGTATGCTATTGAAATGGCAGAAGAAATTCTTGACCAAGAAGGCAAACTCTATTGCCTTGGCGATATTGTGCATAACGACGAGGAAGTAAAACGCCTCCAAGCCAAAGGCTTGAAAATTATCAATCACGATACACTTAAAGTGCTACGAAATGAAAAGGTGCTTATCAGAGCCCACGGCGAGCCTCCTTCTACCTACCAACTTGCCCTCGATAACAATTTGGAACTTATTGATGCCTCTTGCCCTGTGGTACTTAAATTGCAAAATCGTATCAAGAACTCTTACGATAAAGACGAAAAAATCTATATCTATGGCAAGCACGGACACGCCGAAATTATCGGACTGCTCGGACAAACCCATAACGAAGCCGTTGTGTTTCAAGACATAGCAGAACTAGAACTGGATAAACTCCCTCAAAAAATCACACTTTACAGCCAAACCACTAAAAGTACCGATAAATTTTACCAAATCAAAGAAAAATTAGAAAGTCAAGGCATAGAAGTAGAAGCCAACGACACCATTTGCAGGCAAGTTTCTAACCGCGATACCGAACTGCGAGATTTTGCCAAATTGTTTGATAAGATTATTTTTGTGGCAGGAACAAAATCTTCTAATGGGAAAGTGCTTTACGAAGTTTGCAAGCAAACCAACCCCAATACTTACTTTGTTTCTCGCCCCGAAGAAGTAAAAAAAGAATGGTTCAATGCGGGCGAAAGCGTAGGTATTTGTGGAGCTACTTCTACCCCTATGTGGCTAATGGAACAAGTGAAAGAAGTGATTGAAAAGTTGTAAATGTTTATGAAACAGGAAGTAAGCAAATTAGACGCAAAAATTTACAACTTCTAAACTTTCAATCTTACATCTACAAAACCTTTTGTTCTTTTGAACACAAATAGTTACAAACAAATTTAACAAATGTATGCACGGTACTATTCATTATTGCCTTGAAGAAACCATCATTCAAAAATATGGCAGGGAAAAGTGGCAAGAATGTCTGAAAACCTTTAATTTGCCACCAAATCATTCTTTTATTTCCCAACTCAAAGAAGATATTGATGAAAAATTAACTATTGATTTCATTTTCAAATCTGCTGAAATATTAGGAATTTCCTTGCAACAGCTATTTGATGACTTTGGTATCTATTGGTGTACTGAATACGCCCCTAAATTGTATTCAGGCTTCTATATGGGTGCAAATACCACCAAAGATATGGTACTCAAGCTCACCAAAATTCACGAAATGTTTGGCAAAATACGTGAAACAGCCCTACCACCTCGCTTTGAATACAAAGAACTTGCCCCCAACAAATACGAAGTTGAATATATTTCTCAACGCAAACTCTTTGATTTGTACATATCTCTTGTAAAAGGGTTAGATGTGTATTTCAATAACCAAACCCACATTGAAAAAATTTCTGAAAACAAAGCCATTATGACTTTCAGCCATTACTAAATATATTGTACCTATGGAACTTTTTATCAACCTATTGCTAATGATTGCTACCTTTTTTCTGATGGAAGGAGTAGCCTGGGCGACACACAAGTACGTAATGCACGGCTTTCTTTGGTGTTGGCACGAGTCTCACCACAAACCTCATAAAGGCTTTTTTGAAAAAAATGACCTTTTTGCAGTCGTTTTCAGTATTCCTTCAATTGCAACGATTGTTGCAGGTTTTGAATTTGAAAGTGTAGCTTTTCTCAAATGGATTGGTTTTGGCATCTTGGGCTATGGCATTTTTTACGTACTTTTTCACGATATATTGGTACATAGAAGGGTAAAAATTAAGTTTATTGCCAAAAACCCTTACTTACGCCGAATGATACGAGCCCACAAAATTCATCATAAGCATTTGGGCAAAGAAGGTGCCGAAGCCTTCGGATTTTTATACGCCCCCAAAAAATATGCTCCCAAAGATATACACGAAAAAGTAGAACTGGAATAACAAAGCTGTAATTCGCTTATCCAAAAATCAAATATTTCAGTAAGAAAGGCGATTGCTCCATATAGCAATCGCTTTTTATTTTACAAAAATTTGCTTATCAGTTTTTTACAAAAAAATCATCAAGAAACCTTCATATAAACTTAACGTATAAAAAACTTTTCGTTCATTTTCTTTGGAAATTTCATTAGAGTTTATTATCTTTTTGCAAGAATTTTTTGAATTAGAACACTAATGTCTAAGCTCTTATGAAAAGTCTGCTACGGATTTGCCTATTCTTGTTGCTGGTGGCTCGGGAAGTTTATGCACAAGAAGATTCTTCCAAAGTAAAACTATTTACAGCTTCTCCTGATGAACTGCTGAAAATTCCTGTCAAGGAAGCACAAGAGGTAAGTATTGCCTCTAACGTTGTGAAAGACATCAACAAACAGCCCGCCTCGGTAACCGTAATAACCAAAGAGCAAATTCGTTTGAGTGGTGCCAGAACTCTCTCCGAAGCCTTAACCCTTTTTGCCCCCGGTTATTTTGCTATTGAAGACCAAGACGATTTAATCGCAGGTTTTAGAGGTTTGGCTCCTGATAATAATTCCAAAGTTCTAATGCTCATCAACGGACAGAACTTGAATACAGAATTTTTCTGGGGTCCGCCCGATGCTATCCTGAATAGCTCCAATTTAGAATATATTGAACGAATTGAAGTTATACGGGGACCTGGCTCTGTTACCTTGGGACAAGGAGCTTTGCTGGGAGTTATCAATATTATTACCAAAGATGGTAAAGACGCTGAAAATGCTGGCTATGAACTTTCAGCCTCAGCAGGATTGAATGACTTTTACAATGGAAGCATAGGTATCAAAATCAACACCAAAGGTATTCGCTCTTATACTTATATTTCAGGGCTTTCTTATCACGGACAAGCTCTTCGTAACGAAGGTTGGGCGGCTCAGCAAGGCAATCAAGGCTTTGCTGGGGGTAAAGTAGCTGATATGGGACACAGATTGAGAAGAAGCCAAAATACTACTATCATCAACAGCACCCAAATCAATGATTTAGTTATCAATATCTTAAAAACAGGGCAACGCCGAGACCTTTACAATTTCTACCGAGACCGAGAGGTGCTTCGTCAAGATTTGCTCTCGCTTACATTGGGCTATAATTTCAAGATTTCAGAAAAAGTAAATAATGTAAGTAGTGTTTCTTTTATCAATGATGACTATGGCTTATATTCACTCACAGGAACTACAATGGGCGGGAACAGCCGAACAGCGTTATGGTGCTAAAAGCGTTTTCAATTTAGATATATGGAAGAACAACAAAACTGCTATTGGTATTGAGTATAGGATTTTTGCGATGGGTTTGCCCAATAGAGCTGGCAACAATTATATCGCCAACGTAGTGGGAAGTTTTGACCCCATTACGGCTAACCAAGACCTTACGATGTCTTATAGAGAAAATATTACATTATTGAGTGTTTTTGGTGAAAATTATTTTAGTCCAACGGAAAAATTAGACCTTTTCGCCGCATTTCGTTACGACCAACACCCTTTCTGGGGGCAAAATATCTCTCCTCGTTTAGGGGTAATCTTTACACCGAACAATAATTTTTCTGTACGAGCTTCTTATCAAGCGGGTTTCCGTGGAGCAGTAGGTTTGCATTATTCAGGAGGCTACCGCAGAGATGGCTTCTTGCGTGCCGAAAACTATACGCTTGTTGATGTGGCAGGTATCCCAAATGCTCGCAACATTGACCTCATTGCACCTGAACGCATCAATAATATTGAACTCGCTTTCAGATGGAATATCTTGCCCAAACTATCTCTCAATACCGTAACTTTCTATAATATCGTGCAAAATGTAATTGATGTAGGCGTATTCTACCAAGACCCTGATGATTTTGCAATGGTTAATATTGGCTCCGATATACCCGGCGACTGGAACGGCTATTGGTTTTTCAAAAATACACCAGGTACTTTTTCTCAAATTGGCAATGAAACAGTACTCAATTTTAATCACGAAAAAGTAAATATTACTTTAAGCAATGCATTGGTAAAAGTAATGGAAGCCACTACCGAACAGAAAGATTTAGCTATCAATGCCAATAGTATGTATCTTGCCGCAGACGAAAAAGAACGGTTACGCTACAAGGCATTTCCTGAAAATATTACGCGTTTTAGTGTAGTAGCTTTACCTTTTCAGAATTTTTACACGGGTGTACATATGATTTACTATTCACGTTGGTACTCACCCGCTGGTACAGTGGCACAAGGCGGTTTTGTACTGAATGCAGGAGTAGGTTACAATTTCAATGAAAAAATCTCTTTAGACTTACAGGCAAAAAACCTAACCAACAATACCAATTTGTATCCAATGAATAGCAACGCAGGAGGACCCGATGTTTCTCCTGGCACACCCGGATGGGAAAATACAACTTTCTGGACAACACTTCGCCTAAAATGGTAAAGTTATGAAACCCTCATTTTTATGGCTTATGCTCATTGGGATAATGAGTGTAGGCACTCTCAAAGCTCAGACAGATAGCTCGCAAATTAAGTTGTTTTCTTCCTCTGTGGAAGAAATCCTGAAACTCAAAAAAGAGGAAGAAACTGAGGTGCAAGTAGTTACGGCTTCGCGTATCAAGGAGAATTTGAGTGATGCCCCTGCAAGTATTACCGTAATCACACGCGAGGATATAGAACGCTATGGCTATCGGAACTTGGCAGAACTGCTGGCACGGGTGCCCGAAGTTTATACACATTACACAGGAAATAATTTTGATACGGATTTCCGAGGATTTTTTACCAACAACACTCGCCGTAATGTGCTTTTCCTTATCAATGGGCATCGTATCAATGAGCGTTTCCATTTTGGAGATTTTTATGCAGATGTAATAGGCGATTTGAATAATGTGGAAAGAGTGGAAATTTTGAGAGGACCTGGAGGAGCTTTGTACGGAAGTGTTGCAGTACAAGGGGTAGTCAATATTATTACTCGCAATGCCGACCCCATATTTTTGAACCGTGAAAATCGTATAAAACTTTATACTTCTGCCATTTTTGAAGAACTTGGCAGAAATTCTATCGTACAACGTTATTCCACAGGTTTAACTTTTGGTATTTCTGAAAAATCTAATCTTTCATTAACCTTATACCGATTTTCGGGAGGATTGGAATACGATACTAAAACAGGAAACACAAGCCGCCCTTGGCAAAGTAGTTTTACCAAAAAAGGAGCAGGACTTGCCGATATTATTTACCGCAATCAAGTATATTGGGACGTTCCCAATGACGGAAGTTTTAATGGAGGCTACGACTTTCCAAATTTTGATGTTCGCTTCAATAGTGAATATTTTTCCGTAGGAGCATTTATGCACAGCCGAGCCGTTTCTTGGGTACAACCCAAAGATAATGTAACTTTCAACCATCCCGATAACGACCGCCAATGGAGCCACGGTGCCGCCTACATAGAGCTTAAACCTATTACCAAATGGGGTATTACGGCTCGTATCAGTTACAATTTGAGTACCAATCGCGAAATTCAAGATTTCAGCCTTACTGATAGAAACCCCGTTAATGGGCAAACGTTGGCTTCTACAGCACTTAATACTTTGCTAAATCCTTTCAGTGGTGGAAATGCGAATAGATTTTTGCTTATAGATGGCAATTTTGTAAGGTATAATACGCTTATAGATGCCTCTTTGCTCAATGATAGTACCCTTGCTTACAATGGCGGTGGGCTACGTATCAATTACGCAGGGATTACCAAATCTTGGGGAGCAGAAATGCAAATGATACCTTATAAAACTGAAAAAATCAATATCAGTTTAGGGGGAAATTTAGAAATCGCTGACTACAAAAATATCCAATGGATTTCTGCACGAAACAATAAATTTCTATTTTATCGCCCTTCAGGAGGTATTTCTGATAATGGTTGGTACTACGGTTTGTGGCTACAAGCTATTTACACCCCTATTCCCAAACTTACCATCACAGCAGGGGTTCGTTACGACTATCAATTTATCAAAGATGCTTATCGTAACTTTGGTAACCAACTGGTTTATACCTTTAATAGCAATACAAGCGAGTACACTCCTATTCAGGCTAGGAACAAAATAGACCAAAACATTACCCCAAGAGCCGTAGTAAATTATCGCTTTACAGAAAATACCAATGTAAGAGCAATTTTTGCACGTGCTTTCCGAGCTGTGCCGCCACAAGAAATTATCCGTCTTCCTTTGGATATTGAAGCAAGGTCTGAAATTACCGATAACTACGAACTGATAGTAAGTCATAGCTTCAATAAAAAGCGTAGCAATGTTACTTTCAATAGTTTCTATTTGCAAAACAACCGCTTGTATCAGTTCAATCCTGCATTGCAAGCCTTTAATGCGGGTAGTGCTTGGAGTAATATCGGATTTACACTTTCAGCATTTCACAAGTTAGAAAATACCGATTTTTGGGCTTCGGCTACTTATTATATTCTCCGCCGCCCTTCCGATGCCTTTGCTTTTATGAGGGACTACAAAAACCCTCGTGAAGGTACTGGCGTATTAGGTACAATAGGTTCAGGGGGCGTAGCACCTATTTATGACCCACTACCCAATATGCTTCTGCCTTTGGATTCACCCGACCTAATGATAAAAGGTGGAGCAAGTCATTCTTTCAAAAAAGGAACCGTTTTAGGTTTAGAAGGATACTTTAATGGTAGAATTTTAATGCTTGCCCCCGCCAACAACAACGTAGGAGAAGCCCGCCCCGAAGCCATTATTGTACAAGGCAACCAAGTAATTGAAAATCCCAACGTTAATCCTAATAATTTCACCAAACACAATGTACCTGCAAGTATTTACTTTAACTTCTATATCCGGCAAAATTTTGACAGATTGCTCAACATAAAAGGCTTATTTATGGAATTAAAAGTAAATAATTTGCTAAATTCGCCCGTTTGGAATGTACTAAATTCTGATGCACAAGGCTGGAATAGTGCCATATTCTATAAACCCAATCAGCTACCTGATTTCGGTAGAAGGTTTATGTTTAGCTTTAATTATGTAATTCACTAAAAACTTTACGTTTATGAAACCTGTTAAGTATTGCCTGTTGTTCGTTTTTACTTGTTTTTGCTTAGAGTTGCTGGCTCAAAATAGTATCAATACGCTACTTGCCGAACTCAACAAAGCCAAAGATATTCCTGAACGTATCAATATTTTAGAACGTTTGGGACTTACTTACCAAAAGCAAAATGCTCACAAAAAAGCCATTGAATACTTTGAGCAAGTTTATCAGTTGCAAGAGCAAAACAATGAAAACAATCCTGCTAAAATCGCTATCTTAAGTGCAATTGGTAACTCACAAATTGCCCTCAAAGACTACAACAATGCTCAAAAGACCTACGATAAAATTTTGCGTTTGCAAAAAAAGGAAAATCGCAAAAAAGACGAAGTAAATACCCTACACAAATTGGCTGAAATTTGCGAAGCCGCCGATAAAAATCAAGATGCCTTGAACTATACTTTGGAGTGCCTGCAACTCAACAAAGAACTGGGCGACGAGATGGCAGTCGCCGATACCCACAACAATTTAGGATTTTTGTACCGACAGCTCGGCAACACACAAAAATCTATGGATCACTTTATGGAGGCTCTCGCTATTTACGGCAAATTAAGCCGTCTGCGTCCCCAACAGCAACTCACAATGTACACCAATTTGGGTGTAACGTATAGCTACATTGGGAAATTTGATGATGCAGGCGATTACTTCCAAAAAGCCTATAAAATTGCTGAATCGCAAAAAAATCAGTACGAAATTGCAAACCTTTCCAATTACTTAGCCGCTAACAATTACGTTTCGGGTAAAAGCAAAACCGCCATTGCCCAAGCCGAAAAAGCAATTTCTATCGCTCAGAACCTGCCCAATGGCGATAACATTTTGGAAGTTAGCTACAATATTTTAGCTCAAATCTACCAAAAAGAAAAAGATTTTACTCAATACCAAAAATACAACAAACTCTATCAGGATACTCGCGAGAAAGTCAGACAGCGAGAAGCCGCCAATCAGCAAAAACTGCTTGAAGAGCAAATCAATGTAGAAAAGAAAGAAAACGAACTCAAGCAAGATATTGCTGAAAAAGAAAAGCAAGAAATGACCGTAAAACAGCTGGCTTTGGAAAGAGAAAAAGCCAAGCAAGAAGCCGATTTGGCTCGTAAAGAAAGTGAAATCAGCCGTACGCGTGCCTTGAACCAAGAGCTGGAACGCAAAAGAATTGAGCAAGCTCTCTTAATCACCAAACAACAAGCAGAAGCCGAAAAACAAAAGCAAGAAAACGAACTTTTGCAACGTGAAAAAGAATTACAAGCCATTAAAATTGAAGCCCAAGAGAAAGAAAAAGTGCTTAAAGAAAAAGAGCTTGCTGAAGTAAAAGAAAAAGAAAAAATCGCCAAACAACAAAAAGAAGCCGCCGAAAAAGAAGCCCGTGCCAATGAACTTATCAACCAACTCTTAATGATTATCATTGCTTTGGCTGTTATTGGGCTTGCTTACAGCATTTACACTTACATACGCATACGCAAGCAAAAAAATGCTATTGAACGCCAAGCCAAAGAAATTGAAAAGCAATCCAAAGAAATTCAGGAGCAATCTATTGCTATTCAGGAGCAATCTAACCAAATCGCCGCCCAAAACGAGGAACTTCGTCAGAACCAAGAGGAAATTATGGCTCAAAGAGATGCCATTGCCGAAAAGAACGCTATTCTTGCCGAGCAAAACGAAAAAATTGAAAAAAGTATCAATGCCGCAATGACTATCCAGCAAGCTGTTTTGCCTCACGAAGATAAAATGAAAGACCTACTCGGCGAATATTTCCTCATTTTCCGCCCCCGCGATGTAGTTTCGGGTGATTTCTACTGGGTAGAACAAGTTGAAAATAAAGTAATTGTAGCTACCGTAGATTGTACAGGACACGGCGTACCCGGTGCCTTGATGAGTATTATTGGTAGCACAATGCTTTCCAAAGTAGTGAAGCAATACCAGATAACCGAACCCGCTGAAATTCTAAAAAAATTGGACGAGGAAATTCGCTCTACCCTACAACAAGACAAAACCGACAATCAGTATGGAATGGATTTATCGGTGTGTGTGTTGGAAAAACAACCTGATGGATTCACTAAACTCACTTATGCAGGGGCTAAAAGACCGCTTTACTACATAGAAGCCGGCCACGACCAAGTTTTTATGCTCAAAGGTGATAGACGTTCTATTGGCGGTTTCCAAAATGAAACTGTTCCTTTCACCAATCAAGAGCTTCGGCTCAAATCAGGTAGTTTGCTTTATTTGGGTAGCGATGGTTTCACAGACCAAAACAACGTGGAGCGTATCAAACTTGGAGAAGCTAAATTTAAGTATTTGCTTTCCCAAAATTGCAAATTCCCTATGAGCGAACAGAAAAAACATTTAGAAGGATTTCTGGACACCTACCAACGTGGTACGATGCAAAGAGATGATATTTTGCTAATGGGCATCAAAGTATGAAAACTTTTGTTTTTATATTTCTAAAAACCTGAAAATCAAGATATAAAAATCTGAAAATCTTGAAAATCAGCTCAATCTTGACTTAAATTTTGGCAGTGTAAAAAACTTTCTATACCTTTACACTGCCGACTTGCTTTGGCACGACAAATGTTTTGTAAAAAACCAAATACTCTACCGATGAAAAAAGTAGTGAAGGTTCTGTTGTTTGGCTTTTTAGCATTTGCCTGTGTAAGCCCCAAATTATATGGGCAGCCGGAAACCGCTAAAAATTCAGAAATTGATGCTGAACTTAAAGGTTATATCCCCGCAATTCACGACGACCTCGTTGCAGAGCGTTTGAAGTGCATAGAAAATGAAATTCCGCTTACTTACAACAATGTTGTAAAAAAGCAGATTGAGCGGTTTTGCGTAAAACAACGCAAGCAAATCAAGTATTATTTGATGAGGAAAGACCGCTATTTCCCTATTTTTGAGGAAATTTTGGCTAAATACAATATGCCTGATGAACTCAAATACCTTTCGGTAGTAGAATCGGCTCTTATTCCCAAAGCAACTTCTTGGGCTTCGGCAGTGGGCTTGTGGCAATTTATGCCTTTCACAGGTAAAATGTATGGCTTAAAACAAGATTTTTATATTGATGAACGCATAGACCCTTACAAATCTACCGAAGCGGCGGCTCGCTTTATTAAATATTTGTATGAAAGATTTGGCGACTGGCATCTGGCTCTTGCCGCCTACAATGCGGGTCCGGGTAGAATTGACCAAGCTATCAAACGGGCAGGAGGTAAAAGAAATTTTTGGGATATTTATCCTTACATTCCTGCTGAAACACGTGCCTATGTGCCTACTTTTATCGCTGTAACTTACGTATTCAACTATCATCACGAGCATTTTGCCGAACTTCCCGAAGAGGTACATACTTACATTCCTGCCGATACGATTGTAGTAAGCCAATTTGTAAATGTAAAAGAACTTGCCAAACAATTAGATATTGATTTTGAAGTTTTGCAAGTGCTAAATCCTCAGCTGAAAAAAAATGTAGTACCTCGCCATTACAAAGATTACGCCTTGCGTATTCCCAAAGACAAAGTAGAATATTTCAACGAACACCGCGAAGATATTCTCAAAGCCGCCAGCAAAGGAAGCTATCAGTATATTCCCTATCCTACTACTTACAACGAAGCTCTTGCCAGTACCAAAGGTAAAAAGAAAGTTACGCATACGGTACGCAAAGGCGAAACACTTGCTCAAATTGCCCAAGTGTATCAAGTACATACCCGCGATGTAATGCTTTGGAACAAACTTCGCTCTCAAAACCTAATGGCTTCGCAACGCCTTGTGTTGTGGGTAGAAGAAAAAAACAAAGAAAAAGAGGAGAAAGAAAAGGAAACTCCTGAAAATAGCGAAGAAAATTTAGCTCAAAACAATAACAAAACAGAAAGTGGTGAAAAAGAGGCTCAAAATAGCCCAGAAACAAAAGTTCCAGTTCATAAAGTAGCCCTTAAAACCCCACCCGTAGGAGCAGTAGCAGGAGCAACTAACAAAAATACGCTTTCTGCAAGCAAAGCAGTGTATCACGTTGTCAGACAAGGCGATACGCTTTGGAGTATCAGCAAACGCTACAACGGCTCTGTTGAGCAAATCCGAAAGTTAAACCCCAATCTTAAAGGCGAAAACCTTGCCGTAGGGCAAAAAATTAGGGTGTATTAGAAAAAAGCGTAGCTTGTTTGGCTTGAAAAGCATTTTTTGATTCTGCGATAACATTGTGAGTTATATTTCATTATACATTGAGCAGTAAAATTGCCAATTAGCATCAAGAGCAATCTCAAACATATCAGATATGAAACAAACCATTTTAGGTGCAGGTGGAGCCATTGGAACAGAATTGGCAAAAGCATTATCCAGTTATACTCATAGCATCAGGCTTGTCAGTAGAAATCCCAAAAAAGTAAATCCTAACGATGAACTGCTGAGTGCTGACCTATCTGTCAAAGAACAAGTTGAAAAGGCAGTAGAAGGTAGCGAAATAGTCTATCTCACGGTAGGCATAGATTACAACACCAAGCTCTGGCAAAAAATGTGGGTGCCTCTGGTACGGAACGTAATAGACGCTTGTGAAAAATTCAAATGCAAACTTGTTTTCTTTGATAATGTCTATGCCATTGGTGGCGATAATGTAAAACATATTACAGAAACCTCTCCTATCAGCCCTACTAGTAAAAAAGGAGAAGTTAGAGCCCAAGTGGATAAACTTATTCTTAATGCTATTGAAAGCAATCAATTAAACGCGATTATAGCTCGTGCCCCCGACTTTTTCAGTGAGTTTAAGGAAAGAAGTCTTTTGATGAACTTGGTATATGATAATTTAGCCAAAGGCAAAAAAGCTCAATGGTTTTGTAATGCCAAGGTTATTCATACAACAGGCTATGCCCCCGATTTGGCAAAAGGTACAGCAATGCTGGGCAATACCCCCGAAGCCTATAATCAAATTTGGAACTTACCAACAGACCCTCAAAAAATCACTGGTGAGCAATGGATAGACCTTTTTGCCCAAGAAATGAACACAAGCAATCAATACCAAGTTCTACCTGGTTGGGGTATGAGGGTTCTTGGACTTTTTGTACCTATTCTGAAAGAAATGTACGAAATGCGTTATCAATACGATAGAGATTATTACTTTGATAGCTCCAAATTTAATAAAATATTCAAGTACCAGCCTACTGATAACAGAACCGCCGTAAAAGAAACCATTGAAAAGTTGAAAAATAAAAAATAAGTTGTGAGCAGTAACATCATCAATGATATTGCTTTTTATTTTTTCTGACGGAAAATGCAAATAATCGCTGATTTTCAAAATTTTACAAAATAATTTTGCTTTTTTTAGAAAGTTTTTCTAACTTTGGCATTATTCGTGCTTTACGAGTAATGTATAACCAAAAAAACTGTTTTTATGAAAAAGTCATTTATCTATTTCACGTTTATAGCTCTGGTAGCCGTAGTTTCGTTTTCTTGTAGAAAGAAAGAAAAAGTCAAACTTCCCAAAGGTGAGGAGGAAGTGGTAGTACCCTGCTCTGGTCCGCAGTACTTTACGGATAAAAAAACTTTCCGAGCCAATGCAATGGGTGAAAGCCAAGACCAAATGGTTGCCAAACGTAAAGCATTGAGCAACTGTCGCGATGAACTGGCTCGTAGCATCAATACCCGTATCAAGGCAGTTACGGATAATTACGTAAATTCACGTGAGTTCAACAACAAAGAAGAAGTAGAAGAACGCTACGAGAACCTAACCCGCGAAGTGATTGACCAAGAAATTGCTGGAACAAAAACTATCTGCGAAAAACTCGTAAAAACTCAACAAGGTACGTACAAATACTATATTGCCATAGAACTCACCACAGACGATTTGCTTGAATCTTACAACAAACGTATGCAAAAACTTTCCCAAGAAGAACGCCTCAAAATTGACTACGACTACGAAAAATTCAAAAAAACTTTTGAGGCTGAAATGGAAAAATTAAGCCAAGGACGCTAATCCAAATTTTTCAACCTGAATACATTACCTAAAACTCTACCTGCCGTAGAGTTTTAGTTTTTAGTACATTCAATAAAAGTCAGTTTCCCAAGACCTTTGGGATAAATCTTTGAAAATCATCAAATATAAAATTCTAAAAATCTTGAAAATCACTTTAATCTTGGAATAAAAACAGAATTTTCTGTATTTTTGGGCTAAAATTTAGTAGTATTTATGGAGCAATCTTCATACAGAAGGCTTGTGCGTTTTTTCTATTCCTTAGGAGATATATTTGCTCTGAATTTAGCCTTTCTGATAGCTTATCTCATTCGCTTCAAAAGTTTTGAAGGGGTTTTTGAAGAGCCTTATTGGTATATAGGCATTTACGCCAATATAGTTTGGATTGGGATTGCCATTTTTGCCAAAACTTATCAAATTTCACGTTTAGAAGAATACTGGACAATTGTTCGTAAAATGCTCAAAGCCATTGCTTGGCATTTTGCACTTATGGCTATTTTTTTGGTACTTATTCAAGAAAAAGCCTATTCACGCTTTCACCTGATTGTTTCGTATTCCACTTTTGCCATACTTATTGCTATTTGGCGAATGTTAATTTTGTGGCTCTTGCGAATTTACCGAAAAATGGGCTACAACCAAGTCCGCATTGTGATTGTAGGTTATGGAAAAGCAGGTTTGGATTTATACAATTTTGTTACCAAAAATAAAGATAGAGGCTATCAGTTTTTTGGCTTTTTCGACGAAAAAGAAGAAAACAATTCGCTCATAAAAGGCAAACTCAAAGACTTGGAAAAATTTGTTTTAGAAAACAATATTGACGAAATCTATTGCTCGCTAGATAGCATCAGTCGCGAGCAACTCAAAAAAATTACCCAATTTGCCGATAACCACCTCAAACGCATACGCCTGCTTCCCAACTTAAAAGATTTTACTGCCGCCGAAGTAGCCGTAGAGCAGTTTGGGAATGTACCTGTGGTGCTTTCTCGCCGAGAGCCGCTCAATGACGCTTTCAACCAGTTTCTGAAAAGAAGTTTTGATATTTTCTTTTCGCTTTCAGTAATTTTATTTATCTTTACTTGGCTGTTTCCTATTATCGCTTTGCTTATCAAACTAACTTCCAAAGGTCCAGTTTTTTTCAAGCAAAAGCGAGCAGGTAAAGATGGGAAAATATTTTGGGTGTACAAATTTCGCACAATGACCTACCAAAAAGATGCAGAATTTGTGCAAGCTACACGCAACGATAGCCGAGTAACTAAAATTGGTAAATTTTTACGAAAAACAAGTTTAGACGAATTACCGCAGTTCTTTAATGTACTTTTAGGAGATATGACCGTGGTGGGTCCCCGTCCTCACCCTTTGGAACTGAATAATACATTTCAGCACATTGTAGAAAAATATATGGTGAGGCATTTGGTAAAACCGGGAGTTACAGGGCTTGCCCAAGTAAAAGGCTACCGAGGCGAAACCCGTGATGTTCGCTCTATGATAAATCGGGTGAAAATGGACGTATTTTACATAGAAAATTGGTCGTTTTGGTTGGATATTCTCATTATTTTCTGGACAATCAAGGCGATTTTCAAAGGCGATAAAAACGCCTTCTGATATTTTTTGAAAAAGTGTTTTTCCTGAACCAAAATTATGTTGTAAGGTTTGAGGCGAACGTGAAAACAGGTGTTTATGATGATTTTTATCTTTATTGTTACTTTCCTTGCCTCGCTGGTTATTGCGTGGGTAAGTATTCCTGCTATCATTAAGGTTGCCGAGCAGAAGCATTTATACGATGAACCCAATGAGCTTCGGAAAATCCATATCCGAAAAGTACCAACACTGGGCGGTATTGCCATATTTGCTGGCACCGTGATTTCCGCTACCTTTTTTGCCCATCACAGCAAAAATTTAGATTTAGGAACATTCCTTTCAGCCATTACTATTTTGTTTTTCACGGGCATCAAAGACGATATTATTCCCCTAACGCCCTACAAAAAGTTCTTGGCTCAACTGCTAGCAGTAGGCATTGTGGTATTTTGGGGAGATGTTCAATTGAGTAGTTTGTATGGTTTCTTTTTTACCTACGATGCCCCTACTTGGGTACTTTATGCCGCAACTATTTTCACAATGATAGTGATAATCAATGCTTTCAATCTCATTGATGGCATCAATGGGTTGGCAGGTGGCGTAGCTTGTATTGTGATTTCTACTTTTGGAATATGGTTTTTCAGACATAGCGAAGAAAGCCTTGCCATTTGGGCTATGGCTACTTGTGGAGCAACCTTAGGGTTTCTCCGTTACAATTTTACAGGGAAAATTTTTATGGGAGATACAGGCTCCTTGATTTTAGGCTTTATTTCTGCGGTTTTTGCTATCAAATTTATAGAAATGAACAAAACCGAAGTTTCCTTCGTAGGGGGGAAAGCTCCTTTATTTGCCATCGCGGTTTTGGTAATACCTCTCTTTGATACCTTGCGAGTATTCATTGTAAGAGCGGCACAAGGCAAATCCCCTTTTTCGGGTGATAGAAACCATTTGCATCATCTATTGCTTGATGTAGGCTGTTCGCATTTACAAGCCAGTTTTATCTTATATGCTCTCAATATATTCGTAATCGTTGCCGCCTATTTTGCCAACTTACTCAATGTGTATGTGTATTTTGCTATTTTATTTACAATAATGCTTTCTTTCACACAAATTTTGCTGGTTTTGCGTAAAAGAAGAAAAACTCAAAAATCACTTAATACTCCTTCACAAACTATTACCTCGTATCCTTATGAATTTACTACACACTACGAAAAAAATTAGTCTATTAGCGTTTTTACTTTTACTTACTTTTTCTTGCCGTACTTTCAGAGAGCTAAAAAACCTTGCCCAATGCGATTTCACAAGTGCAGGCATTGATAACTTGCGTTTGGCAGGAATCAATTTGCAAGAAAAAACAGATATTAGCGAAGTGAGTGTTTTAGATGTAGCATCACTTCTGAAATCTTTTTCACAAAAAACTCTACCGCTCAATTTTACGTTCAATATCAACATCAATAACCCCAACGATAAACTCGCCGCACTCAATTATTTAGAATGGATTGCCGAAATTGATAAAGTGGAAATAGCCAAAGGGGTTGTCAATCAGCGGTACGAAATACCCGCAGGCGAAAATATCGTGATGCCTTTGCAAATCAGCTCAGACCTCTATAAAATTTTTTCACAAAAAGAAGGTAGGGAGCTAATTGGTAAAGCGATTGGCATTAAAGATGAAAATAATCAACCTAAAAATCTAACTTTACGAGTAAAGCCCTCCATTTCCGTAGGTAAAGGCTATATCAAGTACCCAGGCTATATTGTTGTAAAGAAAAAAATTGGGTGATTTTCGTATTCCCCAAAAACCCTTATTCAGAATGTTATGCAAATAAAAAAGCCCTTTTGAAAGGGCTTTTATTTTTTGATTCTGAAGCTCCCGAAGCTGGGCTCGAACCAGCGACCCTCTGATTAACAGTCAGATGCTCTAACCGACTGAGCTATTCGGGAGTGTTTTTGGACTGCAATATTACGCACTTTTCAAGTATTAGCCAAATTTTTTTCAAAAAAATTTGTATAAAATTTTGTAAAAATTTGCTAATCAGTTACATAAAATACTATTGTAAGCATAAGAAACTCAAAGGTTCAGAAGTATAGCTCAAATCAAAACTTTCAAAGCCCAAACTTTTCAAACCCGCCTTCATAAATTAGACAGGTTCGTTTTTAATTTTTTTGTATCATTGTAGCAAAAAACCAATGAAACAACTATTTAACATAAAAATTGTCGCTTTTGCCCTTTTTTCTATTTTTATCAGTGTATATTTGTTTAGAGAGTGGCTTTGGTTTTGGCAAACCAGCTACACTGAAATTTTAAATACTTATTTACAGAAACATCAAGGAATTTTCAGACATCATCTCTTTGCCAAACAGCATTTCAGCCCTCAAACCTACGAGCAGGCTAAAATATGGTTATCTATCGCCCTTTGTTTAGTTTTGGCACTCCAAATCATCTTTTGGGCTTTGCTAAAAACTATACAAAAACATTTCCAGGAAGGTATCAAAGAATTAAACCGCATTTATACGCTTTTTAAGCAAGATTTTAGCACTCTTTCAAAAAATCAGAAATGGTTGCTGGTCTTTACCTTGCTTGCCATTGCAGTTCACCAAGTTTTTATGTACCAAAACATATTTTTGGCTATGGACGAGGCTTTTTCTTGGTTATTTTTCGCTTCGCAAGGGGCTTCGGTTACGCTTACGCATTATCCTGTGCCAAACAATCACCTTTTCTACAACCTGACAACCTATTTTTGGCACTTTTTCGTCTCCGATAATATGCTTGCCTTACGCTTAACTTCTATCCTATCTTTTTGGGGACTACTTGCAGTAGTTTTTGTATTTTTTTTGCGTAAAAGTGGCTTTCAGATAGCCTATCTAACCCTTCTGCTCACAGGTTTGGGATTTAGCCAATCTGTTTTTTCTGTACAAGGCAGGGCGTATATGTTTGAGGCTTTGTGCATATTTATTGCCTTTTTTGCTTTGCTAATGTATCTACAAAACTATCATTCTTTGTATTTGTGGCTTTTTGGCTTAGCTTGTGTGCTTGGATTTTGGGCTGTGCCTGTATTTTTGTATGCAATGCTTTCGTTTTATGCTTTTTTGCTTTGGCAAATTTTACGAAAAAAGATACCTTTCAGTTTGCTTTATCGCTTTGCTTGGGTAGGTTTGCTGATTTCGGCTTGCGTATATGTAGCGTATGTAGGCGTGCTAGCGTATAGCGGCAAAAATGCCCTTTTAGGCAATGAAAACGTTGCACCCAAAGATTACGATAGCAAATGGTTTTTTAGCTACATTTTGCCCATTTCTTTGCGAGAATCTGTTTGGTATGTTGTGAGCTTACCGAAATACGTTTCTTTCATAGTTTTTGCAGTAGTAAGTATGCTTGGTAGTTGGATTGTTTGGAAAAAAACGCTCAATCGCACACATCAGCAGATTTGGCAATTTTTGGTAATTTCTACGGCAGTAACGCTGGGGGTTATTTGCCTGATGCAGGCTTTCCCGTTTTATCGTGTCTGGACATACTATGCCATTTTCTTTGCCTGGGCAGTAGCAATGGTATTGAGCCATTTTTTGCCCCAAATAAAAATAGCAGGACTTTATTTGGTGGCAGTGCTTATTTTTGCGGGTTCATTTTTTCAGTTTTGGCGAGAAATACAAGATTTCTACGACCCCAAATCATACCAGCATCATCAAAAGATAGTTGATGAGGTAAAAGCAATGCTGAATAAAAATCAGAATATTTACCTTTCAGAAGAGGCTTTTTATGTACGCTTTTGGGTGGAATATTATGGCAAAAAAGAATTGCTACGCTCAAACCCTTGTAGAGCAGATGTGGCAGTACAAGAAATTCCCGAAACCCCTCCTGCTTGCCAGAAACCTTACAAAGACATTTGGTTTTTGCGTTTCTATGCCAGAGAGTAGCTTGTCGCTTCAAACTTTTTTCCTAATTTAGCGTTTTGGAAAAAAATCGGCTATGGAAGAGCTAATAGAAATTTATGGTGCTCGTGAGCATAATTTGAAAAATTTAGACCTTACAATACCTCGTCAGAAGTTAGTAGTAGTAACAGGTGTGAGTGGTAGTGGAAAATCTTCGCTTGTTTTTGATACGATTTTTGCCGAAGCCCAAAGGCGTTATATGGAAAGCTTTTCAGCGTATGCAAGGGGGTTCATTGGCGAGATGCAACGCCCTGATGTTGATAAAATTGAAGGTTTAAGCCCTGTTATTGCCATTGAACAAAAAACGACCTCCAAAAACCCTCGCTCTACGGTAGGAACGCTTACCGAAATTTATGATTTCTTACGATTGCTTTTTGCACGTGCAGGTGAGGCATACTCATACGTTACAGGCGAAAAAATGATTCAACAATCGCCCGACCAAATCCGAGAAAGCATCTTGCAAACCTATGCCAATCAAAAGATTTCTATTCTTGCTCCTTTGGTAAAAGGTAGAAAAGGGCACTACAAAGAGCTATTTTCCGAAATTGCCAAAAAAGGCTATCTGAAAGCCCGTATTGATGGAAAAATTCAAGAAATTTCTCCCAAATTAGAACTTGACCGCTACAAAATCCACGATATTGAGGTTCTTATTGACCGCCTGCAAGTAAAAGATGATTTTCGTCTAAACGATTCTATTCAAAAAGCTCTCAAAGAAGGTAAAGGCACACTTCTGGTGATTGATGAGCAAGAGCAACTGCGTTTTTATTCCCAATTTTATACTTGCCCTACTTCGGGTATCAGCTATGATGAACCCGCCCCTAATAGCTTTTCCTTCAATTCGCCTTATGGCTGGTGCCCCAAATGCGAAGGTTTAGGCATTATTGAAAATTTTACCGAAGATAGCATTATTCCCAACAGAAATATCAGCATTGAAAAAGGGGCTATTGCCCCTCTGGGCGAATTTCGGGACATTTGGATTTTTAAGAAAATTGAAAGCATACTCAAAAAATACAAAATTTCTATTAAAAAACCTGTTGCCGAAATTCCTCGCGAAGTCTTGGATATCATTCTTTACGGAAGCAAAGAGACCATTCAAGTAGCCTCTACCAAATACCCTGGTACCGATTGGCACACTACTTTTGAGGGTATCATTCCTTTTATGCAAAAAATGATGAACGAAAGTTCAAGCAGTGTCCAAGAGCATTATGCCGAGTATCTGAGTAGCCAACTCTGCCCCGAATGTAATGGCACAAGATTGAAAAAAGAGGCTTTGTACTTCAAAGTTGATAATAAAAATATTGCCGAGCTTTCCGCTATGAGCATTACAGAGCTGGCTCAATGGCTACAAGGCTTGGAAAGTCGTATGCAAGGCATAAAAAAACGCATTGCCGAAGAGGTTTTGAAAGAAATTCGCAAAAGATTGCAATTTCTGATTGATGTAGGTCTGGACTATCTGACGCTCAACCGAGCCGTAAAAACCCTATCAGGCGGCGAATCGCAACGCATACGCTTGGCTACGCAAATAGGCACGCAACTCACAGGCGTTTTGTATGTGCTTGATGAACCCAGTATCGGCTTACACCAAAGAGATAACCAAAAGCTCATTCAATCTCTGCAAAACTTACGAGATATTGGCAATTCGGTGATTGTGGTAGAACACGACAAAGATATGATGTTGCAAGCGGATTACATCATAGATATTGGTCCCGAAGCAGGAAGGCACGGCGGAGCAATTGTTGGCAAAGGCTCGCCCCAGACCTTTTTGCAAAACCCCAACTCGCTAACGGCTCAATATCTGAAAGGCATTGCCAAAATTGAAGTTCCCCAAGCAAGAAGAGCAGGTAATGGCAAATTTCTGGTACTGAAAGGTTGCAAAGGGCATAATCTCAAAAATATTACGCTTTCTTTACCTTTGGGCAAAATGATTGCTGTTACAGGTGTTTCAGGTTCAGGCAAATCCTCCCTTATTCATCATACGCTCTTTCCTATTCTCAACAAGCATTTTTACAACGCCAAAAAAGAACCCTTGCCTTATGAGAGCATTGAAGGCTTAGAGCATTTGGATAAAGTAATTGAAATTGACCAATCGCCTATTGGCAGAACCCCCCGAAGCAATACCGCCACTTATACAGGAGTTTTTACAGATATTCGGGATTTATTTGCACAGCTCCCCGAAGCCAAAATCAGAGGCTATAAACCTGGGCGTTTTTCTTTTAACGTAAAAGGTGGAAGATGCGAAACTTGCGAAGGAGCAGGTGTGGTTACAATTGAAATGGAATTTTTACCCGATGTGCATATCCCTTGCCGCGATTGCAAGGGCAAACGCTACAACAGGGAAACTTTGGAAGTTCGTTTCAAGGGAAAATCTATTGCAGATGTGCTGGATATGACCGTAGAGCAAGCATTGGATTTTTTTGAAAATCAGCCTCGTATTCTTTCTAAAATAAAAACCATTCACGAAGTAGGTTTGGGCTATATTACTTTGGGGCAACCCGCCACTACGCTTTCGGGAGGCGAGGCTCAAAGAGTAAAACTTGCCACTGAGCTTTCCCGCAAAGATACAGGCAAAACCCTTTACATTCTCGACGAACCTACCACAGGTTTGCATTTTCAGGACATTGAAAAACTGCTTTTTTTCCTCAACAAATTGGTAGAAAAAGGCAATACCGTGCTTATCATAGAACATAACCTTGATGTTATCAAAGTTTGCGACCATATCATAGATTTAGGATTGGAAGGAGGTGAAGCAGGAGGCTACATCATTGCCGAAGGCACTCCCGAAGCACTCGCTACACACCCCCAAAGCTATACGGGTAAGTTCTTAAAAATGGAATTGTAAGTTTTTTGTACAACCCGCAAATTTACCTAAATTGCACACCATTTGAAAAATCAATCAGTTATGTTCCGAACACATACTTGCGGCGAATTAAGACTTTCCAACCAAAACGAAACCGTAACATTGGCAGGTTGGGTACAAACCATTCGCGACAAAGGCTCTATTTTATGGATAGATTTACGCGACCGCTATGGTATTACACAAATTACCCTTGTAGAAAACAAAACCCCTGCCGAACTCTTTGAAATTGCTCGCAGTTTGGGCAGAGAATTTGTTATTCAGGTTTCAGGAAAAGTAGCCGAAAGAGAATCCAAAAATCCTAAAATTCCTACGGGTGAAATAGAGGTATGGGCTGAAAAAATTGTAGTGCTAAACCCCGCCGAAATCCCTCCTTTCAAAATTGAAGACGAAACCGATGGCGGCGACGACTTGCGAATGAAATTTCGCTACTTGGATTTGCGTAGAAATGTAGTTCGCAAAAACTTGGAACTCCGCCACCAAATGGCACAAGAAACACGCAAATACTTAGATAGTCAAAAATTTATAGAAGTAGAAACCCCCGTACTTATCAAATCTACCCCCGAAGGTGCAAGAGATTTTGTAGTTCCCAGCCGAATGAATTTGGGGCAGTTTTATGCTTTGCCTCAATCGCCGCAAACTTTCAAGCAGTTGCTAATGGTAGCAGGTTTTGATAGATACTATCAGATTGTAAAATGCTTTCGCGACGAAGACCTACGTGCCGACCGCCAGCCCGAATTTACACAAATAGATTGTGAAATGTCTTTTGTAGAACAAGAAGATATTTTACAAACTTTTGAAGGACTTATCAAACATCTTTTCCGTGCTGTAAAAGGTATTGAAATTCCTCCCCTGCCCCGAATGAGCTACGAAGACGCCACTCGCTACTACGGCTCGGATAAGCCCGACTTGCGTTTTGAAATGAAATTTACCGACATTACACATCTGGCAAAAGGGAAAGGTTTTCAGGTATTTGATAACGCCGAAATTGTTGTAGGAATTTGTGCCAAAGGTTGTGCCGAATACACCCGAAAGCAACTTGATGAACTTACAGACTTTGTCAAAAAGCCACAAATTGGAGCAAAAGGCTTGGTATATGTACAATGCAAAGCCGATGGCTCGTTTAAGTCTTCAGTTGATAAGTTCTTTTCCCAAGACGATTTGCAGACTTGGGCAAAAGAAATGCAAGCCGAAGCAGGCGATTTGCTTCTGATTTTGAGCGGCGAAACCACTAAAACCCGCAAACAACTTTCAGAATTACGATTGGAAATGGGAACTCGTTTGGGCTTACGCGATAAAAATAAATTTGCCTGCCTTTGGGTAGTAGATTTTCCCGCTTTTGAGTATGATGAAGAGGCAGGACGCTGGTTTGCAATGCACCACCCCTTTACTTCGCCCAAACCCGAAGATATAACTTTTCTGCAAAACGGTGAGTTGGGAAAGGTAAGAGCCAATGCTTACGATATGGTTATCAATGGCACAGAAGTAGGCGGTGGCTCTATTCGGATTTTTGATAAAAACTTGCAAGCAAAAATGTTTGAAGTTTTAGGATTTACTGCCGAGCAAGCCGAAAAGCAATTTGGCTTTTTGATGAATGCGTTTCGCTATGGTGCCCCTCCTCACGGAGGCATTGCCTTTGGTTTTGATAGGCTTTGTGCCATTTTCGGCGGTGCTGATAGCATTCGCGATTTTATTGCTTTCCCTAAAAATAATTCGGGCAGAGATGTTATGATTGATGCTCCTTCCGAAATTTTCCAAGAACAATTAGACGAACTCGGAATTAGTTTGGTGAAAAACAAATAGCGTATTGTTTAGGTATAGCTTGCAGTAATGAAACAGGAAATAGGACTTAAAAACATTAGATGTTTAGACGAAGTAAAACTTTTACCTCAAACGCTTGAACCCTTAAACTTTTGAACGTAAATAATTACCAAATAGCTATGAACTTTCAGAAAAGCCAAGAACTTTTTGAAAAAGCAAAAACACTTTTGCCTGGTGGTGTAAATTCTCCCGTCAGAGCATTCAAATCAGTAGGTGGAACGCCGCTATTCATCAAACGTGCCGAAGGAGCATATCTTTATGATGAGGACGACAACCGCTACATTGAACTTATCAACTCTTGGGGTCCGATGATACTCGGACACGCCCACCCTACCATTCAGAAAGCTATCGCAGAAGCACTACCCCATTCTTTTTCGTATGGGGCACCCACCCGCAAGGAAGTGGAAATGGCTGAACTCATTTGCCAAATGGTGCCTTCCATAGAAAAAGTACGTATGGTAAATTCGGGCACCGAAGCCTGTATGAGTGCCATTCGGGTAGCTCGTGGCTTTACAGGTAGAAATAAAATCATTAAATTTGAAGGTTGCTACCACGGACACGGCGATAGCTTTCTGATTGCGGCAGGTAGCGGAGCTTACACAATGGGTTCGCCCGATAGCCTTGGCGTAACGCAAGGCGTTGCCAATGATACGCTCACAGCCCCTTACAACGACTTGGACGCAGTAAAAAAGCTCATTGACGCCAATCCTAAACAAATAGCTTGTATTATTGTAGAGCCTGTGGTTGGAAATATGGGGTGCGTTTTGCCCCAAAAAGGCTTTTTAGAAGGCTTACGAACTATTTGCGACCAAGAAGGCATCATCTTGATTTTTGATGAAGTAATGACAGGCTTTCGTTTGGCTCGTGGAGGGGCACAGGAACTCTTTGGCATAACCCCTGATATGACAACTTTGGGAAAAATCATTGGAGGTGGCTTGCCTGTGGGAGCTTATGGTGGCAAAAAGGAAATTATGGATAGCGTTTCGCCTGTGGGCAAGGTGTATCAGGCGGGTACGCTTTCAGGTAACCCTATCGCTATGGTGGCAGGCTACGCGATGCTTACCGAACTGAACGAAAACCCTCAGATTTACCAAAAGTTAGAACAAATCACACAAAAAATCGTAGAGGGATTGAAAAAAACTTTACAAAAACTGAACTTGCCTTATACTATCAATCAAATTGGCTCAATGTATAACCTATTTTTTACAGACAAACAAGTTGTTGATTTTCAGACTGCTAAAACTTCCAATACAGAACTTTTTGGAAAATATTTTCATAAGATGCTTCAAAAAGGTGTATATTTAGCACCCTCGCAATTTGAAAGTTTATTTGTTTCGGTAGCTCTTTCAGATAGCGACATTGAGCATATTTTACAAGCCAATGAAGAAAGTTTAGCTGAAATTCATTAAATACAAGATATATGCCCGAAGACAAAGATTTGATTCATAGCTCCAAAGCCCCCGAACCTGTCGGTTTGTACCCTCACGCAAGACGAGTAGGGAATTTGCTGTTTCTTTCAGGAGTAGGACCTCGCAAACGAGGTAGCAAAGAAATTCCGGGTGTTGAGCTTGATGAGAACGGAAATATTATTAGTTATGACATTGAAGCTCAATGTCATTCTGTTTTTGAGAATATTCGCTATATTTTAGAGGAGGCAGGCTCTTCTTGGGATAAGATTGTAGATGTTACGGTCTTTTTGACCAATATGAAAGAGGACTTTCCCAAATATAACAAGATTTACGCTGAATATTTCAAAGATAATCAGCCTTGCCGAACTACGCTGGGTATTACGGCTTTGCCTACGCCTATTGCCATTGAACTCAAAGTAATAGCTACAATTGATTAGCTTTTACTTTGTGCCAAAGGGCTTGCCAAAAGGCATTCCGAAAGGATTTCCAAAAGGTGATTTCATATCCGTTTGCTGTTTAAATTTGACTTTGCAAATGTAATATAAATCCCAAAATCTACCAAATTTTTTTGCAAAAATTTTTCAAAAAACCATAAAAAACTCTGTTCTTTGCTTATGAAGCGTGTTATTATTTTTTTATTTCTCGTTTTTTTGGGCTTGCTCACCTTTTTTCAATACCAAAAATATCGTAAGTTTTCTTACCCGAATGCTTATGATTATGTAATAAATATGCAAGAAATTGATGTCAATTATCACGAACCTGCTTTGGTAAAAGAATACTTTGAAACAGCAACACATTTAGGAAACTTCGCAAGGGAACAATGGACAAACCACGGTATTGATGTCCTTTCGGCAGATATGGAAATTCCACAAGCCAAAAACGCCGCTCATACTTACCAAACTATGCGGGCAAGAGTAAAATTTTTAGAAGCAAAACTTATTCTCTCCAAAAAACTCAAACAGCAAGGCTTTGATAATGAAGCTATTGCTTACATTGAAAAAAATGGCATCAGCGAAAAAAATTACGCTTTGCATAAACTCTTAGCAGGTAAAACTTTCCGCAAAGGTGATAAAGATAGAGCTATTTGGGAAATACAAAAACTTATCAGTCAGAAATGGCAACCTATACAAATAGATGGTGTTTTCAGTGATGAAACCGAGCAGACAATCAAAAAAATTCAACAAGAAAAGCAAAGCTATCCTTCGGGTGTGATTGACGAGGATTTTTTGAAACTATTGTTGCAATAAATTTTACCAAAATGGTAAAGATACTTTCAGCGAACACTAAACAAGTGTTCGTTTATTTTTTCTGTCAAAATGGCAGTATTTTTAATTTGGCAAAGAAATTGAACCTTCGTAAATTGCAAAAATTTTTGTGGTTATGAGTACAGAAAATCCTAAAAACGAAAATCAGCAAGAAAAGCAGAATAGCAATTCTAACGAAAACACCGAAAACAAAGAAGTTTTGACAGAAGAGATACAAAATTCCGAAAAATCAGCTTCAGGTAGCAATAATGTTTTTAACTTAGAAGAAGTAGTAAAGAAACTAGAATTTGCTTTGGCAGAGCAAAAGGATAATTACATTCGCCTCTATGCCGATTTTGAAAATTTCAGGCGTAGAACTGCCAAAGAAAAAGTTGAATTTATTGAGCAAGCCAATGCTAAACTTCTTTTAGAATTACTACCTATTTTTGATGACTTTGAACGTGCCTTAAAAGCATTTGAAAATAGTGAAGCGAATCTGGAAAGCATCAAAGAAGGCATTATGCTTATTCATCAAAAGTTTGCTAAGTTTTTGGAAAAGCAAGGACTTGCAGAAATCAAATCTACCCACGAAGCCTTTGACCCCGACAAGCACGAAGCCATTACGCAAGTACCCGCCCCAAGCGAAGAGATGAAAGGCAAAGTTATAGATACCATAGAAAAAGGCTATATGCTGGGCGAGAAAGTACTGCGTTTTGCAAAAGTGGTTACAGGAGCGTAGAAGGTTTATTTTTGGGCTAAAACTCTATTTTAGATTATGGCAAAGAGAGATTATTACGAAGTTTTGGGGGTTTCTCGGAGTGCTACACCCGAAGAAATCAAGAAGGCATACAGACAGCTGGCGATAAAGTATCACCCTGACAAAAATCCCAACAATCCTGAAGCCGAAGAGAAATTCAAGGAAGCGGCAGAGGCTTACGAAGTGCTTTCAGACCCCGAAAAACGCAAACGTTACGACCAATTCGGACACAATGGCGTAGGCGGTGCAGGTGGCTTTGGTGGTGGCTTCAGCGGCAATATGAATATGGAAGATATTTTTGCCCGCTTCAGCGATATTTTCGAGGGTACAGGTTTTGAAAGTTTCTTTGGAGGCGGAGGAATGGGCGGTGGCAGAAGCAGAGGCGTGAATAAAGGCACTAATCTGCGTATTAAGCTCAAACTTACGCTACAAGAAATTGCAGAAGGAGCAGAAAAGAAAGTAAAAGTAAAACGCTATGTAGCCTGCAAATCTTGCAATGGTAATGGCTCAAAAAATGGTGTTTCTTTGCAAACTTGTGGCACTTGTGGCGGCACAGGGCAAGTTCGCCGTGTAACCAATACAATGCTTGGACAAATGATAACTACCAGCACCTGCCCTACTTGCAGTGGCAGTGGTAAGATTATCAGCCAGAAATGTGAAGTCTGTGCAGGCGAAGGCAGAACCTTGGAGGAAGAAGTAATTTCTATTCGTGTGCCTGCGGGGGTACAAGAAGGTATGCAACTTTCTATCGCAGGCAAGGGCAATTACCCCCAACGTGGTGGGCAATATGGCGATTTGTACATTGTAATTGAAGAAGCGGAAGACGAGACACTCAAAAGAGATGGTAATAATATCATTTACGATTTGCATATTAGTTTCATTGATGCCGCTTTGGGAGCTACCGTAGAAGTGCCTACCCTTGACGGCAAAGTGAAAGTAAAGATTGAACCGGGTACGCAAAGCGGTAAAA
>CAZZLW010000080.1:0-30196 GCA_964654605.1 uncultured Cytophagales bacterium | reverse complement strand
TTCAGCTTCAAACCACTGCAAAAGGTTTGGGGCTTTTATTTTATACCGCTAAATTACAACAAATTAACAACAATTGCAAATTGTTCTTGAAGGCAAATACTATTTTTTTTTGTGCTAACCTATTAAAATCAAAAGTTCATTGCTCGCCTTACTAATTCATAGGACGTTTTATTTGGAATATTTACGTATTTAGCGAAACTTTTAAGGTCTTTATGCCCCGTAAATTCCATTACAATTCTATCAGGAACACCCTGCAAAAGTAGGTTTGTAGCAAAGGTTCGCCGTGCCGTGTGTGTGCTTATTAGCCTCCATTTCGGAACGCTATACGTAAAAGGAACTTTGCCTTTGAAAGTGGTAACCTCAAAGGGTTCATCTATTTGGGCAAGTTGGCAAAGTTCTTTGATATATTCGTTCATTCTTTGGTTACTAATCAGAAATGGTTAGCACTATCGCACTTTCGTTTTCTTGTGGTTTTTTTAAGTGTGCTTTCACGTTCATACCTTTACTTATTTGTTTTAACTATCTGTAATGCAAAGATATACAAATTTTTTTGAGGTTCAAACATAGGTTCAAACATTTCTTTATTTTGTGATTTTATTACTTTTCTATACGAGTTAAAAACCGCTTAATTTGCGTTTTGAGCGGGTTTTTCAGTAATGAAAGTTGCCTAAAATTAAGGGTTCAAGAACCTCCATCTCCACCCAAAAGCCTTAATACTGCAAGTATTAGGGCTTTTTTATTTTTTTACTACCTAAATTACACTTTGGAGAATTTTTTCTATCTTGAAGGCACAAAATCAAAAAAATGAGAATACTTCGTGCCGCTATTTATACACTCACTTTTTTTCCCTTTTTGCTTTTTGCCCAAAATCGTATGGGTTGCAAAATAGATACCGCCTTGTACTACCGAGCCGTACTACCTGCTTACAATATTTTGCGAGGAGATGAAAACTTGCCTAAAAGTATCAGTCTGAAAAATTTTTGTCCCACGCCCCGCAACCAAGGCGAATATGGTACTTGTGTCGCTTGGACAAGTGCCTACTATGCCCGAAGCATTATGCTGGCTCAAAGCTATGCTTGGAGCAGAAAAGAAATAGAAAGCAAAGCGGGTTCGCCATTTTTTGTATATGAACATATCAAATCTTACAGCGACAAAAACTGCCAAGAAGGTACAGGGCTTATTATCGCTTTGGAAGGGCTCAAACAATATGGAACACTACCTTTTGAAGAATTTTCTCAGAAATGTGGTCAGAAAATACTTGCAGAGCATTACCCCAAAGCCGAATTTTACAAAATAGGCGAATACAGAAGACTTTTTTTGGCAAACAGCAAGGATAAAATTTTACCTATCAAAAAAGCCCTTTCACAAAAAAAACCTGTGGTTATTGGTTTGTATTGCTATTTCAAAAGTTTTATTCAGACCAAAGATAGCCTTTGGAAACCTACCGAATCTGAACTTAACGCTTTGGATTTGAATGAAAACGGACACGCCCTGTGTCTTGTTGGCTATAATGATGAAATTCAAGCCTTTGAGGCTGTGAATAGCTGGGGAGAAAAGTGGGCAAACAAAGGCTTTATTTGGATACCCTATAAAGTTTTTGAAAAAGTATGCTTTGAGGCTTACGAAATGTACGAAAACAACGACCTGAAAACACAAATTGCAGGCGAAATCAAGTTACAACTTGCCATAGGGCAAGAAATTCCTGTTCGCCTGAAAGAGGGTTTCTATGAAAGCAGTAAAATGTTTCAGGCGGGTACTCTGCTCAAACTTTCAGTGGCAAACCAAGAGCCAGTTTTTTTATACGCTTTCAGCGTAGATAATCGGGGCAATCTGACGCGTATTTTCCCGACCGATTTTGTGAGTTCGCCACTGCTTTTTCCTTTTGGACAATTGAGCCTTCCTGATGAGAAACACTATTTGCAACTCTCCTCACAATCAGCTACGGATTATATTTGTGTGCTTTATAGCAAAGAAAAACTCCATTGGCAGTCTTTTACCGAGCAGTTTGCAGTATTGGAGGGTAATTTGCTGGAACGCCTGCAAAAAATTTTAGCGGGCAAACTCATTCCTTTACAAGAAATTCATTTCCAAGAAATTGAAAAAATAAAATTTGGAGCAAAAACACTCAAAGGCACTATCTTGCCAATTATTATTGCTATTCCGAAGAAAATTTAGAGCCTTTTACCTTCCATTTTTGTTTGAGAAAAGCGATTTTTTGTTCTATTTCTTCAAAGCTCTCTCCCAAAATAGTGAAATGTCCCATTTTTCTGCCTGCTTTTGTGAAAGTTTTGTTGTAGAGGTGTAAGTACACTTTTGGCACTGCCAAAATGTCTGATAGTCCTTCATAAATAGCCTCTCCTTCGTAGCCCTTTTCTCCTAAAATGTTGAGCATACCTGCTTTGGTATGTAGCAGTGGGTTTCCCAAAGGTAACCCTGTAATGGCTCTGAGATGTTGGTCGTATTGAGAGCAAAAAGCCGCTTCAATGGTATGATGACCGCTATTATGGGGGCGTGGAGCAAGTTCGTTGATAAGCAAATTATCATTTTCGTCCAAGAACATTTCTACTGCCAAAATGCCCGTCATCTGTAATTTTTCAATTACCTTTTGGGCTAAATCTTGGGCTTCTTGAGCTTTTTGTTGGCTGATACGAGCAGGTGCGAGCAGGTAATCTACCAAGTTGAGCTTTTTATCAAAAACCATTTCAACAGGCTCATATACAGCAATACCGCTATGATTGCGAGCTACAATTACAGAAATTTCCTTTTGTACAGAAACTTTCTTTTCCAGCAAACTCTTTTGCGTAAAAGCCTTATGCAGGTCTGCTTTGCTTTCAAGGGCTTGTACGCCTCTGCCATCGTAGCCTCCTTTGGCGAGTTTCTGAAAAGCAGGTAAAAAATCTGCGTACTTATGTAAATCTTGATGATTTTCTACAACAATAAAATCGGCTGTGGGTAAATGATTTTCTTTGAAAAATTGCTTTTGCAAGCATTTATCAGCTATTAGTTCCAGAACACGAGGTTCGGGAAAAACCTTTTTGCCCTCATTTTCCAGTGCTTTCAGAGCCTCAATACTTACGTTTTCAATTTCTACACTCAAAATATCCATTTTTTTTCCGAAGTTATACACTTCTTGGAAGTTGCGTATATCGCCTTGCTGAAAGAAAGGTGTAACCTTGGCACAAGGAGCAGTAGCATCATTTTCTAAAATATGTACCTGAAAGGGGTAGGAAAAGGCATTTTGTAAAAACATTTGCCCCAGCTGTCCGCCACCCAATATTCCAATACGTACATTCATAGGGATTTTTTTGAGGGCAAAAGTATAAAAATTATGTACGAAAGAACTATTTTTGAAAAAAATCTGAAAAAAATTTGGTGGTTTTTGCAAAAAAAATTACATTACGGAAAAAATCTAACGTTATGGACATTGCCAAAACTCTCCAAAAAATCGCAGATGAACTCGGTGGTAGCTTTACCGAGTATTCGGATAACAACCTTATCGTAACCGTTCCTACCAGCGATGGCAGGTTTCAGGGCATTACGACTTACATTCTTGAACACGATGGCAAAAAGGTACTTGAAATTGCTTCAAGAGTTTGCGAAGAAAACCACGAAGGCATTGACTACAAAAAACTCTTGAAAATGAACCAAGACCTTACTTACTCTAAAATTGTGATTTTTGACGGCTACATTCAGCTTGCCGCAGAGGTTTTGGTAGAACACACCAATGATGTAATTCTCAAAGACATCGTAGAAGAAGTGGGGCATACCGCCGATAAAATTGAATTTGAACTTACAGGTAAAGATATACATTAAAAAAATGCTTTTTCCACCTGTAAAAGCCTTTCACAAGACTCGTGAAGGGCTTTTTGTTTAATTTTTTATGTAAAAAATTAAACAAAAAACATTTTACCAAGTTTATTAGCTACAAAAAGCAAATTTTTAGCACGCTTTTTGAAAGATTTTGGTCAGAAATTTGTTATTCTTTTGCTGAATTTTTAGAAACAATGAAAATCAAAGTTTGTCGGAAAGAGCATTTCAACGCCGCACATCGCTTGCACAACCCCGCTTGGGACGAGGCTACCAACCAAAAAATTTTTGGAAAATGCAATAATCAGTATTTTCACGGACACAATTACGAACTTATCGTGGAGGTGATTGGCGAAATCAATCCTGAAACAGGCTACGTAATGGATATGAAAGAACTTTCCGATATTATCCGAAATCACGTAACCGAACGCTTTGACCATAAAAACTTAAACCTTGAAATAGATGAATTTCGTAACCTTAACCCAACCGCAGAAAATATTGCTGTGGTTATTTGGAATATTTTAAGAAAACAAATCAGTCCCCAACACGAACTCAAAATTAAGCTGTATGAAACCGAACGAAACTTCGTTGAATACCCTGCCTAATACTTGGCAAATGATTGAAGAAATAGGTGAGAACCATTTTTCAAGCAATTTGGATACCCCCCTGCGTGATGATGCTTTTGAAATAGACGATGAACTGAAAATTGAACTCATTGAAAAGCATTTCCGAGAAATTATGCATATCTTGGGTTTAGACCTCACAGACGATAGCCTCAAAGGTACGCCCCATAGAGTTGCCAAAATGTATGTGAAAGAAATTTTCAGCGGTCTTAATCCTGCCAATAAGCCCAAAATTTCACTTTTTGAAAACAAATACGAGTACAACCAAATGCTCGTGGAAAAGGATATTATTGTATATTCGTATTGTGAGCATCATTTTGTACCTATTGTAGGAAAGGCTCACGTGGCGTATATTTCCAAAGGGCAGGTGATAGGTCTTTCAAAACTCAATCGGATTGTGCAGTATTATGCTCGCCGCCCCCAAGTGCAAGAGCGTATGACTATGCAGATTGGCAGAGAGTTGCAGGAGGTTTTACAAACCGAAGACGTAGCTGTAGTGGTTGATGCCAAACATTTATGCGTATCTTCGCGTGGGGTGCAAGATGTTTGCAGTGCTACAATTACGGCATTCTACGAAGGGAAGTTCAAAGAAGAAGCGACTAAAAACGAATTTCTGAAATACCTTTCACTTTCTACCGAATACGGTATCTAATCTGAACCCCTGAAAAATCAGGGGTTTTTCTTTTGCTAAATTTTTTTGTACCTTTGCACGGCTATTGCGTTTCAGTTTGCAAGCACTAACCTGTACGCAATAGCTTTGTTTCACCCAAAAACTTGCAAAAAATGGTATTTGTTTGCAGAAAAGAGCATTTCAACGCCGCTCATAGGCTTTTTAATCCTGCGTGGAGCAAGGAAAAAAATCAAGAAGTTTTTGGCATTTGTGCCAATGAATACTATCACGGACACAACTTTGAGCTAATCGTGATTGTAAAAGGTATTCCCGACCAAGATACAGGTTGTGTGATTGACCTAAAAAAACTTTCTAAACTTATTCGTAGCGAGGTTATTGAAAAATTAGACCACAAAAACATCAACTTGGAGGTAGATTTTATGCAAGGCAAAATTCCCAGTTGCGAAAACTTAGTGATGGCTATTTGGGAAATTCTTGCACCTAAAATTTCAGACATTGCCTACGACAAAAATGCTCGCCTGCATTGTGTTCGTTTGTTTGAAACCAAAAACAACTTTGTAGAGTATTACGGCGAATGGTAGCCATTGGCAGTGTGGTAGTTTATCAGACCTTCCAAAGGACTTTTGAGAATTTTACCCAGTTTCCACCCTCGCTTTTGCAGACATTCTTGCAATAAATGCTCAAATACAACCGCAATAGAGCCTACAAAGTGAATAGGCAATCGCTCTACTAAGGGTAATTTGCCAACATATTTGCCAAGAAAATCCTCAAAACCTTTGTAGAGCAAGTTTTCTATAAAAGGGTGTTTGGCATTTTGCAGAGCAAATGGAGCAAAAGAGGCAAAATAGCGATTAGGAAAGGGCTTTTGGTAGGCATTTTCCAAAACATCTGCAATATCTATCAGATAGGTTTCTTTCAAGGCTTGATACAAATCTGTGGGCATTTCTTGGTGCAAAAAGGCTTTGAGCAGTTTTTTGCCAATGTAGCCACCACTGCCTTCGTCACCGAGCCAAAAACCCAAATTGATAGGCTGAGCAGTTATCTTGGAGCCATCAAATACGCAAGCATTAGAGCCTGTACCCAAAATACAAGCTATTCCTTGGCTGTTTGCACACAAAGCTCTTGCCGCCGCCAGTAAGTCGTGCTCTACCGAGATTTGAGCATTCGGAAAAACTTTGTGTAAAGCTGAAGCTACTACTTGCTTTTTTTCATCAGTAGAGCAACCTGCTCCATAAAAAAATATTTGTGCAACTTCCCGCTCGCCTACGTGTGGGGCAACATTTGCCCAAATTTCTTCTGTGATTTGCTCGGCAGTCCAGAAATAAGGATTGATACCTATGCTTTGAAATTGCTCTTGCAGTTGCTTGCTGTTTAGCACTGCCCAATCGGTTTTAGAAGAGCCGCTATCGGCAATAAGATAAATCATTGTGCGTTATGATAAAAATCAGTAGGTTTTTTACGTGAAAAATTTGCATTTTTCCGTGAAAATAGTATATTTGTAGTTCCGAAACAACGTTCATCATTAAAATTTTGTACAAGTATGCTTCCCAAAATGCGTCAGGAATACGAAAAATACACCGAAGAAGATTTTGAGGTGTGGAAAATCCTTTTTGAAAGGCAAATGAAAAACTTGCCGGGCAAAGCTACCCAAGAATATTTAGACGGCATAGAGCGTGTAGGCTTTGTAGCAGACCGTATCCCCAACTTTGATGAAGTAAATGAACGGCTCAAAAAGTACACAGGCTGGCGAATTTATGTAGTACCTGGGCTTCTGCCCAATAAAGAATTTTTCGAACTGATGAAGGACGGCAATTTTTGTGCTACCACTTGGTTACGCAAAAAAAGCCAATTAGATTACCTTCAAGAGCCTGATATGTTTCACGACGTATTTGGGCACGTGCCACTGCTTACCAACCAAGACTTATGCAATTTTTTGGTAGATTTGAGCAAAATCGCCTTGCAATACATTGAAAGTGAAATTGCCATTGAACTCATTGCTCGCTTGTATTGGTACACCGTAGAGTTTGGTCTTATCAATGAGCCGCAAGGTTTGCGAATTTACGGAGCAGGGATTCTTTCATCAAGCGGCGAATCGGATTATTCCTTATTTAGCGATATACCGCAACGTGTTCCATTTAATGTTGCCGAAATTTTAGACACTCCCTACATCAAAGACCGCTATCAGTCCAAATACTTCGTGATAGATTCTTTTGAGCAATTGTATTCATCGGTGCCTGAGATAGCTCGTTTGATAGGGAAAGCTGTTGCCGAAAACTGGGAAGTAGTGATTTCCTAAACATTAGCCTTGCAGGCAAAGTTTTGCACCTTCGGATTTTCCGTTGTATATTTGCAGAAAGAATGCAAATCAATGGAGAATTGTCAGGTCTTTGAGTTTGCGAATGGTATTCGCTTCGTTCATAAACAAGTGCCTTATATCCGAGCCAGTTACGTAGGCTTTGTTTTAGATGTCGGTAGCCGTAATGAAACAGCCAAACAAGCAGGTTTGGCTCATTTTTGGGAGCATTTGGCTTTCAAAGGCACACGCAGACGCTCTGCAAGGCAAATTATCAATGCACTGGAAAATGTAGGCGGCGAACTCAATGCCTATACCACCAAAGAAAAAATCTGCTTCTACGCCGCCTGCCTTGATAAACACTACGAAAAAGCAATCAATTTGCTTACCGATATTACCTTCAATTCTATTTTTCCCGAAAGACAAATAGAAGTAGAGCGTGGTGTTATTTTAGAGGAAATCGCTATGTACAAAGATTCGCCTGATGAATCTTTACAAGATGATTTTGATTCAATCCTTTTTGGCTCTCACCCTTTGGGGCATAATATCTTGGGCGAACCTGAAACGGTTGCTCATTTTCATAAGCAAGATTTTGAGGAATTTTTCCGTAGCAATGCCGATACTTCCAAAATTGTACTCGCTTCTATCAGCAACTTGCCTTTTGCCAAAGCTCTTGCTATTGCCGAAAAATACCTAAAAAATATCCCTACGCTGAAAGCTACGCACAAAAGGGTGCATTTCAGACATTACAAAGCCTCACAGAAAACTATCTATAAACCCATTTCGCAAGCACATCACGCTATCGGTTGTACGGCGTACTCGCTCAACGATAAAAAAAGAGTGCCTTTTTTTATGCTCAACAACATTTTGGGCGGTCCTTCTATGAACACTCGGCTCAATATGGCTCTGCGTGAAAAAAATGGTTTGGTTTATGGTATAGAAGCCTCTTATATTCCTTACACCGATACTGGTGAATGGGGTATTTATTTTGCCACCGACCTGAAAAATCTTGCCAAAGCCCAAACTCTTATTTACAAAGAAATCCGAAAGCTCAAAGAACAGAAACTAAGCCACTTGCAACTGCATACTGCCAAACAGCAACTTATGGGGCAAATAGCTCTCGCCGAAGAGAACTATATGAATCTGATGCTGGTGCTGGGGAAAAGCCTTTTGGATACAAGCGAAATTGAAAGTTTGCAAGAAATTTTCAAAAAAATTGAAGCCATTTCTGCCGAAGATATTTGGGAAGTTGCTAACGAAATTTTTGATGAAAGCCAGTTTTCTACGCTTACCTATTTGCCCGAAGGTGAATGAAAAAAGTCGTTTTCATAACTTTGCTCTTGGTTTGGTTGCCTTTTGCCTTGCTTACCGATTTTTTTCCTTTTTTACGCTTTGGAATGTTTGCCGAGCCTGTAAATTTGGCAAAACAAGAACTCTTTGAACTTTATACCCTTGAAAGCGGCAAACTTCGCAAATTCAATACCTATCTGTGGGGGATTGATGAAGGCGTTTTTCATTATCTTGTCCGCAAATATTATTACCAAAACCGAATGAATGAGTTTTGGGAAAAAATCTGTATCACTCGCCGAAAACTTTATCCCGATGGTTTACCGCAAGTTTGGGAACTTTATCAAATTTCCTTCGCGAACGGAACAAAAGAAAAAAAACGCATAGCTACGTATGCCGAATGTAAGCCCTAAATGGAAATTGCTTGTAGCTGTATTTCTGATAGAAGTTTTGGCTGTAGCTATTTTTTATGGCTATTTCCGTAAGGAAATTATTGCACTTTATCAGGGTCAAGAAAGCATTTGGACGGGTGTGGTAGAAATCTTGTATCCTCGTTTTTTTACCGAAAAGCATCGTTTTTCCGTAGATTTTTTTCTGCAAAGAGGAGAGCAGGTTTTATGGCGTGTAGTAGCTATCAGTTGGATAGCCGTTGGAATACACTTTTTTTGGCAAAAAAAAGAGTTTTTTGAAAAATTTTGGCAAGCCAATACTACATATCATAGAGTAAAATTTTTGCAAATTTTCTTGCTTGCTGGTTGGCTCTACGAAAGTTTGACTTGGTATAAAAGTTTGCTTCGGCTTTCGCAAGCAAGTGCTTTTTACGAGCCACATTTATTGTTCAAGTATTTACCTTTCCCTTCGCAAGCATTTCTCTTTTGGAGTTTTGCGGTGCTGTATACTTTTTGGCTTTTAAGTTTTTTGCCTAAATATGGTAGTATTTTTTGGTTTTTAGCCAGCGTTCAGGTAATTGTTTTTCAGGCTTTTTTGTATGGTTTTGGAAAATTAGACCATACTTACGCTACTTGGACATACACCAGCCTTCTGCTTGGTTTTCTTTTGTATGAAGCCGAAAAAACTAAAAAAGTGAATTTGGTAAATGCTTGGGCTCTAAAACTTATGCAAGTGGTAGTAGCTTCGGTGTATTTGCAGGTAGGCTTAGAAAAATTGTTTATTTCAGGTTTGCAGTGGTTTGCTCCCGAAACAATGCAAACGCATTTGCTTTCACACCCCACTGCTTTGGGAGTATGGATAGCTCAATATCCAATTTTATGTACTTCTTTGAGTGTGCTTGCTTTGATATGGCAACTCTCTTTTGTGCTGATTTTATTTTTTCCACCCCTAAAAATACCTATTCTACTTGGTGGTGTGCTTTTTCATACTTTTACTTTTATCTTGATGAATGTTGGTGGTTTCCCTTCGTATTGGTTTTTGGTGTATGTAATTTGGTTTTTAGAATTAAAAAAACTTCCCGAAAGTCAAATTCGGGAAGTTTAATAAAGAACCTATCCAATACTTATGAACTCAAACGTAAATCTGTTCAAAGTACTCAGAAAGAATCAGAAATTACTTGTGCAAATCAAATCTATCAAGGTTCATTACTTTGTTCCAAACTTTTACGAAATCTCTGACAAATTTTTCTTTGTTGTCGTTGCAAGCATACACTTCTGCCAAAGCACGCAATTCTGAATTTGAGCCAAAAACCAAATCTACCCGAGTGGCTTTCCACTTGGTTTCGCCTGTTTTGCGGTCTTTACCTACAAAAGTGTATTTGTGCTCATCAGTAGCTTTCCATTCGGTACTCATATCCAATAGGTTCACAAAGAAATCATTGGTGAGTGTTTCAGGATTTTTGGTAAAGACACCATACTCAGAGCCATCGTAGTTGGCTTTTAGCACACGCAAACCGCCAAGAAGCACGGTCATTTCGGGGGCAGTAAGGGTGAGTAATTGGGCTTTATCTACGAGCAGATGTTCGGCGGGAACGGCAGATTTGCCTTTGAGATAATTTCTAAAACCATCGGCGTAAGGTTCAAGCACAGCAAAAGACTCTACGTCTGTCTGCTCTTGGCTGGCATCCATACGTCCGGGTGTGAAAGGTACTTCAATATTATAGCCAGCTTTTTGAGCGGCTTTTTCCACAGCGGCACAGCCTCCAAGCACAATTAGGTCGGCAAGAGAGATTTTTTTACCATCTTTTTGGCTTTCATTAAATTCTTTTTGGATTTTCTCTAAAACTTCCAAAACCTTACCCAATTGTTGGGGATTATTCACTTGCCAATATTTTTGAGGGGCAAGACGAATACGAGCACCATTAGCTCCGCCGCGTTTATCTGAATCGCGATAGGTTGAGGCAGATGCCCAAGCGGTGCTTACAAGTTCTGCAATAGAAAGTCCACTGGCAAGAATTTTGGCTTTTAAGCTGGCAATATCGCTACTATCTACGAGCTTATGATTGCAGGCAGGGATAGGGTCTTGCCAAATGAGTTCTTCGGCAGGGACTTCTTTGCCGATATAACGAGTTTTGGGACCCATATCGCGATGTGTGAGCTTGTACCAAGCACGAGCAAAAGCATCAGCAAATTCATCAGGGTTTTCGTAGAAGCGTCTTGAAATTTTTTCGTAGATAGGGTCAAAACGCAAAGAAAGGTCGGTAGTAAGCATTGTGGGCTTGTGGAATTTGCCGGGGATATGAGCATCGGGAATAGTAGCTTCTGCATTTTTGGCTACCCATTGCCAAGCACCTGCGGGGCTTTTGGTTAGTTCCCATTCGTATTCAAAAAGATGTTTGAAGTAGTCGTGGCTCCATTGGGCAGGGGTTCTTGTCCAAGTAACTTCCAAGCCACTGGTAATGGTATCAGCTCCTTTGCCTGAACCAAATTTGCTTATCCAGCCAAAACCTTGTGCTTCCACTTCCTCGCCTTCGGGATTGGGTCCTAAGAGAGCCGCATCGCCTGCTCCGTGAGCTTTGCCGAAGGTGTGTCCGCCTGCAATGAGAGCCACGGTTTCTTCATCATTCATTGCCATTCTGCCAAAAGTTTCTCTAATATCCTTAGCGGCGGCAATGGGGTCGGGGTTGGCGTTAGGACCTTCGGGGTTCACATAAATTAAACCCATTTGCACAGCGGCAAGAGGATTATCCAGTTCTCTATTGCCAAAATAACGGGTATTATCAGCAAGCCACTCGGTTTCAGCTCCCCAATAGATGCTTTCATCGGGTTCCCAAACGTCTTCACGTCCTCCTGAAAATCCAAAAGTTTTGAAGCCCATTGATTCCAGAGCTACGTTTCCTGCCAGTATCATCAAATCTGCCCAAGAGATTTTGTTGCCATATTTTTGCTTGATAGGCCAAAGCAAACGGCGAGCTTTGTCCAGGTTTGCGTTATCAGGCCAGCTATTGAGCGGTGCGAAGCGTTGCAAACCTTTGCCAGCCCCTCCTCTGCCGTCGCCGATACGATAAGTACCCGCGGCGTGCCAAGCCATACGAATAAAGAAAGGTCCGTAGTGTCCGAAGTCGGCAGGCCACCAATCTTGCGAGTCGGTCATTAGGGCGTGTAAATCTTTTTTCAGGGCGTCATAATCCAGAGAAAGAAAAGCTTTGCGATAGTCAAAATCTTTATCCATCGGATTAGTTAGCTCTGAATGTTGTTTTAGCATATCCAATCGCAAACGATTGGGCCACCAGTCTTGGTTTTTTGTACCACCAAAAGTTGTCCCATTTTTCAAAGATAAGCCTGTGAAGGGACATTTTCCGTTGCCATTTGATAGATGTTCCATAAAATTCGTTGTTTTTTTGCCAAAGTTGCGTAAAAAAAATTATTAAGCAAAACGATAATTTCTATAAATTCCATAGAAAAAATCTATTTGTATCACAAAGCTCATAGATGAACCTCAGGGAGCTTTTGCAATTCTTTTCCTCTGCTTCCGTTGATTTTTCCTATCCATTGCCTTATACCCTTATAGCCATTGGTTTCAAAAAGCAATTCTTGTGAAAAAGGCAAAGCAAAGGTTTCAGGTAAGGTATTTACCCCTCCTGCGGGAATTTTAGCCTTATACAAAACCTCTAATAGTTTTTCTTTTTGCCACAGAGCAATCTTTTCTTGCAATATAGGAAGCAGTTTTTCGGCATTTTTTACACGTTGGGCATTGGTGGCGAAATGTTCATTTTTAGCAATTTCAGAAATACCCAAAATTTCGCAAAGCTGGGCAAATTGCTTATCGGTACCTACGGCAAGTGTGATGAGTTTTTGGTCTTGGGTAGTGAAAATAGTACCATACGGCACAATATTGGGGTGCTGACTGCCCATTCGTTGGGGGATATGCCCTGCATTGAGCCAATTACTTGCCTGATTGACCAGTGCTGAAACTGCCGAGTCAAATAGGCTCACTTCTATATAGCTTCCTTTGCCTGTACGCTCTCGGTGCAATAGTGCCATCAAGATTCCTTCTTTGAGCTGATGTCCCGCAAGTACATCAATCAGGGCTACGGGCATTTTAGTAGGCGGGCTATCGGGTTCGCCGTTCATATACATAAAACCTGCTTCCGCCTGAATTATGGCATCATAGCCTACTTTATCGTAAGCATTGCCGTAACCCGTGATATGTCCGTAAATAATGGTAGGATTGATTTTTTGCAAATCTGCATACGAAACCCCTAATTTTTCGGCATCGCCGGGCTTATAGCTGGCTATCACAATATCGGCAGTTTTTACTAAATCGTACAATTTTTGGAGTTCTGTGGGGTTTTGTAAGTTCCAAAATACGCTGGTTTTGCCCCAATTTACAGAGGCAAAATATGCCGAAATGCCGTTTTGTACTTTCTCTTCCTTGATTTGCCAAGAGCGTGTAACATCTCCTTGGGTAGCAGGATTTTCAATTTTAATGACATCTGCTCCCAATTCTGCAAGAAACTGCCCTACGCTGGGTCCTGCAAGTACCGAAGCCAGTTCAATCACTTTACAATTTTCCAGTAAAAGCATTTTTTTGATTTTTATGGGATAAAAATAAAGTTTTAGCTTCAAAACTTTGGATTTTTCTTGTAAAAATCCTTTATTACTTGCTCAAAACTTCCAAAATTATGCAAATTACTAAGCACCTGTATAGTTCTTCGCTTTCATTACTTACCGATTTGTACCAACTCACAATGGCGTATGGTTATTGGAAATCGGGTAGAGGCGAGCAAGAAGCAGTTTTTAATTTATTTTTTCGCCGTAATCCTTTCAAAGGGGGCTATGCGATAGCTTGTGGGTTAGAGTACATCTTGGATTATTTGCAAAATTTTCGTTTAGATAGTTCTGATATTGCTTACTTGGCTTCGCTCAAAGGCAATGATGGCAAAGCCCTTTTTGAAGCCGACTTTCTGGATTACCTATCCAATCTCAAATTTTCTTGCACCGTAGATGCTATTCCCGAAGGGACGGTAGTTTTTCCTCACGAGCCGCTTTTACGTGTGCGAGGTCCTATTATTCAGTGCCAACTCATAGAAACCCCCTTGCTCAATATTATCAATTTTCAGACGCTTATTGCGACCAAGGCATCAAGAGTGGTGTGGGCAAGCAAAGGCGAAAACGTACTAGAATTTGGCTTAAGAAGGGCTCAGGGCATAGATGGCGGACTTGCCGCCAGTCGTGCCGCCTACATTGGCGGTTGTGATGCCACTTCTAATGTATTAGCGGGAAAGCTATTCGGTATTCCTGTGCGTGGCACACACGCCCATAGCTGGGTGATGTCTTTTGAAAGCGAATTGGAGGCTTTTGAAACTTATGCAGAAATAATGCCTAACAACTGCGTTTTCTTGGTAGATACTTACGACACCATAGAAGGTGTAAAAAATGCAGTAAAAGTAGGGCAGAAACTTCGTGAAAAGGGCTACAAACTCGCAGGCATACGATTAGACTCAGGTGATTTGGCGTATTTGAGCATTCAGGCTCGCAAAATACTTGATGAAGCAGGCTTTACAGATGCCTCCATTGTGGCAAGTAATGATTTGGACGAGGAAATCATTGAAAGTCTAAAAAACCAAGAGGCTCAAATTTCGGTTTGGGGCGTAGGTACCAAACTCGTTACCGCCTACGACCAACCTGCTTTGGGAGGCGTGTATAAAATTTCGGCTATTCGCCGCAAAGATGGCTCTTGGGACTATAAAATGAAGCTATCAGAACAATCCATCAAAATCTCAAATCCGGGTATTCAGCAAGTAAAACGCTTTGAAAAAAATGGCGAATTTGTGGGTGATATGATTTTTGATGAGGAAAACTTTACTGAAAGTACCTCTTATACAATGATTGACCCCGCTGATAGCACTCGTTTCAAAACATTCAGCAATGAAAACAGCGAAAACCTGCTTGTACGCGTATTTGAGAATGGCAAAGCCACATTTCAAACTCCCGATATTCAGGAAATAAGAAATAGGGTAAAAGTGCAACTATCAAAATTTCACGCAGGTATTAAGCGTTTTGTCAATCCACACAGCTACCCTGTGGGTTTGGAGGAGAATCTTTGGTCGCTCAAACACGAGCTTGTGAAAAAGTTGCGTAAAAGAACCTAACTTTCTAAAAAACCGCTTCTGCAATTTGCCGTACAGCATCGGATTTACTCATAGAATAGTAGTGCAAGACAGGCACACCAAACTGAATCAGCTCTTTGGATTGCTGAATTGCCCACTCAATTCCTACTTGTTTGACTTGTTCGGGAGTTTTACAACCCTCCACCGCTTTTACAAGTTCATCAGGAATATCTATATGGAAAATAGCAGGTAAAATTGTCAGTTGTTTTTGGGTGGTTATGGGCTTGAGACCGGGAATGATAGGAATAGTAATGCCCATTTCTCGGCATTTAGCTACAAAATCAAAATATTTTTGATTGTCAAAAAACATTTGTGTTACGATATAGTCCGCTCCTAAATCTTGTTTGAGTTTTAGGTATTTGAGGTCTGTTTGGAGATTGGGAGCTTCAAAATGTTTTTCAGGATAGCCTGCTACTCCTATACAAAAATCAGTAGCAGAGGCTTGCAAACCTTCGTCAAGGTATTTGCCTTTGTTCATATTGACAACCTGCTCCAAAAGCTCACTGGCGTAGGCGTGTCCATCGGGTTCGGGAATAAAAGTGCCTTCGCTCTTGATGGCATCGCCACGCAATACAAGTACGTTATCAATACCCAAAAAGTGTAAATCTATCAAAGCATTTTCGGTTTCCTCTTTGCTAAATCCGCCGCAGATAATATGTGGAACGGCATCAACCTTAAAGTGGTTCATAATAGCGGCACAAATGCCTACGGTACCTGGGCGTTTGCGTATGCGTTGGCGTTCCAGGAGTCCGTTTTCACGTTTTTTATAGACGTACTCCTCGCGATGATAGGTAACATCAATAAATTTGGGCTTGAACTCCATCAAAGGTTCAATGGCTTTGAAGAGCTGTTGTATGCTTTCTCCTTTGAGTGGGGGCAATATTTCAAAAGAAAACAAAGTTTCTTTGCTTTCACGAATGTATTGGGTAACTTTGGTCATAGCTGATAGATTTTGCCTTTTGGCTAAAAAATCTTTTATTATCAGAACGCTACCACACCCTTGAAGCTAATGATGTGGTAGTGTTCTATGGACTAATCAATTAAAACACATTTATTGGCGAGCAAATCGGCTTCAATTTTTTTGAATTTTACATCTCTGACAATTTTGCCATCAGTGTACATTACATTCACTTTTTGGTTTCTATCTGCAATTTTCTGGGAGCGAATAGGTTGTGTTTTGGTGGTGGTAGTAGCCGAAGGGTCGTGGTATTCGCCGCTCATTGAGGAAATAAACTGCTCTTTATTCTGTTGCAGATTTTTGTTGTTGCTTGGTTTTTTTATTTCCTGTTGGAGCGTTGGCGTTTGCTCTTGTGGTACAAATACTTCGGCTTTGATAAGGAAAGAAATAATATCTTTATTTACTCTTGTGATAAAGGTTTTGAAAAGTTCAAAAGCCTCAAATTTGTAGATAAGAAGCGGGTCTTTTTGCTCATAAGAAGCCATTTGCACCGATTGCTTCAAATCGTCCATATCGCGGAGATGCTCTTTCCATTCTTGGTCAATAATGGCAAGTGTGGCATTTTTTTCCAGCTCGCGAATTACTTCCCAAGCATTGCTTTCAACGGCTTTGGCAAAATTTACTTCAAAGTAGATATTTTTTCTGCCATCGGTAAAAGGAATAGCAATGTTTTGGAACTTGCCTTGGGTTTGTTCGTATTGAATTTTAAGATTGGGGGCAAGGTTTTCTTCTGCAAGTTGTTTCATTCGGCTTTGGTAATGCTCCACTACTTGGTTGTAAAGTTTGCGAATTAGGTTGGGAGCATTTTTAGAATGAAATTCGCTTGGTTCTACGTTGGGCGTAAAGCCGAAGGTAGAAATAAAAGACATTTCAAAGTTTTCAAAATTATCGGGCGAGAGCATACTTTCTACCATTTGCTTGCACACTTCAAACATCATTGTGTAGAGGTCAAGTTGCAATCTTTCTCCAAAAAGGGCATTTCGGCGGCGTTTATAAATTTGCTCCCGCTGAACATTCATTACATCATCATACTCTAAAAGCCTTTTACGGATACCGAAGTTGTTTTCTTCTACTTTCTTTTGGGCTCTCTCTATGGATTTGGTTACCCAAGAATGTTGAATAACTTCACCTTCTTTGAGTCCGATTCGGTCCATAATTTTGGCAATGCGGTCAGAACCGAAAAGACGCATCAGATTATCTTCCAAACTTACAAAGAATTGCGAGCTACCAGGGTCTCCCTGTCTGCCTGAGCGTCCGCGTAGCTGTCTATCTACACGGCGAGATTCGTGGCGTTCGGTACCAATGATAGCCAAACCACCAGCGGCACGAGATTCAGGGGTAAGTTTGATGTCTGTACCGCGACCTGCCATATTGGTAGCAATGGTAACGGTGCCCGAAATACCCGCTTGAGCCACAATTTCAGCCTCTTTTTGGTGCTGTTTGGCATTCAGAACTTGATGAGGAATTTTGCGTTGGTTGAGCATACGGCTAAGTAACTCGGAAGTTTCTACCGAAGTAGTACCTACAAGCACGGGTCTGCCTTGCTCACGCAATTTCACGATTTCTTCAATAACAGCATTAAACTTTTCACGCATTGTTTTATAGACCAAATCCTCGTGGTCTTTTCGAATAACGGGCTTATTGGTAGGAATTACTACAACATCAAGTTTGTAAATTTGCCAGAACTCGCCTGCTTCGGTTTCGGCGGTACCCGTCATACCTGCGAGTTTGTGGTACATTCGGAAGTAGTTTTGAAGCGTAATGGTGGCGTAGGTTTGGGTAGCTTGCTCTACTTTTACATTTTCTTTGGCTTCCAATGCCTGATGCAAGCCATCGGAATAGCGTCTGCCTTCCATTATACGTCCTGTTTGCTCATCAACAATTTTTACTTCGCCTTCCAAAACAACGTATTCTACGTCTTTTTCAAACAAGCAGTAGGCTTTAAGTAGCTGATTGACAACGTGAATACGCTCCGATTTGATAGTATAATCGCTGATAAGTTTTTCCTTCAATTTGGCTTTTTCCTCCAAATTGTGTGAGCTATTTTCAATTTTTGCAATTTCAGAGCCAATATCGGGAAGCACAAAAAAGTTAGGGTCTTCGCCTGTTGTGGTAATAAAATCAATGCCTTTTTGTGTAAGTTCTATAAGGTTATTTTTTTCATCAATGGTAAAATACAGCGGGGCATCGGCTTCGGGCATTAGCTTTTGGTTATCGGCTAAATAAATCGCTTCTGTTTTTTGCAGAATGGTTTTGATACCCGCTTCGCTCAAATATTTAATCAGCGGACGATTTTTGGGCAAACCTCTGAATGCTCTGAAAAGGGCAAGTCCGCCTTCTTTGGTTTCTCCTGCCTGAATTTTTTTACGTGCTTCGTTCAAAAACTCATTAACTATCTGCTTTTGAGCATTGACAAGTTTTTCTACACGAGGTTTTAGGGCATAAAACATTTCTTCTTGCCCTGTACGGCTTACAGGACCCGCAATAATGAGTGGGGTACGGGCATCATCAATCAGCACAGAATCCACTTCATCAACCATTGCATAATGCAACTTGCGTTGTACAAGTTCATCAGGCGAACTGACCATATTATCGCGAAGATAATCAAAGCCAAATTCGTTATTGGTGCCGTAGGTAATATCTGCCAAATAGGCATTTCGGCGAGCTTGGGAGTTGGGGCGGTGTTTATCAATACAATCTACACGCAAGCCGTGAAACTCAAAAAGTGGACCCATCCATTCGCTATCGCGGCGGGCAAGGTAGTCGTTTACGGTTACAATATGCACCCCTTTGCCAGCCAAAGCATTTAGGAAAGCAGGAAAAGTAGCAACCAAGGTTTTCCCTTCACCTGTTGCCATTTCAGCGATTTTTCCTTTGTGTAAAACCACACCCCCAATAATTTGCACGTCATAGTGCATCATATCCCAAGTGATACGATTGCCCGCCGCAATCCAAGAATTGTACCAAAGGGCTTTTTCACCCTCAATTTTCACGTTGTCTTTTTTGGCGGCAAGTTCTCTGTCGTAGTTGGTAGCTGTAACTTCCAAGACTTCATTTTCTTTGAAACGGCGAGCTGTTTCTTTGACTATGGCAAAGGCTTGGGGTAAAATTTCTTCCAAAACCTTTTCAAGCTCTTTATCGTGTTCTTTTTCTAATTCGTCTATTTTGTTGAAAATCTTTTCTTGCTCCAAGATATTCATTTGTGGGTTATCAGCAATTTGCTTTCGTAGCGTAGCAATTTGCTCATCAAGCGGTAATAGTTGCTGACGAATATAAGCCTTCAAATCTTGTGTTTTCTGACGCAATTCATCATTGCTAATTTCGCGAAGTTTGGCAAACTCCAAATTCACTTTCCCGATATAGGGTTGCAACTCTTTGCGGTCTTTTTCAACCTTTGAACCCACCAGTTTTGCCAAAGCATTTACAATAAAATTTGCCATTGTGATTATATTTTTTTCAAGTGCAAAGTTAAGTATTTTTGCTTGTGCTTCAAAACCTGTGCCAAAAGAAAGTTATGCCAAATGTTCATAAAAAGTAGTAACTTTGCTGTCAATTTGCCTAAAACTATGATAGACACCCACGCACACCTGTATTTGGAAGAGTTTTCAAAAGACCGCCCCGAAGTAATCGCCAATGCTCAAAATGTAGGAATAGAAAAAATTTACTTGCCCAACATAGATAGCCAAAGCATAGAAGATATGCTAGAACTTGAGCTACGCTATCCCGATTTTTGCATAGCCACGATAGGTTTGCACCCCTGCTCGGTGAAAAAAGATTTTGAAAAAGAATTATATGTGGTAGAAGATTGGCTTGGCAGGCGAAAATTTGTAGCTATTGGCGAAATGGGTACAGACCTATACTGGGATAAAACTTTTTGGCAAGAGCAACAAGAAGCCTTCAAAATACAAGCTGAATGGGCAAAGAAATATGATTTGCCCCTGATTATTCATTGTCGCAATTCTATTGATGAAACCATTGCTTTGCTGGAAAATCTACCAGAAAATAAAAAGCCGCTGAAAGGTATTTTTCACTGCTTTACGGGCAGTTTGGAGCAGGCTCAAAAAATTATTGCTCTTGGCTTTTATTTGGGAATTGGCGGAGTGGTTACTTTCAAAAATGGAGGGTTGGATAAAGTTTTACCTCATATTGATTTGGAACATTTGGTTTTGGAAACAGATAGCCCTTATTTAGCCCCTGTTCCACACCGAGGCAAACGCAATGAAAGTAGTTATCTTTCGCTTGTTGCTCAAAAAATTGCTGAAATAAAATCGGTTTCTTTGGAGGAAGTAAAATTAAAAACTACGCAAAATGCTCAAAAAGTCTTTGGTGTTTAGTTTTGTTTTGAAATGGCTCTGTGTGTCTTTGTACGCACAAGGCTTTGATGAGTTAGGTTCTTGGAATATTCTGAACGTAGGTTATACACTAAACGAAAAATGGAGTTTGAATGCAGAGGCTCAACTACGAAGTTTGGGCTTTTATGGACGTTTTCATTATTACGAGGCAAAAGCAGGGGCAACTTTTCGGCTCAACAAGCAATTTTCGGTTTCGGCTTTTGGCGGTACATACCAAACCTATGCAGATTTAGGCGGAAATTTTGATAGACCTAAAATTAATGACGAGGAAAGACTTTGGTTGCAAGTCAATTTACACAATGAATGGGGGCGTGTTTTTATTGAGCATCGCTATCGCTATGAAGCCCGTTGGACACTCAGGGGCTATCGCAATCGGTTTCGCTATCGTTTGCAACTGCAAATCCCTTTGAATAAACCTCGCTTTGAGCCAGAAACTTTTTTTGCTACACTTTCCAATGAACTTTTTCTCACGGATAGAGCCACCTACTTTGAACGAAATCGTTTTTTTGTAGGGCTGGGGTATCAGTGGAATAAAACCTTTACCCAACAAATCGGTTGGCTTTATCAGTTTGACTACTTCGTGAGCGATGAAATTGGAAAGAATTTTTTACAAATCACTTTGGCTTTCCGTCTGAAAAAAGCTGAAGGAAGTACAAACCTTCCCGAAAATATCAATAACGAAAGTCAATAGCTCTATACCCTCCTTACAATCAGCTCTGCACCTTCTTGCCCAATGACCTCAATAGGAGTGCCTTGCTCAATAAAATCGCCTCTCGTGAAAGCATCGTAAGTGTGGTTATCAATAAGTACCTTTCCCGAAGGGCGAAGCACAGTGTAAGCCGTGCCTTGCTTGCCCACCATTGTAGGAATAATAGCAGAAACAAAACCTTCTTTGCTATCAAGAGAGGTTTGCAAAGCAATATGCTTGAATTTTTTGCTCGTAGCAATTTTAGGAGCAAGAATGGTTATCATCACTACGGCTCCTATTAGCCCAATGCTGGTGGTTATCAAAGATTCGTACAAAGATTTTTGTGAAACACCTTCCAAACTAAAACCCACATTGCCAATCATCATTAGCCCCAAGGCTCCAAACATTACGATTAGACCTGCTATCAAAAGAACTTTGACACCCGGTAATAGAAAAATCTCCATAGCTATCAGCCCCAAACCTGCAAAAAAGAGCAGAAGTTCCCAATTTTGGGCAAGCCCTTGTACATAATGGGGTACAAAATACAATGCCAAACCTACCAAAGCCGCAATCAGCGGGAAGCCGACCCCAGGCGTTTGTAGTTCAAAGTAGATGCCTCCGATAATCAGCAAAACCAAAAGAGAGCGGATAACAGGATTTAAGAAAAAGCCTATGAGTTTATCTACAAAAGTGGGTGTGTAGCGAATTATTTCGGCTTTTTCCATTTTGTAGTGTTTCAAAATTTCTTCAACACTATTGAATTTACCTTCGCAATAGCCGTTCTTGATGGCTTCGGAAGTGGTATAGACAATCAGTTTGCCCGGTGTTACCAAGCTATCATATTCCAAGGTTTCATCTACCATTGCCTCGGCTATTTTAGGATTTCGGCGATTGGCTTCGGCAGAAGCACGCATTTTAGCTCTGATAGCGGCTCGGTATTTTTCGGGAGCATATTTACCTTCGGCATCTACGGGCGTTACTGCCCCCATATTTGCCCCTTCCGACATATAAATACTATCGCAGGCAATCGCTACCAAAGCCCCACCCGAATAGGCATTGTTGTTGATAAATGCCCAAACAGGTATCGGAAAATCTAAAATCTGCTGATTGATATGGTCGGCGGCACTCACCAACCCACCGGGCGTATTGATTTCCACAATCACATAATCTACCTTTTTTCTTTTGGCTTCTGCCAAAGCCGAATCTACCATTACACTGGTAGGTTCGGAAATTTCACCTTCTATCTTGAAGTAATAAATTTTTTGGGCTTGGGCTTGCAACAACAAGAAAAAAAGTAGCCCTTGTAGTATTGCTTTCATTTGAACGGCTTTTATGATTAAACTTATCCCCAATTCTAAGAGTTCAATGTTTGATGTTCAAACCTTTAAGGGCTTTACCTCTCATTTTTTCTGTCTGATATCTATTTTCTAAAATCCTGTTTCAATGCTACAAATTAGACCTAAACAATTTCTACAGCCTTATTTTTTAGCCAAAGATAAAGTAAATTTTGTTTTTTTGCCAAGATTAAAGTGATTTTTAAGATGTGGCAAAGCCCTACGACAAATATAAGTCAAGTTTCGAGGGCTAGCTCACAAGCCCCAGTTTTCTTTATCTAAGTCGCGGTAGCGAATCGCTTCGGCAAGGTGTTCTATGAGAATTTTTTCGCTTCCTGCAAGGTCGGCAATGGTGCGAGCTACTTTCAAGATTCTATCGTAGGCTCTTGCAGAAAGTCCCTTTTTTTCCATAGCGGCTTTGAGCAAAATTTTGCCTGCCTCATCAATTACACAAATTTCCTTGACAAGTTGTGAGGGAATCATTGCATTGGAGTAAATATGTTTCATTCCGAGTTTTTCAAAGCGTTCGGATTGTCTTTCACGAGCCTTGATAACTCTTTCACGAATGGTAGCACTACTTTCTGTTTTGAGATTAGAGCTTAACTCATCAAAGGAAACAGGAGTTACTTCAACGTGTAAATCAATTCTATCCAGAAGCGGACCGCTTACCTTGTTGAGGTATTTTTGCACACTGCCCGGCGGGCAAACACATTCCTTTTCGGGGTGGTTGTAATAGCCACAAGGACAGGGATTCATAGCGGCAATAAGCATAAAATTGGCAGGAAACTCAATAGATACTTTGGCTCTTGCAATACTTACTTTTCGCTCTTCCAATGGCTGACGCATTACTTCCAGCACGGTTCGCTTAAATTCGGGCAGTTCGTCCAGAAATAAAACGCCATTGTGAGCCAAAGAAATTTCACCGGGTTGGGGGATAGCCCCACCCCCTACAAGTGCCACATCGCTAATAGTATGATGCGGAGAACGAAAAGGACGTGTAGAAATCAGTGAGGCGTTGCTATCCAGTTTGCCTGCAACCGAATGAATTTTGGTAGTTTCAAGGGCTTCTTGGAGAGTAAGCGGTGGCAAAATGGTAGCTATGCGTTTGGCGAGCATTGTTTTCCCTGCTCCGGGCGGACCTATCATAATTACATTATGCCCCCCTGCGGCGGCTATTTCCAAGGCTCGCTTCATACTTTCCTGTCCTTGTACATCGGCAAAATCTACATCATATTTATCCAGATTTTCAGAAAAAATTTTGCGAGTATCTTTGCGTAAAGGCTCAATGCTCTTTACACCTGTGAGAAAATCAATGGCTTCTTGTAAATTTTCTACCCCAATGATGTCCAAATTATTCACAATAGCGGCTTCGGAAGCATTGGCTTGGGGTAAAATAAAACCTTTGAAGCCTTTTTTACGAGCTTCAACGGCAATGGGCAAAACCCCTTTGATGGGACGTAACATACCATCTAAAGCCAATTCACCCATAATAACATATTTTTCTGCTTCTTGCGAAACTATCTGCTCGGAAGCAAGCAAAATACCAATAGCTATGGTAAGGTCGTAGGCGGCACCTTCTTTACGAATATCGGCAGGAGCGAGATTGACTACTACTTTTTGGCGAGGGAAAAAATAGCCTATGTATTTGAGTGCCGATTCTACTCTCTGGGTGGCTTCTTTTACGGCACTATCGGGCAAACCTACCATAAAAAGCCCTTGTCCTTGCCCTACATTTACTTCTATGGTTATCGGAAAGGCACTTACGCCATACACAGCGTATCCATATACTTTGGCTAACATCACTCAACGCTTTTTAGAAGTGAAATAATCGGAAACTTTATCAAACATTTTCTTGCGGAAAGTAGGTAAAATAGCAATCATTAGCATCAGGATAAAAAGCAAGCCCACTATCAGAAAGCCCCCGAAATGGCTTTCTAAAATCTCGTTGAGGGCGTAAGCCAAAGCAAAACACAAGAAAAGTAAGCCCGCCGAACCCAAAAAAAGCCAAAAAAGAGCAATAATGGCTTTGGTAAAAAGTTGGTGCAACTCGTCTTGAAGGTGGTTTTCTATGAGTTGCAAGCGTACTTCTATGTAGCGGCGTAAGAGTTGGTAAAGGTTTTCAAACATTTTGCCTTGCAGATTGAAGGCTTAAAAATAATATTCTTTCTTGGAAAGCACAAATCTGCTTGTGTAAAATCAAGCAGATTTGTGCTTATTCATTCGGCATTTATCGCTACAATATTTGACCTCGTTCCATACTTTTTCCCACTTTTTTCGCCAAGAAAAAGGTCTGCCACAACTTACGCAAATTTTTTCGGGCAAATGCTGCTTTCTGACTTTGTGCATAGCATACAGGTTGTCAAAATATTTTGGATACAAATTCTTTTTGGGTTAAAAGTTCAAGGGGGTCAGAGGTTTGAGGTTTCAAACATCAAAACCTTAAACTTTTCAAATTTGTTTCCCTAAAAATTTGGACAAGCTCATACCTTAAACTTTTGCACAAAAACACTCTTTCGGCACTATTGGTCGCTTTTTTTATTTTTCTTTTCTTTTTTTTCCTCTTCGGCAAGCAAGATTTTACGGGCTTCTTCCAAAGCGGCTTTTTGCTTGGCACTTACCGTAGGGTAGCTCAAATTGAGCTTTTCAAACTGCTGATAAATAATAGTAGCAATAGCAAGACGAGCAAACCATTTGTTATCGGCAGGAATGATAAACCAAGGAGCATAATCGGTGGAAGTTTCGGAAAAGGCGTCTTCGAAAGCTTTTTGGTATTCGTCCCAAAAGGCACGTTCTTTTACATCGGAAGCAGAGAATTTCCAATTCTTTTCAGGGTTTTCTATACGTTCCAGAAAACGCTTTTTTTGCTCATCTTTGGAAACGTGTAAAAAGAATTTGAGGATAATCATTCCGTTTTCAGTAAGATTTTTTTCAAAACGGCGAATTTGCTCATAACGGACTTGCCAGAATTTTTTATCAATTTTATCAATGCTATCAATACCGGGTAAATTTTCATTCAAGATATATTCGGGGTGTACTTTGGTAACCAACACGTTTTCATAATGAGAGCGATTGTGAATGGCAATTTCGCCACGAGGCGGCAGAGCTTGCATATGTCGCCAGAAATAGTCGTGGTCAAGTTCGTGAGCCGTAGGAGCTTTGAAATTATACACACGCACCCCCAAAGGGTTTAAGCCAGACATTACGTGCTTGACAGCCCCATCTTTGCCCGCCGCATCCATTGCCTGAAATATAATCAGAACACTGTATTGGTTGTGGGCATAAAGTTTGTCTTGCATTACTGCCAGTTGCTTTCTACCTTCTTCCAAAAGCATTTCAGCATCTTTTTTGCTAAGCTCTTTGCCTTCGTATTTGGTAGCAAAATCTTTCAGAGAAATTCTTTTACCTGCTGGGGCTATAAATTTGTTGCTGTTGATTAGTTTTTCAATAAGCATAGAATTAAATTTTAAGTGAAAATGAAGAAAAAATTAACTTGCTATGAAGCAAGTTAGGAAAAATACTGATACGTGCAAAAAAGATACGAAATTTATTTTCAAAAATTTCAAGCAAGGGTTTCTTTGTTGGGAATAAATACACAAATTCGGGTGTATTCGTTTTCTATACTTTCTACGCTAATTTTTCCTTTGAGGCGTTCTACGGCTTTTTTTACAATATACAAACCCAAGCCATTGCCTTGTGAGGTTTCTGATGAGCGAACAAACATATTAAACATTTCTTTTTGCCTTTCTTTGGGAATACCGATACCATTATCTTCCACAGAAATTTTGACACAATCTTTTTGCAAATCTAGACTTACAATTACGGAATGTTCGTGCTGATTTCCCGGTTTGTGAAACTCAAAAGCGTTTTCCAAGAGGTTTAGCAATATAATACGCAGAAGCTCTTTATCTGCAAGCAGGTACTCTTCTGCAAAAAACATTTGAATATTGGCATTGCTAAATCCGTTGCTTACGCTAGGTAAAATGTTTTCCACCATTTGCTTAAATGAAACGCGTTCAAATTCGGGGGTTCGGTGGCTGATAACATTTACCATTACGAGTTTATCCAGCATTTTACCCATTTTTTGGGTAATTCTTTCGGTTTTTTCAAACAAATCTATGACTTTATTATCTTCATTTTCTAATTTGCCAAGCATAGCAATACCCGAAAGTGTAGCCAGTGGTCCTCGGAAATCGTGTGAAATACGATACATAAAAAGTTCCAACTCTTCTTTGGCTGTACGCAAGGCATCGGAAGCTATACGTATTTTTTCGGTACGCTCTTCAATGAGTTTCTCTAATTTTTGGTTAAATGTATGTAACTCTACATTCTTTGCTTCTATTTGATGCTTGGCATTGGCAAGTTCCTGATGTTGGAGAATGAGTTGATGATGTTGGCTTTCAATTTCCGATTTTTTAAGGGCAAGTTCTTGGGCTATCCGCTGATTTTTTCGTAGAGAAAGTAGTAAAAAAGCCGCAAGCAAAAGTGTAATTGTTCCATTGATAACCGCAGAAAGGCTAATATTTTTCTGAGTAGAGGCATATTTATCTTGGGCTTCTTTGCTTTTTTTAAGCCAAGCGTTTTCTCTTTGCTGTTTTTCAATGATGTTGTTTTGAAACTTGGTGAGGGTTAAGTTAGCCTGTCGGCTTACTTCTACATTGTACAAGCTATCATTGATTTGCAAATATTTTTTTTGCATAGCAAAGGCTTGTGGCAGGAGATTTTGCTTTTCGTAGTATTCCGCAAAGTATTGATAGGCTTTGGCTTCCAGTTCTTTGGCTTTGTTGAGTTTGGCAAGAGCAAGCCCTTCGTCTAAATAGGCATAAGCCTCTGTATATCTACCTTTTTGGGCAAGAGCTTTGGCAAGTTCTAGGTCGGTTTCGGCAATAATAAATTTGTTGTTGAGGTTTTTACGCATTTGCAGGGCTTCTTGGTAAAATTTAATCGCTTCATCTACACTGCCTATTTCGTAGTAAATATTTCCTAAACTATGCAAGGAGTAATGAATACCCACAGGATTGACTTTTTGCTCAATTTCTAAGGATTTTTGGTGGTAAGTAATGGCTCTGTGATACTCTCTTTTTTTCTGATAAATATCCCCTAAATTCGTATAGCAGATAGCTACGCCCAAAGAGTCTTTCAGACGATAACGCAAAGCCAGAGCTTTTTCAAAAAACTCAATACCTTTGTCATAGTCTTTCATTTTTACAAATACTGCCCCAATGCCACTCATTGTTTTGGCAGTTTCTTTATCATCACCTAAATTTTCGTCTATTTCCAGAGCTTTGAAAAAATACTCTAAAGCCTTCAAATAATCCCCTTGCACACGTGCTATAATGCCCAAATTGTTGTATGCTTTGGAAATACCTCTGGGATAGTTACTTTTTTCTGCAATATCCAAAGCCTGAATGGCATATTTCATACTTTCTTCGGGCTTATCCCCTGAAAGGCGATAGCTGATTTGAGAAAGGATTTTTACTTTCATTGTATCTGCGGAAGTGGAGGCAAGTAGATGCTTTAAGCTATCTACGGGGTCTTTGAAACGCCCCCAAACAGCCCAAGGCAAAAGAAAAAAGAGTATGATTGGAGTAGCTTTCATATCGCAAATGCAATGAAAATTTGATAAAATATCTGCATATTTGCAAATTAAAAACGAATTTTTTTCATAAATTTTCATAGAATACCCCATTTTCTCGGTAAAACATATCATTTTCTCTTTCAAATTTATGCAGAAGTTTCCCAAAATCTACCCCCCAAAAAGGGGATTTTTAACTTTGTTTTACCAAGAATGAATTTTCAATTCAAAAAAATTGTATATTTGCTATATGCACCAAACGCAAACTGCTTATGAGTATTTTGTTTGATGATTTTCGGAGTTGGAAAAGTTATTGCGAAGAAAAAAAACTACCTCTGTATCAGCCTGTTTTGGAATATGAAATGGAGCAAAAAGGTCGTACCGAAGCCGAAATTTGGGAGCATATACAAAAGGCTTATCGTGTAATGACTGAGGCTATACAGACAGGGCTTACCGAGGATATGACCTCTCGTTCGGGAATGGTAAATAATGGAGCTAAAAAAGTATTCAGAACACCGCTTGTGGTACTTTCTAAAGAATTTCAAGAACTCATAGCTCGTGCTATGGCGGCAAAAGAGGTAAATTCTTGTATGGGACGAATCGTAGCCGCACCTACGGCAGGGGCATCGGGTATTTTGCCCGGTATTTTATACACACTTCAACAAATACATCATTTGGAAGACCGAAAAATTTGGGAAGGATTGCTTGTAGCGGCAGGGATAGCTCTCATTATAGAAAGAAATGCAGGTATTGCAGGAGCAGTAGGGGGGTGCCAAGCGGAAACAGGCTCGGCGGCGGCTATGGGAGCGGGGGCTGTTGTATATTGCTTGGGGGGCAGTATCCAGCAAGTTTTTAATGCTGTGGCTATTACTATCCAATGCACTTTGGGACTTGTATGCGACCCCGTAGCAGGGCTTGTGGAAGTGCCTTGTATTGTACGAAATGCTAGTGGTGTAGCTATTGCCTACTCTTCGGCTCAAATAGCTTTGGCAGATGTAGATGCCGTTATTCCTGTTGATGAATGTGTGCAAGCTATGGGTGAAATTGGGCAAAGTATGGAAACTCGCTACAAAGAAACTGCTCTTGGTGGGCTTGCCGCTACGCTTACAGGCAAGACAATCGCTCAAAAAGTTTTAGTGCAAAATGTGGAAATTTTACCTGACGAAACTGAATAAATCTTTGAAAATAAAGATTTTATATTTTTTTATTGTGAACATCGCTCTGCTTTGGGCTTTGTCTGTGCCAACCTTTGCCCAAGATACACTCAAAATTCCCATAGCCTCAAGCAGTTGGAAAGAAATACTAACAAACAAAAGGGGCAAGGTGGTAATTTTATGGACTCGTTTAGAGCCTTTCATCTACAAAGAAATCAAAGGTAAGGATACCCTTATTAGTGGTATTGAAGCCGATTTACTCAAAGAGTTTTTCAAACTTATTAGCAGAGAATATAAGGTGAAAATTGATTTAGTTTGGCAAGAAGTACCTTATTTTAATCAGGTGCTTACGCTTATTAGCCAAAAGAAGGGTTGCTATGTGGGTGCGGCGGCTTTTTCTATTACAGAAGAACGCAAAGAAAACGTGGATTTTTTCTTGAATTACCTGCCTGATATTTCCGTAATGATTTGTAATGAGGCTGTTCCGCTTTACTTGGATACTAACGAGTTTTACAAAAATGCTCATAAATATGTGGCTTACACAGCCATAGGCAGTACCTATGAAAAAGATTTATTGAGCTTGCAGAAAAAAATCAAAGAGCTTTACCCTCAAACACCTCCTTTTGAAATTAGATATGCCCAAGAAACGGAAAACTTAATAGACCTTATCAGTAACAATAGCAAAGCCTTTGGCTATGTAGATTTACCTATTTATTTGCAATACTACCAAAAGAAGTACAATATCAAAAGGCAATTTTTGTTCAAAAATATTCGGGAGGGAAATGCTTTTATGCTGAGGTTGTTTAGGATTTATTTTTTTTGATAATTCTTCGGATAAAAATGACCATAAAGGATAAAATTAACAAATTTACCCACGTATCTACTCTGGTTTCATAGCGTATGATTAAAGCCTTGAATTGGTCTTGCCACGCATT
>CAZZLW010000079.1:0-58926 GCA_964654605.1 uncultured Cytophagales bacterium | reverse complement strand
CCAGACATCAGCACTATCAATGTAACCAGGCACATTTTGTCTGCATGTCTTACTTGTGCATGTTATTTCTCCACTATTTTTTGTTCCTCTAATGTGCTACACTTACGCTCAATTGTTCATTTGATGCCTATTTTCCCCTGTTTCATTTTTTACGTACCGTGTCCCCCCTACATTTACCCAAATTATGTCGTCGGCCTCGTCAGATGTGTATACGAGACATTTATATACCTTTTTATATGATCTTTGCTTAAGATTTCCATTAAAAGTAATATTTTAGTTTCAGCACCTAAATATACAACTTTCATTGGAAATCTTTTTCAATCCTAAACAACTTCATTATCTTTGCTTAAGATTTCCATGAAAAGTAATATTTTAGTTTCAGCACCTAAATATACAACTTTCATTGGAAATCTTTTTCAATCCTAAACAACTTCATTGTGAGTGGTTTTTATGATTGGCAAGTTTCAAAAAAGCTCAACATACGTCCCAAATTAAGTTACCGCTCTACACGTCCTTGGTGGTACCAAGATTATCAGAATCTACCAGCTGTAAATATAGCAATATATGATGGCTACAAGACTCTTAACGAACGTTATTCCTCATCTATTGTGGCTAATTATATGGCAAATAAAGATATAAATATAGCATTAGGAACAGAATTTTTTAGCGAAAACGCTCGTTATATCAACCCCAATGTTACTTTTCCCGGTGGAGCCAGCAAGAGAGTTTTCAGTAATATCGCAGCTTTTGGGGAGCTATCTATTACCTCTAAAATAGCGAATTTTACTACAGGGATCCGTTATGACGACCACAGTGCCGTAGAGCCTGCTGTGGTGCCAAGAATAGCTATTACAAAAGCTCTAAAAAAGTGGCATATCAAAGCTTTGTATAGTTCTTCTTTCAAAGCTCCTACTATCCAAAATATTACTTTCAGTATAGATGAAGCTATCAGACCTGAGCGAACTACTATGATAGAAGCAGAATTGGGATATAAAATTAGTGATAAAATAGCTATCAATGCCAATGTATTTGATATTAGTATCAAAAATCCCATCGTATATTTTATTAACCGAAATACTTTTGAGGAAGGTTATGCTAATTTGGAGGAAACAGGTTCACGAGGTATTGAAATTGATTTCAAGAGTAAAATGAATTGGGGATATTTTAACTTGAACTATTCTTATTATATACCTAATCATAATAAGACCCCCAATTATCAAGTAATATTTGCAAATGGAGATTTGGATAATACCCGTTATTTAGGAATATCTAATCATAAGTTAGCTCTTAACTCTTGTGTATTCTCTGCTGATCAAAAATGGAAAATCAATACAATACTAATGTATTTTAGCGACAAACATACATATCTACTTCAAGATAATTCTTTACAACTTGCAAGCTTTCGCCCTGAACTTCACTTGAATATTGTGCTACAACATAAACTTACAGAAAACTTGAATATTATGCTGGGAGGATATAATATTCTTGGACAAGAGTTGTGGTTTATTAACCCCTATAATAGCGGAGATAACCCTATTCCTGAACAAGGCAGAGAGTTTCTCATTCGTTTGTCTTACAAAGTTAATGCAAAATAAATTTAAAGAAAAGAGGTTGCTATAGCACCCCCTTTTCTTTATCACTATTTCAAGCTCCTACTTCTACACTTTGCGTTTCTTGGTTGTATGCTTCCACAGGAATACAACTACACACCAAATTTCTATCGCCGTATGCACTATCAATACGACTTACAGAGGGCCAGAATTTAGCTTTTTTCACAAAAGGCAAAGGATAAACCGCCTTCTCCCGTGAATAAGGATAACTCCAAGTATCCGCCAAAGCAACGGGGGCAGTGTGAGGAGCATTTTTCAAAACATTATTTTTAGCATCGTACTTGCCCTGCTCAATTTCACGGATTTCGTTGCGAATGGCAATCATAGCCTCGCAGAACCTGTCAAGTTCTGCTTTACTTTCACTTTCAGTGGGTTCAACCATTAGCGTGCCCGCCACAGGGAATGAAAGCGTAGGAGCGTGAAATCCATAATCCATCAGACGTTTGGCAATGTCTTCGGCTTCTACGCCAAAAGTTTTGAAAGGACGACAATCTAAAATCATTTCGTGGGCGGCTCTGCCATTTTTACCCGAATAAAGCACCTCGTAATGTCCTTTCAAACGCTCTTTAATGTAGTTAGCATTCAAAATTGCCATTTGGGTAGCTCGGGTAAGTCCTTCTGCCCCCATCATAGCGATGTAAGCATAAGAAATTACCAAAATGGAGGCACTACCGAAAGGGGCGGCAGAAACTGCTCCGTTGTTTCCTTCGTGATGTGTGAGCGTGAAATGTTTTGCCATAAACGGAGCTAAATGAGCTTTCATACAAATAGGTCCCATACCCGGTCCGCCTCCGCCGTGCGGAATACAGAAGGTTTTATGTAAATTCAAATGACAAACATCTGCACCAATCGCCGCAGGTGAGGTAAGCCCTACTTGAGCATTCATATTGGCTCCGTCCATATACACCTGCCCTCCGTATTGATGAATGATAGCACAAATTTCCTGAATACTTTCCTCAAAAACGCCGTGAGTAGAAGGATAGGTAACCATCAAGCAAGACAAATTATCTTTGTGTTGTTCGGCTTTGGCTTTGAGGTCTGCTACATCAATATTACCTTTTTCATCGGTTTTTACCACCACTACTTGCATACCCGCCATTACAGCCGAAGCAGGATTGGTACCGTGAGCCGAAGCTGGAATAAGAGATACGTTTCTATGCCCCTCGCCTCTACTCTCGTGGTAAGCTCTAATAACCATCAGCCCTGCATATTCGCCTTGAGCCCCCGAATTAGGTTGCATACTCACTGCATCAAAGCCTGTAATTTCAGCAAGCCACGCCGAAAGCGTATCAATCATTTCTTGATAGCCCAAAGCCTGCTCCTGCGGTGCAAAAGGGTGAATTTTACCCAATTCTGCCCAAGTTACAGGTATCATTTCGGTAGTTGCGTTGAGCTTCATTGTACAACTACCCAAAGAAATCATTGAATGTACCAAAGAAAGGTCTTTGCTTTCCAATTGCTTCATATACCGAAGCATCTCGTGTTCGGTATGGTAGCTATTGAAAACAGGGTGTCTCAGGTAAGATGTTTTACGGATAAGATTTTCGGGCAGAGCAAGCGTGATATTTTCTACCAAGTTTTTATCCAAAACTATATTTTTGCCTTCGGCACTTGCCAAAATCGCAATGATTTGCTCTACATCAGCCAGTGTCGTGGTTTCGTTCAGAGCTATTCCAATGTGGTTATCGGCAAAATAGCGGAAATTTACTTCTTGTTTTTCAGCTTCTCTGCGGATAGCTTCTTTGTTTTGCACCCTAATTTTGAGCGTATCGAAATGATTTTGATTGATAACTTCCAGACCAGCTTTTTGTAAGGAAAGTTTGAGCAGTTCGGTAAGTCCGAAAGTTCTTTCCGCAATTAGTTTGAGCCCCTTGGGTCCGTGATAAACGGCGTACATTCCTGCCATTACGGCAAGTAAAACCTGAGCCGTACAGATGTTGGAAGTTGCCTTTTCACGGCGAATGTGTTGCTCGCGAGTCTGCAAAGCCATACGATAGGCTTTGTTGCCTTGGGCATCTACGGAAACACCGATAATTCTGCCCGGTATATTTCGCTTGTATTCGTCTTTGGTTGCAAAGAATGCGGCGTGAGGTCCGCCATAGCCCATTGGTACGCCAAAGCGTTGAGAGCTACCTACTACTACATCTGCACCCATTTCGCCGGGCGATTTGAGCAGTGTAAGAGCAAGCAAATCCGTAGCAACGGCTACCATTACATTTTGCTCTTTGGCGGAAGCGATAAAATGCGTGTAGTCATAGACTTCGCCGTTTTGGTCGGGATATTGCAAAAGCACCGCATACAAATCGGGACGCGTAAGGTCTAAATTCAAGACATCTCCTACCTCAATTCGGATATTGAGGGGGGTGGCTCGGGTATAAAGTACATCAAGGGTTTGAGGAAATACATCTTTGGAAACAAAGAAAGTATTGGCGTTTTTCTTTTCATTTTTGCGTTGAGCCAGTAGCATAGTCATTGCCTCGGCGGCGGCAGTGGCTTCATCGAGCAAAGAAGCATTGGCAATTTCCATTCCTGTAAGGTCTATGACCATTGTTTGGAAATTGATGAGAGCCTCCAAACGACCTTGAGCGATTTCAGCTTGGTAAGGTGTGTAAGCAGTGTACCAAGCAGGATTTTCTAAAATATTTCGTAGTATCACGGTAGGCGTATGGGTATCATAATAGCCCATTCCGATATAAGACTTGAAAATTTTATTTTTTTGAGCTATTTTTTTGAAATGAGCTAAAAATTCAGACTCCGATAGAGCTTGGGGAAGTTGTAAAGGTTTTTTGAGGCGAATAGAGGCAGGAACCGTTTGCTCTACTAGTTCCTCTAATGAATTTACTCCAACGGCTTGAAGCATCGCCACAAAGTCATCACCAAAATAGCCGTGATGGCGATTTTCAAATTTTTCGGTTTGCAGGATATTGATTTTCATTGCTTTGAAAAGAGTTCTTGATGTTTCTTGCAAAAAAATGTTTGGCAAAGATACAAAAAATTTTGGGTTTGATATTTTTCACTTGAAAAAACATCAAAACCCGTAAAATTTTGATAAGAACGAAGTTTTCTACTTTTTTTCAAACCAATGGAATACCATTCTTACGCCTGCACTTACCCAAAGGGGCAAGATTTCGTCCCCAGCAATACCTTTGCCTATGGTAGCATCTATTTGCAAATCATCGCTAAAAAAGTGTCTGAAACCTACCTGAAAAGAAGTCCCTGAACCTGGCACGTAAGGGTCGCCTGAAAACATTTCCCCTACCAAATGAAAGCCGCCATAAGTTTTGATTTGTGTTCCAATGCCCCAAGTATTGAGCCATTGATGCTCTCCTGCAACGTGCAAGTAATTGAAGCCTACGTTCCCGTGAAAAAGAAATTTATCGCCTTCTCCCAAACTCTGCGTAATGGTCAGAAAGCCAAAAGTGCCATAACCGGGTGGTTTGAAAGAACCTTGCCCGTGAGGCAAAAAAGTACCCAATACCAAACCAAAACCGGGCATTTGATTGGGCTTGTACTCTTTGAGTAAAAATTTGGCTTGAATGAGTGGCAAAGCATAAGCAAAACCACGTTCAGGCTCAAAGTCAGCCCCTTTCACCCAACCTGTTGTCAGTTCTAACCAAGGGGTAGGTCCGTAGGCGGCAAGTACCCACCATTGTAAGTTGGCTTTATCCAAACGCCCCCAAGTTTCAATCTGAAACAATTGGTTTCCTACCACACGGGCATCATCTGTGATAAAAGGACGCACTTCAGGTTTTAAGAGGCATTCAGGTTTGGCAAATAAATACGAGAGTGTGCTACTTTTCTGTATGGTATCTTTGGTAGGTTCTGCCCCTGCATACAATATACCCAAACAAAACAAAAGTTGCAAGAAGTTTTTTTGCATAGCTGTTTTGAATTTCTACTCAAGTATAAACTATTCAAAAGAAATTATGAAAAACTCTTTAAAGTTTATTTTTAGCTGTTGGCTCTAAAATTGTAATGTTGGTGAGTAGTTCTTTGCGTTTCTTACGCTGTGCCGACATATACGTCATCAGGGGATAAGAAAATACCGCAAGCAAAATAATGCTCGCCCCCAAATAAAAATTAGCAGACATTTTTTCCTTTTCCCCAAAAATCACAAAAGCCAGCAAAATACCATAGACAGGTTCCAAATTTACCGTCAGATTTACTGCAAAAACCGAAAATTTTTTCATTAGTTTCACGCCCATCGGGTAGGCAAAAACCGTACAAACCAGAGCCAAAATGCCAATCCATAGCCATTCCCAATCCGTAGGATAAAGTTTGAGGCTTTCCAAACCTACCGCCCCCCAAATAAGTGAAAATAGTGTAATGGTCAGAAAAGCACCTATCATTTCGTAAAAAGTAATCGTAAATTGGTCGTAGCGGCGAATAAATTTGGAATTGAAAACACTGAATACTGCCCCTGCCAATGCCGAAAGCATACCTAATACAAAGCCTTCGGCGTAGTCAAATTCAGCACTAAACACCTGAAAAATACCTGCAAAAGTAACAATTCCCAGAAAAATCTGAACGGTTCGGAATTTTCGTTTGTAAAAAAGAGGCTCCAAGAGGCTAGTCCAAAAGGTAGTGGTAGCAAGCCCTACCAAGCATATAGAAACATTAGAAACCCGCGAAGCTCCAAAAAAAAGTAGCCAATGCACAGCAATAATGCCCCCTGTTCCAAGTATTTTCCAAAAATCTCTTGTGGGCAGTTGTATAGGCTTTTTTGCCCACCAAAACCACACTCCAAAAGCCAAGGAAGTAATGAGCGTTCTGTAAAAAACAACCATCAGCGAGCTTAAAGATACCAATCGTTTATCGCCTAAAATAGCCGTAAAGCCCCAGATAAGTACAATCAGGTGCAAAAGAAAATAATCTTTGAGCGTGGGTTTTTGCATAAAAGCTAATTTGAAACTTCCGAGATTTTTTGTTTTGAGATAATTTGCGTTTTCAGTCTAAAAGTCGTTTGCCAATCTTTCAAAAATTCTCCTGTAACAATTCTTTTTAGTTTTTCATCATTGAGTATCATTATTCGGTACATTATCCAACCTAAAAGGACAAAGATTGTATTGGGTAGCCAAACTGCCACCAAAGGGGGCATTGTGCCACTGGTGGCTATGGCTTTGGTGGCTAAAATATAAAAAAGAATATACACAAAAGCCAGCACAAAACCCGATGCAATTTGAGCTCCCACACCTCTACGATTTTTTCGTGAAGCCATTAACACCCCAAAAAAAGTGAGTATTATCACGGCAAAAGGATAAGTATAGCGGGCATATTTTTCCGTTATGTACAAATCTACTCCTTCCGAACCACGCTGACGAAGCAGAGCAATGTATGCGTCCAATTCATCAAAAGTTAACTTTTCCTGAAATAAATGCTTATCTGCAAAGTCTTCGGGATTGATATTCAGGGTAGTATCCACAGGGGTATTATGAAAAACGAGCTCTTCCTCTTCTCCATTAAATTTACGCAAAACGTATCTATCCAAACGCCACTTACGTTTGGTGGTATCCCAAGCAATGGTAGGGGCTTCTAATTTTTCTAAAAGTTTATTCCCCTGAATTTTCTCCAAAGTAAAACGGTATCCCACTTGCGAATAACTTTGATAGTCTTGCATATACGCATATACGTTAGGGGCTATGCCTATGTGTAAGTTGCGATAGGCTTTGATGTCTTTTCCTTTGATATGTTCTATATCAAAATTCACTCGCACCTTGTTGGCATTGGGAATAATCCAACCTGTAAGAACAAAAGTAATCGCCGCAAAAATGGTAGAAGCCAGCAAAAAAGGTCTGAAAAATCGCCAAAAAGTAACACCTGCACTCAAAATGGCAACTACTTCGGTACGAGAAGCCATTTGAGCCGTAACAAATACCGCCGCAATGAAAATCAGCAGGGGGCTAACCAAATTGATGAGGTAAGGAATATAATTGAAATAAAACTGCGTGATGATTTCCACCCAAGTAGGCTTCATTTTGCGGAAATACTCAATTTTTTCCACAATATCAATGATAAGCACTACCATTACAAAAATCAGAATAACAAAAAAGAAAGTTTTTACAAACTTTCTGAACACATACCAATCCAGAATTTTCATAGCCAACAAGGAAGGTCAGGAAATTGCAAGCAAAAATTTTGCCGTTTTTTGTTTGTTGCTACAAAGAAAAGAAATTGCTTCAATCTTGGGAAAAGATTTGAAAAGAATATTTTTGCCTAAAAGCCTACTAATCTACTCTTGGCTGATAGCGTTCTTCTTGCCTTTGGGAACGCTGTTGGGTAGTTTCCTGCTTTTTAGCCTTTTGAGGCTCTTTTTGGGGGGCTGTGGCTGTCCGATTTTCTACAAGTTTCATAGTGATCATTTTTAGAGTTGATGTTCCTTGATTTGTCTTGAAAGTTCTTGTACTAACTCCACTTGTCTTTTCAGCTCTTTGCGAAGCAAAGCCACTACCAAATTTTCTTGCGGATTTGCCTCTAACCAACGTATCGCAAAATCTTTGCCAAAGTTTTGTTTATGCTTCTGAATAATACTTTCAAAGGCATTTTGCAGTTTATTTTCCCTACAAGTTTGGAATTTTTCCATAGAAAAAGGTTTTGTTTTACTTTAGCAAAGTAATTGTTCTACTCCGTAAATTTTTTGTGGAGCAAAAAAGTTTTTGAAAAAAACTCTTGTAAAAAACCAAGAAAAATTTTGGTTTTTTTGAGGCTTTTTGTAGTTTGGCATAGCAAAAAATACTAAAACTTACCAAACTATGTCCATCAAAGTACGCCGCGAAGATGCTCTTGATTATCACGCCAAAGGCAAACCAGGGAAAATAGAAGTAGTACCTACCAAATCGCTCATTTCACAAATTGATTTAGCTTTGGCTTACTCGCCCGGTGTGGCAGAGCCTTGCAAAGAAATCGCCCAGAAAGTAGAAGAAGTGTATAAATACACCGCCAAAGGCAATTTGGTAGCTGTTATTTCCAATGGTACGGCTGTTTTGGGTTTAGGCGATATTGGTGCAGAAGCCTCCAAACCTGTAATGGAAGGGAAAGGAGTGCTTTTTAAGAAATTTGCAGGAATTGATGTGTTTGATATTGAAATCAATGAAAAAGACCCCAAAAAGTTCATTGAAATTGTCAAATCACTTGAACCCACTTTTGGAGGTATCAATTTGGAAGATATCAAAGCCCCCGAATGTTTTGAAATAGAAACTCGCCTGCGAGAAGAAATGAACATTCCTATAATGCACGATGACCAGCACGGAACGGCTATCGTTACTGCGGCGGCATTGCTGGGTGCCGTAGAACTTGTAGGTAAGAAACTTTCGGAAATAAAAGTGGTTGTCAATGGAGCAGGTGCTTCGGCTATTTCTTGTACCAAATTGTATGTGGCTATTGGTGTAAAAAAAGAAAATATCGTAATGCTGGATAGCAAAGGAGTTATCCGTAAAGGCAGAGAAGGTTTAGATGCCACCAAAGCCGAATTTGCTACTGATAGAGACCTTAATACTTTGGAAGAGGCTATGAAAGGAGCAGATATGTTTTTAGGACTTTCCAAAGGCAATGTAGTAACTCCCGAAATGCTTCTTTCTATGGCAGAAAAGCCCATAGTTTTTGCCTGTGCCAACCCCGACCCCGAAATTGCTTACGATTTGGCTATCAAAACCCGCCCTGATGTAATTATGGCAACGGGACGCTCCGACCACCCCAACCAAGTCAATAATGTACTTGGATTTCCGTATATTTTCAGAGGTGCTTTGGACGTAAGAGCTACCAAAATAAACGAGGAAATGAAACTCGCCGCCGTTTATGCCATTGCCGAACTTGCCAAACAGCCTGTTCCTGAAATGGTTAAAAAAGCCTACAACAAAAACGACTTGAAATTCGGTAAAGACTACATCTTGCCCAAACCCATAGACCCTCGTCTGATTACTACCATTGCCCCTGCGGTTGCCAAAGCCGCTATGGAGTCGGGAGTAGCTCGCCAACCCATTACCGATTGGGAAACCTACAAACAGCAACTCTCCGAAAAACTTGGTATTGACCAAAAACTGATGAATGGCATCATTCAAAAAGCCAAAATGTATCCCAAAAGGGTAGTTTTTGCCGAAGGCGACCACCACAAAATTCTTAAAGCCGCCCGTATTGTAGCCGATGAAGGCATCGCTATTCCTATTTTGCTCGGCAATCAAAAAGAAATTGAAGAAGTTGCAGAAAAACATTCTATTGACCTCAATGGCTTTACTATCATAGACCCCCAAGAACACGAAGATAGAATTTTGGATTTTGCAGAAATAATGTACAACAAACGCCAACGCAAAGGTATGACCCGCTACGAGGCTCAAAAACTAATGCGAGAGCGGCACTACTTCGGCTCTATGCTGGTAGAACTTGGCGAAGCCGATGCTTTCATTTCAGGTATGAGCCGAGATTTTGTAAAAGCAGTTCGCCCTGCTTTGCGTGTAATTGGAGGCAGAGCCAATGAACTGGTAGCGGGAATGGGCATTGTTATCAACAAAGGCAGAACCCTATTTTTTGCAGATATTGCTGTAAATGAACGCCCTTCGGTAGAAGAACTTGTGGAAATTGTTGGTCTGGTAAAGCGAGGGGTAGAGTTTTTCGGTTTTGAGCCTCATATTGCTTTGGGTTCTTATTCCAATTTTGGAGCGGCACAAGGGGAAATCCCCAGCAAAATGCAGGAGGTGCTTGCTATTTGTAAAAAACGCTACCCCGATTTAATCATAGATGGTGAAATTCAGCCTCATATCGCCCTGAACCCCGATTTTCTCAAAGAAGTATATCCGTTCAGTATTTTGGCTGAAAAAGAGTGTAATACCATTGTGTTTCCGGGAATTTCATCGGGTAATATTTCTTTTAGCCTTTTGCAAGAAGTAGGCAATTGCGATACGATTGGTCCTATATTATTGGGTATGAATAAACCTGTTCATATCTTACAACTGGGTAGCTCGGTAAGCGAAATTGTAAATGTAATTGCCATTGCCGTTGTAGATGCCCAACAACACGGATAAAATTGTGTTTTTTCTTACTTTGTCAAAAAAAATACGAGAAAAAAGACTATTTTTGCTGAAAATGTGTTATTAAACAAACGCTTTATTCAATTGTATGGAAACCAAAGTCATCAACAAAGCGGTAAATCTTACCCAAACCACTGCCGTAGATTTCAAGGAGGTAGAAGATATGCTTAAAAATGGGTGGCAAATCAAAGAAACCCACTCTAATGTAGAACTTGTAGCTGATAAGCATATTCTCTACATTACCTTCACTTTCGTAAAATCTTAAACAAAGTGGTAAGATAACTCAACTTGCCTAAGTAAGCTAAATAAAAAACTTACTTAGGTATTTTTTTGCTTTCTTGCGAAAAAAAAACTACTTTTAATCTCGCAAAAGTTTTCACCTTTCAAGGCAATGCTTTATCGGATAGCTCTAATACTCTTTTTGTGGAACAGCCTCACGTATGCTCAAAAGCCTGCTATCCCCAAAATCGTTGATTCTACTTGGAATGTAATACAAAAAAATATTTTCACCAAAGATATAGCCTATCAACTCAACGATTTTTTGGTGGATAACTCTACCCCAAATATTAGTAAAGAAATTGCCTTAGCAATCAGTTCACGATTAGAAGAACAAGCCCAATCAGACACCAATTCCGTAAAATATTATATTTCTTACCTAAACTATTTGGCGTATTGGTATCTGAAAAACGATAGCAATTCGCTCATTGCAGAAAAATATTTGGATAAAGTTTTCCAAGTTACTGCCAAACACAACAAAACCTGCCAATATTACACCTTATTAGGTATCTTGCCCGATATACTTTCAGGGAGAAAGCAAGATTTTGATATTATTGAAACTTTGCTCAAGTTTTCCCTCAAAAAAATTGAAAAACACAACTGCTATGCGGCTTTGGTGTTTTTTGAAACTAATTTAGCCATATACACCGGACAGCGAAAGGGAGATTTTAAGCAAAGTCTTAAACATTTTTTAAGAGCTAACCAACTCGTAGAAGCTCACCCTAATCAGGTATCTATTGGGCAAATTATTGAACTCTACGATATTTTGGGAAGTATTTTTTATAGAAGTTCCAACTACGAAAAAGCTATCTTGTATTGGGGGAAATTAGAAAAAATCCTTGCAGAAAAATTTGCTAAAAACGAACAATATCACTACCCATACGCCCGTATTCTGAACAATATCGGACTGATGTATTATCGTCAGGAAAAATATGATGAGGCTATGCCTTATTACCTGAAAGCTATTGAGGTTGCCAAAAAAGAAAAGTTAGATTTTTGGGTGAGCTTGCCCAAAGGGAATATCGGAGACATACTCCTAAAAAAAGGCTATGTAGATAGCTCTTACACGTACTTTCAAGAATACCTGAACAATGCCTACAAACACCAAGATTGGAGCATAGTAGTAGCAGGACATACCAAAATAGCAAACTATTATCTGAAAAAAGGCAATCTTCGCAAAGCCCAAGAAAATGCTTTCAAGGCAGATAGTATTCTCAATGCACGAAACAAAGATATTTTCATTCTCAACCCTATTCTTATCAACATTTCTCGCAGAAATATTTTGCAAACTCAAGCAGAACTTTTTGAGAAAACAGGAAAATATGCCGAAGCCCTTAAAATGCAAAAAGAATTCATACACCTTTCCGATTCAATCAATAAAGTAACAAATACCCAACAAGTAGCAATGCTCAATGCCGAATTTGAAGTGCAAAAAGAAGAGCTAGAAAACGACAAGCTCAAAAAAGAAATCAAACAGAGAGAATTATTTTTGGTTATTTCTGCTATCATTTCCTTTATCAGTGTTGTTTTAGGGATTGTTACCCTTCTGAGCAGGCTCAAAATTCAGAAACAAACTGCCTTGCTACAAGAAAAAAATGAAGAAATTTTAGCTATCAATGATGCCCTAGCTATCAAAAACCAAGACGTAATGGATAGTATTTTGTATGCAGAGCGTATTCAGAAAACTTTTTTGCCTTATGAAAATCGCTTAAAAAAGGCTTTGCAAAACTATTTCATTCTTTACAAGCCCAAAGATATAGTCAGTGGAGATTTTTATTATGTTACCCAGCAAAATCAAGCTACTATTATTGTTTTAGGCGACTGCACAGGACACGGCGTTCCCGGTGCCCTAATGAGCATTATGGCAGTTACGCTTTTAGACCAAATCATTTTTGACAAGCATATTCACGAACCTGCCCAAATTCTACAAGAGCTTGATAAAAGTGTTATCAAATTCTTGCATCAGCAAGAAACCCACAACCACGATGGAATGGACATTTCCATTTGCGTTTGGTATCCCGCTACTCGCAAACTTGTTATCGGAGGAGCTAAAACTTCCATTCTGATAAGCTCACAAGAAAATTTGGAAGAAATCCGAACTGACCGCTACAACATTGGAGGCTACAATACACACATTGAAAAAATCTTTACACAGCAAGAAAGAATTTTAGCACCCTCTACCCTCGTTTATTTGTTTTCTGATGGCTATATCGACCAATTCAATACAGAACACCGAAAAATTGGTAAAAGACGCTTCATTGAGCTTATTGCCGAAAATATGCACAAGCCCCTCCAAGAACAACAAAAAATTCTTTCGGATTTTGTAGAAACTTGGAGAGGCGGCGAAGAGCAAATTGATGATATTGCCGTAATGGGTGTTTTACTTTGAAAAAACCGCTTCTCTTTCTGCAAAGCACTGATTGAGCAAACTGATTGCCTTGCGAAAATACTGCCTTTCTACTACCACCTGAATATTCACTTGACGTAAAGCACAACCCACACTCAGAATATTGATAGCATTTTCGGCAAGCACTTGGGCTGTACGAGCCAAAATGCCCGGCTGGTGAATATTAGTACCTACCAAGCACACCAAAGCCGCTTCTTGTATAGTTACAGCTTCGTATTTGTTCTGCAAAGCCTCTAATAGCTCCTTTTTGGCATCTTTTTCCCAAATTACCATTGAAATACTATTGGCACTCGTAGTCTTGAAAATATAACTTACGCTATGCTTTTCAAGCTCTTGCATTATACGCAAATCGTAGCCTACCGAGCCTACCATTAGCGGGTCGTGAATATCTAAAATCATTACTTTATCCGAGCCTGTAATAATTTCCACACGACTTTCAGGACATACATAGTTTTTAGTAATCAGCGTACCTTCGTGAGTAGGCTCAAAGGTGTTTTTGATACGCAAATTGATGCCATTTATTTCCAAAGGTTTTGAGGCTTTGGGGTGAATAGCCTCCATTCCTACATCAGCGAGTTGGTCAGCTACATCATAGTTGGTCATTCCTACGGGGCGGCAGTTTTCAACGCCTACAATATTGGGGTCGGCAGAAGAAAGATGATATTCTTTGTGGATAATGGCTTCATCGGCTTTTACAAGCACTGCTACTTTGCTAAAAGTAACTTCGGAATAACCTCTGTCAAATTCTCTCATAATACCTTCTATACCCTTGGCATAGCCCGTAACAATGCAAATGGTCTGATTAAAATCTATGCCTGCCAGGTATTTTCTAATACGCTCATCAATCGTTAGCGGCTCGGAATCGTGAAAGCCGCTCAAATCTATAAGTGTAGCTTTATAGCCTTTGTTTTGTAAAATATTGACAGCATTAAAAGCTGAATGGCTCTCTCCGATAGAAGCTAATATTTCTCTTGCCGCCTGATAAATGTTTTCTTGCGGCAAATAGCCCGAAGCCAAAACATCTGCCAAACTCTCCAAATACTTTTGAGCATCACTGATACGCTTCTGAATAAAATCATTGGCTACTGCTACCTCTAATCCTAAATGTTGGTAGGTAGCATTCATTTCTTGCAGTTTCAAACTCAGTTCCTCTAATTTTTGAGCATAATTCTGCTTTTTTACAAAAAAATGATAGATACCTGCCTCTTTGGTTTTCTTATCTTCCAGCAGCCAATTGGTTACCCCCGAATATGCCGAAACTACATAAATTCGGTTGTAGATACGATTGGGATTAAAAAGAATGATGTTTTGCAAAACTTCGCCAAAAGCGGACATAGACGTTCCGCCGATTTTTTCCACAGTAAGCATAAATTTTTTAATTTAGGTTGAAGGAATTGCCGTAAAAATAAAGATTTTTCGTCCTATTTATGTTCAAAATTTGGCTCTTTTTGGTTTTTTGCTTCCATTCTAAAAATTACAATTTTTCAGCAAAACGTTACAAGCTACCTTTTCATTGTCTAATCTTCTCAAAAAGTGATACTTTGATTTTCAAAACTCATTTCAAATACCCAAAAAAGCCACTTTTTTTTTCAAAGTAACCTTTTAAGACATAGAATTTGACTTCAAAAATGAAAGTGAGTTGCAAGGCTTTTTCAGAAAAACTTTATTTATCAAAGTTAATTTTATCGGCTTAAAAAGCAAAATTTTTCAAAAAAAAGTGCCTCAATTTTGCATACTAAAACTTTTAACAAAATTCTGATTTTCAAAGCTTTAATAAACAAAGTTGAAAATTTTTGAAAAAAAAATGATTTTTTTTATTGCACTTTTCAAAAGAATATTTAGATTTGGCAAGTTAATCGTCATTATTTGTTTCACTTAAACCCTTACTACTATGTCAGCAAAATTCAAAAAAGTAAAGGAAATCGTTGCTTCTATTGAAGCAGACGTAGAAAAATTCTACGACAAAGACAACCAAGCCGCTGGTACTCGCGTGCGTAAGGCAATGCAAGATTTGAAAGTGCTTGCCCAAGACATCCGAAAGGAAGTGCAAGACATTAAAAACAAAAAAGCAGCTGCCAAAGCAAAAAGCAGTGGAGCAAAAAAAGCCTCTGGCGGAAAATCTACTGCAAAATCAGGAGGAAAGAAAAAGTAATTTTCTCTCTACATCTTACTACAAAGGGCTTCCCAACGGAAGTCCTTTATTTTTCTGTATGCAAGTAAATTTGCCTTACATCAAAATTAGCGTATCTTTGCAAGCAAATAGTGCTGTATGAAAATATCTTACAATTGGCTCAAAACCTTTCTTGACCTCAGCGAAACACCCGAACACCTTGCCCAAGTGCTTACCCAAGCAGGTTTGGAAGTGGAAAGCGTAGAAAAAGTATATTTATATCAAGGCAAAAAGCTCAATAATGCCCTTGAAGGTCTGGTAATTGGCGAGGTACTTACTTGTGAAAAGCACCCCAACGCCGATAAACTTTCCAAAACCACCGTGAGTGTTGGCTCGGAAATTCTGCCTATTGTTTGTGGAGCAAGCAATGTTGCCCAAGGGCAAAAAGTAGTAGTAGCAACGGTAGGCACTACCCTATACCCTACCACAGGCGAGCCTTTTATGATTAAGAAAGCCAAGATTCGTGGCGAGGAGTCCGTAGGAATGATTTGTGCCGAAGATGAAATTGGTATAGGCGAATCTCACGAAGGAATAATGGTTCTGCAAACAAACTTGCCCAATGGCACACCTGCCGCAGAGTTTTTTAGTATTGAAACCGACTATATTTTTGAAATAGGGCTTACTCCCAATCGGATTGATGCCGCCTCGCATTTGGGCGTAGCCCGAGACTTGAAAGTGCTTTTGCAAAAAGAATTATGTCGCCCCTCCAATGCCCAATTTGTAGAAGGTACAGGCAAAGCTATTCAAGTAATTGTAGAAGACGCCCAAGCCTGCCCTCGCTATGCGGGTATTCTCATTGAGAGTGTAAGCGTGAAGCCCTCCCCTGTTTGGCTGAAAAATAGGCTAAAAGCTATTGGTCTGAACCCTATCAATAATGTCGTAGATATTACCAATTATGTCTTGCATCATTTAGGACAGCCTCTGCACGCTTTTGATGCCGATTGTATTGCAGGTAGCAAAATTATTGTCAAAAAACTTGCCGAAAATACACCTTTTGTAACGCTTGATGGCATAGAACGCAAACTCTCTGCCCAAGACCTGATGATTTGCGATACCGAAAAGCCACTTGCTTTGGCAGGTGTTTTTGGAGGATTACATTCGGGCGTTACAGAAAATACCACCAAAATATTTCTTGAAAGTGCCTATTTCCACCCTGATACCATTCGCAAAACAGCCCAAAGGCACAGCCTAAAAACTGATGCTTCCTTCCGTTTTGAACGAGGCACAGACCCCAATATGCCTGTGTATGCTCTTAAATTTGCTTCTGTACTGATTTCTGAAATAGCAGGAGGCAAAATCGCATCTGAAATTATTGACATCTATCCGCAACCCATTGCTCCTTTTCATTTTGAAGTACGCTACAAAAATCTGGATAGGCTCATTGGCAAATCTTTGGATAAAACCCTCGTTAAAAGCATTTTAAGTGGTTTGGAAATTGAAATATCCAAGGAAACCGAGCAGGGGTTCAGTGTGAGCGTTCCTCCTTATCGTGTAGATGTACGCAGAGAAGCCGATATTGTAGAAGAAATTTTACGCATTTATGGCTTCAATAATCTTGAGTTTAGTGAAAATTTGAGTGCTTCTTTTTTGGCATCTTTCCCCAAAATAGACAAACATAGGTTGCAACAAAAAGTTACAGAAATACTCAATGCCAATGCTTTTAATGAAATTATCACCAACTCTCTCACCAAACCCGAATACGCCCAAGTATTGAAAAATATTGATGAAGCTCAAAATGTGGTTATTCTTAATAAATTGAGCGAGGAGTTGGAAGTTTTGCGTCAGAGTCTGATTTTTTCAGGATTAGAAGCCATTTCCTACAACCTAAATCGCAAGCAAAAAGATATTAAAATTTTTGAATTTGGTAAAATCTATCGCAAAAAAGGCTCGCAAGGCAGTGTAACCGAAAAATACGAGGAGCAAACCCAATTAGCCCTTTGGGCAGTAGGCAATTGGAATGCCGAAGGCTGGCAACATAGCCCTGCCCCCAAAACTACTTTTCACCATTTCTACAACATTCTGGATAAAGTTTTGCAAAGTCTGAAAGTATCAGGTTTTACCAAGCAAAACGCAGATGAGCGTATTTTTGCTTATGGTTTGGCTTTGCAAAAAAATCATAAAATTTTTGCCCAAATCGGAGAATTGCAACCCTACATTCTCAAAACAGCCGATTTGAAAGGCTCTGTATTTTATGCCGAACTGGATTGGGACTGGCTCGTAGCCGAGTTTAACGATGAATTTACTTATCAAGAAATTTCAAAGTTCCCCGAAGTACGCCGCGATTTATCTTTGGTGTTGGATAAATCTGTTTCTTACCAAGAAGTAGAGCAAAAAGCCTTTGCATTAGAGAAAAAATTGCTCAAAGCTGTAAATATTTTTAGTGTGTATGAAGGCGAGCAATTAGGCGAAGGCAAAAAGTCTTATGCCATTAGTTTTATTTTGCAAGACGAAACGCAAACCCTCACCGACTCGCAAATAGATAAAACTATGCAGAAACTTATGGAAGGTTTTAGAAAAGATTTGGGAGCGATTATTAGAGATTAAACGGATTGGCTCAGTTCAAAACATTCGGAAGTGCTTTGTTGTTTTTGAGGGTGTTTAGGCTGAATTTATGAGATGGATTGCTTGTATTTTTGCTTTCTGCATTTTTCATCAGGCTTTTGCTCAAAACGATAGCACCAAAAGTATTTTTCGTTTGGGGGGGCAGCTGCATTATGGAACTATTTTTGCACACTCCCCCGAAGTAGAAAATACAGCAGGCTCATACCCTTGGGGAGTGCAATTAGAAGCAAATTGGCAAAAAATTTCTGAAAAAGTTTGGCAAAATTGTCTTTGCTATCCGCAATCGGGGCTGGTTTTGAGCTACTACAATTACGACAATGCAGTTTTGGGACAAAGCTTGCAAATAGGTTATTTTTTAGAACCTACCTTCAATCTTTCCAAACGCTTACAATTTACTTTGCGAGGAGTAGCGGGATTTTCGTACCTAAGCAATCCTTTTGATTCGCTCAAAAACCCCAATAACCGCTCTTACAGCTTGCCCGTGAGTGCTTATTTGAACGTAGCAGGGGGCTTACAACTGCACATAAATAAATTTTGGCAGTTTCAATGGCAAATCAATTATCAGCATATATCCAATGGTGGTATCAAAGACCCCAACAAGGGTATCAACTGGATTACTACTTCTGTGGGCTTACTTTATACTTTACACCCCTTTGAAATCCCCCAACGCCCCAAAACACCTTTTCAGCCAAGCCAAGAATGGGAAAAAGAGGCTTTCTTGTTTCTTTCTAACAAAGGAGCAGGTGTAGGGCAAAAAGAGCGTTTTATGATGATAGGTGCAGGCGGGCAGATACACAAACAAATAGGACGTTTGAGCATTGTAGGCGGCGGAACAGAAGTGTATTGGGACGGCTCTCTGCAAGAACGTATCAGGCAAGCCGATTTAAGCCAAAATGCTTGGCGTTGGGGAGTATTTGCAGGTCATCAGTTTGCTTTGGGCAAATTTCGTTTTACCCAACATTTGGGCTTGTATCTTTACAACGATACCGATTTTTTTCATTGGTGGTATCATCGTTGGGGCATTACATACGAGGCTTGGCAGAAATGGAAAGTGGGCTTTTCTATGAAAGCCCACCGCCATATTGCCAATTTTTTAGATGTACGTCTGCTTAAAGGTTTCTAATCATTTTAAGCTGATTTTTAAGACTTTTGATTTGAGCCTCTGTTTTGCGAATTTTCTCTTCAAAACTACCCCGAATAGCATTTTCTTTGCCCGAAACCTCAAAAAATCCTAAATTGTTGTTGAGCGTTGAAATTTCATCTTCCAATTGTGAAATTTTCTTACGAATGGCTTGCTCTTTTTTGGCGAGGTCTTTGGCAGAGTTTTTGCCATTAAGGTTTGCCCATTTAATTTCCACAATCAAATCAACGTAATCTCTTTTTTCGCCATCTTCTACCTTTTTAGCAAGCGATTTGAGAGCGTTGTAGAATTTGTCTTTAATTTTGGTAATTTGCTTGCGTGGCACAAAACCAATAGATTTCCACTCCTCAATGGCTTGGTCAATAAGGCTTTCTATATCAAAATTTGCCAAGTCTTCGGCAGAATAATTTTTCAGACGCTCACACAAAGCATTTTTCTTGTCGTAATTTTCTTTTTCCTCCTTATCTTTTTCTGCAAAAAAGCCGCGACGTTTATCAAAAAATTCGTCTAAAACTTTTCTGAATCGTTCTGCAATAGCTTCTTTCTGGTTTTCGGGTACTGCCCCAATTTCTTTCCATTGCTCTTGCAGTTTTTTGAGTTCTTCGGCAATTTCTTCCAAATTTTCTTCGGTAGCATTGCTAGCCAAACTTTCTGCTTTTTCGCAAAGGGCTATTTTCTGCTCCAAATTTTTCTGACGATTTTCGTCTAAACTCTTGAAAAATTCAGATTTTCTGCGGAAAAAGACCTTGAAGCTATGCCAAAATTCTTTGGTAATTTCTTTGGATTTTTCCAAAGGCACTTGCCCAATAGCTTCCCATTCTTTTTGCAGTTCCATAAGCTGTTGGGTAGCATCTTGCCATTGTTTGATTTTTTCGCCTACAAAGCTGGCAAATGCTTGGGCTTTTTGCAAAAGAGCTTCTTTTTTCGCAAGATTTTCTTGAAGTTCTTTTTTGCGTTCTTCTATGAGTTCTTTTTTACGGCTATAAATTACATCAGAGGCTTTTTTGAAACGCTCCCACAGGGCAGTTTGGTCTTCTTTGCTTCCTACGGGTCCGATATGTTTGTATTCTTCGTGCAATTCGGTAAGTTGCTTGATAGCCTCTTTGATAGAAGGCAATTCGGCTAATTTTTCTGCTTTTTCACAGATAGCGAGTTTAGCCTCGTAATTTCGTTTGCGGTCAAGTTCTTTGAGTTCATTGTAAATGCCTACACGGCTGTAATACATATCAATCAGGGCGTTGTAGCTTGCCCACAAGTTTCCTGATTGCCCTTTGGGTACAGCTCCTATTTTTCGCCATTCTTGTTGCAAATTCTTGACCATTTCGTTGGTCTGACGGCTTTCTTGTTCAAGTTGTATAAGCTCACGCAGTTTTTCAATAATTTCTTTCTTGCGTTCCAAATTTTTTTGGAGCGTTTCTTCTATTTTTTTCTGTATTTCTTTGCGTTTTTTAGCAACCTGATTGAAAATCTGATAAAATTTCGCTTCCGTAAGGCTTGGCTTATACACAAAACTATCTTCTTCGCCTCCTTCGGCAATGTATTTGTGTAGGGCTTCTTCTTTCTGATGAGCTACCCAAGCATCAAAAACAGGCTTTGTTTGCCTAAATAGCTGATACGCCTCTTCTACCTCTTGCTCGGGAAGTTCTTTTTTATGATACTTTTCAACCAAATGCAGGAGCTGTTCGGCTGAATAATGAGAAAAATCTTCTGTATGATTTTCCTCTGTTTCTGAAACAAGGCTTTCAGATGCCGTTTCTACCAAGTCTGCTTGGTTACCGAGTACTTTATCTTCTTCCATCATAAACAATACCGCTCTTTTACGTTTGCGAAATATTTTGAGGTGCAAAAATAGCATTTTTTTCAAAAGAAAACTATTTTTTAGGCTACTTTTTAGAAGGTCTTTGTTTTTTGTAAAAAAACTTTCTGCAAGCCGAGCATTTACCAAATTTTATTTGTAAATTCGCACAAAAACTGAAATCTTATGACAAAGATTGTAGGCAAAAAAGTTTTAGTTACGGGTGGAGCAAATGGCATTGGCAAACTTTTAGGAGAAAAATGTTTGCGTGAAGGAGCTTCCGATTTGATAATTTGGGACATCAATGCCGAAAATTTAGAGAAAACCACCCAAGAATTGAGCGATAAAGGTTATTCGGTGCATCCTTATGTGGTAGATGTTTCCGATTTAGACGATATTACGCGTGCCGCAACGCTTACCCTTTCAGAAGTAGGTAGGGTGGATATACTATTCAACAATGCGGGGATTGTGGTCGGAAAAAATTTTCACGAACATTCACACAAAGAAATTGAAAAAACCATCCGTATCAATGTTTTAGGGGTTATGCACGTAGCCAGATGTTTTGTAGGCGAAATGGTAAAGCAAAAAAGCGGGCATATCGTCAATATTGCTTCGGCGGCGGGGCTTCTTGCTAACCCGAAAATGAGTGTGTACGTAGGTAGTAAATGGGCTGTTTTAGGCTGGTCGGAGTCTTTGCGTTTGGAATTGGAGGAAATGGAAGGCGATTTGCACGTAACTACGGTTTGCCCCAGCTACATCAAGACAGGAATGTTTGAAGGCGTAGAAGCCCCTATATTAGCTCCACTGCTTGAACCCGAAGAAATCACAGACCAAATCATCAAGGCTGTAAAATACAACGAAATAGAAGTGAAAGCCCCTTGGTCGGTTCATCTGATACCCATTCTGCGAGGCATTATGCCTACACGTCTTTTTGATTTGCTCGTTGGCAAAGGCTTAAACATCTACAATTCAATGGCAAGTTTTGTTGGCAGACCAGCCAAAGAAGCTGTACCCGAAAAAGAAAAACTACAAAAGTAAAAAAGAGTGAGCAAATTTTGCTCACTCTTTATTTCCAATATACCCCTATTCCGAAAAGCACAACGAAAAGCAGCGTAGTGAGTGCCATTTGTTTAAGATAACTATCCAGCTCTAAACCTTGCAAATTCCGAACAGCCCAAGCATTTTTCCATAAAAGCGGTAATATAAGCAAAAACAAATATGCCTGCCATTGGGCAGAAATAAGCAAATTGTACCAAACTGCAAGCAATGTGGCAGAAATAAGCAAAAAATAATGATACCATACAGCCTTTGCTTTCCCCAAACGCACAGGAATAGAGTTTTTCCCTGCTTGGCTATCGCTTTCTATATCACGTATGTTGTTGATATTCAGAACAGCAACCGAAAACAAGCCGCAAGAAGTTGCAGGCAATACAATCAGTTTGTTCCACTCTTGGGTGTGTAAATAAAATGCTCCTATCACTCCTACCCAGCCAAAAAAAATTAGCACCGCCAAATCGCCCAAACCTACATAACCATAAGGTTTTTTGCCCATTGTATAAGTAATTGCTGCAACAATAGCCAGCAGACCCAGCACCAAAAAACTCAAAAAATGATATATTTGGGTTGTGCTTCTGAAAAAGGCTTCGTACAAGAGCCATATTCCCGAAAAAAGCGAGAAAAGTACAAAAACGAAAATCGCTTTTAGCATAGCTTTATGGCTTATCAAGCCACTTTGTACCATTCTTTGCTCGCCTTTGCGTGCTTGGTCTATGCCACTACGAGCATCGCCATAATCATTGGCAAGGTTGGAAAGTATTTGTAAAAAAATGGTGGTAGCAACCGTAAGCCCAAAAATCTTTGCCTGAAAACTGCCATACTGATACGCCAAAATAGCTCCCATTCCTACGCTACACAAAGCCAGAGGCAAAGTACGCAAGCGAAAAGCCCTAATCCAATATTTTATTTGCATACAGAAAAAGCTAAAATTTGGGCAAAGCTATAAAATTTGGGCTTAAAATTCATCTTTGCCATTTACTTTGATAGCCTCTAAATCCTCATCAATCATTTCCCAATGAGGCAAAATAAACCTTTGCGTTTGGCTATGGTCGGCTAAATCCAGCATACCATAGCCTTTATAGGTGTAAGAGCCTAATCCGCAAGCCAAAACAAAATTCTGAACCTTTGGGTGAGCATACAGCGTAAAAGGGAAGGTGTAACCTCGTATTTCGTAACGAATACCACTTTCTTGCAAGGTGTAAATGCGAGCAAACTTTTTATCGTTGTTCTTGATACGCTCTAAATATTCGGCATCGGGTACCACCTGAAATTTGCTAAATTCCTTCATTTCTTCGGGTGTATACAGATGAGAGGCTTCCATACGCGAAAGCGTAGCCTCGTAGATTAAATCGGAAAACAAACTGACCGAAGGCGAAACAAAGTGTTTGGCGTAAAAACTATTTTTATTCGGATTGGCAAGCACTATCGGCGAAATACACAAAAACTGCGTTTTATTGCCCAAATCGGGTAAAATTTCTTTTTCAACATATTCGGGTTTGAGCAAGAGTTCGCCAATATACAATTGTTCTTGCTGAAAAATTGCTGAAACAAGTTGTTTCAGAAAATTTCTGCTCAGGCTGGAAACTACCCAAGTAACTTTCGAGGAATAAAAGTGTAAGCCTTTTTGTGTAGTTTGGGTTTGCCCTTTCAAGCCCGAAAAGCTATAAGTATGCAAATTGTAGGTAGGTGGTAATAGTTTCATTACCAACTCATAAAGTAAGTGTTGATGATGAAAAGGCACACAAGCCCCTTTGTTTTTTAAGCCAAAAACGATTCTGACTCTCATTTCCTTCTTTGTTTTCGTGTTTTTGCAACACAATGTAAAGGGCTTTTGTTTGGATATTTTTTGCTTTTTTGTAAAATTTTGATTTACTTGAAAAAGTTTTCTCAAACCCTTTATTTTATGAAAAAAGCATCATTAAAAATTGCTTTTGGGGCAAAAGAAAACTCTCGCTTTGCTCAAACGCTTATCGTACTGATTTCCTTTGGGTTAGGTACGTTATTTTTTGTAGCGGGGGCTTTGTTGCAAGGTTCTTGGGAAATACCTGCCATTACGCCTTATTTTTTGCTGGGGCTAAGCCTTTTGTTGTTTTTTGGGTATTTCAGAGTAGGCAGTAGTTTTCTGCTCAAAAAAATTTGTATTGCCTTGATGTTCGGGGATGCCTTTTTGCTATTTGGGTATTTCGGCTATGAACAAGCCTTTGAAGCAAGCCGAGAAAATCCTTGGGTTTGGCAAAGTGCCTCCACCAACTTTACCGCTAGAAATAGCACTGCCACACACTGGTCGGAGGAAATACCCAATCATCGTAAAATGGCTCGCAGGCTCATTCGGCAGTATAAACCACTTTTCAAAACTTACACCAATAAGCACTTGAAAGGTGCAAGAAAGTTATGGGCAAAAATACTACTGACTGTTGCGGGTGCCGTAGTATATTTGTTTGTAATGGCATTTGTTGCCGCACTTTCTTGTTCAGCGAGTTGTTCAGGTTTTACAACTGAAGCGGCTCTGATAGGTTGGGGAGGCTTCTTTTTAGCAACCACAGGCTTGGTTTTTCTTTTGATATGGATTTGGAACGATAAACCACGTAAAAATCAATCTAACGAAGCATTAACCTACAAGGAAATACACTGATGTTTCTGCAATTTCAGAACCTTGCAAAATTTACATCTATCAAACATTTTGTTTCTACAAGGCAGGGAGGCATTAGCCCTGCCCCTTTTGATAGCCTCAATTTAGGTTTTGGCACAGACGATTTACCTGAAAATGTTGTTCAAAACCGAAAAATGCTCGCCGAAGCTACGCAAATGCCTTTAGAAAATTGGTGCGTACCACGCCAAACACACAGCGATAATATTTTGTGCATTTCTGTTTTGGAACGTGGAAAAGGAGCTTTTTCGCGAAGCAATGCCTTACCCGATACCGATGGTTTGCTTACCAAACACAAAAATATTGTTTTGGCGGTACAATCAGCCGATTGTGTGTGTTCTTTGTATTACGATACAGAAAAGCAGGTAATCGGGGCGGCACACGCAGGCTGGCGAGGCACACTCAAACTGCTTCCACAAAAAATGGTGCTAACTATGCAAAAAGAATTTGGCTCAAAGCCCGAAAATATTTGGGTAGGCATAGCCCCTTGCATAAGCGTAGAAAAATATGAAGTAGGTGATGAAGTTGTAAGCGAAGTAGAAAAAGTTTTTGGAACAAAAGAAAATTTCTTGTGGTGGAACGTTCAAAATCAAAAATTTCACCTCAATTTGCGATACTCACATTTATTTCAGCTTCAAGAAGCAGGCGTATCCCCTGAACGCATTGAAATAATGCCTCATTGCACATACACAAAAAAAGATTTGTTCTTTTCTGCCCGCCGCGATAAAAACCAAACAGGTAGGTTTGGAGCAGGAATTATGCTTGTTTGAGCTATACCCAAAACAGGTCGGCGGCAATTTGGTCTGCAAAGAATTTACCTTCGTCTGTCAGATACATTCTTGTACTATCCTGTTGTATTAGTTTTTGCTTTTCAAACTTTTGGAGCAAAACTTGATTTATCTGAAAGAAATCAGGATAAAGCCTTTGTATTTTAGGTTTTTCTGCCCCCCACTGGGTTCGCAAACTTGTAAGTAAATATTCGTTTAGTTTATCTTTGGCTGATAGTTGCTCAATGGTAGCGGGTATTTTGCCTGCAAAAATTTCTGCAATATAGCGTTTGTTATCAGCGATATTGTATTGCCTGCTTACACCATTGTAAGAATGAGCCGAAGCCCCAATACCCAAATATTCAGCACCCAGCCAATAATTGGAGTTATGTTTGGAATAAAAGCCTTTTTGGGCAAAGTTTGAAATTTCGTAATGTTCAAATCCTGCACTTTTGAGCGTACCCATAAGCATTTGCATTTGCTCGCGTGCAAAGTTTTCGTCTATGGGTTGCATCTTGCGTTTTTCCAGTTTTTTACCAAAAACGGTGCGAGGCTCAATAGTAAGGCAATACGCCGAAAGGTGAGGAACACCCAAACCAAGTGCTTTCTGTAAGTCTTTTTCCCAAATTTGATGATTTTCGGCAGGAATAGCATATATCAAATCTATGGTTATATTTGAAAAACCAACATCTTGGGCAGTTTTTATGCAAGTTTCAGCTTGCTGAGCATCGTGAGAGCGATGCAAAAAAAGCAAGTGAGGCTGATGAAAACTTTGCACACCAATACTCAACCGATTGATGCCTATTTTTTGCAAAGTTTGTAGTTTTTCTCGGCTCAAATCATCAGGATTAGCTTCCAAAGTAATTTCGGTATGGGGGGTAAGTGTAAAAAAACGTTGAATTTGCTCAAAAATTCTCTCTAAATCTTGCAGATTCAAGAGCGAGGGAGTTCCCCCACCCAAATACACCGATTGCAGGGTTTTGTTTTGCAAATAGTTTTTTTGTAGTTCCATTTCTTTGCAAATAGCTTGTATCATTTCCTCTTTTTGAGCCATTTGCGTAGAAAAATGAAAATCGCAATAATGGCAAGCCTGTTTGCAAAAAGGGATATGTAGATATAGAGCTGACATTGGTATTCACAATATTGAATGGTACTAATCAAGTGTTTCAAAATTTTTCATAGCTTTGTATAATGCTCAAAAATACGAAAATTATGTCCTCAAAAGTTATTTTTCTTTTTCTTTGCCTAATAGTTTTGGCTTGCTCGCCCAAAAATAAAGACAAAAGCCAAACCAACTCACAAGTTGTAGATACAAGCAACAGCTTTCCCGAAGCTCTACCGCAAGCCCTAAAAGATGAGCGATTTTTGAATTTAGTCAAAGATATTAAACCTGCAAAATTTGTAGTGTATGCCGATGAAGTCCAAAGAAATTTTAGAACAAAAATTGCCCCGCAGATAGAAGATGAGAAAGATTTTGTAGGATTTTTACCTACCAAGCTCATACAAGAAATGGGCTTGCCACAGGTTGAGTTTGGCAAGGAAAACTGGGTATGGATACAAAATAAATGGGTACAAAAAAATTTTGTATTGCTTTTAGTAGGTGCTTCGCCCAAGGGTATGCTCAGAGAGCAAGTTGATTTTTATTTACTTACATTTCAGCTCAATGGTAAATTTATTGATTATATCCCTTGGGCTTATTTTGCCGAAATCAGCCCCACTACTGAAAAGAAATCTTTTTCATTCTGGAATGAATATGAAGTAAAAGCCCATTTTGAGGAAGTAAAACACTCTACCGAACAGAAAAGGTATATCAAGACTGTAATAACGTATGAACTCAGCGAGAAAGGCAAATTTGAACAAGTTTCTTTTATCAGAAGGGAAAGTTTGGAAAAAAATGAAGATATAGTCTTGGACGAGGAAAAAAGCATCGCCGAACTATATACCTTATTTCCATTTCAGCCCGAAGGCTTTTCTCTCTCCTCTCCTAATCTAAAAGTGAATGAAGATAAATCCAATGCCTTTTTAGAGCTTGAGCAATCAGATGATATGTCGCCTCCCCGAATAGTTTATTTTACCTACTTTACCGATAATGAAAAAAGAAAAACTTTTGGTTATCAGTATTTTGCACAAGGAACCGTAGGTGCAAGCGAACACGATATTCAGTTTTTCAGAGTTGAGGGTAAGATGTGGAAAAATGTAACCGATGAAATTTGCCCCTTATTGAGTTTCAAAGATTTTTGGGGCAGTTCCGCTGAATTGCCTGAACTCAAAATTCGCAATCACTTTCAGATTAAATATCAGTTGCCACAAAAAGGCACCAACATCATTGCTACTTTGGAAGAAATCCCGCTCATTGATGCAAACATTGAACCTGAACAATTTGAAAAAGTAAAAAAACAAATCACTTACAAAACCATAGAGCTAAACTGGAATATGGATAAAGCAATTTTTGAAATCAGGAAAAAAAGATAATCGGCAACGTAAGACTTTGTTTTTAAGCTCATAGAACTTTCTCACTGCGTAATAGGCACGTTTTTGAGTATATTTTCAATAATTTGCCTTGTAGTAATGCCATCGGCTTCGGCTTCGTAGTTCAGAATAATACGATGATTGAGGACATCAACGGCTACCTCTTTGATATCTTCGGGTAAAACAAAATCTCTTTGGTTCAGATAGGCAAGAGCCTTGGCGGCTCGGTTCATACTGATAGAAGCACGCGGCGATGCCCCAAACTGAATGTATTGAGCTTCCTGATTTAAGCCATATTCGGCAGGCGAGCGAGTAGCAAAAACAAGCTCAATGATGTATTTTTCCAAAGTTTCGGAAATGGTAATCTGATTGATTTCGTCCCGAATTTTGGCAATATCTTCTTTATTGAGTATAGCAATTATTTCAGGCTTGAAATTGATATTTGCCATTTTTCGCATTACGGCAAGTTCTTGCTCTTTGCTCGGATAGCCCACAAAAATTTTCATCATAAACCTATCTACTTGGGCTTCGGGCAGTGGATAGGTTCCTTCTTGCTCTACGGGATTTTGCGTAGCAAGTACCAAAAAGGGATAATCCAGTGGATACGTATTTTCGCCAATGGTTACTTGTCTTTCTTGCATAGCTTCTAAAAGAGCTGATTGTACTTTGGCAGGCGAGCGATTGATTTCATCGGCGAGTATCAAATTGGCAAAAATGGGTCCTTTTTTTACTTCAAACTCTGCTTCCTTAGGGTTAAAAATCATCGTTCCTACCAAATCGGCAGGCAAAAGGTCGGGGGTAAATTGTATGCGTTGGAAAGATAAATGAAGGGTTTTGGCAAGCGTACTGATAGTGAGTGTTTTAGCAAGCCCAGGCACACCTTCCAAAAGAATATGTCCATTCGTAAAAAGTCCTATCAGTAGCCGATTTATCATTTTTTCTTGCCCTATCACCACTTTTCCAATTTCGGCAAGCAGTGTTTGTATTTTTTCCTGATTTGACATAAGTTTTTTTGGCTTTTGGCTTTTTTGGTAATATTTTTGCAAGGCAAAATAAGAAAAATTAGGTGGAAAATGCTTGCAAAAAAATTTTTTTGTTGGCTCGTAGGCTTACTTTTGGTGTTTGGAGCACCTGTATTGCAGGCTCAACCTAAAACCAAGAAAAAACCACGCTTGCCCGAAAATGTCTATGAAAAAGATACCTTTCGCTACCAAAAACTGCCTTACGATACTGCCAAATACGAAAAAGGCGAACCCATAGAACTCTTGAGCGGAGCTTTGCAGAGCGAAGGTTTTGGTTATGATAGTCTCGTAAAAGTTACAGGCAGAAACATCACAGTCAAGCAAGGAAACCGATACATTTTTTGCGATTCGGCATATTTTTATCCTCGCAAAAACTTTGTCAAAGCAATGGGCAATGTGCAAATCACTGATGATGTAGGTACAACCCTTTCGGCTCGGCAAATGGATTTTGATGCCAACTCGGGAACGCTAATGGCTCGCGGCGATGCCAATTTTACCAAAGACCAAACCAATGTTCGTGCCCCCGCCATAGATTACAACATCAATTCTAAAATTATGTACTATTATGGCGGTGGTAAGCTCTCCGATGCCCAAAACGAACTCACCAGCGAAGCAGGAGCTTACGACACCAATACCAAAAATCTTTTTGCTCGTAAAAATGTGAAAGCCAAAGGCATCAGCGATGACGGCGAGCCTTACGAAATTCGTTCCGATACCCTTTCTTACAACGATTTCAGCAAGAATATCAAAATCTTGGGCAAAGAGGCTCAAATCAAAACCAAAGAAGGCATTATTTATACCACTGACGGAGAGTTTAATACCAAAACCAAAAAATCCAAACTCAAAGGAAAACCTCGTATAGAAACAGACGAATATTCGCTCAAAGGCGATTTTTTAGATTACGACCAAACCCAACAACGAGGCGAAGCCGAAGGCAACGTTGAATTTTTTTCTAAAAAAGATAACGTTTTCATCAATGCGGGAAAAGGTAAAATGAACGGCAAACAGGGAATTTCGCTTTTCTACGGAGGCAGAGCCTTTATGCGTATGATTGACGAGGACAAAGATACGCTATGGATTGTAGCAGATACCCTCGTTTCTATTGGTACAAAAATGGAAGACAAAGAGCAAAAAGCCAAAAAAACGAAAAAACAATTGGAGGAAGATAGCTTACGCAATGCCCAAGAACCCAAAATGCTTTTTGCCTACCGAAATGTAAAGATTTACAAAAGCAATTTGCAAGGGCTTTGCGATTCGCTTACTTACAATATGAAAGACTCGGTGATACATTTTTTTCGTATGCCTATTCTTTGGAGCAAGAAAAATCAAATTTCTGCTGATTCCATTCATATTCTCACCAAAAATAACAAACCCGATAAGCTCGTAATGCGGCACAATGGCTTTATTATTTCCAAAGATAGTGCAGGCAACTTCAACCAAATCAAAGGAAAATTCATTGACGCTTTGCTCAAAGATAGCAAAATGGACAAAGTTTTTGTCAGAGGCAACAGCGAAAGTATCTACTTCCAATTTGATGAAAATGAGAATTTTATCGGAATGTATAAAGTAATTTGTGGGAGCATCAAAGCTGAATTTGAAGAAAATGAGCTTTCGGAAGCTACCTTTTACGAACAGATAAACGGCGAACTTATCCCCCCTCACGAATTGCAAGAAGGTAATAAAAAATTAAGTGGTTTTTCGTGGCAAGAGGAGTTTCGCCCCACAAGGCAAAATATTTTAGAACCCCCTAAACCTCGTAAAGCCATTAACCCCGTAGCCAATACCCCCACCGAAGGCAAACCCCAAAATACGCCTACTCTGCAAAATAAACCCAATCCGCAGAAAAAACGAGACACCCTAATGAAACTCGGAAAAGAGGAATGAAACTTTTTTGTAGTAAATTTGTTTTAACAATAAATGTTAAAACATTAAATTTATGCAAAAGATAGTTCATCGTGCCAAAGAAAGAGGCTATGCCAATTTTGGTTGGTTAGAAGCCTATTATTCGTTTAGTTTTGCCAACTATTACAATCCTGAAAAGGTACATTTTGGAGCATTGAGAGTGCTAAATGACGATAAGATTTTGGGCGGAACAGGTTTTGCCACCCACCCTCACGATAATATGGAAATTGTAACTATCCCTCTGGAAGGCGGGTTGGCTCACGCCGATAGTATAGGACAATCGGGGGTAATTCTCAAAAATGATGTGCAAATTATGTCGGCGGGCAAGGGCATTTATCATTCCGAAAAAAACGCTTTTGCAGACCAAATTACAAAGCACCTGCAAATATGGGTTTTTCCTAAAATTCGTAACATTGAGCCTCGTTATGCCCAAAAATCTTTCTCGCCCGAAAGTTATCAAAATCGTTTGCAAGCCGTAGTTGCCCCCGATAAGCCTGATGCCCTGTGGATAAATCAAGATGCTTACTTTTGGCTTGGCAATTTTGAAAAAGGGCAAAAAACAAGCTATCAAATCCAAAAAAAGGGAAATGGTGTTTATGCCTTTGTAATAGAAGGCAAAGCACAAATGGCACAAGAAACGCTCCAAAAGCGAGATGCCGTGGGCGTATGGGAAACTGATAATTTAGAAATTGAATTTCAGGAAAATACTCAAATTTTGCTGATAGAAGTGCCAATGAAAATTTGAGGCTAACACTTTTTCGGTGCTTGAAGCCAAGCACCGAAAAAGTAAGCAGTTGAGAAAACTATTAGGATACAATCTTTTGCCAGATGTTTCTGAGTGAAACTTCTTTTTCAATTACGCTATTCAGCTCGGAAATAGGCAAACGCACCTGCTCGGCAGTATCTCTATAACGCAAAGTAACGGTATTGTCTTGCAAAGTTTGGTGGTCAATGGTTACGCAAAAAGGCGTACCGATTAAATCCATACGCGTATAATTTTTGCCAATAGTGCCTTTCTCTTCGTAAATAGTGTTAAAATCATAACGAAGTTGCTCAAATACTTCACGAGCTTTTTCAGGTAAGCCATCTTTGCGTAAAAGTGGCAACACTGCTACTTTCACGGGGGCTATTGCAGGGTGGAACTTCAAAAATATACGTTTGGTTTCTTCACCTTTGGCGTTTATTTTTATTTCTTCGGTATAAGCATTGCAGAGAATTGCCAGAAATAGTCTATCAGCACCGATAGAGGTTTCCACTACATAAGGCAGATAGCGTTGCTTGTCTTTGTCTGTAATTTCATCATCAAAATATTGGAGTTTCTTTTTAGAAAACTCTTGATGTCTGCCCAAATCGTAGTCGGTACGCGAGTGTATGCCTTCCAATTCTTTGAAACCAAAAGGGAATTCATATTCAATATCCAAGGCGGCATTGGCATAATGAGCGAGCTTTTCGTGTACGTGAAAGCGTAATTTTTCGGCAGGTAAGCCCAGAGCCAACAAAAACTTATATCTTTTTTCTTTCCAATATTCGTACCATTGCATTTCGGTACCCGGACGGCAGAAAAATTGCATTTCCATTTGCTCAAATTCACGCATACGGAAAATAAATTGCCTTGCTACAATTTCATTCCGAAAGGCTTTTCCGATTTGGGCAATGCCAAAAGGAATCTTCATTCTGCCTGTTTGTTGTACATTCAAGAAATTGACAAAAATACCTTGTGCGGTTTCAGGACGCAAATAAATTACGGAGGCTTCATCAGCTACCGAGCCCAAGAGCGTGCCAAACATCAGATTAAATTGCCTTACTTCGGTCCAGTTGCTTGTACCCGAGACAGGACAAACAATTTTTTCCTCTTGTAGTAGCCTGCCCAAACCCTCAAAATCTTCTTTTTCTAGCAAAATGTTCATTTGGCTAATGAGTGCGGCGGCTTTATCAGGGAAACCCTGCTCCTCGTATTCGTAGGCTTTTGCCTCAATGAGGTGGTCTACGCGATAGCGTTTTTTAGAATCTTTGTTATCCACCATTGGGTCGTTGAAGCTATCCACGTGGCCAGAGGCTTTCCATACCAACGGGTGCATAAAAATAGCGGCATCAATGCCAACCACATTTTCGTTGAGCATTGTCATTGCCTTCCACCAAACCTGTTTGAGGTTATTTTTGAGTTCTACGCCATTTTGCCCATAGTCATAAACTGCTTGCAAGCCATCGTAAATTTCGGAACTTGGGAAAACAAAACCATATTCTTTGGCGTGAGCTACAATTTTTTGCAGAGTTGCCTCTTCAGGGGTGATTTGTGATTTATTTGCCATAACGAATTTCAAAAAAGTTTAGCGTTTGATATTCAAGCCTTTAAGAGCTTTATCTTTATCGCTCATTCAGGCTTTATATTTTCAAGGCTTTTTCTTGCTACTGCTTTTTGTTTTTTCCTTATCGCTTTGTTCTTGGGCAAGTTGTAAGCACTCTTCAAGAGTTAGCGATTTGGGTTCTTTTCCTTTGGGGATTTTTACATTTTGCTTACCAACTTTGATGTACGCCCCATACCTACCATTGAGAACCTGTACTTCTGAATTTTCAGGAAAAGTTTTGATAATTTTTTCAGAGTCGGCTTTGCGTTTGGCTTCAATAATTTCAATGGCTCTCTCTTCGGTAATGCTGTAAGGGTCATCATCTTTACCCAAAGAAAAGAACTCATTTCCCATTTTCACATAAGGACCGAAGCGTCCAATAGCTACCGTCAGCGTTTTTCCTTCGTAAGAGCCTACCTCGCGAGGCAACTTAAATAGCTCTAAGGCTTCTTGCAAAGTAATCGTTTCCAAAAACTGCCCTTTTTTGAGTTTGGCAAAAAGAGGTTTTTTATCGCTACCTGCTTCGCCAATTTGCACATAAGCTCCGTATTTTCCCAATTTGGCAAATACCTTTTCGCCTGTTTCGGGGTGTATGCCAAGCTCTCGGTGGGCAACTACCTCGCTTTTCTTGATGTCTTCGGTTTCTTCTATTTTGGGGTGAAAGTCTTTGTAGAAATTTTTTATCATTTTCACCCAATCTTGTTTGCCTTCGGCAATTTCGTCAAATTGTTTTTCTACTTTGGCAGTAAAAGAATAATCTACAATGCTTTCAAAATGATTTTGCAAAAAATCATTGACTACCATCGCTACATCGGTAGGGAAAAGTTTGGCTTTTTCCGAGCCAACGATTTCGGTTTTGGTTTTGACAGAAATTTTACCATTTTTGAGGGTTATCTCCTGATATTTTCGCTCTTTGCCCTCTCGGTTTTCTTTCACTACATAGCCCCTTTTGAGTATGGTAGAAATGGTAGGAGCATACGTAGAAGGTCTGCCTATGCCTAATTCTTCTAATTTTTTCACCAAACTTGCCTCTGTATAGCGAGCAGGCGGACGCGAAAAACGCTCCAATGCCTTCATTTCAAGCAGTGGCAAATCTTGTCCTACTTGCAAGGGAGGTAACATTTTGCTGGTGCCCTCTTCATCTGCTTCTTCGTCGGTATCTTCCAAATATACTTTCAAAAAACCTTCAAACTTGATTACTTCGCCTTCGGCAAAAAGCAGTGCGGGGCTAGTGGATATATCAATGGTAGCGATAGTACGCTCTAATTGAGCATCAGCCATTTGTGAGGCAATAGCACGTTTCCAAATGAGTTCGTAGAGGCGTTGCTCGTTGCGGTCGCCATCTATTTGGTGTGCCGAAAAATCCGTAGGGCGAATAGCCTCGTGAGCTTCTTGGGCTGTTTCGGATTTGGTTTTGTACTGACGCGACTGCACAAATTTTTTACCAAAAGCCTTTTCTATTTCTTTTGCCGCCGCACCGATAGCTTCTTGGGAAAGGTTCGTAGAGTCGGTACGCATATAAGTTATTTTTCCTGCCTCGTAAAGTTTTTGGGCAATGGTCATTGTTTGTGCCACCGAAAAACCTAACTTGCGGCTAGCTTCTTGTTGGAGTGTAGAAGTTGTAAAAGGCGGTGCAGGCGATTTTTTGGCAGGTTTGGTTTCTAAATTCTTGATAGAAAACTTTGCCCCAATACAAGATTGCAAAAAGGCTTGTGCTTCCGCTTCAGTACTGATTTTATCTTTGAGTTCGGCAACGAGGGTTTTTCCGCCGCCCACATCAAACTGGGCTGTAATTTTGAAAGTGGAAGTTGCCTGAAATTTCTCAATTTCTCTTTCTCTTTCTACAATCAGACGCACTGCTACCGACTGCACTCGCCCTGCCGAAAGCCCCGATTTGACTTTTTTCCAAAGAACAGGCGAAAGTTCATACCCTACGAGGCGGTCTAAAATACGGCGAGCCTGCTGAGCATTTACCAAATCTATATCAATTTTACGCGGATTTTGAATAGCTTTCAAAATCGCATTTTTGGTAATCTCTCTGAAAACAATTCTTTTGGTTTTGCTATCGTCCAAATCCAAAGATTCTTTCAAATGCCAAGAAATTGCTTCGCCCTCGCGGTCGTCGTCAGTGGCAAGCCAAACATTTTCAGCTTCTTTGGACATTTTTTTGAGTTCCTTCACAATAGCCGTTTTATCGGGCGAAATTTCGTAGGTAGGTGTAAAGTTTTTTTCAATATCTACGCCCAAACCTTTTTCAGGAAGGTCGCGAATATGCCCATAGCTGGAACGTACCGTGAAATCTTTGCCTAAATACTTTTCAATGGTTTTGGCTTTGGCGGGCGATTCCACAATCACAAGGTTCTTCATAAGAGAAATGAGTTTGGCGTAAAACTGCCAAAAGCAGGCAATTTTTGGCACAAAAATAAAAACTTTTGCAAAAATTTCGTAAAAAGGTGAAAGTTTTTACGTTTTACAAGCGGTTATACTTTTTGGGAACGCTAAAAGGAAAATCAAGAGGTGTATCGGAAATTTTGGTTTTTTTATGGTCTATATCCAATTTGAGCTGAAAAACCCCTTGGGCGTTCCGATAGTTGAGTGTTATTTGGTTTTTATCGGGGAAAAGCCCTTCTGCCAAAGGCTGAAAATCGCTGTATAGAATTTGCAACTGACTGCCTCGCTCCGTATCACTCACCCATAGTTTTTCCATTTGGCTATCTTGCAAACGCAAGTAGTTATCTACTTGTAAAAATTTCATTCTTTGGCGAACAATGTAGTGGGAAGTATCTTTTAGCACTCTTTTTTCGTCAAACTCCTTAATGGGCATTTCGCCGATAAGAATAGCCTGACAAAGAGCATAATTCAGAGAAATACCATATTGCTCGCTTAGTTGCTCAAATGAAAAACTTTGGTAGGTTTTGGCTTGATAGTTCAGAAAGCGAATGGAGTCTTTATCAATCAGAATACGCATACCTTCTACACCTACATTTGCCTGCAAAGAAAGCCAAATGAGGCTATCTTTACGGATTCGCATTGTAGTCTTGAACTTTTCCTCATTGGTGCCGTCTGTAAAATCAATTTTGGAATTGGAAGAAAGATACTTAAAATTCAGCAAAACAGGTTTCTGAGGAAGCGAAAAAAAGTTTTCTTTGCTTTCTTGGATATTTTCCTCTTTGGCTGGTAGAGGGTTTTGAATAACTTGCGTGTTATCTTTGACAGGTTGTATTCGCTTTTTTCGGCAAGAGCTACCCAAAAAAAGCAAAGCAAAAGCAATAAATAAAACAAATATCAGCCCTCGCCCTTCTGCAAAAGAAAAGGACGACCTATTTTGTGAAACTATTGAGTGATTCATTTTACTCGTAAAGCTGTTTGTCGGTTAATTTTTTAGAAAGCAAGGTACTGCCGCCTTTAAGGTCTTGGGCTTTTTGCCAATGGCTTATGGCTTTTTCTTTTTCGCCCATTTTGAAATAAACATCGCCGAAAAGTTCTTGCAATCTTGCCCCTTTTTGAAATTTATGAGCATTTTCAAGGGTTTTAAGAGCCTCCGAGAGTTTATTTTGCCGATACTGCACATACGCAAGCGTATATAAGAATTCACCATTTTCGCTTTCCGCTTCTACTATTTTACGAGCTATTTTCAAGGCTTCATCAAGTTTTTGTTTTTTGTAAGCCAGAAAGTAGGCATAAAAATTCAGAAAATCGCGATTTTCGCCAAAAGTAGGTTGTAATTCTGATATGATTTTTTCTGCTTCATTAGCTTTACCTTCTGCCAAATAAAGCTCGGCAATTGCAATTTCAAGGGGGGCGGATTTGTTTCTACGAACAAAACTTTTTCCTTGCTCATAGCTTTCAAGAGCCTTTTTGTAATTTTTACGCTCAAAACAAGCCTTTCCATTGTACCACCATATTTCAGGCTGAGTAGGGTACAAATCCAAAGCCTCTTTGGAGTGTTCAAGCAATTGTTCTATTTCGTAAAGTTGCCAATCGTACCACAGAAGCCTTTTCCAAGCCTCAAAATTGGTATTATCCAGCTTTACAACCTCTTTGTATGCCTCTTGGGCTTTGGTAAAGTTTTTTTGCTTTTCAGCCTCTTGGGCAAGCATTAGCCAAGCCTCAGCATTTTGGGGTGTATTTTTTACTACTTGCTCAAAGTTTTGAGCCTTTTTATCTACAAAGTTTTTCAAAATTTCACTTCTCACTTCATCAGGTAATTGGCTGTTTTTCAGCAAATCGCTTGCTAATTGCTCTTTTTGAGAATTTTTATTTTGCTTCTGATAAGTGTATAGCAGTTGCAGGTGGGTTTGGAAAGTATAATCGGCTTTTAGTTTGGAAAGCAAAAACTGCTCGGCTTGGGCATCTTTGCCATTAAGCAGTAAAATTTTGGCATAATTGGCTTGCCATTCAGGCTTTTCGGGGTAAAATTTGGCTAATTTTTCTGCTTCTTTGAGTGCTTCGCCAAGATTTTTTTGTTCCAAAAAAATTTCTTGCTTTGCAAAATTGATATGCTCCATTATGCCGTGCTTACGTTCCAAATCTTCGTATATTTTGAGAGCTTTTTCGGGTTTTTGAAGTTTCTTGTGGTAAAGTTCCGCCAAATCTTTCCAATATACTTCGGAATTAGGAACTTTTTTATCAAACATTTTTTCGTAAATGCGAGCGGCGTCATTAAATAAACCTTGCTCTTGATAAATTTTTATCAGAAGCAGGTAATAATAGACAATGTTGCTTTCAAGGTCAATGGCGGCGGCGGCGTATTCGGTAGCTTCGCTGTATCGTTTGAGCTGAAACAATGTGAGTGCAATCTGATAATTGATACCTGAACTTTTAGGATTTATCCTAAGAGCTTTTCTGAAATTGCTCAAAGCCTTTTCATATTCTTCTACAGCAAAATCAAAAAAACCTTCCATTAGGGCTGTTTCTGCCATAAGGCTGGTTTGCCTTTCTTTGTTGAAAATGGGGTTTTCAAACGAGCCATCTTCGCCTAAAATTTCTTTGGCTTTTTTGGTGCGGTCTTTACCTTCTTTTTCGGGCTGGGTATGTTGAGCAAAATCTATCTGCCAAACGCCAAGCAAAACGAAAATTATCCACAACTTCCTTGTCATAAGAAACGCTTTTAAGCAAAGATAAGCAAAAATCAATCCGAATTGGTATTTTCAGGAGATTTTTTTAGGTTTGAAAGAGGCTTTTCCTGCAAAATTTTCTTTTGCAACTCCAAAATAGCTCCTACCAAGGCTTCGGGGCGAGGCGGACAGCCCGGTACGTATACATCAACAGGAATAATTCTATCAACTCCTTTTACGACGTGATAGCCGTGTTCCCAATAGGGTCCGCCACAATTGGCACAGCTACCCATAGAAATTACATAACGAGGTTCAGGCATTTGCTCGTAGATGCGGCGAATGCGGTCAGCCATTTTGAAAGTAACCGTACCCGAAACAATCAGCACATCAGATTGGCGTGGCGAAGTGCGAGGAATTACTCCAAATCTATCCAAGTCGTAATGTGAGGCATACGTTGCCATCATTTCAATAGCACAGCAAGCCAATCCAAAACTCATCGGAAATAACGAAGAAGCTCTTGCCCAATTGAGCAAATCTTCCAAACGTGTAGTAATAATTTCGGCTTCGCCTGTTTTCATAGTTTGCGATTTTCTACTATTTTCCAAAGAGAACGACTGGTAAGCGTGCTTTGTTTTACAAAGATAACAAAATTTTGATTTTGCAAAATGCAAACTTTTGCCATAAAAACAGCGTTTTGAAAGTGTTTGGTTCTGTAACTTGGTTTTATGTACGATTGCATTATTGTAGGACAAGGCATTGCAGGCACCGTGCTTGCTTACACTTTCTTGCAACATAAAAAAACACCTCTTGTTTTCAATGCAGAGGAATTTCCTTCGGCTTCGCAAGTAGCAGGGGGTATTTTCAACCCGCTTACAGGAAAAAATCTTGTAAAAACTTGGCTTGCAGATGATTTGTTCCCTTTTTTACATACTTTTTACAGAGAAATGGAAGATGTTTTGGGAGAGCAGTTTGTACATTCTACCCCAATTTATCGCCCATTTCGTTCTATTGAGGAGCAAAACGAATGGATTGCCAAAAGTGCTTTGCCCGAATTCAAGTCGTACCTCAATACAGCCGTAGCCGAGGAGCAGTACCGCCCTGATATACAAAGCCCCTACGGCGGGATAGAAACTTTGCAGGCAGGCTGGATAGAACTTCCCAAACTTCTTAGAGCATTTCGTTGCTTTTTGGAAAAAAAATCTCTATATTTCAGGGAAATTTTTGATTATTCGGCTTTGCAGATTTTTTCAGACAAAGTTGCCTACAAAGGTATTGAAGCTGAAAAAATTATTTTCTGCGAAGGTACGCAAGCCACTCTGAACCCTTTTTTCCAAAATTTGCCTTTCAATTTTGCCAAAGGAGAGGTGATTGATATTGCAATGGCAGAGGCAAATTTTGAAAGTATCATCAATCAGGGGATAAGTATTGTACCTTTGGGTAAAAATACCTTCCGAGTAGCTTCTACGTATAGTTGGCATCAGTTGGATTGGGAAATTTCTGAAAAAGCAAAAGCCGAACTTACAGAAAAGGCAAGAAATTTGCTTAAAAAAGATTTTAGCGTTATTGCTCAAAAAGCGGGGCTTCGTCCTGCTACCAAAAACCGCCGCCCCATTATAGGCTTACACCCGCAAATGCCTCAGATAGGTATTTTCAATGGTTTGGGTAGCAAAGGCGTTTCGCTTGCCCCTTACTTGGCTGATAGATTTTTCAAACACTTATACGAAAATGCTCCATTACCTCAAGAAATCAACCAACCTGCTTGAAAACATTAGCAAAAAAATGTTTGCCCTTTTGGCTATTTTTTTGCTTTCTTTTCCAGTCTATTCGCAAGTAGAAGGACTTACGCAAAGACCCTTTGGTAAAAATCGGGTGCAATTTCAGGAATTTGACTGGCGAATGAAAACAACTACCAATTTTGAAGTCTATTACTACGATTTTGGTAGTGCCATTGCCGATTTTGCTTTGCTTTACGCCGAAAGCGAATTTGATAGAATTACCACTCTTTTGGGGCATAACCCCACTGCCAAAACCAAACTTTTTATTTACAACTCCGTTTCTGATTTACAGCAAAGCAATGTAGGGCTTGCCAATGAAAACAGCCGTACCGTAGGCGGACAAACAAATTTTATCAAGCCCAAAATTGAAATTCCTTTCACAGGGAGTTTGTATGAATTCAAAAAGGAAATTTCTTTCGGAATTGCCCAGATTTTTGTCAATGAAATGATGTATGGCGGCAATATTCGTGAAATCTTGAAAAATGGAGCTTTGCTCACCCTGCCCGATTGGTTTATGCCCGGTGCCGCCGCTTTCGTAGCCGATGCGTGGAGTAGCGAAATGGACGACTATATGCGAAACTCCATTGAATATCCGCAACTCAAACGCCCTCACAAACTCATTGGCAAAGAAGCTATGCTGGTAGGGCAATCTATTTGGAACTACATTGCTATCAAATATGGCGAAAACAACATTTCCAACATTCTGAACCTTACGCGTATCATACGTAGCGAAAAAGATGCCATTGCAAGCACTTTGGGTATTTCGTATGACGATTTTATTGAGGATTGGCGAAGTTTCTATTTGGAAATGGCTAAACAAGCAAAAACCGATTACGAAGCACTGGATTTTGATACACAACTCAAGAAACAAAACCACAAACGCAAAACCTACAACGAGGTAAAAATTAGCCCCAATGGAAAATTTGTTGCTTATTCCGAAAACCGAAACGGGCATTACGCCGTAGTAGTGAGGAATTTGGATAATATGAGGCGAAAAGTGGTTTTCAGAGGCGGCTTTCGGCTCAATGCACAAAGAATAAACGAAAAAATCCCACTTTTGGCTTGGTCTGATGATAACCAACTTGCCATTTGCTACAAACACAAAAACAAAACCCGCTTCCGAATACTCAAAGTAGGTAAAAGAAAAGTGAAAAAATTGGAACAACTGCAATTTGAGTTTTTCAATCAGGTAACAGGTTTTGATATTTCGGCAGATGGGAGCGTACTGGCGATTAGTAGCGACCGTATAGGCTCGGCAGGTGTGCAGGCAGGTAGCAACGATTTGTACCTATACACTATCCGAGAGCGTTTTATGAAACGTCTTACCAATGACCTCTATGACGATACAGACCCCGTTTTTGTAGGCAAAAGCAACGATATTTTGGTTTTTTCTTCCAACCGCCCCGCCGATAGCCTAAATATTCCTCCCGGCGATTTCAGAACCATCGGCGAAAATTATGACCTTTTCTATTACAATCCGCAAGAATCGGCTAATAAATTAGTTCGTCTTACCAATGCCCCTCAAAAAGAGCTATATCCTGTAATGTTTGATGAACAAACAGCAATGTTTTTGAGCGAGCAAAATGGTATTTCTAACCTTTTTAGTGTGAATTTGGTGAGCAAAGAAGTTCGCCAACTTACCAATTCAAGGCATAGCATACAGAAATTTAGCGTGGCAGAGCGAGGAAATTTGCTGGCTTTTCGCTCTTGGCACAAGCGTAAAGAAAAATTGATGCTCAAAAGAAATTTTGATTTTACCCAAAATCGGAAAAGTATTCCTACTTCACGCATTTTGTATTTGAAGCAAAAAGGTCTTTTGCCCGAACAGCAAGCCCTTGCAGATAGCTCTGCCCAAGAAAAACAAGAGGAAAAAACTCAACAACCCACCGAACCCGAATACAAACCCGAAAAGCCCTACAACCCCGAAGAAATTGATACAGACGACTACCAATTTGACCCCGAAGTGGTAAAGGAAGTCAAAGAAAAGATGAAAAATCAGAAAAATGATAATCTGACACTCGTTACCAATTTCTCGCAAAGGAGAAAAACTAACAAAAACCCTGAAATACGCGGAGCCTATCCCTATGAGCCACTTTTTACCACCGAAAGCAGTGTTTCCACCCCTTTCATAGACCCTATACGTGGTTTTGGTTTGCTTTTTGAAATGGAAGTGAGTGATTTACTGGAAAACCACCGCATGAAAGGCGGGTTGTTAGGGCTTTTTGACCTTCGTAGTGCCAATTATTTTGCAGAATATCAGTATCTTGCCAATCGTCTTGACCTCATTGCTCGCTACGATAGAAAAAGCATCTACGCCAACAACCCTTCGGTAGGTATTGCTCAACGCTATGCCAGCAATCGCTTCACGCTTACAGCCTCTTATCCTTTTACCAATTCAATGCGAGTGAGCCTAACAGGCGGTTATATGGACAGACGCTCTGTGAATTTGCTTTTTATTACAAAGTTTCCCGAATACATCAGCTATTTCCACTCAAGAGCCGAGTTTAACTTTGATAACACCATTACCAAAGCTCCCAATATGGTAGAAGGCACAAGGGCGAAAATTTATTATGAGTTCAACCCCTCTTTCAGCCATATCAACGAAGGTTTTGATAAGTTGATGTTGGACATTCGCCACTATCAGTCTTTGCACAAAGAAATTACCTTTGCGGCTCGTTTCAGTGCTGGGGCATTTGGAGGACGTTCGCCTAAACGTTTTATGCTGGGAGGTGTGGATAATAATCTTTCGCAACAAGCAAGCTTGGGAGGCAATCCGCCGCTTGATGTAAGTTTTGAGCAAGGCAATCCTGATGTACTTTTTCACGAATTTGCCACTAATTTGCGTGGCTTTAATTTCAACAGCCAGAATGGCAAATATTTTATGCTATTCAATGCCGAACTGCGAGTGCCAATTATCAAATATTTGCTTCAAAACTCCATTTCTTCCAACTTTTTCAAAAATCTGCAATTTATTGCCTTCGGCGACCTCGGCTCGGCTTGGAACAACACAGCCCCTTGGAATAGGCAAAATGATGTAAATACCCAACTGATAGATACACCCCCTTTCACTATCATTGTCAATAATTTCAAAAGTCCTTATTTGGCAAGCTATGGCTGGGGCTTTCGTACCACCTTTTTGGGCTACTACCTGAAAGCCGATATAGCTTGGAAAGTGGAGGACTTTGTAGTTACGCCACGCCCCGTGTGGGTGATTTCTATGGGGTATGATTTTTAGGCAAGCACACCAAACAAATCAAACTCTTGGGCTACGGTAATGCGAATACTTGCGAAATCGCCTATGCGTATGTAAGTATTTTTATCAGCTTTTACCAGCACTTCGTTATCTACTTCGGGGGAGTCGTATTCTGTTCTACCGATAAAGTAATCCCCCTCTTTTCTATCAAAAAGCACCTTAAAAACTTTGCCTACTTTTTGCTGATTGAGTTCCCAAGAAATTTCCTGCTGAATGTTCATAATTTCGGCGGCACGTTCTTGCTTTACCTCTTGTGGAATGTCATCTGGCATTGTGAAGGAATGTGTTTGCTCTTCGTGAGAGTATGTGAAAACTCCCAGCCTATCGAAACGCATTTTTTCTACAAATTCACACATTTCCTCAAAGTGTTTTTCAGTTTCGTGGGGGTGTCCGACAATCAGTGTGGTTCGTAAAGCAATTTCAGGCACTTTTTGCCGAATTTTATCCAAAAGTACTTCTGTTTTTTCACGGGTAATGCCTCTACGCATTATTTTGAGCATTTCAGAGGAGCCGTGTTGCAAAGGCATATCCAAATATTTGCAGATACTAGCGTGTTTTTGGATTACGTCCAAAATTTCCATAGGGAAACCCGCAGGATAGGCGTATTGGAGGCGTATCCATTCAATGCCTTCCACTTCGGCGAGTTTTTCTAAAAGTTGATGTAAAGTTCTTTTGCCTTCGGTATCCAAACCATAATAGGTAAGGTCTTGGGCAATCAGGATTAACTCTTTGGTGCCTTTTTTGGCAAAATTTTTGGCTTGTTCTACAAGTTGTTCCACAGGACGCGAAACGTGTTTGCCCCTCATCAGCGGAATAGCACAAAAAGAGCAAGGTCGGTCGCAACCTTCCGAAATTTTGAGATAAGCATAATGCGAAGGGGTAGTGAGTAGCCTTTCGCCTACAAGTTCGTGTTTGTAGTCTGCTTTGAGGGTTTTGAGCAAACGAGGCAATTCGTTTGTGCCAAAAAAAGCATCCACTTGCGGAATTTCAGCAGAAAGTTCGTCTTTGTAGCGATGCGAAAGACAACCTGTAACATAGAGTTTATCAATTAAGCCTTCTTCTTTGGCATCGGCATATTGCAAAATAGTATCAATGGATTCCTGCTTGGCATTTTCAATGAAGCCGCAAGTATTGATAATAATGATGTTGGCATCAGATTGAGCTTCTTCGTGAGTTACCTCAAAACGATTGGCTTTGAGTTGGGTAAAAATTTCTTCAGAATCTACCAAATTTTTGGCACACCCCAAAGTAATGATATTGACTTTGTTTTTGCGTAAAGTTTTGGTTTTCATTGTTTTAATCCTTGTAAGCTACGAAAATTATTTCATTCATATCCAAAGCATAACGTTTGATTTCTTCGGCGGGAAGCGTTTTTACAAAATCATCTGCCACTACTCTAAAACCCACAGAAGCAATGCGTTCTGCATAATCTCCGCCATAGAGCCTCAAATGGTCGCTTTGCCCAAAGGCTTTTTCTCGCTCTTTGGGTGAGGTAATGCTTTTGTCTTCATAGGTTTGAGGCAAGTTCCAATCCAAAGGAGATTGCAAAATTGCCCAGCCCCCTTTTTGTAGCACTCTGTAAATTTCTCGTAAAGCCTGCAAATCATCTGTTACGTGTTCTAAAACGTGATTGCAGAAAACTACATCAAAGCTATTATCAGCAAAAGGCATTTGGTGAATATCCATTTTTACTTTTGCCCAAGGCGACTCCAAATCTGCCGTAACATATTCTTGTAAATTAGATAGATTTTCAAATTTTTTCAAAAAGCAAATTTCAGGAGCAATGTGCAACACTTTCAGGGGGGCTTGAAAAAAATTGGTTTTTCTTTGCAAGTATAGCCACAGCAAGCGGTGGCGTTCCAAAGAAAGCGAGTCGGGGCAAAGAGCATTTTCACGAGGCTTTATTCTGCCATAAGGCAAAAACTTTCGGTAAGTTTTGCCCGAAATAGGGCATTGTACCTGATTGCCTCTGTAAAACACCGCTACCACCCGCAAAGCACCTATACCAAACTTCTGTAAATACTTGCGAGGCACAAAACGAATAAAAAAACGAACCAGTTGCTTCATTGCTTCCAAATAAGCCACAAAGATACAAAATTTGTAACTATTTATGTTCAAAAAGTTAAAGGTTCAAGCGTTTGGGGTAAAAAAAGTTTTACTCCGTATAGCTATCATATCTAATGCTCTAAATCCTGTTTCTTGCTTCCTGTTTCCTGTTTCAATACTGCAATTAGACCTAAACAATTGCCAAAATTTTTAATATCAGCCTCATAAAACCTTTTTCCAAAACTTGCCATTAGGCTCTCTTTTTGCCAAATAAATTCCTTATCTTTGCAGAAAATTATTGCTTTTTCATTTCTAAATTTTTGGGTACAAATGTGTGGAATTGGTTTTATTCGTTTGCGTAAGCCTTACCAGTATTACTTAGATAAATACGGCTCGGTGCTATATCCTTTGCAAAAGTTGTATATGCTTATGGACAAACAAAGCAATCGGGGGCAAGATGGAGCAGGAGTGGCTGTCATTAAGTTAGATGTGCCGCCTGGGCACCGTTACATCAGTAGGTATCGTTCTATCAAACAGCAAGCTACGCATAAAATTTTCAAGAAAATAGCAAAAAAAATTAAGAAAACTACCAAAGGACACAAAAAAGAAGCCCTCAATGCCCAATGGCTTAAAGAAAATGTCGCTTTTACAGGTGAGTTGCTTTTAGGACACCTACGCTATGGCACACACGGCTTGAACAGCATTGAAAATTGCCACCCTTTTTTGCGTCAGAATAATTGGCGAAGCAGAAATTTGGTGCTTGCAGGCAATTTTAATATGACCAACAATGATGAACTCTTTGAAAAACTGCTTCAGCTTGGTCAGCACCCCAAAGAAAAAATTGATACCGTAACCGTACTTGAAAAAATCGGTCATTTTTTGGACGAAGAAAACCAACTCATCTACGATGCCCACAAAGAACTTTACAGCAAGCAGGAAATGTCGGCAGTAATTGAGGAAAAGATTGATTTACAGAGAGTTTTGCGTAGAGCTTGCAAAGATTTTGATGGCGGCTATGCTATTGTAGGAATGACAGGCTACGGAGCGGCTTTCGTAGCTCGCGACCCTGCGGGTATTCGCCCTGCTTATTTTTGGGCAAATGATGAATTTTTGGTGGTAGCTTCTGAAAGAGCCGCTATCAAACTTGCTTTTGATGCCCCTTATGAAGAAATTGAAGAGATAAAGCCTGCTCACGCCCTGATTGTTCATAAAAACGCTACTTTTGAACAAAAACCCTTTGCCGAGCCTTTGCCCCAAAAGTCTTGCAGTTTTGAACGCATTTATTTTTCACGTGGAACAGACCCTGCTATCTATCAGGAACGCAAGCAGTTAGGATTTTTACTTGCTCCCAAAGTTTTGGAAGCTATCCAATACGATTTAGAAAACACGATTTTTTCCTATGTTCCCAATACCGCCGAAACATCTTTTTTAGGACTTCTCAAAGGTTTGGAATACCACTTGGAGCAAAAGCGAAAAGATTTTCTACAAAAGCAAGATTGGCAAAATCTTGAAAAAACCATTTCTACACGCATACGCGTAGAAAAACTGGTTATCAAAGATGCTAAACTCCGCACTTTTATCACTGATGATAGCCACCGCAAAGAAATGGTCAATTCGGTGTATGATACCACCTACAACGTAGTTCGCAAAAAGCAAGATACGCTCGTTATCATTGACGACTCTATCGTGAGAGGTACTACTTTGGAAGAGAGCATTTTGCAAATGCTGGATAAATTAGAACCCCGAAAAATTATCATTGTTTCTTCTGCTCCTCAAATTCGCTATCCCGATTGTTATGGAATAGATATGTCCAAAATGGGTGAATTTGTTGCCTTTCGGGCTATGCTGGAACTGCTCAAAGAACGAGGCGAACACCTTGTTTTTGACGAAAAACTGCTTGCTGAAAATGAAAATCTTGCTCAAAAATGGTACAATCTTTTCAGCGAAGAGGAAATTTCAGTCAAAATTGCCCAAATGATAAAGCAAAAAAGCAAAATTCAGGCAGAAGTTGAAGTTATCTATCAAAGTATAGAAAATCTGCACAATGCCTGCCCCCTACATCAAGGTGATTGGTACTTTACAGGCAACTATCCCACGCCTGGCGGCTATAAGGTGGTGAATAAATCCTTGAAAAACTTTTTAGAGGGCAGATTGGAAAGGGCTTATTAAAGGCTGAAAACAGCAAGGCAAAAGTTTAAGGTAAGGGCAGTAGATGTAATACTCCCCTCTTTCTGCATTTTTGAGCCTAAATGCTTATAAATTTTCTTGGCAAATTTTTCTCTTTTAGCGAATTTTCGCTAAATTGCTTGCCCATACTTCAACCCTCTAATCTTGGATAATTATGCTCAATGCCCAAATTTCAGCCGCCAATCTGTATAGCGAAGTGCTAACAGATGAGGCAATCGCTTTTTTGGTTCATTTACACAAAAAATTCAATCCCAAGCGTAAAGAGCTACTTGCTAAACGTCAGGAACGCCTGCAGGAACTTAAAAATGGCAAATTACCCACTTTTTTACCCGAAACACAAGCCATTCGTGAAGATGCTTCTTGGAAAGTAGCCCCTATACCTGCGGATTTGCAAGATAGACGCGTAGAAATCACAGGACCTGTGGATAGAAAAATGGTTATCAATGCTCTCAATTCGGGAGCAAAGGTATTTATGGCAGACTTTGAAGATGCCAACTCGCCCACTTGGGAAAATTGTTTGGAAGGGCAAATCAACTTGAAAAATGCCATTTTGCGACAAATAGACTTTACCGCCGAAAACGGCAAAACCTATCAGCTCAACGAAAAAACCGCAGTCCTGAAAGTTCGCCCTCGTGGCTGGCACTTAGTAGAAAAGCACTTTCTGGTAGAAGGCGAACCTATTTCTGCCTCTCTGTTTGATTTCGGACTTTTCTTTTTCCACAATGCCCAAAATTTGCTTGCTCGTGGTACAGCTCCTTATTTTTATTTGCCCAAATTAGAAAACCATTTGGAAGCCCGCCTCTGGAACGAAGTATTTGTAGAAGCCCAAAATTATTTAGCCATACCCGAAGGTACTATCAAAGTTACGGTACTGATTGAAACTATCCTTGCGGCATTTGAAATGGAAGAAATCATCTACGAACTTCGTAAGCACTTGGCAGGGTTAAATGCAGGACGTTGGGACTACATTTTTAGCACTATCAAAAAACTTCATCATTTGCCCCAAGCCCAATTCCCCGACAGAAGCCAAATCACGATGCAAGTACCTTTTATGCGTGCCTATGCTCAGTTGCTTGTGAAAATTTGCCACAAACGCAATGCTCACGCCATAGGGGGAATGTCGGCTTTTATTCCTTCTCGTAAAGATGAAGAAGTAAATAAAAATGCTTTTGCCAAAGTACGTGCCGATAAAGAATTGGAAGCTACCACAGGCTATGATGGTACTTGGGTTGCCCACCCCGACCTTGTACCTATTGCCCAAGAAGCCTTTGATAAAGTTTTGGGCTCAAATCCTCATCAAAAGCACATTTTACGCCAAGACCTACACCTTTCGGATAAAGATTTGCTCAATTTTACGATAGAAGGTGGAAAAATTACCGAGCAAGGCTTGCGAACCAACATCAATGTAGGCATTTTGTACATTGAATCGTGGCTTTCGGGGGTAGGAGCGGCGGCTCTCTACAACCTTATGGAAGATGCCGCAACCGCTGAAATTTCAAGAGCCCAAGTGTGGCAATGGCTCAAAACAAAAGCCCCATTAGAGGACGGCAGAACTATTGATTTAGCACTTTACAAGCAAATTTTACAAGAAGAAACCGAAAAATGCAAAAAACTGCTCGGTGAGGCAAGAGTGCAAACAGGAAATTTAGAAAAGGCTATCAAAATTTTTGATGAAATTGTTTTGAATGAAAATTTTGTGGAATTTCTGACTATTCCCGCTTACGAATATTTGGCATAGATTGGGTTTCATTTTCTTTCCTCTTTTTGGTGGCTACCAAAAAGAGGAAAGAGCAAAAATTAGTGTATTTCATTCAAATAAAACAAGGCTTCTTGCAATTCGTGTTCAGCCACAGGCACATCAATAATGCCTCTGCCAATTTCCGAAAGCAAAGTGCAACGAATTTCGCCACTCTGATTTTTTTTATCTTGCAGAGCCAGTTGGGTAATTTCTTCCACATCTTTATCGCTCAAAAATATTTTGCTATCTGCAAACTGCCCTGCAATGTAATCTTGAATTTCATCTAAATCTTCTTTTTCAATAAAGCCTTTTTGAACAGCGATAAAACTTTCGGCAATCATACCCCAAGCTACTGCCTCGCCGTGTAAAAGTGAGTTATCAGTTTCCAAGAAGTGGCTTTCCAAAGCGTGTCCAACCGTATGCCCAAAATTGAGCAGTTTGCGAACATTTTTTTCTTGAAAATCTTTTTCAACAATTATTTTCTTGTACCCAACGGAATGTTGAACCAAAGTATCCCAATCTTGCTCTTTCCAAGGCAAAGTGGAGATTTCATTCCACATTTCCTTATCAGCAATGAGGCAATGCTTAATGATTTCGGCAAAACCTGCACGCAATTCTCTTTCGGGTAAGGTTTCTAAAAAAATTGTATCAATAAAAACCGCCTTAGGAAGTGAAAAAACACCTATTTGATTTTTATAGCCTTCAAAATCTATACCTACTTTTCCGCCTACGCTGGCATCTACTTGGGCAAGCAAGGTAGTTGGGATTTGAATAAAATCAATGCCACGTTTGTATGTAGCGGCACAAAAGCCTCCCAAATCACCAATCACCCCTCCCCCTAAATTGATAAGTAGTGCGTTTCTATCAAATTTTTGGGCAGTCATTGCCGACCAAATCTGTTGGGCGGTTTCAATGTTTTTATATGCCTCTCCCGAAGGAATCTTAAAAACAAACGCCTTATTCCACAAAAACTCAAGTGCCGTCAAGCAGTGCTTGGAAGTGTTTTCATCGCAAAGGATAAAAATCTTGCTGTAATTTTGCTTCGAAAGCCATTCTTTGAGGGTATTAGTCAGGTTTGCCGAACAGAAAAAAATATTTTCCACTTGCAAAAAAGTTTTAGAAAAGTGTTTGCACCAATTTTTAATCAAACGTAAGGAAAAGAATTTTCTTGCCCAAATTTTCTAAAATCACAAGCCCGCAAGCAGAAAAGTGCTTTGTCCTACTTTTGAAATTTTTTTCTTTCTTTTTTATGGAATTTTTGCTAACCTTACATCATACAAGAAAAAGCGTATCTTTATGAAAAAGCTCATTTTCGCTCTTGCTATTCTACTGGCAATCGTCCAAACTAATCAGGCACAAACTATGTATGAAAATTTGTGGAAAAAAGTAACTGACGCCGAAGACAAAGGCTTACCCGAAACGGCTCGCAAAGAAGTAGAGGCTATTTATGCACTCGCTCAAAAAGAAAAAAACAATGCACAACTCGTAAAAGCAGTAATTCATAGGCTCAAATATTACGAGGTAAAAGAAGAAAAAGATGTGGTCAAAGCCCTAATGGAACTCAAAAAAGAGGCTGAAAAAGCTGATTTCCCGACCAAAAATCTGCTCTATTCTATGCAGGCTGAAATTTTTTGGAAATATTACCAAGAAAACCGCTGGCAATTTTCGGGCAGAACGCAAATGCAGGAAAGCCCCGAAGATATAGAAACGTGGAGCATCGCCAAAATTACCGAAGAAACCCGCAAACATTTCTTGCTTTCGCTTCAAAATGCTTCTGAATTGCAAAAAGTACAAATCAACGTTTTTGATGAAATCATCAGCAAAGGTATGCAAGAGGCTCGTGCCTTACGCCCCACCCTCTACGATTTTCTGGCTTGGCGTGCCATTTATTTTTTCCAAAACAACGAAGCTGAAGTTACTCGCCCTTTTTACTATTTTCAGGTAGATAAAAATGAATACTTTGCCCCCGCCACCTATTTTATCAAACTCAACCTGCAAACCAAAGACGAAGACTCTTTTGATTTCATCACGCTCAAAATCTACCAAGAACTGCTCAAAATCAATCAGAATAGCAACAAAAACACCTATCTGCATATAGATTTAGCCCGCCAGCAGTTTGTGTATAAAAATTCGGTTTCACCCCAAAAAGATGAACTCTATTTGCAAGCTCTCGAAAAAATGAAAAACCTTTACGAAGGCAACGCTGAAGTTTCTTTTGTATATCACGCTTTGGCTATGTATTGGTTTAAGAGAGGGCAAAAATATAATCCCGAAAAAGGTAATCAGTTTCAGATGGATTTGAAAAAAGCCTATCAGATTTGCGAAGAGGCCATACAAAAATACCCCGATAGCAGAGGCACAATCAACTGCAAAAGCCTACAAAATAGTATTATCACCAAAGAAATTGCTTTACAAATGGAGCAAACCGAGCCATCAAACACTGCTTTTAAGGCTTTGCTTACTTATAGTAATTTTGACAAACTGCATTTCCGTATTTTTAAGGTAGATAGGGCAGAAGTTGAAAAAAAACGCCGAGAGCAACGCAAAAACTACGACGACTACCAAGAACGCAAATTTCTTACTCATTTCCTTAGCCAAAAACCTATTCGTACAGGTTCTTTTAATTTACCCAACCAGCAAGATTTCCAAAAGCACCGTACCGAAATTGCTTTTGAGGGTTTGCCCACAGGCGACTATATGCTTATTACCAGCGAAAAAAATAATTTTACCCTTGAAAAAGATAACGCCATTGCCTACAACTTTTTTACCATTTCCGATATTGCCTATATCCATAAAAATCTGCCCGATGGCAAAATGGACTTATACACCTTGCACCGCAAAACAGGCGAACCCCTGCCCAATGTACAATTGGAAGCCTATACCTATCGCTACAACTCTTCTTTGGGATATTATGAAAGATTTGCCAAAGGGAAGTTTCAAACCGACTCCAAAGGCTTTGTACGATTACCCTATATGCGTTCTACGGATAGAAGCTACTACGAAACCAATTTAGATATAGATTTCAAACTCGGAAACGACTTTGTTTCTACACAACAAGTAGATGACGGACGCTATTATTCGTATGGAGCTTTGTACCAAACTGCCTACCAAGAGCCACAAGCTATTTCCAAAACCTTGTTTTTCTTGGATAGAGCCATTTACCGACCTGGGCAAACTATTTATTTCAAGGGACTACTTATTACCCAAAAAGGCAAAGAAAATAAGATTTTGCCTAATATGCCTGTGGAAGTAGTTTTTTACAATGTGAATCGTCAGGAAGTAGAAAGAAAAAGTTTTGTTACGAATGAATATGGAACTTTCAATGGCTTTTTTACCGCCCCACAAAATGGCATTACAGGGCAAATGCAACTTGCTTCCAGCATCAATGGAAATATCTATTTTTCAGTAGAAGAGTACAAACGCCCCAAATTTGAAGTAAAATTTGAGCCTTTGAAGCAAGCCTATCGTTTGGGTGAGGAAGTAATTGCCGAAGGAAAAGCACAAGCCTATTCAGGGGCAAGCATTGATAATGCCCAAGTAAAATACCGAGTGGTTCGTAAAGCGGAGTTTCCGATTTGGTGGTGGCGTTGGTATGGATACTATCCTGAAAGCCCTGAAATTGAAATCACGAATGGCACTGCCCAAACCGATGCCAATGGCGTTTTCAAAATCAAATTCAATGCTATCCCCGATTTGAGTGTAGATAAAGCCAGCGAACCTGTGTTCAATTATACAATTTATGCCGATGTAACCGACCTCAATGGCGAAACCCGTAGCAACCAAATCACCGTGAAAGTGGGTTACAAAACTTTGCAAATTGGCACAAATCTCGCCGACCTTAACCAAGATACTTGGGAAGGCAAAGCCTTTCAAATTCAAACAACCAACCTGATGGGCGAATTTGAACCAGCCCAAGGAGAAGTTCACATTTATAGGCTCAAAATACCTTCCAAGTCTTTCAAGCAACGCTTATGGGGCAAGCCTGATGTACATACACTCTCCAAAGCCGATTTTGAGCGTATGTTTCCCGATGAAGCCTATCAGAATGAAGATAACCAAGCTTTTTGGGAAAAAGATAGAAGCGTGTTCAATACAGCTTTCAATACACGCGAAAAGAAAGAGTTTGAACTCAAAGACCTCAAAAAATGGCAACAAGGCATTTATCTTATTGAAATGGTTGCTACCGATAAATACGGGCAAGAAGTTCGTAGCAAAAATTACTTTGAAGTATTTTCGGATAAAGCCAAAAGCCCTGCCATTCCTACCAATGTTTTGCTCAAACCCCTTAAACCTGCTCACGAAGCAGGTGAAACAGCTCAAATTTTGGTGGCTACCTCTCATACGCAAAAGATATTGTATGAAGTCGCTTTTGAAAGAGAGATTTTGAAAAGCGAATGGTTAAATCTAAAAAATGAGCAAACCTTGCTGGCTGTACCTATCCGCGAAGCTATGAAAGGAGGTTTTTATGTTACGGCTGTAGGCATTTACAACAATCGCCTTTACAAGGAGCAAAAATTTGTCAATGTACCTTATAGCGAAAAAGAATTGGAAGTAATTTTTGAAACCTATCGCGACAAACTCCTGCCTGGCGAGCAAGAAGAATGGCGTTTGCGTATCAAGGGCAAAAAAGCCGATAAAATCGCCGCCGAAATGGTTGCTACACTCTACGATGCTTCGCTTGATGCTTTCAGAGTAAATGAATGGGACGCCAGTTTTTGGAGAGCCAACTATCTCTATGGAAATTGGGAGGCAACCCCCGACTTCAAGGCAGATGCTTTTCGGGTGCAATATTATGGGTGGAATCGCTCTTTTGCCACTTTTAATTACGATTTTGACGATTTGAACTGGTTTGGGTATAGCTTTTATTACTACTATTCAAGGCGGAGGGATAGAGGCGGAAATATAAAATATGCTACAAAACCTGCCGCTTCAATGAAAGAAAGAGACGGAGAAGCTTTGGAGGTAAGTCCAACGACCGCTTATAGTGATGTAGAAAAAAGAGAAATGACTAAAAAGAAAGAAGCCGCCGCCGATGAAGAACTAAGCGAGCAAGAGGTATTTGGGAATACTGAAACAAAAAATAATGTAGGAAAAGACAAAGGCAAGAAAACTCAAGCAGATGAAGTGCAAATCCGTAAAAATTTCAACGAAACAGCCTTTTTCTACCCTGAATTGCGTACCAATGAAAACGGCGAAATTATCATTAAATTCACCGTGCCCGAAGCCCTAACCCGCTGGAAAATGCTTGGCTTTGTACATACCAAAGAATTAGCGTATGCCCTTGCTGAAAACTCTTTGGTAACCCAAAAAAACTTGATGGTAGTGCCTAATCAGCCTCGTTTTTATAGAGAAAATGATGAAATGGTGTTCGCTGTAAAAGTTACCTCTCTTGCCGAAACCGAACTCAAAGGCGAAGCCCAAATAGAGTTTTTTGATGCAATAGCAGGTAAAAAAGTGAATTTAGGCTTTGGAGAAAGTTCTGGGGCAAAATCTTTTGTGGTAAAACCCGGTCAGAGTCAGAATTTGGAATGGAAAATTCGTATTCCTGAAGGTTTGCAGGCTCTTACTTACCGAGTGGTGGCTAAATCAGGCAAATTTTCTGACGGCGAAGAAATGACTTTGCCCGTAGTTACCAACCGAATGCTTGTAACCGAAACAATGCCTTTGCCCATTCGTGGAAAGCAAGAAAAGGACTTTAAGTTTGAAAAACTCATCACCAGCGGTAGTTCCAATACGCTCAAACACCAGCGTTTCACTTTGGAATTTACCTCTAACCCCGCTTGGTATGCAGTACAGGCATTGCCTTATATGATGGAGTACCCTTACGAGTGTGTGGAGCAGACTTTTAGCCGTTATTATGCCAATTCCATTGCTACCCACGTAGCCAATAGCAACCCAAAAATCAAACAAGTATTTGATACTTGGAAAAACTACCAGCCCGATGCCCTACTTTCCAATTTGGAGAAAAATCAGGAACTTAAATCGGCTCTTTTGGAAGAAACGCCTTGGGTACTCAATGCCAAAGATGAAAGCCAACGCAAACGCCAAATCGCTCTCCTTTTCGATTTGAACCGAATGGCAAGCGAACAAGCCGCCGCTCTGGAGAAAGTTCGTAAGCATCAACTTTCAAGTGGAGGTTTTACGTGGTTTCTTGGCTTCCCCGAAGATAGATATATGACACAGCACATCATTGCCCAAATGGGACATCTGGACGTGATGAAAGTAAAATCAGTTCGCCAAGATGCTAGCACTTGGCAAATGCTTCAAAAAGCCATCTCTTATGCCGATAGAATGATAGCCGATGATTATGAAAAACTGAAAGCCTGCGTAAAACGTGGTGATTGTAAATTTGAAAACAACAACCTCAGCTACATTCAAATTCAGTATTTGTATGCTCGCAGTTATTTCAAAGATATAGCTATTCCCAATGGAAGCAAAGAAGCCTTCAATTATTATTTGGGACAAGCCAAGAAATTCTGGCTCTCGTATCCGCTCTATACCGAAGGAATGTTGTGCTTGGCTTTGGATAGATTTGGCGATAAGCAAACGCCGCAAGCTATGATAAAATCTTTCACAGAAAAATCTTTGCATAGCGAAGAGTTTGGAATGTATTGGAAGCAAGAACGTTCTTGGTGGTGGTACCACGCCCCTATCGAAACACAAGCCTTGATGATTGAAGTTTATGACGAGGTTGCCAAAAACACCAAAGCCGTTGAGGATTTGAAAGTTTGGCTCTTGAAGCAAAAACAAACCCAAGATTGGAAAACCACACGTGCTACTGCCGAAGCCTGTTTTGCTCTTTTGCGTAGAGGTAGCGATGTTTTGGCAAGCGAGCAACTCGTAGAAGTAAGTTTAGGCGGGCAAGTGGTTCGCCCTTCGGAGGCTACCGAAACCAAAGTAGAGGCTGGTACAGGTTATTTCAAAACGGCTTGGAATGCCGAGCAAGTTCGTCCCGAAATGGGAAATATCAAAGTTACTAAAAAAGATGAAGGCGTAGCTTGGGGAGCTGTGTATTGGCAGTATTTTGAACAATTAGATAAAATCACTTTTGCCGAAACCCCCATTAGCATCAAAAAAGACCTATTCTTGGAAAAAGATAGCGACAAGGGCAAAATTTTAGTACCTATCACCGAGAAAAATCCTATCAAGGTAGGCGATTTGGTAAAAGTACGCGTAGAAATTCGTGTGGATAGAGATATGGAATATGTACATCTGAAAGATATGCGTGCCGCTGGTTTTGAGCCTATCAATGTACTCTCGGGCTACCGCTATCAAGACGGAATGTGGTACTACGAAAGCACTCGCGATATGGCAACTAATTTCTTTATCAGTTACTTGCGTAAGGGTACGTATGTTTTTGAATATCCTTTGCGAGCTTCTTTGAAAGGAAATTACTCCAATGGCATCACAACTATTCAATGTATGTACACCCCCGAATTTACGAGCCATTCGGCAGGAATACGCGTAAAAATTGAGTAGAAGGAATAACCAAACAAAAGAGGGCTTTGAAAATGAAGCCCTCTTTTATTTTCTCGTTATTACGATGCTTTATTATTGCACACTCAAACGTTTGACTGCCACACCCTTTTCAGTATGAATTTTCAGTAGATACATACCTTTGGGCAAGCGTTCTATGTTGAAAGTAGCTACACTATTGCGGGTAGTTTGCTCACTTACCATTTGTCCCAAAGGATTGTAAAGCACTAAATGAGCCTCTTGCACCTGAATACCCTTCAAATCTACTACAAAACTACTTTGAGCTGGATTAGGATACAAACCTATTTCACGAGCCAATGGCGTTTCTTCAAGAGCGGTGGGAGTTTTCCTAAATTTGATTTTTCTTGTATTTGAGGCGGCTGTTTCAGTTCCTCTTTTAGCCCTTACTTGATAGATATAACTTGCTTCATCTTCTAAACTTGCATCGTTATCGATATAAGTAGTGGTATTGGGTGGTAGAATAGCAATATCCACTGTTGAAGAAACAGGTTGCCCCTCCTTACGGCGAGAAAGTATAAAATTTTCTTCATCAGCAGAGTTATCATTCCAACGCAAATCTATGCGGTCTTGTGCAAAAAAGTTCGGATTATCACCTTCTTGATTGGTTACAATTAAGTTGGTAGGAGCTTGTAAAGGTGCTTGACGAACATAAATAAGCATTTCAGAAACATCAGTTTTGGTGCCATTGCTTACCGTGAGCCTTACTTTGTATGTACCCACGTTATTGAAAGTAACCACAGGAGGATTTGCCGCAGAAGCCGATGTAGCTGTATAAGTAGCAGGTGAAGCACCTCCCAAGCCATCTACATCAAAATTCCAATTCCAAGAAGTAATAGCAGGCTCGGTACCTGTTACGCCTGACCTATCCGTAAAATTCACTTGCAGACCTTGTACCCCTGCAATTATATTTGCCGAAAAAATAGAAAATAGTGTATTTCCGATGAGTTCTTTACGGCGAGGAGAGTTGAGAAGCACTATTCTCATTCTATCTACTTGCTGACGTGTAAACATATTTTTGCAATTATCAGCAGAGTAGTCCATATAGTTCTCAATTTGGTCGGGCATATTTTGTCCCCAGATTTCATCAATGGTAGAACAAGTATTTTTGCTCAACAGCGAAGAGCAAGAAGTCAGCGAAGTTGAACCATTTTGCCAAGGGGTATCCGTGCAATAATCATCAGCAGAGCAATTGCCATCGCCCCAACTATGACGCAAACCAAGCCAATGACCTATTTCGTGCGTAGTAGTACGCCCTCGGTCGGTATTAGGTGCAACAGGAGCTGTAATAAAGGGACCCGCTGGATAAGGCGTGCCATCAGCTTGATAATTTGAACCAAAAGCTCTATAATCCATTACAACGCCATCTGTATTGCTTGCCTGAGGGCTGGTAGGCATACCGGGCAAACCCGAACCATCAGGAAATTGAGCAAAACCCAAAAGCCCCGAACTACCAAAATTTACCACCCACATATTCAAATATACATTCGGATTCCATATAGTGGCAGGTTTTAGGGTGCTATTACAGGTATTCATACTCCAAGTTGTAATCCCAAAAGTTGTCTGCCCGTTAATTCGTCTGACACCCGGTTCAGCCAACGGATTACCCAAAGGGTCTTGTGTGGCGGGTTCAAATTCTAAATCAGGGAAAGCCCCCGCTACGGTCTGAAAGAAACTCCGAGTTTGAGAAGCATCAGCATTGGTTCGCTGAAAATCTTCATTCAATACCCTAATTTGTGAAATGGCTTGTGCATAAGGAATATTTTCGCTTCCATTGGCAATAGTAGCCTGACTGGTCTGATAAACTACGTGAATAATGACTTTTATTTTGTAAGGACCTCCCCCCAAACGACCATTAGATATTTTTACAGGCTGAGAAAGATGCCCACCACCCATTTTAGATTTAAGCCAATTTTCAAAATCTTCTATTGTACCGAAGCTATCAGGATACTGCTCTCGTAACTGACGCTCAAAAATATGAGAGCCACAAGGTTCTTGTTGTGCCGTTGCAACAAAACTTGTAAGCAGAAACAGCAAAGAAAAAAAGAAGTTTTTTAGCATAAAATCAGAAAAGGTTTGATTAAAATATAAAAGCACGTAAATCTAAAAAATTTACGTGCCTTCAAAAAAACTATTCCATTATTGTACGCTCAAACGTTTGACCGCCACGCCCTTTTCAGTATGAATTTT
>CAZZLW010000078.1:0-40584 GCA_964654605.1 uncultured Cytophagales bacterium | reverse complement strand
AAAAGAAGCGAGGCTTATCAATATTTAGATGAAGGGTAATAAAAACAACGATAGGTAATGGAAAGAGCAAAGGCGTGGCAAGACAAATTCAAGGCTTTAACCTTACGCTAGGAAACCAAAGTAGAAACGTGGGTAAATTTGTTAATTTTATCCTTTATGGTAATTTTTATCGGAAGAATTACAAAAAAAAATAAATCCTAAACAACCTCATCTTATATATCTTGAAATCATCTTAATCTTGGTGTAAATTTATGTTCTCATTTTTTGGAAAAAAAGATTTACCGCTTGTCCGTTTAAATGATGTAATCTGGATAAGCCAAGAAGCCAAATGGGCGGCTTTGCTTGAAAATCTACAAAAATCGGCAGAAAGTAAACCAACTTGGCTTATTTATTTCTTTGAGCGTACCTTCAATACTTTGCAAACCCTACTTACCAACCTTCAAAAACCTTATGAATGGGTGCAAAGTGCTGAAAACTTGAAAGATACTTCAAAGATTTTGATTTTTTCGGCAAATGAATTTCGCCATTTGAGTAGCTATCTGAAAAAGGATTTTGCCAATAAAGAGCTATCTGTTTTTTTTGCAGAGCATTACCCTCTGGTGGAAGAAGAAGCTGAAATTTTGAAAAAAATTGGAGATATTAGCTTCAAGGCAAAGGCATACGTTTATACAAGTTTTGACGAACCTATTCTGAAAAAATTTTCAGGAGATAAAATTCTAGAAATGCTCAAAAAAATGGGGGCAAAAGAAACGGAAAGTCTTTCTCACTCACTCATTACAAAGGCTATCAAAGAGGCACAGAAAAAAATTGGCGAAGGTATCAAACACGAGCAAAGGGCTGTTTCAATGGAAGATTGGTTTGCTAAAAATTTCAAATAATTTTTCAGCAAAACACTTGCCAAAGTGATAAAATTTTTAATTTTGAAAACCATTAAACCCTTAACCCAATGAAAGAAGTATATGTAATTTCGGCTGTTAGAACGCCTATTGGAAGTTTTGGAGGCGTACTTTCTCCTTTTTCTGCAACGCAATTAGGAGGTTTTGCTATCAAAGGTGCTATTGAAAAAGCAGGCATAGACCCCAAAGAAGTGCAAGAGGTCTATATGGGTAATGTAGTTTCTGCCAATTTAGGACAAGCTCCTGCCACACAAGCGGCGGTACTGGGCGGGCTAGGCTACGATATTCCCTCTACAACTATCAATAAAGTATGTGCATCAGGAACAAAAGCCATAATGCTGGCGGCTCAGAGCATTATGCTGGGCTTGGCTGATGTTATTGTAGCAGGTGGTATGGAAAGTATGACTAATATTCCTTTCTATGTACCCAAAGCACGCTTCGGCTATCGTTATGGAAATGGTGAATTTCTAGACGGCTTGGTACGCGATGGTCTGGAAGATGTATATGATAAAAAAGCTATGGGAGTTTTTGCTGATGCAACTGCCAAAAAATATGATATTTCTCGCCAACAGCAAGATGAGTTTGCTATTCGCTCTTACGAACTTGCCGCCGAACACACCAAAAATGGTGCTTTCAAAAACGAAATTATCCCCGTAGCCGTTCCTCAGAAAAAAGGCGACCCTATTTTGCTTGCCGAAGATGAGGAGTATAAAAACGTAATGTTTGATAAAATTCCTACACTCAAGCCCGCCTTTACTCCTGATGGCACCGTAACTGCCGCCAATGCTTCCAAAATCAATGATGGTGCCGCCGCACTCGTGCTAATGAGCAAAGAAAAAGCAGAAAAATTAGGTCTAAAACCTATTGCTAAAATCGTAGCTTTTGCCGATGCTCAGCAAGAACCCGCTTGGTTCACTACTGCCCCTACCAAAGCCGCTCCTATCGCCGCCAAAAATGCAGGCATTTCTTTGAACGAAATTGATTTGTTTGAAGTAAATGAGGCTTTTGCTGTGGTTACGCTGGCTTTTGATAAGGTTTTGGATATTCCTTTGGAAAAAACCAACGTAATGGGTGGAGCCGTAGCTCTCGGGCACCCCCTCGGAGCATCAGGAGCCAGAATTGTAACTACACTTATCAATGCTCTACATCAAAAAGATAAAAAACGTGGAATGGTTGCTATCTGTAATGGTGGTGGAGGTGCTTCTGCCCTCATTGTAGAAAAAGTGTAAGTTTGGTGTTGAATAAATTGAACCATAAAAAAAGCCCTCGCTTCAAACGAGGGCTTTTAATTTGTTTTTATTGCAAAACTAATTTCTTGGTAATTTTTCCTTGTTCTTTTGTTTCTATCTGTACCCAATACATACCTTTGGGCAAATGAGCAACCCCAATAGGCTCTCCTGTATAATTTGCTTGCAATACTTTTTGCCCTAACTGATTAAATAAGGTTACATTTTGCACTTTATCACTGCTGTTTAGTTCTATCTGAATGTTGGTACTTGCAGGGTTAGGATAAATTTTGGTGATTTTATCCAACTGCTCATCAAGACTTGTAATAAAGCTCACCGTCAGAATAGTAACCGTATTAGAAGCCATTGGCAATAAAGTACCTTTTGTAGCTCTTACCCTGTATATGTAGTTTTTGGCGTCTTCTATTGTGTTATCCGAATAGCTTGTAGTATTAGCAGGCAAAGTAGCTATGGTTGTAAAAGAGTTGCCTATTTCGTTTATTCTACGCTGAACTTCAAAATTTGTTTCATCAGAGTTGTCTTGCCAAGTCAAATCTACTTGATTGATTACATAATTATTTGAACCATTATTGAGCATATTGGCAATTTGCAAATTGGTAGGATTTGCAAGTCCAATATTCACAGTAGAATTGAATATATCGGTACTTGAACCATTAGAAACCGTAAGACGAACCTGATAAACTTCGGATTTTGCGAAAGTTACAGGTGGAGGTGTTTTGCCACTGAAAGTAGCAGGGCTTGCTCCGCCGTTGCCAGTTACATCAAAGTTCCAAGTCCAAGTAGTAATGGCAGGCGAACCGCAAGAATATACCGAAGAGGCATCGGTAAAGGTAACTATTTCATTGTTTTTACCCTCTATTTTATCTTGATTGAATTTCGCAAAAACCACAGGTGGAGGCGTAGCCGTAGCCACTGCAAAAGCAGTTCCCCCTGTTACAATCATTGAAAAGGCTTGATTGCCTCCTTGCAAAGTACCTTTGTGGCAAACCTGTATGTAGTAGGTAGCACCCGCCACAGGATTATCAATGATGATTTTTTCAACATTATCTCTAAAATTATCGCCTCGTGTAGCAGGAGCTGAAGGGTTGGCGGGGTCTAATACCCAAGGAAAATGATAATCGGTATTATTTCTCCAAACTCTCAAATCCAAATCATTCACCAGCATTAGGTTAGGAGGATTTACCACACTGGCAGGAGCAGGCGTTCCTTTGGGGTCTGTCCAAGCGATAGTGATTTCCAAAGGAGTAGAACCTCCTGTGGCAGTAATTTGAAAAGTTTGCGAAGTAGCATTGTTTAGAGTTCTTTCCTCAATAAAAGCAGTTGTTCCTTTGTTTGAAATAACTTGTGCGGCTTTATTGGCATTTACCAAACCCCAACCAAAGCTGTAATCGGGACCGGGTGCGGCACCAGCCTCATTCGCCGTATGAATGGTAAGAGCTTTAAGCGTAGCAGAACGCATAAATTGCCCTGAATTTAGGTTGCTGTAATGTTGTTGTAACAAAATAAGCGTACCTGCCACATTAGGCGTAGCCATTGAAGTACCATTGTATGTTGAATAGGCGTTATCAGTATCAGCTACTGATGAATAAATACCCACACCTGCTCCTACTACATCAGGCTTAATGCGTCCATCATCAGTGGGTCCCCAATTACTGAAACTTGACATTACCACAGAAGAGGGTCCTGTATAGTTAGTTTGTATATTTACTGCTCCCACGGTAAGAGCGTTTTTTGCAAGGCTTCTTCCTGTAATTAGGTCATAGCCGCCAGCACTTGGATTAGGGTTGTTGTTGCGGTCATTACCTGAGGCAAAACAAGGCAAATAATAAGGAGCATTGGTGCAGAGTTCGTCCCAACTGGCAGAGTTTGAATCATAATAGCCAAATTGCCATTGCTGTAAAAATGCTGTATTATAGCCGTAAGAATGATTAGAAACCAAAAGCCCATTGCCTGCTTGGGTAGTTGCCTCGCTCAAATCAGTATTCCAATCATTTGCCCACAAAGTTGCTTGATGAGCCATACCTTTGGCATTGCTTTGCACGCCGCTTGCCATAAGCGTACCCGCTACGTGTGTGGCGTGGCTGGTATTTCCATTTACAGCAAAAGAAGCACCATCTTGCTGAATTACTCTTGTACCAAATTCTTGGTGGGTATTTCTTACGGCACCGCCGTCCCACTCACCGATAATCATTCCTTGCCCATTGAGGTTCAAGCCCAAAGAGCCACCTGTCCATAAATCAGAGGCTTTGGTAGTAGCGGCGGCATTTAGGTTGCTGGTAGTTACAAAATAGATAGGAACATCTTTTTCAAAATATTGCAATTCTGCAATTCTGCCGTCGGCAAGTTTTTGGAAGATAGGCAAACCCCTTTTTTGAGCTAAAGCATAAGCCTCTTTTTTAGCTTGTATTTCTTGCTTTCGGAAGGTTTGTGAAAGTTCTTGCAGTTTAGTGGTATTACTGCGTTCTTGTATCCACTTTACCTGCTTTTCATTCTGAGCGAAGCAAGTAAGTGAAATACCCAACAAACAGAGGGTAAAAGTTTTTTTGAGCATAAACCTTTTGCGTTTTGGTAAATTTTCGGGAAAAAAAATTTTGAGATAGCAAATTTACACAAAATTTTTGATTTCTTAAAAAGAACTCCAAAAAACTTACCTTTGAAGAATTGGAAACAAGAAGCAGGAAACAGGATTAAGAACATTGGGTATTTAGACTGAGTAAAACTTTTACCTCAAACGCTTGTTCTATTGAAATATTTGAAGCATTGCTTGCCAAATGAGGTTTTTATAGTTTTTTTGTGCTTCAATTTCTTGTAAAGAATGGGCAAAAAGTACCCTAATACCTTTCCATTTCTGCCACACATATTTTTCTATTGGCAAACCTATATTTTGAGCAGTATTTTCGCCAAAAACTAATAAATACTTTACTTGGGTTCTTTCAAAATCCCACTGAATATGCTTTTTTTCAGGTAAGATAAGTATGTCTTTTTCTAAATCTTTGATAAAAGGCTCATTTTTTTGCTTTGCGGCTATGGCATTGAGCATACTATCCAAAACCTTTTGATTTTGAGAATTAAGCGTATTTGCATCAGTTTGCGAAGCAAAGAAAAAAAGTATTTCGGCTTGGCTATTAGTAAGCAATGCCGAAATAGAAGTATCATAATCTGGTACTACAAATATGGGTGCATCAAGAAAGAGTGAGATTTCTTGTAAGTTCATTGCCTTTCTAATTCCCTACTTCCGAAATAAACTTAATTCTCATCAGGCGGATTTCTTCTTCTGTAAAATCATCATCAGCAAGGTCGCGAATAGCGGCTTGAATATCATCAATTTCACTATTCATAAAATATTCGTAAAGTTCTTCCTGACGTTCCTTCTCTATTACCTGATTGATGTAGTAGTCTAAATTTAGCTTTGTGCCCGAATCGCAGATATGCTCAATCTCGTTCAAGAGCTCCTCAAAAGTTAGGTCTTTGGCTTCTGCAATTTCCTCCAAATCTACTTTTCTATCAATTTGCTGAATAATAAAGATTTTGGTTTTAGACTTATTGACGGTGGATTTGACTACAACATCAGAAGCCGTTTCTATTTCATTTTCTTCAACATATTTTACAATCGCCTCTAAAAAAGGTTTGCCAAATTTTTGTACTTTTCCCATACCTACGCCATTTACTTTGGCAAGCTCTTCTTCGGTAGTGGGATAAGTAGTAGCCATTTCTTCCAAAGAAGGGTCTTGGAAAATGACATAGGGCGGTAAGTTTTTCTCTTTGGCAATGCGTTTGCGAAGATTTTTGAGCAAATCAAAAAGCACTTCATCATAGGCTTTTCCTGAAGTTTGTGGAACGGTTTCCTGCTCGGTTTCTTCGTTTTCTTCGGGATTGCTGAAATCATAATCTTTGGTGAGCGTAATGGCGTGAGAGTTTTTAAGGAATTTTTCACCTTTGGGAGTAAGTTTCAGCACACCATAGTTATCAATATCTTTCTTGATGTAATCAAAAATAAGAATATGACGAAGCAAAGAAAGCCAATCAGTATCAGGGAAATCTTGTCCTTTGCCAAATACTTCTAATTTGTTGTGTCCGTAGCTTTTCACATACTCGTTGGGTACACCCATTAAGACATCGGCAATATGTTTTGCCCCAAAACGCTCCCCTGTGAGTTTGATAGCTTTCAGAGCCAGAAGCACTTGCTCTTCGGCTTCATATTTTTTATGAGGATGTGAGCAGTTATCGCACTGACCGCAATTGTTTGACTTAAACTCTTCGCCAAAGTAGTGCAATAGCTGTTTTACTCTACATACCGAACACTCCGCATATTCAGCAATTTCTTGCAAGAGGTGGCGGGCATTATCTCTTTCGGTTACGCTTTTGTCTTTGTTAAATTTTTCCAGCTTGTAAATATCCTCTTTATCAAATAGCATAAGGCAATGCCCCTGCAAACCGTCTCTGCCCGCTCTGCCTGTTTCCTGATAATAACCTTCTAAAGATTTAGGAGCATCATAATGCACTACAAACCGCACATCGGGCTTATCAATACCCATTCCGAAGGCAATAGTAGCCACAATTACATCAACATCTTCATTGAGAAAAGCATCTTGGTTTTTCATTCTGACATCAGCCTCTAAACCTGCGTGATAAGGCAAAGCCTTCACATCATTGACTGTCAGCAGTTCGGCAATTTCTTCTACGGTTTTTCGGCTCAAACAATAAATAATTCCCGACTCGCCTTTGTGCTGTTTTACAAAACGAATAAGTTGTTTTTTGGGGTCTCTTTTGGGTTTTACTTCGTAAAAAAGATTAGGTCGGTGGAAAGAGGAAATAAAGACTTTGGCATCTTCCATTTGCAAGTTTTTCTGAATATCTTGCTGTACTTTGGGCGTTGCCGTAGCGGTAAGAGCAATAATGGGTAAATTTTTATTCAAATTATCTACGATACCACGAATTTTGCGGTATTCGGGGCGGAAATCGTGTCCCCATTCAGAAATACAATGAGCCTCGTCTATGGCTACAAAAGAAAGTTTAGCTTTTTTCAGAAACTCCAAATTATCTTCTTTGGTAAGCGATTCGGGGGCAACATAGAGCATTTTTACTTTGCCACTCAATACATCTTTCTTGACTTTGGTCATTTCCGATTTGCTCAGCGTAGAGTTCAGAAATCGGGCATCTATTCCAAAGGCAGTAAGTTGGTCAGTTTGGTTTTTCATTAAGGCTATCAGGGGGGAAATAATAATCGCCGTTCCCTCCATAATTACGGCAGGCAACTGATAGCAAAGCGACTTACCTGCCCCTGTGGGCATAATCACAAAAGTATGATTGCCCGCCATCAGGTTCTTGATAATAGGCTCTTGTGTGCCTCTGAATTGGCTGTAGCCAAAAACCTCCTTTAATTTCTCCTTCAAATTCATTTCTTGTGCGTTTTGCATTGCCTTCATTAGTATTTCAAAGTTTGGCAGGTTTGAGTTTTGAGGTTCGTGGATTTGCAAGCAAACCTTACCACTTCAATAACCGAATTTAGCAAAAAATATTGTTTTCACAAAATTTCCCAACAAAAATCAAATCAAGTTCTTGAAATTTTTTGAGTATTTTTTGCAAGATACCAAAGTCGGTCAATAAAGTTGAACCTATTCAAATTTCAAACTCAAAGTATTAAATCTTAATTTCTGAATTAGGGTTGCGAATGTATAAAATATTTGGCATATAGCAAGCTATGCGTAAGAAAATTATTGATTTTGCAGAAAATTGCTCTTTTAGCCCTGATATTTAATTCCCTTGCCACTCGTTTTGAGCAGTTTCCCGTTCTGATAAGCAATTTCTCCATTGACAATTACATACTCAATTCCTTCGGAAAACTGATTAGGATTGGCTACGGTTGCCTTGCCCCTGATGCGTTCAGGGTCAAAAATAGTAATATCTGCCCAAAAATCATCTTGCAGTTTGGCTCTATCTTTCATAGCAGGCTGAATGAGCTTGGCAGGTCTATCAATCAGGCGTTCAAGAGCTTGCTCTATACTCATACCTATATTTAAGCAGTGCCGAATAGCCGTAGCGGCAAAACCCGCTCCTCGTGGGTGCGAGTTGGCTCGTGGCTCTTTTTCAATGCCTCCGTCAGAGCCAAACATACAAAAATCTGTTTGTAGAGCCAAATTGATAGTTTTTTCAAAAGGCATAGTGCCTTCGGGTACTGCCACCAAAAGTCCCGGACGCTTGCGATAAATAGGAAAAGTTTGTGCGGTAATTCTTTCGCCACTACCTACAATTTGTAAATCTTCGTAAGTAATTCCGTAACGTTTTTGCCAATCGCCACTGAAACGCTCCGAAATCAGATAAGTAGCCCAAAAACTATACGGATACACACAACAAGTAATTTTTGTCCCTTTGGCATTGGCATCATTGATAAGCTCAAGTGCTTTGGGCATATTAAAAGTGCCACCCGTAGAATTGAGATGGTCTATATGAATCTGGCAACCTGTTTCTTGGGCAATGCGTATAGCTTCCTTTACGCCTTCAAGCTCTTTTTCTTTGGACGAGTAGCGTAAATGCAAAAAATAAGGTCTTTCGTATTTTTTAGCAATTTCGGCATATTTTTTCAATTCCTCATAACTTGTATCAGGCTGATATTCAGGACTATGAGCCATAGCCAACGCTCCTTCATTCAATCCTTGCTCAGCCATTTGATAGCGTTGAGCTAATGAAGCGTATTTCAAACGCAAACGCATCACAAATACACTTACGCCATAATTTACTCTATGGGGCAGTTTATCAAAATAATCGTGAAATTTTTTGGGAAACTCTGCTCCGCCGTGCATCTGAAAAACAGAAGTTAAGCCGTCAGTAACTTTGTATTTTTCAAAGATGGTGTAGGTCTGCTCGGGACTGGAAGCATTATCAGCAAGAATATCAATAAACCCCGGGCTTACAATTTTGCCCGTAGCATCAATTTCCTGCTCTGCTTGCAAGGGTTCTTTGGAAATTTTAAGTTTTCCATTAAAATCAATCCCTACCCAATAGCCCTCTACCAGTTTCTGATTGATATAGGCTTTCCCATTCTTGATAACCGTCTTGTAGTCGGTTTTGGCTCTTTCTTTGCCTATTTGTACCTGCTTTTTACTATCTTTCTGATTTTCTGCCAAACAACTTGGTGCCAGTAGTAAGCCCGCAGAGCCTATACACAAATCTTTAAGAACCTTGCGGCGAGTGAGTTTTTTCATTATCGTAAAATCTTTTAGTAAAAATTTGGTGATTTCGATTGCTTTCTCGAATTTTCGAAAAAATTGTAATGGCAAAGAAAACAATTTCGGATAAAGTTGCCAAAGAAAAGTGCATAGAATACCTAAAACTGAAAGGCTATTCTAACGTTCAGATTGCTTCCCCAAAAGAAGGTTGTGATATATTGGCTTTTAATGCACAAGGAGAAATTTTTTATTTTGAGGTCAAATATTCTTCCAAAAAAAGTGGTAAATTCTTTGGAACAGTAATGCTTACGGAATTACATAAAGCTATTTGCTATCCCGATAACTATTTTTTTATTTTGTGTCGAGGAAATACCGAGCAATCATTGGAGCATTGGTTCTTCAAAATTTTTTCTGTAAAAGAGTTCATAGGAAAATGTACTCTTACAACTCCTATTTTTCACTATCACTACTCCGAAAGTTATGAAATTTCATTCAAAAAAGAGACAATCATTGCCACCAAGAATTTAATTGAGAAAATGTGGCAAGATTTTTTGATTTGGAAAAAAACTCAATAATTATGCAAGTCTATCACGATTTACTACGTTTCATTTTAGAAAATGGCACACAAAAAACCGACCGCACAGGTACAGGTACTTTGAGCGTTTTTGGGTATCAGATGCGATTTAACCTACAAGAAGGTTTCCCACTCGTTACTACCAAAAAACTACACGTCAAATCCATTATTCACGAACTTTTGTGGTTTTTGAAAGGAGAAACCAATATTCGCTATTTGAAAGAAAACGGCGTCAGTATTTGGGACGAATGGGCTGATGAAAACGGCGAACTCGGTCCTGTATATGGAAAACAATGGCGTAGTTGGCAAACTCGCACTGGCGAAAGCATTGACCAAATTGCAGAGGCTATTCATCTTATCAAAAACAACCCCGATAGCCGTAGAATAGTAGTTTCGGCTTGGAATGTTGAAGATTTACCTAAAATGAAACTAATGCCCTGCCACGTGCTTTTTCAGTTTTATGTGGCTAATGGCAAACTCTCTTGTCAGCTTTATCAACGCTCTGCTGATGTCTTTTTAGGCGTACCCTTCAATATTGCCTCTTATGCTCTGCTAACGATGATGATAGCCCAAGTTTGCGACTTAGAGCCATACGAGTTTATTTGGACAGGTGGCGATACGCATTTGTACCTCAACCATATTGAACAGGCAAAACTGCAACTCACACGTACTCCCAAACCTTTGCCTACAATGAAACTTAACCCTGCTATCAAGGATATTTTCGCTTTCAGATACGAAGACTTTATTTTGGAAAATTATGACCCTTACCCTGCTATCAAGGCTGAAGTAAGTGTTTGAAAATTCAAACAAGTTTGGACCTAAACCATAAAAATTTACGGAATGTCTAATAGTTATGGAAAACTTTTTCGTATTACTACTTTTGGCGAATCTCACGGGCTTGCAGTAGGTGTAGTGATAGACGGCTGTCCCGCAGGACTTGAAATAGATGTAGATTTTATTCAAAAAGAACTGGATAGACGCAAACCCGGGCAATCGGCTATTGTTACACAACGCAAAGAAAGCGATACAATACAAATTCTTTCAGGAATTTTTGAAGGGAAAAGTACAGGCTCACCTATTGCTATGCTTGTATGGAACGAAGATGCTAAAAGTAAAGATTACTCGCATATTGCAGAGGCTTTTCGTCCTTCTCACGCCGACTATACCTATCAGGCAAAATATGGTATCAGAGATTACCGAGGCGGAGGACGCAGTTCGGCAAGAGAAACCCTTGCCCGAGTAGCCGCAGGAGCAGTAGCCAAACTCTTTCTCAAAAAATTAGGTATTGAAATTCAGGCTTATACTTCACAAATTGGAGAACTAATTTTACAAAAATCTTATCAGGAATTAGATTTGAGCAGTGCAGAAAGTAACGAAGTACGTTGCCCCGATGAGCCTCTTGCTCAAAAAATGATTGCCTACATCAAAGATATTCGCAAGCAAGGCGATACAATTGGAGGGGTAGTTAGCTGTGTATGCCGAAATGTGCCTGTGGGCTTGGGCGAACCTGTTTTTGATAAACTTCACGCCGAACTCGGCAAGGCGATGCTTTCTATCAATGCAGTAAAAGGTTTTGAATATGGCAGTGGCTTTGAAGGTGTAAAAATGAAAGGTTCGGAGCATAATGATATTTTTTTCAAAGAAAATGATAAAGTTCGCACCAAAACCAACTTCTCGGGAGGCGTACAGGGTGGAATTTCTAATGGAGAAGATATTTACTTTCGGGTAGCTTTCAAGCCCGTAGCTACGCTAATGCAAAGCCAAGAAAGTATCAATTTGCAAGGCGAAAGCATTGAAATTACAGGCAAAGGCAGACACGACCCTTGCGTAGTACCACGTGCCGTGCCTATCGTAGAAGCTATGGCGGCTATTGTACTGATGGACTTTTTTTTAATTCATAAAGCACTCAATAACAGAAATTTACAATAAGGTTTGCAAACTTTTTACAAAAAAATAACCTACTTTTTGAGCCAAAATGTAACTTTGTGTAAGTTCTGCACGTAATTTAATAAAAAGATGAACCTAACTGCCGAACATCAAGAGAATGTTTATTTGTTGCACGTAGAGGGTGATTTAGACGCTTCCTCATCTATTATTTTAGACAATGCAATGCAAGAAGCGATTCAACGCAATGAAAAAGCAATTATCGTAAATTGCGAAAAATTGAATTATATTTCATCAGCAGGTTTGGGGGTATTTATGTCGCACCTTTCAGATTTAGAAGAAAAAAATATATTTTTTGCTCTTTGCTCTATGAATGAAAAAGTGAAAAATGTTTTTGACATTTTAGGACTTGGCGAACTCATAAAACACTATCCGAGCCAAGACTTAGCCTTGCAAGCAGTGAAGTAAATTTTGAAGAACTTTGGGGAATATTTGGGAATAAGCAGAAATCTGTTGAAGTTCAAGTTTGAGGTTAGAAAGTTTGCAGTTGAAACCTTAAACGTCCCTCAAATCCGAGCCAGTAACCCCTAAACTTGTATGAAGTACAACATTAGCATAAAAGCGGAAAAGAAAAATCTCAAAAAAGTACGCACTTTTTTAGAAAATGTTTTTGCCCAAATGCAAGTACCCGAAGTAGAAAGTAACCAACTGATTTTGGTCGTTGATGAAATACTGGCAAATCTTATCATTCATTCTGCTAAAAACGACGTACAAAAAGATATTGATATTTCCCTTACTGAAAGCGAAGGCGAAGTAACTTTTGAAATTTACGATTACAATTCCCCCTATTTTGACCTCACCCAACACGAAGACGCCAATCTGCAAGACCTCAAAAAGCAAAAACGCAAAGGAGGTATGGGGCTTACACTTGTCAAAAATATTATGGACGAAGTGGAAGTGTATTACGAAGATAACACCAACATTTGGCGATTGCAAAAAAGATTGCCATTTTTGCTACTCAAAAATAAAAACAAGTGATTTTATGAGTAGAACAACTATGTTTCAAATCATTGCATTTTTAGGGGGTACAGCAGTAGCTTTGGGGGCTTTTGGTTCTCACGGCTTGAAAGAGATGCTTGCCCAAAATGGCTATACCGAAGTATTCCAAACCGCTAATCGCTATCATTTTTATCATACTTTTGCTCTTGCTCTAATGGCAATTTTGCCTCAAAATAAAATTACTAAAATTGCCTTTTGGTGCTTTTTGGCAGGTATTCTGATTTTTTCGGGTTCTTTGTATGTACTTGCCCTCACGCAAATCAAAATATTAGGAGCTATTACGCCCATAGGAGGCGTGGCTTTTATAGTTGGTTGGCTTTTGGTGGGTTTTAGTATAAAAGATACTCCTTCCCATCTCTATGCACGTTCCTCTACTTCATAAACTAAATTAGCACTTTGATTAAAAAATTCTTTAATTTGGTAAAAAAGTCTCTCTTTTTACCGCTACAACTCTCATTTTTGTAGAAAATTCTACAAAAATGAGAAGATTCTTTCTCCCCTTTTTCGCATCTCTGATTTTTCTTTCAGCTCAAGCCCAACCCGAAAAGGTAAAGGTGGGGGTTTTTGTCAAATCTATTTATGATGTCAGTATGGCAAACGGAGAGTTTTCCACTGCCTTTGACCTTTGGTTTTTGCACAAAAAAGATAGTCTTGCAATTGAAAAAAACTTTGAAATCGCCAATAACAAAACTTTCCAAGTACAAAGTTCATCAGTAGAAAAAGTAAATGGTTGGAATTGGGTTTCGGCAAAGATTGTAGGCAAAATGCAACAAGATTGGGTAACTCATAACTTCCCTTTTGATAAGCAAGTCTTGCTAATTAAATTGGAAAATACCCTTTACGATAGCCGTCAGGTAGTTTTTGAGCCAGACATTGCAGGTAGTAAATTAGATAAAAATTTTAGTCTTGCAGGCTGGAAAATAGAAAAGTTTGAAATCAAACACAACCCCAGCAAATACGAAACCAACTACGGCGACCCTTCACTTTCAGGGGAAAGCTCCGAATATTCAGCAGTAGATATACTTATTTACATCAAACGCAACAGCTGGGGCTTGTTTTTTAAGGTGTTTTTAGGTTTGTATATCGCCTTACTAATTTCCTCGCTTGTTTTTGTAGTTCCTGCCGCTGATTTAAATTCTAAATTTGGATTAGCGATTGGAGGCTTATTTGCCGCTGTCGGTAACAAATATATCGTAGATAGCTCTTTACCCGAAAGCAATGCTTTCACACTCTCCGACCAAATTCACGCTCTTACGTTTTCGTTTATTTTGCTTTACATTTTGCTTTCGGCTATTACACATCATATTCATAACAAAGGCAAAGAAGAACTTGCCAAAAAGCTGGATAGAATGTTGCTTTGGCTTGCTCCTCTTACCTACTTTGCTATCAATATGTTTTTTGTGTGGAGAGCCTAATTTATTATGGTTCAAAGTTCAAAAAAATAATTACAGATATGAAAAAAACAATTTTTGCCTTACTACTTCTTGCAGGAGCTTGTCAGAAAAAACAAGAAAACTCTGCCCAAAACTCTGTTCAAAGCACAGAAGAAAACAAAAAAGTTGAACAAGTTGCCCTTGCTACAAAACCTGAAAATGCCTCTTCTGCTGAAAACACCGCAGAAAAGCCCAAAAAATTTCAGAATTATCAGTGGTACGAAGGCACAATAAAAGATTATCCTATTTGGTTCTACTCCGATGGTCAAGGTGCTTACTATGGTTACAACTCCTCAAAGGGAGCAAATATTCGCTTGTTTCCACTTTATGGAGATAATGCTAATCAATTTGCTTTTCAGACTTCGCCCGGAGAGAAAAATGCCGAAACCTTTCAAGGTAACCCTAATAGTGCAGGAACAATTGTAGGTAAATGGAGCAATGGCAAAAAAAACTTTGATTTTCAGCTCAATCCTGTAAATTATGGTAATCCTCGCAATCCGCAAGAGTTTTTAGATTTTTTTGCTGATTTGAAATTACCTTTGGTAGGTAGCACAATTATTGAAGGAGATTTGCTCAAAAATTACTATGAAGAAAAGAAGTTTGGCAGACGCATTGAAAATATTACAAATTTTGTGAAAGATTCCAACATACGTCTTGCCAGTGGCGAAGCCATACTTTGGGGAAAAATTCAATCAGGTGAGAACTTTTTAATCATCTACCAAGCCAATTTAGACCCCGTAGAACCCATTACACATTCCGAAGCCTATACCTTGCAAAACGATAGAATGTTTTTTGCTTCCCTTGTAGATAAAAATGGGAAAATATTGGCTACTCGCATTTTGGGCAATTCCCCCACAGACCCCTACTATTTAGGTTTTGGTTTTGAAATAAGAAAAAGTAACGAAATCACGCTACTTTGGACAAACTATATGCGTGGCGATGGAGGTGCTCGTATGGAAGCAGGTGTAGATAAAGAAGTTATCAGAATCAGAGGAAATAAATTTGAATAAAGCCTCTTGCCCTAAAATTTTAAGCCCAAAACAAAAATTGCATAAAAACCTATGTCAAACCCTTAAATTCCCAAAAAATGAAAAAAGTAATTGTTTTCCTTATCGCTCTATTGAGTTTTTGCCATTTGCAAGCCCAAAATATAAAGGGACATTGGCAAGTAGCCGACTACAAATTAAAGCAGAATATTGATGACAAAGACAAATTAGCCTTTGTCGTAGGAGCTTCAATATCAATGAGTTTCAAGTTTAGTGGTAGTACACTACTCATCTACAATCCGATGCTCGATAAGCCTACCAAATACAACTGGAAGTACACTGATAAAGCAAAAACGCTCATTGAAGCTGTGGAAGCTAATCCTCTATTCAAAGATAGCCCCAGCCGTTGGAAATTCAGAGTTCTCAAAATACAAGGGGATAATATGGAGTTGGAAGACTTGGGTAAAAATAAAGAAGGAGATATTTGGGTTCTAACAAGAAAGAAATAAACTTAAACAAAATTGCTTTATGAAAAAATTAGTTTTTCTGTTTTCTACAACGCTATTGGCATTTTCGGTAATGGCTCAAAATTCAGTGATGGATTATTACAAAGCCCAAGAAAAAGCTCTGAAAGACCCCAACCAGCCCGGTGGAGCTTTCAAGAAAGTAATCCCTATCAAGCAAGATGTCAAAAACGGATTTATTTCTTACAAAACAGAGCCACCGATGTACTATATCTTGGGGGCAACCGATGCCCGAACTGATATGGCATATTTCTTTGCCAAAAATGGAAAGAAGTTTGCTGTAAGTGCCACTACTTCAAAAGTAGAGGGTATGGGTTGGCAAGGTGAAACACCTACTTTTTATCAATTGGCAAAAGGTGAATTGATAAATATCACGGAGGAGTTTATCTCATTGGAAAGAAACAATGAAGTTCTCAATGCTATACCAGAAGGTAGAACAGTTTTTACAAAAATACCCCAAATTGGTACTACTATCCAAATCGGTAGTATTGACCCTAAAATCGGTGAAAGTTCTTTCCGTATAGCCTACGAAATGCAGTTCAATGTAAATGACGGCACTTTTAAGTGGGTGAAAAAGTAGCATTTTGAAATAATTTTTTTATCTTGCTAAAAAAATTAACCTGATTGTATGAGAAAAAATATCTTTACTTTGGCTATTATCGCTTTTGCACTTTTCGCTTGTAAAAAACAAGAAAAAGACACCGAGAAAAAATCTGAAGAAAAGCAAGAACAACAAGCACAACAAAATAACGAGCAAGAAAAAGAAAATTCTACTCTCATTTCTTGCGAAGGTATTGGTAGGGTAAAATTTTCTATGAATTATGCCGATTTAGAAAAAGCCTTTGGGAAGGAAAATATTAAGTCGGATACCGTTTTTGCAGGAACAGAAATGATGGATGGCGAAAAAACTGATGAAGACCGAATTTACTCTACTATCAGTAGCCCCGAAGGAAAAATTTATGTTACGTGGGCGGCTGGCAAAGTTGCCAAAGAAATAGAGAAAATTAGTATCGGTATCGCCGATAAACCCAAGTTCAAATTTGCCAATGGTATAAGTGTTGGTTCAAGTTTCAATGACATACGAAAAGCTAATACCAATGGCGATTTTGAATTTTATGGTATGGGTTGGGAATATGGCGGCTTGATTATCAATGAAACCGCTACAGGCGATTTTTTCAAGAACTTTCCTTGTTTCACAGGCGACCTGCGTACCAAAGATGATACCTACGACAAAGTACAAAAGATAATGGGCGATGGCAAATACAAAGCCTCAAAAGTGGGCGAAACCGAAGCCAATGAACTCATTTTAGCACATATTACTTTATTACGAAAAAAATAATCAAGTAAATAAAATAAGCAGTTTTATGAAAAAATTAACACTCATTTTCGCTATACTGATAGCCTCTTTGGCTTTATATTCTTGCAAAAAAGAGGCAGAAGAAAAGAAAGAAACTAAAAAAGATAGCACAGAGCAAAAAGGAGAAGTACAACTCAGCGAAGCTGAGCAGAAAGCTATTGATAAACAGCTTGAGTCAGTTCCGCAGCCTCCTGATTATGCAAAACTAATTCAGGGACGTTGGGAACTCAAAGAGAGCAATAGCTTTTGGGCTTTCTACGATAAAAACAAAGTTTATAGCGATGGCAATGAAGAAGGCACTACTTACACAATAGATTTAGACAAAATTACTTATGGCTCTGGCGGAACTGCAATGATTTTGAGTTTAGACGAAAAAGAAATGGTACTTCAGTCTAATGGTACAAAACAAACTTGGGTAAAAGCTGATTTGGCTTCCTCCGAACAAGAAACACCTCAAATTGACCCTAAAAAACTGATTGGGCTTTGGGATATGGAAGGTGGTGATGATTTTAGCTCTATTCGTTTCAAGGCAAATGGAAACTATGATGCCGTACCCTTTTCTGATGCTTATACCTACAAAGTGCAAGGCAATAAAATTTATTTCAAAAAAACACAGAATGCTCCGCCAGCCGCTGAAGCCGAATTTGAGAAGGAAATTGTGAAATTGGACGCCAAAGAGCTTATCCTCAAAATAGATGGAAAACAAGTAAAATACAAAAGAAGTAAAGACAAATAAAAAAATAAACCCATTAAATTTGAGTGGCTTAACATAGAGCCACTTTTTTATTCAAAAAAATTGCTTTTTATCCCAAAATCACGTATTTTGCAGTAAAAAACTGCTCAACATTGCCTTCATTTGTCAAATTTCTTTTGCCTTTTGCAACAGGAATTATCATAGCGTATCATAGCCAATGGTACAAAGAATGGTTATTGTGGGTATGGCTTTTCTGTGTTGTCTTATACTTTATTTTATGGAAGTTTTTGCCTAAACGCTTCCGCTTCAAGTTCTCCCCTTGGCAAAGCCTTCTAGGGTATATCATTTTATTGCTTGCAGGTATTATTTTGGTATATTTTCGCAATCAAGCCAATTTGCCTCACCACGTTCTCAACCAAAAAGAAAATTTTTCCTACTTCAAAGCACGTGTTATTTCAGAAATACAAGAAAAGCCCAAAAGTTATCATTTTGTTGCAGAAATTACAGAAATCTATGCCGATAGCCTTTGGCTGAAAGCTACCGATAAAATCAATGTTTTCTTAGAAAAAACAGAACACAAGCCGCAGTTTGGTGATGTTTTTATCGCCAAAAATAAATTACAACTTATCAATGAGCCTTTGAATGAGGCTCAATTCAATTATAGGATATTTCTTTCACTGAAAAATATCTATCATCAGCAATATCTCAAACCTAATGAAATAGTCTGGATAGCTACGCAAATTGCTTGGTACGAGTATTTTGAAAAATGGGCTATCCAACTGCGTAGTATTTGCGACAAAATTTTTGCTGAAAATATCAAAACTGAACAAGAGTATAGCATTGCGGCGGCTTTGGTCTTGGGAATTAAACATCATTTAGACGAAGATTTGAAGCAGGCTTATACCAATGCAGGCGTTACGCATATTTTGGCGGTTTCGGGTATGCACGTAGGCATAATTTTTGGGTTGCTGAATGTTTTTTTAGCTTTTTTAAGGAAAAAACCCAAAGGGAAGCTCCTATACGTAGTGGTGGTTTTGATAGCCTTATGGCTCTATGCTTTTGTTACGGGTCTTTCGGGTTCGGTACTGCGAGCCGTTACAATGTTTTCTCTGCTCACAATTGCCCAAAATCTTAGTCGGAATACGAATATTTACAACACACTTGCGGCATCAGCTTTTTTGTTGTTGCTCTACAATCCTTTTTTGCTAATGGACGTTGGCTTTCAGCTATCTTATTTGGCTGTATTGAGTATTGTGTATTTTTATCCTAAACTTTACCCTTTGTACGAGCCAACTAACCGAGTTATCCATTTCCTTTGGCAAATGACTTGCGTTTCGGTAGCGGCACAAGTTTTCACTTTACCCATTACGCTGTATCATTTTCATCAATATCCTACTTATGGCATTTTAGCGAGTGTGCTGGTAGTGCCTATTGGGCAGGTCATTCTAATTTTAGGCGTAGCTTTGCTTATAGGTTCTTTTCTGCCTTATTTACCTACAATGATTGGTTTTGTTTTAGAAAAAACCATTTGGATTTGCAATAAAATTGTGTTTGGGGTTGAAAATTTAGACTATGCTACTACAAGTTTAGTATTAGATGCTCCACAAGCAATTGCTTTGGCTCTTGCTATTTTGTTAATGATAGCTTTTTTTGAAGCGAAAAAGTTTATGTTTTTAGTAGGAAGCGTATTGGCTTATGCTTTTGTGGCATTTTCTTTTTTTGCAGAAAATCTAGAACAACACAAGCAAAGGGTTTTTGTTGTGTATGCTATTCCGAAAAGTTGGACTTTTAGCCTAACAGAGGGCTTTCATTCGCAAATTTGGTCTGATACAACGCTTTCCGTAGGAAGGCTCAATTTCAATAGTAAAAATCTTTTGGATAAACTTGGCACAAAAACTAAAACCTATCAAAGCCCACCCGATTGGCATAACTTCGGAAATTGGAAATTTTGGCATTATGCAGGCAAAAATTTTGTTTTTCTGCAAAATAAAATCACCAAAAATGATTGGCTGAAAATCAATGCAATACCTGAAATAGATTTTTGCATTGTGCAAAGAAATGCGATTAGAAATTTGGATAGCTTTCAGAAAATACCCAAAATGCTCATTATAGATGGTTCAAATAGCGTTTATTTGGCAAAAAAACTAAGTTTAGAAGCCAATGAAAAGAAAATTCAGGCACATAATGTCTTTGAAAAAGGCAGTTTTAGAATAAAGCTGTAAATCAATTTGGTTCTTTTCGCAAAGATTCAATTTCGCTTTTGCTCAAACCCGTAGCCTGAACGATAGTTTCATCATCAAAACCCAATTTTATCAGATTTTTAGCAGTGGAAAGTTTTGCTTCTTTTATTCCTTCTTTTATTCCTTCTTTTATTCCTTCTTTTATTCCTTCTTTTATTCCTTCTTTTATTCCTTCTTTTATTCCTTCCTCTCTACCTTCTTGTAAGCCTTCTTCTCTTGCTTTTTTGATAGACTCTACGACATAAGAAATTTGGTCAAGCCAAAATTTTTGTTGCGAATCGTAATACATACGCTCTTGCTCATCAAGATACATAGCTTTTAGGCGTAAATCTGCTTTCTGAATTTCACGGATTTCTGCCAATTCTTGTGGGAGCTGTTGTGTTTTGAATTTATAGGCATTGTTCAGAAAGGCTATCCAACGTTCCAAAGTGCTTCTCACGCCTGTAAGTTCATCTTTGAACTTACGAAGCTCAATAAAATAAAGGTCTAAATAGTCCAAATCCTCGCTGATTTCATTCGTATCGCCATCTTTAAGCGTAAAATAGCGTTTATACCTCTCATCATTGAAGAAGTTAAAATCCATTAGGCTTATGACAATACATTTTTTCAAGCCCGAATATCCTAATTTACCTTCTTGTTCCAGTTGGGCTAAACGTTCCATTTCTGCGAGTTGCTTATCGGCAGTGGGCATTTCGTTGATGTAATCTAATTGCGAACCATACATTTTTGCCCAATAAAAAAGCACTCTTTTGCCGTAAAATTTGCTTGAACGAATTTGCATTTCAATATCAAAAAGTCTGCCGTCTATGCTTTCGGCTTTGATGTCTAAAATAGAGAGTTTGCCCTCTATGTAATCGGCAAAGTTGTAAGGGTTTTTTAAGGTTATATCGGCTACTTGCTGGTGAGGTGGTAAAATGGCATTTATCAAAGACATCAAAATATCTTTGTTTTCCTCAGAGCCAAATAGCTTTTTGAACACCAAATCAACTTTCGGATTGAGTATCATAGTCAAGTTTTCTACAAATATACATTTTTTCAGCCAAACAAAAAGGCAACCGAAGTCGCCTTTTTGTTTTTATACTTGTAATAACATTCTTTCAGGTTCTTCCAAGAGTTGTTTTACTCTTACAAGAAAACTTACTGAATCTCTGCCATCAATAATTCGGTGGTCATAAGAAAGGGCTAAATACATCATTGGCAGGATTTTCACTTCACCATTCACCGCCATAGGACGCTCTACAATGTTGTGCATACCCAAAATTGCCGATTGCGGAGCATTGATAATAGGCGTACTCATCATAGAACCAAAAACACCACCATTTGTGATTGTAAAAGTACCGCCTGTCATTTCAGGAATAGTAAGTTTTCCTTCGCGAGCCTTGGCGGCAAGACGAGCAATTTCCCGCTCAATATCTGCAAGACTCATTTGCTCTACATTTCGTACCACAGGCACAACCAAACCTTTATCCGTAGAAACAGCTACCGAAATATCTACAAAATTGTGATATACAATATAATCGCCATTTACTTGGGCATTGATAACAGGAAACTCTAAAAGAGCCGTAGCAGAAGCCTTTGCAAAAAACGACATAAAGCCCAAACCAACACCGTGCTTGTCTTTGAACTTATCTTTGTATTTGGCTCGTAAATCCATAATGGGCTTCATATTTGCCTCATTGAAAGTTGTGAGCATTGCCGTTTCATTTTTTACGGCTACCAGCCTTTTGGCAATGGTTTTACGCAAAGATGTCATTTTTTCCTCTCTTTGCTCACGCTCACCTTTTACTTCTATGGCTACTTTTTCAACCTTTTCAGATTTTGTTTCAGAAACAGGCTTTGGCTCTTTTTTTTCTGCTTTCAAGGCATCTTCTTTGGTAATTCTGCCTCCTACGCCTGTACCTTGCACATCAGCAGGGTTAATGCCTTTTTCTGCCAAAATTTTAGAAGCAGAAATAGAAGGGTGTCCTTTGGCATAATTTTCCGTATTTTGTTGAGAGGTGCTACTACTATTGCTTAGTGTTGTTTCGGTGGCTGAGGCAGTTACAGCATTTTCAGTAACTTCAATTTTACAAATTTCATCTCCAATTTTAAGTGTAGCCCCCGATTGAGCAGTGATATGTAAAATGCCTGTTGCTTCGGCGGTAAGTTCAAAAGTAGCTTTATCCGACTCAATTTCTGCAAGCACTTCGTCCATTTTTACAAAATCACCTTCTTTTTTGAGCCAATTGCCAAGTGTAACTTCGGTAATGGATTCGCCCAAAGGTTTTACTTTCATTACAAGTGTTTCGCCCTTGCTTGCAGGAGTAGCAGTAGCAACAGGTTGGTTATCAGACTTTTGAGGAGTTGTAGAAGCCGTTGCTTCTGTTTGTATTTTACAAAGTACTGCTCCAATCGGCAAAGTTGAGCCTTCGGGAGCGATAATTTCCAAAATGCCTGCTTTTTCAGCGGTAATATCAAAACTGGCTTTATCCGACTCCAACACGCCTATCACTTCGTCCAATTCTACGCGGTCGCCTGTTTTTTTAGACCAAGAACCCACCGTAACTTCGGTAATAGATTCGCCCAAAGTGGGGACTTTTTGCTCAATGGTTGCCATAACAAGTTGAATTTTTATTTTGCCCTGCAATATAACAACATTTTGCGTGAAAAAAAGATTTTTTCAAGGGGTTTTTCGTGAAAAATTTTGATAGCCCAAAAGAACTTGAAAAGACAAAAAACAACTTGTTCAAATAATGAGAAAATTGGTACTCTGATGCACATTCGGCATAAAGTAGAACATTCATTCACTTACAAAGCAAAAATCAAAGAAAGAACAAGTTTTGCAATAGCTTTTTCTGATGGCTTCAGGCGACTGAGAGCTTTTCAGAATACTTGTAATTTCCGATAGCCACTCTTCTATTTTGCCTCGTGTTTCTGCTGAAAGTGCGGGTATGGGCAAAGTCTGACGCAGTTTAGGATATTCCAAAATTCCTGTGGGGCTTTCTACACCATTTTGCTCCAATACATACAGGTAGAATTGCACCTGAGCAATATGAGCCTCCTCCAATTTATCCGACTTCTTGACTTCGTGAACAAGCCTATTGCGTGCATCATAGAAGTCGATCTTTGCCGCAAGTTGAATGTCTTGGTAAAGGGCTTTCAATTCTATTTCGGTGTACTGCTCGCTCCGCTGGGAGTAGGTAGTTTCGCTTATCCATTTGCCCTCATAGACAAAGTCGGAGGTTTGTTCCATATTGATGCCGTTGGCGTGAAGCCACATTTCACGAGGACATACGTGATACATATTAATGAGCGAAGCAGTAATAACTTTGGTCATAGAATGCAATTTTCAGAAGCTTCAAACTTGCTATCATCTAACCCAAATATTTCGTTGTATATTTCTTCATATCTTGCTAAATATACGTAGCCATAACTTGTGCCGTCTGTCCCACTGTTTTGATAATTGTTTTTATTTACTTTTTCAATATCAGCAAACGCTATCAGTTTTCTTCGTGTATTGCCTTTGCTATCGTCAAAAATAGAGAATACAAATTTTGCAATGATGCCTTGTAAGGTTTTTAAGCCGACTTTTTGTTTAATAAAATCGGGGCTTTTATTTTCTATCAGGTTGATGTATAAGTCGAAAACTTTACTGCCTTCTATCTTACATTCTGCATTTGGCAAAATATTCGCTGTTTCTAAAAATTTTAACTCACTTTTAGAGAAGGTATCTGCTGGAACGAGCAATGGAACAAATACTGAAATATTTTTCTGCTCAATGAGCTGGAACTTTTTGTTAGTATCCTGAAAGTTTAGATTTGTAATATTGCTCAAATAATCCTGAAAACCTACCGCCATTGGGGTTTCATTCCACTTATCAATATCTTTCAGAACTATTTGATAAAGTCTGTCGAAGTCTTTATTGTTGAGAATTTCGGCATATTCGTTCTTGATTTGTTTAGTGGCTTGATAGCGTTTGTCTTTGCTATATAGTACAGAAGGCTCATTTACCTTGAATAGATAAAGCTCACAATCTTTTTTATTGACGTTTCGGTTGATGCGTCCGGCTAATTGCTCATCGCTGTCTATCAAAGATTGGTTCTTAAAACCCAAATCCATATCTATATCTACCCCTGCTTCTACTACTTGAGTAGTAATAAGAAGTATTTTTTTCTTCCTGTTTTCAGGGTTTTTCAGAAAATCTATGATGTATTTTCGGCGATGCTCTAAAATCGTTCCTGAAAGTACAAATATCTCGTCAAAAAAAGTGTTTTGTTGGGCTATAACTTTGTAAAACTCCGTTGCCGATTTCTTGAATATAAACTCCACAATGGTATAAACACTACCTTGGGGCTTTGCCTGACCGAAGTCCTTTTGGGCGTACTGCTCAGATTTTTCTAAAACGACGTGTGCGAGCCTTTTTAAGTCTAACTCTTTTTCAGAGAGTAAATCAAACTTAAAAGTTACTCTTTGAGCAAAATTGGGGTTTTGGAAATACTTTTCTTTTGCATTCGGAAGTAAATAGACAAAGTCTTGTACTTCGTTTTGAATTATATTGAGTTTATCTAACTTGGGCAGGGTAGCCGACATCAAGATGAACTTTATATTAAAAAACTTTGCAAAATTTCTGACGAAATAAATTACCTTATCCCAATGGCTTGGATTGTAGGATTGTAATTCATCAATAACAACCACTGAATTAGCCAGGCGATGCATTAAATAATTGTTTTCCTTTTCGTGGGTTTTGAGCAGGTCAAAAAACTTGATGTGGGAAAGCAAACAAAAGGGATAATTTACGAATAGGTTATCCAAATAGTTGAGCTTCTGATTACCATATACGCCGTCCTGGTCTTCTTCCTTGCTCTGAAACCCTGCTTTGGAGTGAAGCTGTACGACTTCATCACTGCCCAAGCCCATTGTTTCCATTATTGCCTTATGTGTTTGGGTGATAAGCGTAGTGAAAGGGAATACATAATACACCTTATTCAGGTTCGGATTAGCCTTCAATAATTCTATGGTAGCAAGCATTGAAAGGTTGGTTTTTCCTCCTCCTGTGGGTGCTTCTATGTAGAATAAATTTTTATTGCTATTGGCACGAATATTTTTAATCACCTCAAAAGCCATTTCTTTCCGTAAAATATTCAAATTTTCGCCATTGGCTACTTTCGGATTTGTTAATTCACCATAGTTTGCTAATTCTTGATATGTTTTTTTATTAAAGTTGGGTTTCTGGTTGTCTAAAAAATCGCTTTGTGTAACGTGCTGATAAATTTTTTCTATTCTCTCACTACTCAAAACTCCAAAGTCTTCTACTTTTACATCTGTCATATATTCATTTGAAGCTAAATAGTCGGAAGCTGTAAGTAGCGAAAAAGCCAAACGTATAAGTGCGTAAAATGAAAATTTTTCAGTGTATTTACTGAAATTTTCAAACTGAGCTTCTATGTTAATTCTTTTTAGCTTAGAGTTGGCAGCAAATAGAGTAGTAGATATTTTTTCTTGAATTACGAATTGATATTGCTCAATGTACTGTTTTAAGTATGGAATTTCATTTTCAGAAAAACAAAATTTTCTTATTATATTCTCTTTGTTTTGAAGTCTGCTTGCGTGATGTTTGAAAATCACGTAGGAAAAACACAAGACATAGGCAAAAAGATAGCCTTGTTGTGTTTGTGGGAAACTTTTTACAATTTCCTCAATATGTTTGACAATATACAAGTAAGCTCCTAATGCAGAGTGGTGCGTACTTAATGGACTTTTCGGATTTTCTCGTTCTTTGAAGTGTGGATTATTCATCTTTTCGTGGTGAGCCTGAAAATTTTCATTTACTTTGCCATAATCGTGAAATACTACTGTATTGACAAATAACTTTTTGACAAAATTGATGGTTTCGTTTGTATATTCTAAATCAGAGAGCAAATCAAGAATAAGCCGATTGATTACCTCATCTAAAAGATGTGTTTCACATAAGGTAACAAACTTCTTATTTACAAGCGAAATATGTTCATTGAGCGTTTCAGGGGCTTTGTGTGTGCTTACGTGTGCGTAATAGGTATCAGCATTTTTAAGTAAATTATCTAAGCTGAGGTTTTCATCAATGAGTTGTCTTACACTTTTAATAAAGTTGAACATAAAAGTTTTTATCTTTAATCAGGTATAATCCTTCAACCTGGGTATTGGGTTTTAGCTTAAAAGTGGTAAAGGCAAAATTATCTAAATTGTATTGTTTGAGTTTTTCATCAAATCCTATTGGCAAGCGTTCAAAATACATATAAGTAGCTTCCTCTTTATCAACATTGAGAAGGTCAAACATTATTTCTTCTTTTTGGTCTTTGAGAGTTTGGGTTGCTTTTTGTATGAGTGTTTTTACCACAAAACTGCTTTCAGCTTTTTCTACTTGCTCAAATTGGTATTCCTGAAAGCCATTATCCCAACTTTCCCACCAAGCATAAAATTCATTCTTTCCGAAATAAGGTAAAAACTCTGCTTTCCCTTCTTGTAGGTAATTGTATAATTTATGATGGTATTCATCAGTCATATCAAGCAGTAAATAAACTCTATACGAAGGTTTAATAAGAGTAGCTTCTTCGGTTAGGTAATTACTCCCCTTATTAGCATAGCCTACGGTGTTGCTGTATTTGATTACGGTTTTTTGAAAGTTGCCCCTTTCGTGTTCAAGTGGCTCAATACCTACTTTCAGATTTTTGAGTTTGATTGAATATTCTGGTTCTTTACCATATTCTTTGTATCCTTCCAGACCAATGATAGCTCCCAAAATGCCGAGCAGGGCAGGCTTGTGGAGCATATTGTAGGATAAATTGATAGTACTGTTGGTATCCGGCTTTCTAAAAAAACCAAAATCAGCCTTTAAGTCTATGGAAATGAGTTTTTGCATTTTACGAACGTTTTTTAATGTTTATCTTTCTTATTCTAACTCCCCTTAGGCTTTTGAAGGGGAGTTAGGAAAAATGACAATTACAATTCAAACTCTACTGCTCCTTCGGGTGCGTTGATAATGGTGGTAACTCCTTTATTGTAATATAGCTCAATCTTTTCAATTTCAGATTTGATATGGTCTTTTGCCAATAAATCGCTTACCTTTTGCAGGTCTATTTCTCTGTTTTCGTTAATGTTCACTAACTCCACAAAAGAAGGTAAAACTGCTTTAGAGTCTTCTTTGAGCTGTACCCAGAGGAGAAGTTCATTTTCAGTGCCTGCCTTTGCTGCAGAATCGTAGTAACTTGCTCCTTTACGGAGAGCTTCTTTCAATTTTTCAATATCTTCAACCAATAAACCCTCACTTTGTACTCTTTGAGCATCATCGGCAATATTTTGAGGGTTTATGGAGAAATGGTGCACATAATGCCCTTCTTGAAGTTTGGATTGGGTGCCCAGGGTAGTCATTGTGCTCTCTGTACTGCTTTCTCCTGGATTTCTGAAGGGCGACATAATTTGCTCCGAGTAAATTACATTTTCAGGGAATCGGTTTACTCCGTGAGTTATTTGACAAGCTCCGTGAATAGAGATATTGGTCTTACCCGCATACGTACCTCCAAACAAGCGAACATCTATGCAAGAAAGAATATCTCTTAATACATTGAGCCTAAGCTTATTTTTATCCTTTTCATTTAGTTTATCTTTTCCAAAATGAAACTCATACGTTTCATCAAGGGTACGTGGCGACATATTGTCATCAAGAGATTTGGAGTAAAATACTTTTTCTGATAAGGCATTTTTCAAATAGTTTCGAATTGCCCATTTCAATGCCTTATCTGTGGCATAAACCACCCCATTGGGCAAGGTACGTGGCTGATGAGAAAAGTCAGCATTGTAGTTGGAGTTGATAGACTTGATGACGACACAGCCAAAAACGCGATTTTTGAATAGATTACTCATATTTTTAGTTATTTGAGGTTGCTACTTCGTTAGGTTCTGGGTTGTTCTTTTTGGGAAACAACTGGTTGTTACTGAAAACACCTGCCAAAAGTTCAGGCAATACCTTTTTCAGATTGGCATCGGTTTGGTAGGTGAGCACAAAAGCTGCCGCCCTTTCAAATCTTGCCGAGTAGGTTTCGTGTTTGTATCGGGCAAAGTCATTGGCGATGGCTTTTTTCAGCCCTTCGCAACTGACTTGTTGCAGATAGGGTTCTAAGCGTTGATAGCTCGTATCTGCCGATTTGCTTTTTTGCAAGATGTAATAAATCACTTGCCCTGCCGCAAAAGCAAACTGCTCTAAGCTGGCTTGGGAAACATCGGCTTTGTCTTCAGCCAAAGCTTCCATAAACTCACGATACTCTTTTAATTTACTTGCCATTGTTTTATGATTTGGGTTGCTATGAATGTCAAATTTCTCATAAAGGCTAAACCAGAAGTTGAGTTTATCCTTAATACCATAAGGATTATTTTGCTTCAAATCATCTTGAATACCATTGAAAACCATTTCTTTGAAGTTGTCAACTGTAATAGATTGCCTTTTTGATTTGTAAACAAAATCATATACAGCTTTTCTATACTTTGTGTAAGAATTGAATGTATTATCAAAATGTCGGTTGGGGGTACTATTTCTGTCTTTGTAGTCCTCCAAATCCAAGTCTTTAAAATAATCAAGCGACCTATACTTGTTGCCTATCAAAGTCTTGAATACAACCTGTTCTAAGTCAAATACATTTGAAAGTGTGGGATATATTTTCATTTGGTTTTTGTCTTTATCCCACAATTCAAAAAGATTTTCTATTTCCCATAGCCTACCTGACGAATCCCTCAGTTCATACTCAAACTTTGTAACAAAATCAAAGTCTTTGAAAACCAAGCCGTCTTTGGTATTGGCATAAAAAAGCAAATAGTAATTTCCAAAGTCATCTTTGTGCTTTTCCCAAAGACCCTCTATGATTTCCCTGTAACTTGCTTTGAACTTACTTTCTTTGAAAAAAGCGATTACATTTTTCTGTAATTCTTCTTTGAATATAAATATTGGTAGAGGTTTCGGTAAAACGTTTCTTGCCAGCACTTGCTCAAATTCGTATAAATATTTGGCATCTTTATCTGATATCCTTCCCGTAATATCAAAAGTAGCTGTTTTATGCAGCAAAAAAGGCATATTTTGGTTATAGCTATTGAAGAAGTTGCTCGTTCCGTAGATATCTCCATTTTCATCGGGTTCGGTGTTGTATTGAGCTGTATTAAATAGCTTGTCGGATAGATATTTTTGATGTACTTCTTTATATTTTTCTAATGGCTCATCAAGATAAAAGATGATGTAATCAGCGTCTTCAAGTGGCTTATATTTTTCTTTTTCTTGCTCTAATTCAGTGATTTTTTGTTTTAGAAGTTCTTTTTGCTCTTTATTACTTTCATTTTTCTGTTGTTCTTTGAGTGCCTCTATCTCGGAGCTAAGTCTTTTTGTTTCTTCTGTAAGTTTAGAAAAAATATTTTTCAAAATACATTCAAATCCCCTTTGTATGAAAAATGCCTCGAATACCTTGTATCTTTCTTGCTCTTGTGGAGTGGCTAATAGCTCCAAAGCCTTGGTAAAATAATCGCCTAATCGCTCATGGATTTGTTTTTTGTTTTCATTTTGGTTTCTGGCATACTTTTCACCGCCTTCTAAATGCTCTCGTTTGAATGCCACACAAAAGGGAGAACAGGAATGTATTGCTTTGGCAGGCAAATCAAAACATTTATTGGTATCAATACACCAAGCATTTGTACTCAAAAACTTACACTTTTCAAGAAACTCACTTTCAGCAAGTTTTTTAGTATTAGTATAACGCTCACATAAAATATTATCTGTGTCGAGCCTAATAACACCATTTTCTTCCGTCAATTTTAAAACTATATGCAATCCTTCTCTCGGCTTTACGCCTAAGTTTTTAAACCCCTCATCAAGATTTTTAGTAAATTGTACGATTTCTTTTATCATATCTTCGCAATTTTAGGGTAAAGTTACGTTAGACTTTTTCCAAATTTTGTCAAAACTCGAATTTTTTTATTGCGTTTCGCAGAAAATTTTTCAGTCCTTCGTCTTCTACTACTCTTACCTCACCGGGCAGGCTGAGAATAAACCTTCCGATGCCTTTGTAGCTTCTTACAAAGCCTCTGAAAAAGTAAGTGTTTTGTTCTTTTTTCAATGAGGGTTCTGTCAGCGGAAATTCCTCACGCAAGAGCAAATATGCCTTTTCCGATAGCTCTAAAATTACAAAAAACTCTTCTTTATTGCTAAAACCAAAAGCATCGGTGGGTTGCAATTCGCCTGTGTAGCTACGGAGCTGGTCGGTTATTTCTACAGCATCAATTCTTTGAATACTAAAATTCCTAACTTCTTGCTTTTCAATTTCATAGGCTCGTATTTGAGTAAAATTGTGCGTAAAACATATGGGTTCTACGAGCCTATCTTTTACGCTCTGACTTGCAATAGAATGGTACTTTTTTAGAATGGCTCGCTTCTTTTGCTCAATGGCTTGCGATAGTTTCTGTATTATTCCTTCTCTGACATTCTTAAAAAAGTTTTCAGCTATATTTTTCAGTTCCGATTCGTAGAATATCTTGCTCAAAATACTTTGTTTCAGGGGCGAATTGGGCAAGGTAACAAGCAAATCTTTGAGCAATAGCACTTCTTCCATAGAAAAACCATAACTTAACGAAATAGGTACTTGCTTGGAAATCAGTTTGTAGCTCTTACTTTTCTCATCTTTTTCAATCGGAAAGCCTAAATCGGGCAAATCTTCGTCCAAATACCTACGAATAGTACGAGCATTGATGTTTGTTTTCTTACTAAGCTGTTCAATAGTATAAGATTGCGTATCTTCTAAAATGTACCTCAAAACTTTGAAAATACTTCTTACCTTGTTTTCCTCTTTGTATTTGGGCATATTAGTTTTTTGGGTTCAAGGTTTCAATCACATCACACATTCCAAATCCTTGGGCATTTTCGTTGCCGAAGCCTGCCGTAAGACCTACTTCCAATAGCTCCTTGGGAGCTTGAAGTATGAAATCAAACAAATAACCTTTCACTTGAATAGGGGTGGAAGTATTTTGTTTTATGGTAATCAGTTTGCTTCTGACGCTCTTTTCATCAACTTCCAAACTAAAAGGATAATTCTGCCACACAGGGGGCATTTCTTTTCCGCTGGCTTTGTATTTTTCCAATAAATTATTGATAAATAGCTCCTTGAAACCACTATCCAAAGGACTTAAATATTTTTTCTTATCTTGCTTATCTCTTTGAGCAATCACCAAAGGTGAAAGTGTTTGTAAAGTTACTTTTTCTTTGCTTAGGCGTATGGGGGCGGTTTCTACGCGTTCTACACGAAAATCTACTTGTGCCTCTTGTGTCCCGATGCTACCTCGTTGGTTTTGAAACAAACCCGCTACAAATTTCTCAGCGGCTTTATCTACATAAAAACTAATAAGCAGAGCAATCTGATGACTTTGCAACAGAATGCCCACATCTTTTACAATTTTATACTGCGGAATGAGTAAATTGGAAAAACAAAAAAACTTAAAACTTTTTTGATTGCTCTCGTAGCCGTTTTGATGCAAAAAATAAGCATATTCCTCATCGGCTTTGCTGATAATTTTGTAAATCCAACTGGAAAGCTCGTATTGGTAATTGAAGAGCAAAATAGGATTTCTGTGAGTATTTATGGCAAGTATCAACTTAAAACGCATATATTCAGATTTTGTAATACCAAACTAATGATTTGGTCTTAATTTTGCAAGTATTGTAGTAATTTTTTTTCTCTATTGCTATGAAAAAAACTTACTATCTATTCAATGCGGGCAGATTGAGCCGAAAAGATAATACGCTCAAATTTACACCCACAGATGAAGAGGGCAACGAAGCCCAACCCAAATACTTGCCCATAGAAGACGTAGATAACCTTTATGCTTTCGGGAGTTTGGAAGTGAATAGTGCTTTACTCAATTTTTTGGGCAAAAATAACATTAACGTTCATTTTTTTGACTACTACGAGCATTATACAGGTTCTTTTGTAGCCAAAGAATATTTGCTCTCAGGAAAAGTGCAAATCTCACAAACCCAAAACTATCTGATTAGTGAGAAACGCCTCTCTATTGCTCGCAAAATTTTAGAAGGGGCTTCTGCCAATATCCTCAAAAACTTGCAATACTACAACCATCGTGGGAAGAATTGCCAGCCTCAAATAGAGCAAATACAGCAATGGGTAGATGATTTGCAAAGCAATACTTCGCTGAATATCAAACAAATGATGGCTCTTGAAGGAAACATCAGGCAGGTGTATTATAGTGCCTTTGAAACCATTATCAATGATTTTGCGATGGAGGGGCGTTCCAAGCAACCTCCTCACAATGAAATTAATGCCCTGATTTCTTTCGGAAATATGATGTGTTATACACTTTGCCTCGACCAAATCTATCATACCCAACTCAACCCAACTATCAGTTTTTTGCACGAACCCGGCGAAAGACGTTACTCGCTGGCTCTGGATTTAGCCGAAATATTCAAACCTATTCTCGTAGATAGGCTCATTTTTACACTTTTGAACAAAAAACAAATTCAGCAGAAAGATTTTGACAAAAATCTCAATTATTGTGTTTTGAAAGAAAGCGGTAAGAAAGTTTTTGTAAAGGCTTGGGACGAAAAACTCAAAGAAACTATCCAGCACCGCACACTCAAAAAACACGTAAGCTATAAATATTTAGTTCGTTTGGAGTGTTACAAGCTCATTAAGCACATTTTGGAAATGCAAGTGTATAAACCTTTCAAAATTTGGTGGTAGAATAAAAAACGATACCCATTCAAGGGCTTGAAATCCTTGAAGGGGTATAGAAAAGATAGCAAAAGAAACAACTATGTACGTTATTTTGGTGTACGATTGTGGTGAGCAAAGGGTGGGCAAGATGCTCAAACTTTGCAGGCAGTATCTGCATTGGATACAAAATTCGGTTTTTGAGGGCGAAATCAGCGAAGTAAAACTCAAAGAACTGCTTGGCAGAGCTTCTCAAATTATGGATACCGATGCCGATAGCTTGATTATTTTCAAGAGCCGCGACCAAAAGTGGCTGGATAAAGAAATTATTGGCAAAGAAAAAAACAGCACCGATAATTTCTTGTAAATTGCGTCTATGACAAAACAAGAACTTTTGAAAAACAAATCCGACTTTGGAATAACCCAAAGATAAGCCGTAGATAAGCCGACTCTACTCCGACTCTAAGCCCACTATAAGCCGTCTTTTGAAAAAATTTTAGAACAACTTTTGGCTTTTTGAGAAATATTTTTAGTTTTGGTGAAAAATTGAATACTATGCCTAAATACCTTATCAAATGCGATATTTCAGGCATTCAAGGTTTTATTTTTGATGTTCCCAGCGATGGAGCCGCCCGACAGCTCAAAGCAAGGTCGTTTTATGTGATTGCCATTACCGAAATTGCCTATGAATATCTATCAAAACAGCTTTCTCTTGCAGAATCTATTTACAAAAGCGGTGGTAACTTTTTCGCCTACTTTGAAGCTGAAAGCGAAGAAAAACTAAAACAAGTCTTTTACGACTTCCAAAAAGAGTTTTTTCAAGAAAGTATTTTCCCGATTTTTGCCTATACAAAAGCCACAGACGACTTTAAGCAGGATATGCAGGCAGTTGCACGTGCCGCCAATCTTGCAAAACTACAAAAACCATTTTTTACTGAAACCTTCCATTTTAAGCCTTACCAAGCCGAGAAATGGGAAAATTTTACTAAAAAACTTGTAGAAAGCCAGGGTTTTGTAATAGAAGAAAGAACAGAAAAAGGTAATCCTTTCAGTAAAGCGGGCTTTACTTTTTCTTTACAAAAAAATAACCTTCAATTTGAAGGCAAAATCTTGAACAAAATCCCTACCGATAAGGACAAGAGCATTACCGAATTTGACGAAATTACCCAAAAAGCTACAGGCGATGCCAAACTCGCCGCCTTGGCGATTGATGTGGATAATTTAAGCTCACTTTTTAGAGATAAAGAAAAAAAAGAATACAAAAGTAACTCCGAAAACCTTACAGATTTCTTTGAAAAAGAGTTATACAATATTTTGAAAGAGTTTATCCAAAGCCAAGAAATTTACCCTGTCTTTGCAGGTGGCGATGATTGCTTTTTAGTAGGGGCTTGGAATAAAATACTCAATGCCGCCCATATTATTCAAGATAACTTTGAAAAGTACAAAAAAGAAAAAAAGTTTGATAATACCCTTTCGGCAGGAGTGGTGATAGTTTCGCCCAAGTTCCCAATGGTGCGTATGGCAGAGGAAGCTGAAAATGCCCTCAGTACGGCTAAAAGCAATGATAAAGATAAGATTTGCATCTTTGGAGAAGTTTTAAGCTGGCAAGATTTTGCAAAAGCCTCTGAAATTGCTGGCAAGCTCAAAAAATTCATTGAGGATAATGAGCTACCTCGTAACCTTTTGCATCGCTTGCAATCTTCGGAACTTGGCTTTACGAGCTTGCAAGAAAAAAAGGCGGGTAAAATCTACTTCCCTCGCATACATCGGCTTTATTACTACTTGCGAAATGTAGAAAAAGACTCCGAAGCGGGAAAGTATCTGAAAACGCTCTTTGATAAATACAAGGAGGCTCTTTTGAATAATTTTCTACACAAAGGAGGCGAAAACCCTGCCTTGTATGTAGTGGCGGCTCGTTGGGCTGAACTGCTCACCAAATCGGCAAATAAGGAAAACTAAACATAAAAACTTATGAACGGATATAAAAACCCTCATCAAAACAGAGGGCAAGAGCAAGGTAAAAAAGATAAAACCTTTGCCGAACTTGCTGATGAAGCGTCCAAATTTTTCGGAACGCTCAAAACTGAAATATTTCAATTTGAGAAAAGCTCAAAAATTGATGAACTTTTCCAAAAAACCGAAGAGTTTGTAAAAGAGTATGGAAAAGATGTAACTACCCACCAACTTCGCAACATCTATCAAGAAATCAAAAAAGCAAGTAGCCTAATGGATTTGAAACTCTTGCGTCCTAATTTGGCTTACATTGCAGGCAGATTGGAAAAAAACGAAAAAGGCAAGGCTTTCGTAGCTTTTATAGATAGCCTTATCAGAGAAGTAAAAGAGAACCAAGTGGAAAAAGAGAACCAAGTGGAAAACTTCAAGAGTTTTATGGAATCAGTAGTTGCGTATCATAAATTTTATCACGGAAGTAACAAATAAAAATTATGCAAACAATGAAACTGCAAGAAAAAATCACTCTCAAAGGTACAATTACCACACATACAGGTTTGCATATTGGCGGTGCAAAAACTTCTATGGATATTGGGGGCTTGGATTTGCCTGTTATCAAAACGCCCAAAGGTGTGCCGTATATTCCGGGTAGCTCGCTCAAAGGCAAAATCAGAAGCCTTTTAGCCAAAACAGAAGGCTCTATGGATATAAGAAACGATAGCAACATCTTGCGAAAAATGTTTGGAGGAATAGAAGTGAAAGAACAAAACAAGAAGCAAGAAATCACCCGACTAATTTTCAGAGATGCCTATTTTGATGAGCAAGCCTTTGCCAAAGATTTTCCCAAAGGACAGGTAAAATTAGAAACCGATTTTACAGAAATCAAAACCGAAAATACCATTGAACGTACTACGGGCAAAGCAAAACACCCTCGTACCATAGAACGCGTGCCTGCGGGGGCGATTTTTCATTTTGAAATTGTTTTGGATAAATATGACAATGCAGAAGCCAAAGAAATTCTTGAAAAACTAAAAGAAGGTATAAAACTGCTCAACGAAGACTATCTCGGAGGCAGTGGCACACGTGGCTATGGCAAAGTAGAAATGAAATTTGATGAGGAAAGCGAAAAAATTATTCAAAACATTACGCAATAATGCAAATTAAAGTTTTACGATGTAAGCCCAACGCTCGGTTTCATTTGGGCGAAGTTACCGAAACAAGAAGCACCACCCTCACCGATACAGCAACCTACCTTCACGCAGATATTCTGTTTGGGGCTTTTGTGTATCAGCTCGCTTTGCTTTATCCTGAAAAAGTAGAGCCTTTTGTAGCGTTTTTTCAAAACAAACAAATTCAAATCTCTTCGGCTTTTTATTGCCTTGAAAATACGCAAAGAAATGAAAAAATTTTCTTTCTACCCAAACCTTTGAGCCTTAATCTTTACGAAGTAAAAAACGAAAAAGGCGAAAGCCTGCACAAACAGCTCAAAAAAATACAATTTCTCTCGTGGAAAGTTTGGCAAAAAGGACTTTTACCCCCGCAATGGTTTGATGAAAACCTTTGCAAGATTATCAATGGCAGTTTCGTGATACTTAGCGAGGAAATCAGTCCAAAAGAAGCCGAAGACCTGCAAATTTACAAAAAAGACGATACGCTCAAAGTGCGACTGCACACCACCGAAGAAAAAGGCAATTTGTATAACCAAACCGATTTATTTTTGCTTGGAAACAAGCATTGGCAGGTACATTGGTATTTTTTAGAGAAAAATCAGCTTACAGGCGAAGACAAAGAAATTTACGAAAAAACTTGGCAAAATGTAGCAATGGCAGGTATCGGCGGAGAGCGTAGCACAGGAGCAGGCAAAATCCAAAGCATTGCTACTGAAAATCTTGATACTTCTTTTTTGATGCAAGAAAGCACGCAAAAAATGTCTGTTTCGCTTACTTTCCCACAAGAAAACGAAAGAAATAACTTATTGCTCTATCAGCTAAAAATGCGAGGGGGGCAGTTTTTGGCAGAAAATTACCGCTTGAAAGTTTTACAGGCAATCACCGAAGGAGCTATCCAAACGCAAGAACTGCAAGGCAAAATAGAAAGTATCGGCGAAAAAAAATTGCGTTATGGAATAAATTTCACCATTTCTTTGCCTGAAAAGTTTTATTTCAAAGCAAACTTTTAGAAACAAAAGCCTATGGCAAAGCATACCTTACACTTCAAAACGCTCACGCCTATTTCGGTAACAACGGGAGAGAAATTCTCACCTTATAGCGATTTTGTATTTGAAAACGACTCGGTGTATTTCATAGACAAAGAAAAACTCAAGCAAATCTTGCAAAGCAAACCTAATATGGAGGCACTGCTGGATAGCTACGTAGCAGGCGTAGCTACGGGAATGGATAACAACCGAAGCCGTTTTGAACTCAAAAACTACCTCACAGGAACACTGAAAGCCACTTTGCAAGAACTCACACTTCGCAAGTACCCCAAAACAAGTTCCGTAACAGGAAAGATTTACATCGGCGAAATTATCAAAAGTCCTCGTTTTGAGCCTTATGTGCCTGGCAGTTCGCTCAAAGGTGCTTGTAAAACTGCCTTGCTTTACGATTGGCTTAAAAATACAAGTAATGGCAAAAGTAAATTAGCAGAATTTTTAGAAAATATGAGAGCACAAAGAAGTAATTTTGAAAAAATTCTGCAAAATAAGATACAAGAATTTGAACTTGCCTTTGCCGATAGCTCGCTACTAAATCCCGAAAGCATTTGTATTCACAAAATTGTCCGATTTCATATCCAAAACCCTAACCCCAAAGGCACACCACAATACATAGAAGCCATTGATAAAGAAAATACTTTCACAGCCGAATTTCGTTCCGAAAGCCTTACAACCGAAAAACTTTTTCAAGCATTAGCCCGGTTCAGCCAAGATGCCAACCACAGAGATATAGAACTCCTCGAACAAACTCAAAAATCTAACAAAACTACCGAAACACTTTCAGGTTTTTATCAAGCAATACAAGAAAACTTGCAAAATGGCAAAATTTGCTTCAAAATTGGCTCGGGTAAAGGGTATTTTTTCAATTCTGTGGGGCTGGCGGTGTATCATCAAGATAAAAATAAGTTCAGAGAGTTTTTGGAAATTTTCAGACCTGCTCACCGAAACGTAAAAAACGCAAATTTATTCCCACTTACCAAAGTTATTTCGGTAGATACGCTGGAGCCTTGGGGCTGGGTGCAGGTAGATATAAAACCCATTCCTCAAGAAGTTAAGCCTATTCGCGTAGATTCCAAAGAAACAGAAACTAAAACCCAAGAAAATCCTAAACCCACTGAAAACACTTCTGCTCCCCAAGAAATCCGTGCCGAATATCTAAATACAGGCACAAAACTCAAAAAAGGCTCTATGCTCAATGCCGTAGTGGTGCATTCGGGCAAGCCCAACAAAGTAAAACTAATGATTGCCGAAGGCAATGAACCTGTGTTTGAACTGAGAGGCTATAATAGCGAAATTGCTATTGATAAAGTCATCATTTGTCAAATTTCGCAAATCAATGCCAAAGAGCAAATTTTAGATATAAGTTTTGTAAAATTCAAGTAAAGTTTATGACCAAAATTCTAATTAGTTTTGTAGGTACGGGCAGTTTGGATAAAAACAACCAAAGCCTAAGAGCCTACCGAAAAGCTCAATACGAAATTCAAGGAAAAACTCACGAAACCTCCTTTGTAGCCGAAGCACTTGCCAAACATTTAGAAATTGAAAAAATCTTTCTCATTGGCACTGCCAAATCTATGTGGGAAGAAGTATATCTAAAATTTTCCTCAAATACTAATGAAAAATTTTGGGAAAACCTCGCTCATTTTGTAGAAAATGCCAACAAGGATACGAATATCAATGCATCAGAAGTATTGGATTTGAAAGAAAATTTAGAAAAATCTTTGCCAAGTGGTTCTAAGATTTTTTTCATTCGCTACGGATTAAACGATACTGAACTTTGGGAGAATTTCAGAGTTTTCAATCAAGTTTTTCAAGATTTACCCGATAATGCTGAAATTTTCTTGGATATTACTCATTCTTTTCGCTCTTTGCCTGTTTTTGCGATGGTTTCTATGTTTTACTTGCAAGATGTAATTGGCAAGAAAATCAAATTGCAGGGCATTTTTTATGGTATGCTTGATGTGATGAGAGAAACCAACAACAAAGCTCAAGTTATCAATCTCAAGCCACTTGTAGAAATGCTACAATGGGTGAAAGCTGCCCAGCCGTTCCGAAAATATGGTATGAGCTACGAACTGCTGTCACTTTTAGAAAATGAGAACATCAAAAAAATAATGAAAGATTTCTCTGATTTCCTGCAGTTGAATTATATCAACGAAGTTGCCACACAAGTTAGCCAAATCAATAATATAAGAGGAAGGTTGTCGGAACTTTCCGAACCGGCTCAAATCACCTTAGAACCTATCCTGAATGATTTTTCTAAGGCTTTTCAGAACCAGCAAAATATTTCACAAAAGCAACTTACCCTTGCCAAATGGCACAACAAGAATATGAACTACGGCTTTGCCTATATCAATCTCATTGAAGCAATGATTTCTTATGTATGCGAATGTGAAAAGCTCACTCCCGTAGAAAAGAAAGAAAACCGAGAAAAAGCCAAAGATTTACTACATAAAGAAGCCAAATACAGGCCACTATTTGATATTTACCAGAATGCCAACAGCATACGCAATAAAATTGCCCACGCCATACCCAACGGAAAAGCTGATAAACAGAAAGATATTGAAAACTTGCGAAAATACATTGATGAGATAGGAAAAATAATTGGGACTAATAGCCAATAGTTGTTTGAGCGAAAAGGAATATTTTGAACTTTAAACCTTAAACTTTGAACATTAAAATAATGCCTAATTTATTTCTACTTTTTTCGCATCGGCTTACGCAGGCTCAAGAGCAAGATGCCCAAGCAAACCTAAAAGTTGAGCATTTTGTTTATTTGCCTGATTTTCTCCAAAATGTATGGAGTAATATCCCTCCTGAACAAGAGCAGCTACGAGAGTATTTACAACCCATTTACAATTTTTTACAGAATAATGCCCGCCCAAACGATTTTGTTCTTGTACAAGGCGATTTTGGGGCAACGGTGCTGGTAGTGCAATGGTGTTGGCAAAATAATTTGAAACCTTTGTATAGCTCTACAAAACGGATTGTAAAAGAAACTACACAAGGAGACAAAGTACAAATAGAGCGGATTTTTGAGCATTGTAGATTTAGAGAATACGAAAAAATTTAGTAGCTTGATTATGAGCAATTTACGAATATGATAGTCGTCAATCTTATTCAAAAGTATAGTTTGCTAATTTTTTATAGTTGCTTTTAGGCTTAAAAAACCATTTAAGTTGCTGATAATCAACAAGTCGTCGAACCCCAAGGAAAATCTTATGATTGGACATAGACGACTTTTTTGAAAAAATTTTTTCAAAAAAATTTGCATTTTTACTTTTTTTTACTCATCTTTACATCGGATTTAACGCCTTTTAATCGTACCATTGTGGAATTGAAATTATTTTTAATTCCCAAAGGTATTACACGGCGGTTAAATCTTTTAATCGTACCATTGTGGAATTGAAATCGGTCGCCACAATAGGCGAACCTAACGCATATAAAGCCACTTTTAATCGTACCATTGTGGAATTGAAATACGTGTGTTTTGCCCAAGTAAAACCCACGCAACTTTTGCTTTTAATCGTACCATTGTGGAATTGAAATTGTGTTTTTTTTGTTTTAACACTATTCCTTCCAAACATACTTTAAATCGTACCTTTGTTGATTTTAAATCCCATTTCGAATAAAGGAAGAATAACTCCATTTCTTT
>CAZZLW010000077.1:0-30707 GCA_964654605.1 uncultured Cytophagales bacterium | reverse complement strand
TGCGTGGCAAGACCAATTCAAGGCTTTAATCATACGCTATGAAACCAGAGTAGATACGTGGGTAAATTTGTTAATTTTATCCTTTATGGTCATTTTTATCCGAAGAATTATCAAAAAAAATAAATCCTAAACAACCTCATTCTTTGATATTGATTTCTCTTTCGTATGAAACCCTTACATACGATAAAGCCATAACAATAAAAACCAGCCAAAACATTCCAATAAAAAAGTAAAAAATTTCCACAAATTTCAGAGTATCTTTATTAGTTTTTGTCAAATAAACTTCTACCATCAGATTGATTAAACTCCCAACAATCCATACAAAAATCATCAGCAGGAGATACTTTTTTCGGTTGTTTCTTTCATATACAAAGCGAGGCGTAAGGTGATAGCCTACAATGTAGTAGATAGTTATCACAAGCATTAGCCAAAACAAAGCATAAAGTTCAAAGCTATAAAATTTTGATTTTTCTTGTTGAAACTGCTCTGTATTAAAGACAATATCCAAAATTGAGGGCAGTAGCATTGCCAGCCAAAAGGCAATATCAAAAAAGTATCTGTACTTTATGGGCTTCATCGGGCATATCTTTCAAAATCATTACAAACATAATCAATAAAAAAGTTTGAAAAAAATCGGTTTATCACACAAAAAACGGGCTTTATCACAATTTTTGGTTTAGATTGATTTTAGTAAAGAATTTTGGTAGCGAAAACAAAAGTTCAGCTTCTATGAAACGCTTACTACCTTTTTTACTTTTTGCAACAACTTTTTGGGGATTTGCTCAGGAAAAAGTTGGAAAGTGGCATTTTGCGGTTGAAAATGGTGTGAGTTGGCACAAAATACCGCTCAACTACAATGACCGACCATTTGTAAGAAATACTTTTGAAAGGGCTTGGCAACTTCCTGCTCCCTATTTCAAGTATCAAATTTGGGACAACCTATTTTTAGAAACAGGTTTGGCATTTGTCCCGAAAGTTCAGGGCGTTTATCGTACCAACTACTTGGATAGTCTGAAAGTTGTTTTAAGGAGAAATTATCTACAAGTACCCATAGGTGCGAGAGCTACATTTTTTAATGGTGTCATCAGAGGGTTTGTAAGTTCGGGTTTGTATATGGGCTATTGGGTAAGTGGTAGGTGGGATGCCGTTACTTACAATTTGGGTCCTAATGCATTAGACCCTTTCACTTTCTCGCAAACAACCAAAGGGAAATACATCTTTGATAAATCCTTTGATATTGATAATCGGAAAGATAACCGATTTGAAATAGGCGGCTATGTGGGCTTGGGAGTACAGGCTCATATCAAAAGGGAAATATACTGGATAGAATTTCGTGTAGCACAAGCATTTTCACAACTGGATAGATACAAGAAAGGGAAAACCCCCATTGACCACCAACCAATGCGACATTTTGGGTATTTCTTTACTTTTGGGGTTGCCGAAGAGTTACCTTTTTCTTTTATGAAATCTAAAAAAGTCGCCAACTGAAAACTACTACAACTATGATGAAAAAAATTGTCTTTTTCTTTACTATCAGTGTTTTATGGCTCGTGCAAGTTTCTTGTAGAAAGCACATTGATATTGTTGAGCCAAGATTGTACCCTAATAATTCTGTTGGAAATTTTGAAGCCTTTTGGCACGGTTTGAGCCGTAATTATCAATTTTGGGACTACGACAAAGTAGACTGGGACGAAATGTATCGCAAGTATCGCCCGCTAGTAAATGAAAATACAACAGAAGCAGAACTGAAAAATATTTTTCAAAAGATGATTGAAAATCTAATAGACGGACATTTTAGCGTTACAGGCTTCATAGATACTTCTTTCTTTTACATAAGCAATAAAAATGTTATTGAAGGCTATGATGCTTTTGTTATTCCCGATAATCACTTTGAAAACACCATATTCAGTATGCTTGGTAGCGATAAGCAAAAGTATGAAGGTTATATTTTTGGGACTTTGATGGGTAAATATCAGTACATTAGGGCAAAAACTTTTGATATTTCTATAAGACTTGCAGAAGGAGATAACGTAGAGTTTTTTGTGGATATGATTAACTTTATGCTTAATCCTCTCCCTATCCATAAAGGAGTTATTATAGATTTGAGACAAAATGGAGGCGGAGCAACTGCTGATTTAGTTTACTTTGCGGGTGCTTTTACAGAAAAAACTATTGTTTTCAGCCAACAGCGTAGCAAAAAGGGTCCCAATCGCCACGACTACGGACCTTGGACACCTTTGGAGTTTTACTCGCTTGTAGAGGCTTTCAGAGAAGCAGGGTTATCCGCAAATCCTAATACTTTGCCTTGTATGGTACTTTGTGATAGAGCAACTGTGAGCCAAGCAGAGGCTACCGTTATGGCATTGAGCGTTTTACCACAAGTAACCGTAGTAGGAGATAGAACCTTTGGGGCTCACGGAGCTTTTACACCTGCTTCCAATGCAACTTTATCCAATGCAATTTTCGGAGGTCCTTTCAAGCTACCTAATGGTTGGACGGTTACAACTGCCTCACAAGTTGTAAAATACATTGACGGAAAAGTCTATGAGGGTATTGGCTTTCCCCCTGATGTTGTTGAAAAATTAGATTTACCAAGACTGCTTAATACAGGAAGGGATAATCAGTTAGAAAAAGCCATACAGTTACTTCCTCAATAAATCCTCTAATAAAACGTAGAATAGTTTTATGAGAATAACCCCTACTTTTTGGGTAGGGGCTATTTATTGTTGCGGATACAAAGCCTAATAAATATCCACATAATCTACGGCACTGCCGTCGCAGTTGGTTTTTTCTTGCAAGCGATAGAACGCTCTGCCTTTGTGTTTTTTGAAAGTATAAGTGCCGTCTTTTACACACTCCTGACCATTGTAAAGATAGCTTACACGCGAAACAATAGTACCTGTAAATTTGAATTCTGTATCGGAAACAGGTTCTATGGTGCCATCAATTTTTACATAGTTATTGGCATCTTTACGCTGTTCGCCCTTGATAGTGAGTACCATTTTCCCATCTTCTTGGTCTATGACTACTTTGCCCGGCTTGCATTTTTGGGTAGGGCTGGTATCTAGCCACTGCAAGGTCATTGTTCGCTGTCCTACATAACGATTGAGTAGTTGTTGATAGCTTCCTTGTGCAAAAAGAATTTGCTGGAAAAATCCTGCTACTAATAAGAAAATGAGTTTTTTCATATCTTTGTTTTTTTAGTTTGCTACAAAAATCCGCTTTTTTGCCGATATTTTCACTAAAAATTTACAAAACTTTGCTTTCAACTTACCAAGTGAGTTTTTTTCTTTACCAAAAAGAGCTTTTGCTATTTTTGAATAAAATTTTTTTGGCGATTTTTTTGGAAAAAAAGTAAATAAAACACAATTTTAGCACGTAAAAATGCAATTTGTCAATGAGCCGAATTATACAATTTCGTGAAGCCTTGCGTGAGGCAATGAGTGAAGAAATGCGAAGAGACCCCCGCGTTTTTTTGATGGGGGAAGAAGTAGCTGAATATGATGGAGCCTACAAAGTGAGCCAAGGAATGCTTGCCGAGTTCGGACCCGAAAGAGTAATAGATACTCCTATTGCTGAATTAGGTTTTGCAGGCATTGGAGTAGGTGCGGCAATGAATGGACTTCGCCCTATTGTAGAATTTATGACTTTCAATTTTTCGCTGGTAGCTATTGACCAAGTGATTAACTCGGCGGCGAAAATGATGTCTATGTCGGGTGGGCAGTATTCTGTACCTATTGTTTTCCGAGGTCCTACGGGCAATGCAGGTATGCTCAGCTCGCAACACTCACAGAATTTTGAAAACTGGTATGCCAATACGCCTGGGCTCAAAGTAGTAGTGCCTTCCAATCCTTACGATGCCAAAGGCTTGTTAAAAACAGCTATTCGCGATGATGACCCCGTAATTTTTATGGAGTCGGAGCTAATGTATGGCGATAAAGGCGAAGTACCCGAAGAGGAATATCTGATTCCTTTGGGAGTAGCCAAAATTACGCGTACAGGTACAGATGTAACGGTGGTTTCTTTTGGAAAAATGATGAAAGTAGCTCACGCCGCCGCCGATGAAGCCGCCAAAGAAGGAATTTCCGTAGAAGTAATTGATTTGCGTACTGTTCGCCCGATTGACTATAAAACCGTCGTAGAATCTGTCAAGAAAACCAATCGTTTGGTAGTGGTAGAAGAGGCTTGGCCTCTGGCGGCAATTTCTTCTGAAATAGCCTATCATGTTCAAAGACACGCATTTGACTACCTTGATGCTCCTATTCACCGCATCAATAGTATGGACGTGCCTTTGCCTTATGCTCCTACACTCATTGAAGCCATTTTACCGAACCCCAAGCGTACTTTGGAAGCTATCAAAGCTGTAACTTACCGAAAATAATAACTTTTACTAAAACCTACTCCCTGACCTCTCGGAGTGTCGGGGTTTTTTATTATTTTGCAACGCAGTTTTCTAACAAAAACCTTTTTTCTTATGAATTACGACTTAATTGTGATAGGAAGCGGACCGGGCGGCTATGTTGCCGCTATCAGAGCTCGTCAGTTGGGCTTGAAAACAGCAGTAGTAGAAGCCGCCGAGCTGGGAGGTATCTGCCTAAATTGGGGTTGTATTCCTACGAAAGCCTTGCTCAAATCGGCACAAGTGTTTGAATACATCAAGCACGCCCAAGACTATGGCATACATATTCAGCAGGCACAAGCCGATTTCAAAGCGATGATTCAGCGTAGCCGAGATGTTGCCGCTGGTATGAGCAAAGGAATTCAGTTTTTGTTCCGTAAAAATCAAGTAGAACTGATAGAGGGATTTGCCAAACTTACCCGCGATAAAAAAGTAGAAGTAACTGCCAAAGATGGTTCTAAAAAACTACTGGAAGCCAAGCATATTCTCTTGGCTACGGGTGGCAGAGCAAGGGAGCTACCGAATATCAAAATTGACAACGAAAAGGTAATAGGCTATCGCAAGGCAATGTATATGGATAAGCAACCCAAAAAGATGATTATTATGGGTTCGGGGGCGATAGGTGTAGAGTTTGCATATTTTTACAATTCAATTGGTACTGATGTAACCATTGTAGAATTTATGCCTCGCATTGTACCTGTGGAAGATGAGGAGGTTTCAAAACAACTTGAAAAATCTTACAAGAAAATGGGTATAAAAATTCTTACTTCCTCTACCGTAGAGGCTGTGGATACTTCGGGAGCAGGTTGTAAGGTTACTATCAAAACCCCTAATGGCATTGAGCAAATGGAGTGTGATGTGGTACTTTCGGCGGTGGGCGTTACTGCCAATATTGAAGGAATAGGCTTGGAAGAAGCAGGTGTAAAAACTGATAAAGGCAAAGTAGTGGTAGATGAATACTATCGCACCAATGTAGCGGGTATTTATGCCATTGGAGATATTACCCCAGGTCCTGCTTTGGCACACGTAGCTTCGGCAGAGGGTATCATTTGTGTAGAAAAAATAGCAGGTTTGAACCCGCACCCGCTCAATTACAACAATATACCCGGTTGTACATATTGCCAGCCCGAAATTGCTTCCGTAGGACTTACCGAAGCACAAGCCAAAGAAAAAGGCTACGATATAAAAGTGGGTAAATTTCCTTTCACGGCTTCGGGAAAAGCCAAAGCAGGTGGCGTGAGCGATGGATTTATTAAAGTAATTTTTGATGCCAAATATGGCGAATGGCTTGGCTGTCATATGATTGGAGCAAATGTTACAGAAATGATTGCCGAAGTAGTAGTAGCACGCAACTTGGAAACCACAGGACACGAAATCATCAAATCCGTGCATCCGCACCCTACAATGAGCGAGGCAATTATGGAAGCCGTTGCCGCCGCTTATGGAGAGGTGATACATATTTAATTTTTCGCTTCATTAGCAGAAAAGGCAGTATACAAACTGCCTTTTTTTGTAATAATTTTTTGATTTTCAAAAAATCACCACAATACTATGCTAAACGAAGAATTTTGGACAGAACGCTATCGTAACCAGCAAACAGGTTGGGATATAGGTTACCCTTCTACCCCTTTACAAAAATATTTTGAACAACTCAGTCGCAAAGATATTCACATTCTTATTCCCGGTTGTGGAAATGCTTATGAGGCTGAATTTTTAGTAAAAAACGGCTTTCAAAATATTACTCTTGTGGATATTTCGGGCTTTTTGGTGGAAAAACTTCAAAAACATTTTGCCTCTTATCCACAAGTAAAAGTTATCCACACTGATTTTTTCGCCTTTACAGGAAAATATGATTTGATTGTAGAACAGACCTTTTTCTGTGCCATTGAGCCAAGTTTGCGAGCTTTGTACGCAAAAAAAATGTATGAATTGCTGTCCGAAAAGGGCAAGTTGGTAGGGCTGCTTTTCAACAGAGAATTTGAACATTCAGGTCCGCCTTTTGGAGGCTCAAAAAATGAGTATTTGAATTATTTTGAGCCTTATTTTGATTTGAAAGTTTTTGAAACTTGCTACAATTCCATTCCGCCAAGGGCTGGTGCAGAACTTTTTATGATTTTGGAGAAGAAAAATCATACAACTGCATTGGGGTAATACAGAAATCTAATTTTATATCATATTCATTGGTATCGCTAATGGGTTCGTGCAAGGCTTCAAAAAGCGAAATACCAACTTTTAAGGCTTGGGGACACTCGGAAAGAAACCTATCGTAAAAACCTTTTCCATAGCCTACCCGATAGCCTTGTGCATCAAAGGCTAAAAGAGGAATAAGTACCATATCAATAGCAGAAAGATTTTCAAAGATTTCTGTGGAAAGCGGCTCGGGGACTCCCCAACGATTTTCCTGAATTTCAGTAGCTTCGGTAAAAATATAATGCGAAAGGCTATGGGTTTCGGGGTGGGTACGAGAAACAAGCAAGGTAATATGAGGCTTTTCTTCCCAAACCTGATAGATAAAACTCCACAAATCAGGTTCTTTTTGCCTGGTAATAGGCAAAAATAAGTGTAGATAGCTTACTTTTTCAAGCAAATTCCATTGAAATAATCTATCGGTGATGGCTCTGTTCTTGGTAAGCCATTCCAACTCGCTTAGTTTTTGCCTCTTTTTTTTGTAAAATTCTCGTATTTCTCTTTTGAGCATAGTGGAAAACCATAAAAAACAGGCATAGCTTTCTATGCCTGCATAATTTTTTAGTAAAAGGAATGAATTTATTTTTTAGTTGTATCGGCAGGAATTACGTTTCCAGCTTTTAGGGCATCACGATTTTTGGTATACATAGCGGGAATTTTGTCTTTACCACCTGCTTTATCAATAAGTTCTTTTAACTCGCTTATTTCTTTTTCTAAATCTTTTGAAATTTTATCGTGTGTGCTTTGTACTTTTTGGTGTTTGCTATCCAAAGATCTTCTATCTTGTTCTGCTTTTTCATAGGTGATTTCCCCTTTTTCATAACGATTGATAAAATTGAGCAGTTCGTCTATTTCTTTCACAAATTCACTAATCATATCGCTATCTTCTTTCATAGTAGCCTGAAAACGCTGTTGAAGGGCATCAAAAGCGGGTTCGGGTTGGGGTTTTAGGCTCAAATATAAGTTGCGTAATGTATCAAAATAATCTTGATAGTCTCGGCGTTCCATTTCCATTTCTTGATGCTCTCGGTTCAATCCTGCATACTCATCGTGAAAATGCTTCAATCTTTCTTGTTTTTGTTGAGCATCTTCTGTTCCTCCGCTTCCAGTATCACCTCCCCCCGAATTGTTACAGGCAAAATTCAAACAAGCCAAACAGGTAAGTATTGCGTAGAAAATAACCTTTCTCATAATTGTTTAGTTTAAGGTTGTTTTAAGGAAATTTTACGGAAAAATAAGAAAATTTTGTGAGTTGTCAATATTTTTTTGAAAATTTATTTTTGAAAAATGGGTTTGGTTTCGGTTTCAATTTTTACACCTGTAAGGTCATAACGAAAAACCACTTTTTTTCTTGCAATTTGCTCCAAAGTAGGTTTGAGTATCAGCTCTGCATTTTTTTTAGTTTGCTCCATAATATTGCTTTCCATAGCTGTTTTTGCTACTTGTTTTTCGGCTTCTTTGTAGGCTGTTTCAATAAGTTGGGCTTCGTCAAAGGTCATAAAGCCCGTTTTTACTTCATATACTCTGCTATCTTGCTGATTTACTTTTACATAGCAAAGCTCGGGCTTAGGAAGTTGTATAATCATTACGCTATCTTTTTCAAGGATATGCTCTTTCTTGATTTTGGTTAAATCTATACAACCTACTGCCTCGCCTGCTACAATCAGTAGCGTTTTGCTATCACCACCTTTGTACCAAGGTCTATCTATTTTGTACTCCAAAATATCTTTGAAAGTATATTTGACAAGTTCCAGTTTTCCCAAAGCCTCAATTTGCTCCAAAGTAGTTTGATGCTTGATAACTTCCTTTGCACTTTTAGAACCTCCTCCCCAAAAACTACCTTTAATGAAATGCCAGAAAAGCACTCCTGCCAAAAAGAGCAGAATTCCTGTGCCTATTTTAATAGCCCATTTGACAAGCATTGAATTTATGTGTTAATTTGCAAGAAATGAGTTGATATGCTCACTATTCACGCCGAAAATTTAGGAAAAAAATTTAATAACGAATGGATATTTCGGAATTTTTCTTTTGAGTTTCAGGAAAATAAGCCCGTAGCAATTACAGGGAACAATGGAAGTGGCAAATCTACACTTTTGCAAGTAATTTCGGGCATTTTGCCTGCCAGCGAAGGAAAAATTTTTTACAAAGTAAATGATAAAATCATTGCTACGGAAAATTTTTATCAATACCTTGCTTGGGCAAGTCCGTATATGGAATTGGTAGAAGAGCTAACTCTTACGGAAATGATACAATTCCACGAGAAACTCAAAGGTTTGCAAACGGCTCATCTGATTGAAATTTTACGTTTGGAAAATGCTCGCCACAAGTATATCAAGAATTTTTCATCGGGAATGAAACAACGCCTCAAATTGGGTTTGGCATTTTACTCGCCTGCTCCTGTTTTATTGCTTGATGAACCCACCACCAATTTAGACCAAGAAAATATCCGTTGGTATCAGTCGGAAATGCAGAAACTTATTGGGAAAAAGTTGGTTATTGTGGCTTCAAATCAGCCCGAAGAGTACGAGTTTTGCAAAATCAAAATCAGTTTGCATTAAGGTATTAGGATTTGAGCCAGTTGGCAATCATTTCTTTACCATATTCGGTAAGTATGCTTTCGGGGTGAAACTGAACACCTTTCAGAGCGTATTTGCGATGCGAAATTGCCATTACAAAGCCAGCCTCATCTTCGGCAGTGATTTCTAAATCGGTAGGCAGGAGCGAGGATTTATCAATAACCCAAGAATGATACCTACCTACTTTGAAACGAGTAGGCAATTTTTCAAACAACTTTTCCGTTGTACTACAAAGATGTATTTCGGTGGCTACTCCGTGCTGAACTTGGGGCAAATTGTAAAGCATTGCACCAAAGGCTTCACCAATAGCCTGATGACCCAGACAAACTCCTAAAATATCTTTGGTAGAAGCATAATTTTGAAGCAAAGCAGGCATTATACCTGCATCTTTGGGGAGGCTGGGACCTGGTGAAAGTAGAATTTTATCATATCTCGCAACTTGCTCTAAGGCAATTTTATCGTTGCGAAAAACATCAGGATATACGCCTAACTCTTTGAGCAAATGTACCAAGTTGTAAGTAAAGCTATCGTAATTATCTAAAACTAAGACCCTCATAAGTAAAAATTTGAACAAAGATGAAAACTTTTACAAAAAACGCAAAATAAACGTTTAAGTGTGTGCGTTTGAATAGAAAAATTTTGTTTAACTTTTGAAAAAAAATATTAAACAAAATTTGGATTTTTGTCTAACTTTTAATAAGTTTGTGTTCAACAAAACAATGGAGGTGTATTATGACAGCCCTTGAATTTAACAGCCAGTTAGCACAAGCCATAAAGGCTCTCAAGCCTTTTGCAGTGCGTTTGACCAAAGATTTGGAAGATGCCAACGATTTGCTTCAAGATACAATGTATAAAGCCTTCACCAATCAAGAAAAATTTGCCGATGGCACAAACCTGAAAGCGTGGCTCTATACAATAATGAAAAATACGTTCATTACCAATTATCAAAGAATGGTAAGACGTAAAACATTCATTGATACTACGGATAATTTGCACTACATCAATAGCACGGCGAGTATTGCTCAGAATGCGGGGGTTTCGTCGCTGGCAATGCAAGAAATCACGGAGGCTCTTGATGCCCTTGATGAAGTCTATCGTACGCCTTTTATGATGTATTTCAAAGGTTTCAAATATCACGAAATCGCTGAAAGATTAGGTATTCCGATTGGTACCGTGAAAAATAGAATTCATATTGCCCGAAAAGAACTGAAAGATAAACTTTTGAAGTTGGGCTATTAAAAAAGCAAAACCCTCATAGATTAGAGCTATGAGGGTTTTTTAATGCAATGGTGCCTATTTCAAAAATTTGAGCTTCAAAAACTTCAGCAAAATGTCTGACAATAACATTTTCTACTTCTTGCAAAGGAACTTCTCTGCCAAGTTCTTTTTGCATTGAGGTTACGCCTTTATCTACTATACCGCAAGGTACTATGTAATTGAAAAAGTCAAGCTCTGTATTTACATTCAAAGCAAAGCCGTGCATAGTTACCCAGCGACTTGTTTTTACACCCATAGCACAGATTTTACGAGGATTTTGTTGGGTATCAATCCAAACACCTGTGAAGCCTTGCAATCTTTCTGCCCGAATACCAAAATCAGCCAGAGTGCGTATAATCACTTCTTCCAAAGAACGCATATACCAATGTATATCGGTCGCAAAATTTTCAAGGTCCAAAATGGGATAACCCACAATTTGCCCTAATCCGTGATAGGTTATATCGCCGCCTCGGTTAATTTTGTAAAATTCTACACCTTTTTCAGAAAGTTCATTTTCTGAAATGAGTAGGTTTTCAACTTTTCCGCTTTTGCCAAGGGTATAAACGTGGTTATGCTCGCAAAGCAAAAGATAATTTTCAGTAGGTTCAGTGTTTTGTGGGTTAGTTTTTTGAGCAATGATTTTTTCAAAAAGCAAAGTTTGATAGTCCCAAGCGGGCTTGTAGGAAACTCTCCCTAAATTTTGTAAAAAAATATGTTTGTTTTTCATCAATTATCTGCCAAAATACAAGTTTTCTTTGTCTTTGCGAGTTTGGTCTTCCAAAGGATATTCTTTGCGTAGTGGATGATAATCCATTTCATCTACGTTGTAAATACGTTTGAGGTTAGGGTGTCCGTCAAAAATAATCCCATAAAAGTCGTAGGCTTCGCGTTCCATCCAGTTGGCGGCGGCAAAAAGGTGCGTAATTGTGGGAATATGTAAATCGTTTTCAGGCAAAAACACCTTAATACGCAAACGAATATTATGGATAAGACTATGAATTTGGTACATTACGGCAAATTCTGCACCTACATTGTCGGGGTAATGAATACCACAAAGGGTAGTGAGGAACTGAAATTGGAACTGCTTGTGAAAATACAAGTATTCCAAAAGATTGACAATAATTTCTCTATCGCATATCAGCAAAGGCAGGTCGGAATGTGTATGTGTGTCCAACGCCAATTTGCCTTCAAACTTTTGTAAAATATCTTCAAGAACAATTTCGCGTGTGAGTACAGCCATAGCATTAAAGTTTGAACCAAAAGTAAAGACTTTTCAGAAAAAAGCCAATTTATTCATAAAAATTTTCTGTAAGCCCCAAAAGGAAACTTACATTTTGCCAAAAAGGTTTTACTTTGAAACTTGTAGGCGAAAGAATGGCTTGCTTATGAAGCAACTTTTTACCTTCTTTGAGCTGGTAATGCGAAAAAAACCACTGATTGCGTTTGCGATTGAACCAACTTTTTACGCCCGCTATTTCTTGAAATTGAGCTTTCGGACTTGTACGATAAATTTGGGCTTCTTCACCAAGATAATTTTGTGTTTTCTCATCAACCCAAAGCAATAATCTGGGCATTTTATCAGCATTTTTTTCTTTGGCAGAACTTTTGGTAGTTAGAATCCAGGTATTTTTTTCCTTTTTAATTTCTACGTACTTTACCAAATTTCCAGCAATGGCAGGATTTCCCCGATAGGCAATGCCGTTTATTTGCCCGCTAAGCGTATCGTAAAAAATTTCTTGTTTGAGCGAATCTATCCACTTCTCATTCTGATAAATTTTGTATTCTATTTCAGCGGGCAGATGTTTGCTATTGTAAGCAATTTTAGTAATGTTTTTTTTGAGAAATTTTTGCTCATTTTTATCCCAAAATTCATCATAAAATTCAGTAGGTAAATAGCGAATATTGTAGTTGAAGGTTCGGCGTTTGTATTTGAGCCAATCTCGGTTGAGGCTATCCCAAATTTCTTTGCGGTAGTTTTGTAGAGCGTGGAAAGCATTGTAACTAAAAACCCACCTATGGGTATAGTGCCATTCGTTATTTTGCCATTTTTCGCAAAGTATTTCTCTCAGGTGGTTTTGCTTATCGTATAAGTGGAAGTACCGCTTTTCCAAGATTTTTTTAGAGGTATCGTTGGGTAAAACTTTATAGAAAAAAATAGTGTCAGCAGGCAAAAAAGGAGGCTTTCCTTGTGCCCAAAGCCATTGCGAGAGTATTAACCAAACCCATAAGCAAGCAAGAAACTTCATAGAATTTTAAGCATTTTGGCAAAAATACAGAAAAATGTCTGAATTTTATGCCTATGTTTGCGTTTTATGATAAGTTTGTGCTTTCAAGATAGCCTTTGTGGAATTATTACTTTATTTTCTTGTTTTCATAGCCAGTGTAGTGGCGGGGTTTATCAATACCCTTGCGGGTAGCGGTAGCCTGATTATGCTTCCTTTGCTGATTGCGATGGGCTTGCCTCCCGTAGTAGCCAATGGCACAAATCGTATAGCGGTGGTGTTGCAAAGTGCTACGGGGCTAATCACTTTTCTGCAAAAGTCATCTATTCGCCTGAAAAACCCTGTTTGGATTGTAACACCTTCACTTATCGGAGCTTTGATGGGGGCTTATGTAGCTACGCTTGTCAGCGATAAATTTTTCAAAGATTTTTTAGGTATTTTGATGATTGTAATGCTTCTGCTTTTGCTACTCAAACCCGAAAAATGGCTCAAAGAAAAACTAACAGAAAGTTTCAAAGAAAAAAAATGGTACAATCAACTTGCTTTGTTCGGAGTAGGAGTATATGGAGGTTTTGTGCAAGCAGGGGTAGGAATTTTTTTACTTGTGGTGCTGGTAATGGGGCTGGAAAAGCCTTTGAAAATCGCGAATGCCTATAAGCTGATAATTGTAGCTTTATATGCTTTGCCTGTGCTTTTGGTATTTTTGTGGCAAGGGCAAGCCGATTGGTTTTGGGGCATACTTACTGCCTTGGGGCAAGCTTTGGGAGCATATCTTGCCGCTGGCTTCGCCGCCAAACACCCCAAAGCCAACCAATGGACTTATTATTTGCTCATAGTTGTTATTATCCTTTCCATAGTGTACTTTTACCTATAAACCCAATACTTGGCTTTCAAAAACTTCAAAAAGTTAGGCGTTTGAGGTTCAAGCCTTTAATGGCTTTATCTCTCATTTTTTTGTCTGACATTTATTTTCTAAAATCCTGTTTCCTGTATCTTGTTTCCTGTTTCCTTACTGAAAACTATACCTAAACAATTACCAAAAATCTTTCATACTTTTGCTTTTGCATACGAATATCTTATTTTTGCTTTTTATTCTGAAAAGCTATGACACCTTTAACCTGTATTTCACCCATTGACGGCAGATATTTCACCCAAACGCAAAGTCTTTCCCCTTATTTTTCTGAATTTGCTCTAATGCGTTACAGAGTTTGGGTAGAAGTAGAGTATTTTATTGCTCTTTGCGAGCTAAATTTACCCCAAATGCAAAATTTTGATAAAAACAATTTTGCCACTTTGCGAGATTTTTATCATAATTTTTCGCTCTCTGATGCCGAAAAAATTAAAAATATTGAAAAAACAACCAATCACGATGTAAAAGCCGTAGAATATTTTATCAAAGATTTTTTTGCCCAAAATGGCTGGCAAGAGTTTAGTGAATTTGTACATTTTGGGCTTACCTCGCAAGACATCAACAATACGGCTATTCCTTTAAGTCTGAAAGAGGCTTTGCAGACAGAAATATTGCCTGCTTTGCAGAAGGTTTTGAGCCAAATGGAACAAAAAGGAACAGAATGGCTCGCCTTGCCTATGCTAGCACGTACCCACGGACAGCCCGCTACGCCTACCACGATGGGCAAGGAGTGGCTCGTTTTCGCCGAAAGGCTCAAACAACAAATGCAACTGCTTTCGCAAATTCCTTTTTCTGCTAAATTTGGCGGTGCGACAGGCAATATGAACGCTCATTTTGTGGCATTCCCCCAAATTGATTGGCACGCTTTTGCAACAAAGTTTGTTGCTTCTTTGGGCTTGCAAAGAAGCTATCCTACCACTCAAATTGAACATTACGACCATTTAGCCGCTATTTTAGACTGCCTGAAACGTATCAATACTATTCTTATAGACTTTGCACGTGATATTTGGCAATACGTGGCTATGGAGTATTTCAAGCAGAAAATCAAGGCGGGGGAGGTAGGCTCTTCGGCTATGCCCCACAAAATCAATCCTATTGATTTTGAAAATGCCGAAGGAAATTTGGGCTATGCCAATGCTATTTTTGAACATCTTTCTGCCAAATTACCCATTTCTCGTCTGCAAAGAGATTTAACCGACTCTACCGTGTTACGCAATCTGGGTGTGCCGATAGCTCATAGCTTTATTGCTTACAAATCCTTGCTTAAAGGTATGGAAAAACTCCAACTCAATGAAGTAGCTCTACATCAAGATTTAGAAGAGAATTGGGCTGTGGTAGCAGAAGCTATCCAGACTATTTTACGCCGAGAAAAATATCCGCAGGCTTACGAAGCCTTGAAAAGCCTTACTCGTACCAATGAAAAAATTACCCAAAAAACTATCACTGATTTCATTGAAACACTTGATTTAGCTGAAAATATCAAACAAGAATTGAAAAACATCACACCTTTTAACTACTTGGGCAAATTTTGATGAAAAATAGTAAAGCTAAAGGCAAAAAACGTTTTATCATCAATATTATATGTGCTATTCTGACGCTAACGGCTTATTATAGTTGTTACCTTTCGCCTGCAAACTATTTTTGGGCGGGCTTTTGGGCTTTGAGCGTTCCCGGGTGGCTTGTAGTGAATTTGTTTTTTGTGTTACATTGGTTTTTGCAGAAATCTTGGAAAGGGGTTGTTTCAACGCTGGTTTTGGCTTTGGGCTATTCTTTTATTGTAAGCACTATTCGCTTTCAGTTGGGCGGTGAGAAAAAGAAAAATCATCATACATTCAGCGTTTTGAGCTATAATGTAAAAGTTTTCAATGTCTATAATCATCTGCAAGGGAAAGATAGCATCAATGCCAAAAAACTCATTCAGCAGGTTGTAGAAGATAGTAGTGATATTAAGTGTTTGCAAGAATTTTTTTGCGAAGATAGCTCCAAAGTATTCAATACCATTGCCAAAATTAAGGAAAAAGGTAAATATCAGTATGTTATCAGTCCGCAGAAAAGTGAAAGACACAACTACTTTGGGATAGCTATTTTTTCGAAGCATCCGATAGTAAGGTCGGGCGAAATCAAATTTGCCAAAAGCCTCAATCGGGGGCAATTTGCTGATATTGTAGTAAAGAAAGACACCATTCGCATCTATAACATTCACTTGCAGTCTATCAGCCTTGATGAGGAGAAGATGTTTGATAGCGAAAGCTACGAACAACTGAAAAAAAACTATAACAACATTTTCCTGCAACTCTTGCGTGGCTTTCGTTTGCGAGCCAAACAAACGGCTTTGGTACTGGCTCATCTTGAAAAATCGCCTTATCCCGTAATTGTTTGTGGAGATTTCAACGATACGCCTTACAGCTACACTTACAAGCGTTTTAGGGAAAAATTGCTCAATGCTTTTGAAGAAAAGGGTAGTGGTTTAGATTTTTCGTATAATGGCAAACTTTTTTTCTTGCGAATTGATAATCAGTTTTTTAGTTCAAATTTAAATATTCATTTTTTTGAAACCGACCGTTCTTTCAATTATTCCGACCATTTTCCTTTGCGGGGCATTTATAGCATAAAAAAACCTCGCTTGTAGCGAGGTTTTATTTTTAGTTGGGTGCGTTTTCAGTGGCTTCAGGAGCAGAATTTTCGTTGCTATTTTCACCTGTTTCTTGCACTTTTTGCTTTTCAGCAATTGCTTTTGCTCTTTCTTCTTTGATTTTAGCTTCTGCTTCCAAGCGAGCTTTTTGGGCTTCTGCTTTTTCTTTGGCAAGTCTATCCACTTTACCCTGAATTTTAGCATTTTTCTGCTCAAGCCAAGCCGCAAATTTGGCATCGGCTTGTTCTTGTGTGATTGCCCCTTTCAAAACACCTACCTGCAAGTGTTTTTTCATTAAAATTCCTCTGTAAGAAAGCATTGCTCTTACGGTATCGGTAGGAATAGCCCCGTTCATTACCCATTTAAGAGCCTTTTCCTCATCTAATTTGATAGTTGCAGGGTTTGTGTTAGGGTTGTACGTACCGATTTTTTCAATGAACTTCCCATCGCGTGGAGCACGAGAATCGGCAATTACAACATCGTACATTGCGTACTTTTTCTTTCCTCTGCGAGCTAAACGAATTTTTACAGCCATTTTTCTAAAAATTTTTAGGTGGAGAATGACAGAACCCGTCTGTCTTTCGGTTTTTTTAGGACGGCAAAGGTAGAAAGAAAAAAACTTTTTTCAAAGAAAAAATGAGTATTTTTATTCTACCCTAAAAATAGGATAGCGTTGGTGATGTTTTTCGTAATAAGGCGAATTTTTGTAAATAAAATCTAATTGCTTGTAGGCATTTTGGGCAAATTCAGTATCGGAGCGTTTTTTGGCTTCAAATTCAGCTCGTAAGGTAGGGTTTTCGGCTAAAAGTTTTTCAGCAATTTCTTCAAAAACATAATCCGAAAAACCTTCTTTTTGTTGTAAAATGGTATCAAAAAAATTCCACGCAAAATAGCTATCGGGGGCTTGAGGCTCTAAAACATTCATTATGAAATTGATGTGTGGCTGGTTGGTCATTACAATAAAATCGCCTTCTTGGATAGTGTAGGTATCGGGCTTTTTTTCTACTTCAATATCATAATGGAAATAATGCCCCTCGTAGGGTTTTTGTGGTGTTTTGAAATCTTTGATGTAGTAATAAAAGCCTTTGAATGTTTCTTTTTTGGTGAATTTGGTGATTTGTACGCCATTCATTTCAAGCATTTTGGCAATATTGGCATACAGCTTAGGGATAATATACATTTTGGGCTTCTTGATAACAAGTTTGGGTTCGTGGGTATCCCAGTAGAGTATTTTTTTAGTATAAGGCTTTTGCGTGTTGTATTTTAGGCGGGGCAGACCGGTAATTTTGCTCGTTACAAATTCTGCTTCATAGCCCTTGAAATCAATCATTGTAGGTTTCTGTTCATTGATTTTCCAATCCAAAACCATCGTTTCTTGTTTCTGAAAATGCTCAAAGGCTTTTTTACGGCTTCGCTGAATTTTAATGCCGTCTTTTTCTAAAATTTCCAAAATGCTCATCATCATTTTGTAAGTAGCTTGCACGCGTTTATCGAAAGGTTTGAGCATATGCGTTTCGGCTACCATTGCAAGTGTATGAAATTGAGTAGCATAAATATGTGAAAAACGCGGAGAGCGAACATTTTGCACCAAACCACTATCGGGAATATTTTTGCGAAGTTCAACATAAGGCGACATTTCTTCGCCCTTTTTTTTCATCAAATTGAGCATATCGGGCTTAAATTCTTTCAAGAAATAACTTTGCATATCGGGAGCGTATAGAGCAGGATTGGCGAAAATATAGGTCATAGTGTACTGATAATCAGCACCATTGGTAACGTGGTTATCAATTTGTACATCTGGTTGCCAAGTCTGAAAAATCTGTACGAAGGTTTTGGCATTTTCAGAGTCCATTTTAATAAAATCGCGATTGAGGTCTAAATTTTTAGCATTAGCCCGAAAGCCATAGCTTTTGGGTCCGTTTTGGTTAGCTCGGCTGTAAGAGTTTCGGTTCAGTACGCCATCAACATTGTAAAAAGGAATAATAGCCAAAACGGTGTTTTTACACATTTTTTTGAGTTTATCATTTTGCACAATATCACGCAGTAGCATCATAGAGGCATCAACGCCATCAGGCTCGCCAGGGTGTATAGCATTGATAACCAAAAAGATAGTTTTATTTTTGGATTTTAGAGAGCTGGGATTAAAATCTTTATCTTCCGAAAAAACTACCAAATGCAAAGGTTTGCCAATATCGGTAGTGCCGTACTCAAAAATCTTGATTTCTGCATAGCGAGAAGCTAATTTCTGATAAAACTCAATTCCTTCTTCGTAAGTAGCAGTTTCTGTTCCTTTGGAACGCTCAAAAGGAGTAATGAAATCTTGCGAGAAAACTTGTAAAAAACTCCAAAAAAAGAGAAAGGTTAAATATTTTTTTATCATCGCAGGTTAAATTTTTTAGAAAACGTGAGCAAGAAACAAAATATTTTCAGAAAAGGCAAAAAATGCAGATTTTTAGTAAATTTGCAGTGGGAAATAGAAAGCAAGATGCAGGAAACAAGATTTTTAGGACATTGGATTTTAGACTGAGTACCCCAAACTCTTGAACTTTTTGAACGTAAATAATTACCCAAACTCTTGAAAGCCAAGCATTTCAACTGAAATCACTGAACCACTAAAATGTATGCAATTCAATAAAAAAACACTCCAACAGCTGAAGACTTACTTTTGGCGGATACTTATTTTTGGGGGAGTAGGCTTGCTACTATTTTACATATTTGTCCCCAATACTACACTCAAAAACATTTTTGCTCGTTTTGAAAAAACATTTCCCAATCAAACACTCACTGCCAAACTCTATGAGTGGAAAGTAGAGTATTTTTCTAAAAAAAACGATTCTGAAAAAGAGCAAGAGCAAAAGAAAATTGAGCAAGAGTTTGAAATTGTAGAGGAAAAAAAGGAGCAAAAAGGTAGTGCTTCCCAAACGGGTAAGCCCGCTAAAAAGCAAGGCAATTACGAGGATTTAGAAATACCCAAATCACCGTACAATGATGAAATTGTACGCCATACCTATTTCACACTCGCCTACGTAGAAGAGCACGAACAGGCTCGTTGGGTGGCTTACAAAATGACAGCCAAAAACTTAGAAAAAAATGTAACTCGCAGTCAGGAAGTTTTTTATCCTGATAGAAAAGTAAGTACAGGCTCAGCTTTGCCAATGGATTATGCAGGTTCGGGCTTTGATAGAGGGCATTTAGCCCCCGCAGGAGATTTTACAGGTAATGAGCAAATGATGCGTGAAACTTTTGCTATGAGCAATATGAGTCCGCAGTACCCCCTTTGTAATCGTGAAACTTGGCGACTTTTGGAAGAAAAAGTAAGGTTTTGGGGCGAAAAAAAAGGTGATTTGTATATTGTAACAGGACCCGTTTTCAAGGGAAATATGCAAAAAATTGGTAAGAAAAATAAAATTTCAGTACCGCCAGCCTACTATAAAGTGATTTTGAGCCTTAAAGAAGAGCGTGGTATTGCTTTTATTGTACCCAATGAGAATAAAAAAGAAAACTATCGCAAGTACCAAGTGAGCATTGATGAAGTAGAAAAAGAAACAGGTTTAGATTTCTTTCATCTTTTACCCGATGATTTAGAAGAAAAAATTGAAAGTTCTACTGCTACCGATGGATGGTTTGCTCCTGCTAAATCCAAAAGAAACTCAAAAGAAACAGAGTAAGCTCGGTGAAAATATTTAAGTTTGAATATTTATTCTCTCTTTGAAACTTTTTTCGCATTTTTTTAGTTACACTTCAAAATAGCACTTATGAAAAAATTGATTTATGTATTTTTGTTTTGGGCTTTGGCAAACCTAAGCTATGCCCAATGTGTAATGTGTAAATCGGTTTCGGAGCAAAGCAATACAGGAGGGGCTATCAATAGTGCTATTCTGTATATGGCATTTTTTCCGTATTTGCTTATAGCAGTGATTGGTTATTTGTGGTACAAAAACTATAAAAAACAAAAAAATGCGAGAAAAAAACAAACTTCAAGCAATTTTGGAATGTAAATGCCCACGTTGCAGACAAGGAGATTTATTTGAAAAGGGCAAAGTTTTTCCCAAACCCCTTTCGCATTGCCCTGTTTGTGGAGTACGCTATGAAAAAGAACCTGACTTTTTTCAGGGAGCAATGTATGTGAGTTATGCTATTTCGGTAGCAATTTTCGTAACTTTTGGTTTTGGAGCATATTTTGTTTTCAACGACCCACCTACGTATGTATATTGGCTCACGATTATTACGGCTACCATAGTGCTGGCACCGCTCAACTGGCGTTTATCTAAATCTTTGTTCATTCATATATTCGGAGGGTTTAGGTACGAGCCTAATATAGTTCAAGAAAAAAGGGGATAGATAGGCTCATACATTAGGCGTTTAGAGGTTAGTTGCTTACCCTTTGATTGCAAAAATACGATAAAAATATAGAGACAAGCGATGATGCCGCTTACAACAACATCATCGCTTGTATTCTGAATTAGCAAGCTCTCAATCAAGAAAGGCTTGGCAAGAAACTTTTTACACTTTGAGCTATTTCAAGTACCAGCGTGGGGTCTTTTTCAATAGCATTTCCTACAACAATCACATCTGCCCCCGCCCTGATAGCCTGTAAGGCTTTTTCAGCAGTATTGATGCCTCCTCCTACCAAAATAGGTGTATCCACAGATTTGCGAACGGCTTGAATCATTTGCGGAGAGATAGGCTTTTCGGCACCGCTACCGCCGTCCAAGTAAATGAGTTGCAAGCCCAGCATTTCGCCTGCCATTGCAATACAAGCGGCTACGGCAGGTTTATCATAAGGAATGGGAGTAGTGCCACTCATAAACGAAGCCGTAGTTTGTTTGCCTGTATCTACAAGCATATAACCTGTGGGTAAAACCTCCAAACGGCTTCTTTTGAGGATAGGAGCGGCTAAAATATGTTGTCCTATCAAAAAATCGGGGTTTCTGCCCGAAATAAGCGAAAGAAATAAAATAGCATCGGCTTCGGTATCAATGTGTAAACTGCTTCCGGGAAAAAGTACCACAGGAATAGTAGAAATAGATTTAGCAATTTCTACTACTCGGCTCAAATTATTGCCTGTAATCAAACTTCCACCAACGAAAAGGAAATCTACTTGGGCAGTTTCGGCTAAATGAATGAGTTCAATACATTGCAGTTCATCAACATTGTCGGGGTCTATGAGCAAAGCAAAAGCCTTTTTTTGCTCATTTTTGAATGATTGAAGCAGTGATAAAATCCTATTCATCTTCGTAACTGGGTTCGTTTTCGTAGTTTCTGATTTTTTCTAAAAGTTCATAAATTTTTTGTTTGGCAATGGCTAAAAGAAACATAGCAATTTCTCGCTTAATCATTGCAACAATATCCAAATCTTTTTGCGATTGTGGGGCATTGCTGGGTTCGGTACTTTCTGTGGGGGTGTCGGTATCCGAAGGGTAGAAATCTTGCAGACGTAGAGGGTAATCAAGCCATTTTTTGAGAACCCAAAAAGTACCAATTCCTACCAAAGCCACCGAAAGCCCTAACTTGAATTTATACCAAATTTTTTCTTGGATATTTTCAATCTCTTCGGCAATGGCGTCTTCCAATAAATCTGCCTCTTGTTGAAGATTTTGCGTTTTGTCTGTCATACTTTTTCCTCTTCTTGTGAAGTTAAATAGGTATAATCACGAATAATTTGCCTTAAAAATGAATGATGATTTGATTTGCTATCTTGTATATTGAGCAGTTCTTTTAGTTTTTTTACAAAAGGAACTAAAATTTCTTCGTTTCCAAACTTTTCATAAGAAAGTACAGCTTCTTTGACGTAGTTTATATCTGTATCGGAAAGTAATAGCACTTGGGGGTATTTGGGTTCGTAGAGTGTATCAAATTCGGGAATAATCACTTGTTGGCTAAGTTGGGTAGCAGATTTAAGTTTTATCAGGCAGGTATCGGCGGCAAGGTCGCCCAAACGCTGATAGTATTTGTTGGTAGCCGCTACAATAATGCCCAAAATGCCCAAAGTAGCCCAAAGGTCTATCATTCTGAAAAGCCAACGCACCACATACTGCGTAAGAGAGGGCTGTCTGCCGTTACGCGTAACTACTTTGATGTGCATTATTTTTTTTCCGATAGTTTGTCCGTTGAAAAAAACTTCTTGCACAAGTGTATAAGTAGAAAGAGGCAAAATAAGCGTGAAAAAATAAATGAGGTAAAATGTTGTAAGGCTGACGATTCCTTCCAAGTACCAGTTTCTAAAAATGTATTCTAAAAATTTCACATATAGCCAAACATACAAAAACATCACAAAAAAATCTATCAAGAAAGCTAAAATTCGCTCACCCAGCCCCGCAAGGTTGTATTCTAAAAAAACGTTTTGTGTAGTTTCTACGCGTAGCGTATTCATCAGACCTGAATTTTATACAAAATTAGTTTTTCTTGGAAAAAAGAAAAAAGGGCTTGCAGTTTTTTTTCTGCACAAGCAAGAATTTTGTATTTTTAAGCGTTTAATTTTGTACTTTGTGGCAAATGAAGCGAATTTTTACGATAGCAATCCTTTTTCTGCTCTGCTCTATGGTTTTGGGGCAAGTTCAACAACGCAAACAGCAATTGGAAGAGCAGAAAAATGCCAAACTCAAAAATATTGCTGAAATCAACAAAATTTTAGAAGAAGCTGCCAGCAAAAAACAACGTTCTTTGGGCGAACTGAACGCTATCAATGCTCAAATTCAGCAGAGAGAGCAAATTCGTAGTGCTATTCGCCGAGAAATTTCTTTCATTGAAAAAGATATTTCCGATACGGAAAAAATTATTGAAGGTTTGGAAAAAGACCTTTCCGACCTGAAAAAAGAATACGCCCGAATGATTTACCAAGCCTCTAAAATCAGTAATCGTTACAATCAACTTACTTTTGTGCTTTCGGCAAAATCTTTCAACGAATTTTACAGACGTATCCAGTTCGTAAGGCAGTATGCCATAGCTCGCCGTAAGCAGTTAGAGCAAATTTTGAAAACCAAAGAATATTTGGAAAGTCAAAATCAAATTGTTCGCAAACAACGCGAAGAGAAAACTACTACACTTGCCAGCCTTCAAGAGGAAGACCAAGAGCTTTTGAACCTGCAAAAGCAACAAAGTGAGATTGTCAGAGAACTTGCAGAACGAGAGGCAGAGTTGCGTCAGCAGTATTTGGCAGAAAAAAAGGAGTTGCAAGAGCTTGAAAAACAAACGCTTGCGGTGATTCGTGCCGAAATCAAGAAAACAGGAGGCGGCGAAACTAAAGAAATTGTACTTACCAACCCTGAGGATATCAAACTCGCCAATTCTTTTTCCAAAAATAAAGGAAATTTGCCTTGGCCTGTGGATAATGGGTTTATTTCTTTACGTTTTGGCAAGCAAAAACACCCTGTAATCGCTAATTTTTACATAGATAATGCAGGTGTGAAAATTCAGGCAAAGCAAGGTACTAAAATTAAGGCTGTTTTTGAGGGCAAGGTAGAAGCGGTACGAGAAAGAATGGGACCTGGGTACAGTATTATGATAAATCACGGCGATTTTTTTACGATTTACGAGCCTGTGGATAATGTAGCGGTCAAAGAAAATGAAAAAATTAGCACACAGCAAGTTTTAGGAACAATTATGCCCAATTTTGAAGGCACGCCCGAAGTGCTTTTTTGCATTTACAAAAATGATAAAAAGTTAGACCCCGAAAAGTGGCTTTACAAGAAATAAATCGTTCAGCAAACTTATACATCTATGCCTTGGTTGGTTTTGTTATTACTCATTGCTCAAAATGGCTTTGCTCAAAGAAGTAAAGAAAAAATGGCAGTTCGGCATACTATTGAACGCCTTTTTGAAGGAATGAAAAAAGGAGATTCGGCTATGGTACGAAGTGTTTTTCATACTTCGGCTCGTCTGCATACCACTGCTTTTGATAAAAATGGGCAAGCTACTTTACAAGAAGAAAGCATCGAGGGCTTTATCAAGGCTATCGGAACACCTCACCCTGAACCTTACAACGAAAGAATTGAAAGCTATCATATCCAAATTGATGATAACTTGGCAAGTGTATGGACAGAGTACAGTTTTTTTGTGGGTGAGCGTTTTAGCCACTGCGGAGTAAATGCTTTCCAACTTTTTCGTGAAAAGGAAGGTGTTTGGAAAATTATTCAAGTTACGGATACTCGCCGAAAGAAACCTTGTAAAAAACAAAAGTAACTCTTTGGCGTATGGATTCGTAAGCGATAAGGTTGCTTTCAACTCAAGACTTTTGACTTCAAGTTTGCAAACAATTACTTCAAAAATCAGATAAGTTCATAGCTTTCACTTATGCAGTGGCGAACAGAATTACAAATTACCGAAAAATATCCTTTTCTTAGCCATACCAGTCAGATTTTAACTCTGGGTTCTTGTTTTGCCGATGCCATTGGTAAAAAACTTGCTGAAAATAAATGGCAAACCGCTATCAACCCATTTGGTACAATATACAATCCGATTTCTATTTTGCGTTTGCTACGCTTTTGTACGGGTTTGGAACTGCCTCAGAAAAAATTTTGTGTCCAAAATCCTGAAAAAATCTGGCTTCATTACGATTTCCATTCTGCTTTGCGAGCTGAAAGTCAAGAAGAACTCTGGCAGCGTATCCGAGAAGAAGTAAGCAAGATAACTCAATTTTTTTCGCAAACTTCGGTGCTTATACTCACCTTTGGGACTGCTTGGGTGTATGAAAATGAAGGACATATAGTTGCCAACTGCCATAAAATGCCCGCTTCCTGTTTTCGGAAAAGACTGCTTGCCGTAGAGGAAATATGCTCGGATTTTGAGCAAACCTTTCCTATTTTACAAGATAAAACTCTGATTCTTACTATCAGCCCTGTACGGCATCTGAAAGATACCTTGCCGCTCAACTCGGTGAGTAAATCTGTTCTGCGACTTGCTTGCCACTATTTGCAAGAAAGATACGAAAATGTGTATTATTTCCCTGCTTTTGAGCTTGTAATGGACGATTTGCGAGATTATAGGTTCTATACTGACGATTTACTGCATATTACACCGCAAGCCGAAAACTATATTTGGCAAAAATTTCAGGAGACTTTCTTGCCCACCGAAACCCAAAAAATACTTGCCGAATGGCAAAAAATTTTACAAAAAATTCAGCATAAACCTTTCAACCCCCAAGGAGAAGCTCATCAAAAATTCTTGAAAAACCTTTTACAAGAGTTACAAGCGATACAAAAAAACTTTGATGTAGGCGAAGAAATTGCCGAAGTGCAAAGACAAATTGAAAATTTCGTGTAATTTTGCTCAAAAAAATTGGTCTATGTCTGCAATGCAAAAACTCATAGAGGGCTTTGCCTCACAAATCCGCAAAGCGGTGGAAATTGGGAAAAATATTCGTACAACTGCTCATAGCGAGGAAATTCAAAATGTGTTTGTAGCAGGTTTGGGAGGCTCGGGCATTGGCGGAAACTTGGTAGAAAGCATTGTTTCGCCTGCTATGCAAGTGCCTTTAATAGTAGGTAAAAATTATGAGATACCCAAATTTGTAGGGAAAAACACACTTTTTATTGCTTCTTCTTTTTCGGGTAGTACCGAAGAAACGCTCATTTCCCTTTCGCAAGTAAAAGATGCCAAAATAGCCTGTATTAGTTCGGGGGGCAAATTGATTGAAATTGCCCAAGAAAAAGGTTACGATTACGTACAAATCCCTAACGAAGCCCCTTGTCCCCGAGCCTTTTTGGGATACTCTTTTGTGCAAATCTTATATCTGCTCAAACATTATGGCTTGCTTGGGTACGATTTTGAGGCTGATTTGCTTGCCAGTACCGATTTATTAGAGCAAAAACAATCTCAAATTCAGGCAGAGGCGAAGGCGATTGCAGAGCTATGCTATACCAAAATTCCTTTTATTTATAGCGATACACGCTTGCAGGCAGTTATTACACGCTTTCAGCAGCAAATCAATGAAAATGCCAAACAACTTTGTCATACGCACATTTTCCCTGAAATGAACCATAATGAACTCGTTGGTTGGCAGTTGGGCAAAGAGCATTACCAAAATACTGCTGTTTTGCTTATCAAAACCACTTACGACCACCCTCGCACACGCTTACGTATGGATATATGCGAACCAATTTTCAAAGCAAAAACATCTGTTTTGCAAAACATTCAGGCACAAGGAGCCAGTTTTGTAGAGCAGGCTTTGTATCTGATACACGTTTTTGATTGGGCATCGCTATTTCTTGCAGAAAAAAATGGGGTAGATGCTTTCCCTGTGGATATTATCACCCAACTGAAAAATGAACTCGCCAAAGAAGCGTGGTAGCTTCAAGCCCATACTTTTGTACCTTCGGTGCAATTCTGACAAATATCTATTTCTTTGCGAGAAATGAGCAGTTTTTGGCGAAAGTTTTGATAAGCCGCTGATTGCCAAATTTCTCGCAATGTTTTTTCTTGCAAATTGCCAAGCTGGTGCGAAGCATCTTTATCAAAACAACAGGGAACAATTTTGCCGTCCCAAGTAATTACACAGCCCTGCCACATTCGCCAACATTGATTGAGCAGTGGGTTCTTGATAGCATATTTCCCATTACTTTGCAAAGCATAGCGGCTGTACTTGCTATTGGAGGGCATAAGAGTAGAGCCGTTTTCGTAGTCGTAGATTTGGGCTGTCTTGAAAGCTACTTTATCAACTCCTAAGTTTTTTGCCAAACGCTTCACTTCCTCAATTTGATGTTCATTGGGCTTTACCACCAAAAACTGAAAAATAGTGTAAGGTTTTTGGTAACTGCCTTTTTTACGTAAATTAAGTAGCGTTTCTGTTCCACGAATTACTTTTTCCAAACTTCCGCCTATTCTGTACTGCTCGTAAGTTTCTTGGGTAGTGCCATCAATAGAAATAATCAATCTATCTAAGCCGCTCTCCAGTGTTTTTTGAGCATTTTTTTCGTGTAAATAATGGGCATTGGTAGAAGTTGCAGTGTAGATATTCTTTTGGGAAGCATAAGTTACCAAATCAAAAAAATGAGGGTGTAGATAGGGTTCGCCCTGAAAGTATAAAATCAGATAGAGCAGGTGTGAGGAGAGTTCATCAATCGTTTTCTGATAAAATTCCTTTTCAAGCAAACCCGTAGGGCGTGTAAAAGCCCGTAAGCCACTCGGGCACTCAGGGCAACGCAAATTACAAGCCGTTGTTGGCTCAATAGAAATGCTATAAGGTAAGCCCCAATGAATAGGCTTTTTCAGCAATCTTGAAACATAATAACTGCTTATCGTTTTAGCAACGTTCCAAACTTTTGGAAAAGAAAGTTTGCTGATAAGGTTGAGGGTGTCTTGCCAAGAATTCATATTTTAACCTCCTGAACGAAAATTTCATCTTTTACAATTACAACTGAAAGCAAATGAAGCATTTCTTTACTTTGCAAAACGCTATCTTGATAGTAATATGTCAAAATTTGCTTTTGAGCTTCTTGTTGGGTTTGTTCTAAAAGATTTTTCTGCTCTTTTTTTAGATATTTTAGCTCAATAGCAAACTGATGATGTTTGAACGGATTATTGGGCTTGATGTACAATTCTAAATCAATATAACTTCCTCCGTCAAGTTCTCGCTCACTGCGTACATCAAAAATATTGGCTTGCATCAGATAAGCCATAATACTCATCTTGATATGCTTTTCATCAAAGCGGACAAAATCGCGATTAGAGAGGCTTTGCAAAAGTTTTTGGATAAGGGAAAAGAAACTATCCGTTTTGCCACTCAAAGCCATCTCTCTTACGGCAGGGGCAACATTATCCTCCTCAAATGGCAAATTAGCTGTTTCTTGCAAAACTTGGGCATAATATTGCCAATAAAGCTCTGCTATCATTTTATTAGGGATTCTAAAAATCACCATTCCTGAAACATCTGTTTTCTTAATGGTGAGATTTCCCAAGTAAAACAGAAAATTGACAAATTCTTTTTTTCCAAAACCTTTATCAAAACTGAATTGATAAATCTGCTCACTGGCAATACTGCCATTTTCAAGAATTTCTTGTAAAACCTTGATGTTAGCGTGCCAGTTAGCTACTTCAAAGAGTTTTTTCAATTTGCCATAATCGGGCATTATGTTGGGGTCTAAAATTTGCAAAGGATATTGTTGCTCTCGTTTGAAGTAATCCAAGAAATACAAAATCATATCTGAATTGTAAATATTTTCTTGGCTCATTGCATAAAACTTGTAGCCATTGTAATAATTCCGCAAATCTTGCATTATTTTGGATTGCCTCTTTTTGTCTTTCAAAACCATTTTCAAGAGACTTTTTACTTCTGTTTCGGTAAAGCCTATCATTGCTTCAAAATCTTTGTGATGAGTAAGGTGTGTTACGATATTGAAGCCACTTGTAAGGCTATCCAGTGTAATAGGCGAAACCCCCGTAATAAAAAACCTATCTACAATTCCTTGTTGGGTAGCGTTTTTAATTGCCTCATAGAATTTTCTTACATAGCCATTTGCCGAAACTATTTCTATAAACTCTTGTAAATTTCTTACCAAAACTTCATTGGTAAAGTGGTCGTATTCGTCTATGAGCAAATATATCTTATTTGAATTTTCAGGGTATAAGGCAAAAAAGGTATTCATTACCTTTTCAGGACTGCTTTGTGCAAGAATTTCTGTAAGTTCTTCCTGCTTAAATAGTGCGTATCGCCTATTGAAAGTACGGATATGCAACTTAATTTTATCTAAAAAGCCACTGAAACTATTGGCTTGTGTAGTTGTATCAATGGCACTAAAATTGAAAAATAAAATCCGAAACTGATTTGCCAAAGGCGTGGGCTTTCTACCAATATAAAATTTTCCAAAAAGTTCTTGAAATTGCTCTTTGCGGTGTAAATCGTAGTAATGCTCTAGTAGCGAAATAAATAAACTTTTACCAAAACGGCGAGGTCGCAGATAAACTATCCTTTTCTGCTTACTATGCTCTAAAAGTTCAATGAAATGGGTTTTATCAATATAAACAAAATTTTCTTGCGATAATTCGGCAAAGTTACTTATGCCAAGGGGGAAAAACACACTCATATTTTCTTGGCTTTCATTATGAATTTATTTTTGTGCAAGTTACAATTTTTTCAAAAACTTTTTTGGAATACTGCCACGCTTTGTCTTGGAGACGGCTTATTTTTGTTATCCTTAATCTTAAAATTATGAAGAAAGAAAATACAGAAGCAGGTTTGCGAAAGGCAAAACCCGCTATCAATGCCGCTTTGAATACTTTTGGCAAAGTTCCGCCACAAGCTTGCAATGTGGAAGAAATTGTTTTAGGGGCTTTGATGCTTGAAAAAAATGCCATAATGGAGGTAGCAGATATTCTGAACGCTGACTGCTTCTATGACCCTCGTAATCAGGAAATTTACCGAGCTATTACGCACCTTTTTAGCGAAGCCCAGCCCATTGATATAATGACCGTCAAGAACAGACTACAAAAAATGGGTAAGTTAGAGGCGGCAGGTGGAGCTTTGTATCTGGCTGAACTCACTTCCAAAGTCAATTCGGCGGCAAATATTGCCTACCACGCTCGTATTGTTTTGGAAACTTACATCAAAAGAAAAATTATTGAGATAGTGAGCAAAGTAGGCACTATGGCTTACGAAGATAACACTGATGTATTTGACCTGCTGGATTTAGCTGAAAAAAGTTTTTTTGAAATTTCTGAAAACAACATTCATAAAAACTATAAGATGATGAAAGACCTGATGAGAAAGACTTTGCAGGAAATAGAAGAAAAGAAAAACCGCAAAGATGGACTCACAGGCGTACCGACAGGTTTTCGGGATTTGGATAGGCTCACGGCAGGTTTTCAGAAATCTAATTTGATTATTGTTGCGGCTCGTCCGGGTATGGGTAAAAGTGCTTTTATGCTTTCAATGGCTCGCAACGCCGCTATTGATTTTGGTATGCCCATTGCTATTTTTTCTTTGGAAATGTCGGCTACTGAGCTGGTCAATCGTCTGATTTCTTTGGAAGCAGAAATTAGAAGTGAGAAAATCAAGAAGGGGCAACTTTCTGATGAGGAACTTCGCTATATGCACACGCGTTTAGGACGCCTGATGGAAGCTCCTATTATCATTGATGATACGCCTGCTCTTTCGGTATTGGAATTACGAGCCAAAGCACGCCGTTTGGCGGCTCAGAACAATATTCAAATGATAGTAATTGACTATCTGCAACTAATGTCGGGGGGCGATATGGGCAAAGGGGGGAATCGTGAGCAAGAAATTGCATATATTTCAAGGTCGCTGAAAAATTTAGCCAAAGAACTAAATATTCCTGTGATAGCTTTGGCACAATTGAGCCGAGCCGTAGAAACGCGTGGTGGTGATAAAAAACCGCAACTTTCAGATTTGCGTGAGTCGGGTTCTATTGAGCAAGATGCCGATATGGTGATGTTTTTGTATCGTCCTGAATACTATAAAATAACCCAAGATGAAAATGGTATGCCTACAAACCAACTTGGCGAAGTGATTGTAGCCAAGCACCGCAACGGCTCTACCGATACCATAAAATTACGCTTCATAGGTGAATTT
>CAZZLW010000076.1:0-26184 GCA_964654605.1 uncultured Cytophagales bacterium | reverse complement strand
TTATTAAACATTGTTGTATAGAGGATTTGGGTTGTATTCCGAGAGTTTTTTGTAATGTGGGTATAGAAATAGAGGTTAAAGTTAATGAAAATATTAGTCCTAAAAAAAACAATTATCAAATTAGCAATATTATAGATGGTTCTATTGTGAAAGTTGATGATGCTTATTAGACTAGCTATACACATGAATTGCTAAGCATTGTACTTGTTACGGATATTTAAGAAGAAGTAACAATGCTTATTCATCAAAAGATGTTTGAAAGTCGTTTGTTTTTTGTAGATAAACTGATTGATATGGGGGCTCAAATTATCTTAAACGACCCCCATAGGGCTACGGTAATAGGCATCAATCGTAAATATCCTTTACGAGGGATTAAAATGAGTTCGCCTGATATTCGGGCGGGGGTAGCCTTGCTCATAGCGGCTCTTTCCGCCGAAGGAGTAAGCATTATTGAAAATAGCGAACAGATTGATAGAGGTTACGAAAACATTGACGGCAGGCTCAATGCCATTGGTGCAGAAATTCGGAGAATTTCTTAATTTTTAATTTGCTGATTTTCAAAAAAAATACACTTTTTTTTTCAAAAAAATGTAAAATTTTTGGTTACCTTCCCAAGTTTCGGAGTATAAATAGGCAAAGCTCTATTAAACAACTATTCTCTTATTTGTATTTTTATACAAATTGACGCTATTCTTTTTAGTTTTCCTCATTATTATTTTGTCCAAACCATTTAACTTTTAGAGTAAAACTTTGCAAAATATATTTTGCTGAAAGATAGTTGTTTAATCTTAAAACTAAAACTAGTATGAAAAAGCTAAGTTTATCATCTCTTGCATTTTTACTTTGTATTATTGTAAAAGCTCAAACTCACTATTATGTTTCCACTACTGGGAATGATTCTAATAATGGTCTCTCTTGGGCTTCTGCCAAATTGACAATTAATAATGCAATAGCAACCGCCTCAAATGGTGATGTGATTAACATTGATAATGGTACTTATGATGGTTGTACTTTGAATAAATCCGTTAGCCTTATAGGGCAAGGTATAGGTGTAACTATCATTCAAGGAACGGGTACGGGCTATGGAATAAATGTTACTACATCTATAAACAACGTTACAATTTCTAATCTTACTATCACTAATTTTCAAAACGGCATTTATTTCAGCAATACTGCAACAAATATTCAAAACCTCACTTTTAATAGCATTTCTGTGAGTGGAAACGCCAGTCACGGTGTATTTGCTACATTTAGTCATAATTTCAGCAATTTTGTTATACAAAACTCAAGATTTAATAATAATGTAGGTACGGTTACAAGGGGTATATTTCTTTTTAACAACAATATTTCCATATCCAACCTTACATTGAGTAATTCAGAGTTTAATAATAATGGTTTAGTAGGTTTTGATATTGGTATATGTCAATCTTTAAGTGGTAGTTTTGTTGTCAGTGGTTGCGAGTTTCGTAATAATGGGGACTCCCAGTTAGCAATTTATGAAGGTTATTCCTCACCTGCTAGTAATGTAATAGAAATTACCAATAATATTGTAGAACTTACAGGTAATGCACGTTTTGGGATAGAACTTAAAAATACTACAGGTAATAGTTCTAATACAGGGGGGGGGAGAGTAGTAGTTTCGGATAATCGCATTTTTCAGTCTTCTACAGGAAATGGTTCAAGAGATGTAGCAGGAATAGCTATAATTTGTAGGAGAGAAGGAGTTGCCGCTTTCCCTGAACCAGCGGGAGTTTTTGTAGCCAATAACACCATAGAAAATATACAACCAGGTAGTGGAACTTGTGGCACTTGTGGAGGAAATCAGGGAAATGGTTTTGGTATCGTGGCAGGAGGGAATAATCATAGAATCTTAAATAACAGAATAACAGGCTGTCAGATTGGTATTCAACTACAAGGCGGAAATATCAATGCAGGTACGGCGAATAGTAGTCCTTCAATTACTGGACACGCTAATACACTTTATTTTGATAGGGACAATTCAACAACAGCTAATGGAAATATTGTTCGTTACAATAATGTAACAAGCTATACTTTCAAAGCAATGAGATTACTTCAAAATTCCAATTTTCTCCCTAATAACCTCAACGATTATACTGGGAACTGGTTAGGAAATGTAGCATTTGCTTTAACAGATATTGAAAGCTATTTAGTTGCTAACCCTGGTGTTACCGCACCCAATTTCCCTGAATTTTCGGCGACTACAAATAGTAACGTAGCATTTAATCCTTGGGCGGCAGTAGATTTAGATGATGTAGCTGGCAACGCTTCGGGACAAAGAGGAGTGCAAATCAATAGTTCTAAAACTTACAGAGCTACTCCTACAGAAACCTCAACCGCAATTGGTCCTATTAGGCAAGGAATTCTTATAGCCAATACTGCCTTCAAAGATGTTTTGGATATTCGTTCTGGTCTGCCAAACTATACTATTGATGCAGATATTTTGGTAAATAAGGCTATTCATTTATTAGGCAATGGAGGTGTAGCACCACGCCCTATTCTGATTATGCAAGCTCCTTGTGAAAGCATATTGATAGCTTCTGCACCGAATATCACTATTGAACATTTACATTTACAAGTAAATGGAGCAGGTGGTACAAGCACCAATGGTAGGCACGGTATTTTTGTGGCAAACCACGCTACTCCCGGGTCCTACAACAATTTAGAGATTTTCAATAATTACATAGAAAATATCAACAATGTTCCTAATAGCGTAGATGCACACGCTTACGGCATTCGCCTTTCAGAAAATAACATCATTTTCTTTACACCGGGCAACAATTTCGTAAATATTCAAAACAACATTATTACGAATGATGTTGCAAACAATTCTTTTTTTAGGGTAGGTATTAGAATTATTGGCAACTATGGTACTGTGAGCAATAATACCATTACGGGTGGAGGCTGGTATGGATTGCAGTGGGCAGATGTAAGAGGAAATTCTAATATTACTAACAATACCATATTATCTCTCAATCAGGCGGCTATTGAAATGAATATTCCTGTTGCTAATACAACACATAATATTGCCAACAATAATCTTAGTGTTCCTGCTTTTGTTCCTGATACGGTTTCTTTTTCTGTAATAGAAATCAAAGATAACTACAATGCTAATTCTATTGTTAATATCAACAATAATACCATTTCAGGGCATCCGAATGTAGGTATTTGGCTGGGGCGTTCTATGAATGTGAATATTAACAATAATACATTTACGCCACGAGCTACTTCTACCACTTACAACCATATAGTTGTTAATACCAAAAATCGCACTTTCGCTGTTGCTTCTGGTCCTGCAATGACGGTGAGCAATATTTCTATCCTGAACAATACGTTCAATCATAGTAGCTTATTGGGAGGGATAGCTTTGCTTTTTGCTAATCATCATAGTGGGGCTAATCCTGCATTTAACAATATCACTATTGGTTCGGCAGGGCAGGAAAATAGATTTCACCCCAATATTTCAAGATTTATTGCCTTAGATGCTTTTTTTGGAAACACCCACTCATCAACGCTTGCACTTCCGCTTGCACCTGCTTTCCCCAATCCTTACGCAGGTGTATGGGTATCGGGTATTCCTGCTACTACAATGGCAAGTGTAAATGTAAATTTCAATGCTGTTCATAATTTATATGATGTAGGTTCGGGCTTGCAATTGCCTACGGCTATGTCTAATCCCAATCTTATTTTGCTTGAAAATCGCATTCAGCATACCATAGACTATGCTCCTTTGGGCTTTGTAACCGTAAAACCTAACCACGTGTTTGTTACGCAAGCCTCTTTTATTGCACCTGCTTTTACGGCTTCACCTCGTATTCGTAGAGGCACTAATGTTATCAATGCCGATGGATTTACCTTAAATGTTGAACAAGGTACTTATTTTGATGATGGTTCTGCCACAGACCGACCTCTTACGGCTTACGATACCGATTTTGTACCTGTGGGGGCTTCGCCTGTTATCAGTGAAAACTGGGAAATGAATGGTTCAGGAAAAACACTTAATATGCTTGGCGACCTGACTATCAACAACCAAGTAATTTTCAATGACGGATACATTCAGACCAATGCCAATACGCTTAATTTTACACCTGTTGCCATAGACCCCGCCGCTAATCCACTTACGGTTGGCGAAAAAAATAATAGCCGAATTTTAGGGCGTGCCCGAACTATTCGCAATGTTGGTGTAGGTGCTTTTGACTTTTTAGGTCTGAATTTACCTGCAGGGGCAGATTTGGGCGTATTAGATTTGTTGAGAGTTTCAGATGTTGCAGGTATTCAGATAGTAGGTACATTTACTTCTATTGCCTGTACTTGGTACATTGAGCCTTCGGTGGCTAATGGTAGAAACGGCGTGGAGTTTCGTTGGTTGCCTGCTATCAACAATGGCAAAGATGTCAATCAGTTGCAGGCTTGGCGTAACAATGGAACCGTATGGGAAATTCGTAGTCCAATTTTTGCCGCACCTACCACAACTCCACTGATTAGCAGTATTCCTATCAATATCACGGCGTTTTCGCCTTGGACAATTTCGGATATTGTCAATCCTTTGCCTGTAGAGTTTTTAAGTATTCAGGCTCGCTACAACGAAAATCGTATTCCCGAAGTTTTGTGGAATACACTCGGCGAAATCAACACCGATTTTTATGAAGTAGAAAGAAGTTTTGATGCCCGAGAATTTACAAAAGTTGGTCAAGTTTCTGCTAAAAAGAAATCCGAAAACCGTTATGTATTTGAAGATAGAGGCTTGAGCAGTAAAATTACAGGCAAAATTTACTACCGTATCAAGCAGATAGATAAAGACGGCAAATTTGCTTACTCGCGTATCGTTTCACTTTCTTCCGAAAAGTCTAATTTGCTGGCAGGTATCTATCCCAATCCTACACGTGATATTTTGTTTGTAAATAGCTTGCAAGAAAACTTGGAAGTTAAAATCCAAGATGTACACGGCAGAACCTTGCGAGTAATGGAATTGAAGTTTGGCGAAAATCAAATAGATTTCTCTCTCTTACCACAAGGCGTGTATCTGGTAGAAGTGAAAGGGACAAGCTCACGAGAGCTATACAAGATTGTCAGAAATTAGCAAACAAAAATTGTAAAAGTCCTCTGTAAAAGAGGACTTTTTTCTTTACCTTTGCCAAAAAATACAGATGCTTCAAGATTTAGAACTCCTTCAAAACCATTTGCAAAAGCATTGTGAAGATTTTACGCCGCAAGCCTTGCTTTCTTGGGACGAATTGCGAAATTATCTTTTGTTTTTTGTGAAAAATCTTTTACAAAAAGCCCCTGAAAGGCTTCTGCAAGTTGCCTATCGCTTAGATTTACCTGAAAACGAATTTTCAGAGGCTTTTGCCAAACAAGATGCTGAAAAAATTGTTGAAATCATACTGCAAAGAGAACTGAAACGATTAGAGTTCCGCAAAAAATATTCTTAAATGGCTTTTATATGCAATCGGCTGTTGAGTTTCCAAAAGATAATTTTGAAAATCTTTCTACCAAAGAATTTATACTTATCAAGGGTGCAAAGTTACACAATCTAAAAAATATAGATGTAGCCATTCCTCGTAATAAGTTGGTAGTGGTAACAGGTGTTTCGGGTTCGGGCAAATCTTCTTTGGTGTTTGATACGCTTTTTGCCGAAGGGCAAAGAATGTATGTAGAAAGTTTGAGTGCTTATGCAAGGCAATTTTTGGCTCGTATGCAAAAGCCCGAAGTGGAATATATCAGAGGTATTTCGCCTGCTATCGCCATTGAGCAAAGGGTAAGTTCTAAAAATCCGCGTTCTACCGTAGGTACAACCACCGAAATTTACGACTACCTCAAATTACTTTATGCTCGTATAGGCAAGACTTTTTCGCCTGTTTCGGGCAAAGAAGTTCGCAAAGACACCGTAGATAGCGTTACGGATTACATTTTTACTTTTCCTGAAGAACAAAAAGTCATCATTGCCAGCCCGCTGAAAAATCTTTACGACCGAACCCTTGAAACAGAGCTACAAATCCTTCTGCAAAAAGGTTTTACAAGAATTCTACTAAACGACGAAGTGGTATTTATTGAGGAGTTTTTGGAGCAAAAAGGCAAGGAATTGGCTCAAAAGCATTGGGAAAATGTCTTTGTACTCATTGATAGAACTTCTGTAAAGCATAATGATGAGGAAAGCCGTTTTCGTATTGCAGATTCGGTACAAACAGCGTTTTTTGAAGGAGCAGGAGAGTGCCTCATAGAATTTGTAGGTGTTGAAAAAAGAACTTTTTCCGATAAATTTGAACTGGACGGCATAGCCTTTGAAGAGCCTACCATTCACTTTTTCAATTTCAACAATCCTTATGGGGCTTGTAAAACTTGTGAGGGTTTTGGTAATATTTTGGGTATCAGTGAAAAACAGGTTATCCCTAACCCCAATTTTTCTGTCTATGAAGATGCAGTAGCCCCTTGGCGAACCGAAAAAATGGGAGAGTGGAAAAAAGATTTTATGCGTAAAGCAACCCTACTCTACGATTTCCCGATTCATAGAGCTTACAAAGACCTTTCCGAAGCCGAAAAAGATTTGCTTTGGCAAGGCAAAAAAGGAAAAAAAGAAAAAGATACTATCTACGGCATCAACGACTTTTTTAAGTTTTTGGAGAGCGAAAGCTATAAAATTCAATATCGTATTCTTTTGTATCGTTACCGAGGTCGTACCATTTGCCCCGAGTGTAAAGGCACACGCATACGCAAAGATGCTTCTTATGTAAAAATTGGTGGAAAATCTTTGCAAGAGCTTCTCCTGATGCCCGTGGAAGAGGTAGCAGATTTCTTTGAAAAGCTCAAACTTGATGAATTTGAGCAGAAAGTTTCCAAACGCATTCTTACAGAAATTCGCAACCGCTTGAATTATTTGTTAAAAGTGGGCTTGGGCTATCTAACGCTCAATAGAGCTACAGCAACGCTTTCGGGAGGGGAGTTTCAGCGAATAAAACTTGCTACGGCTTTGGGCAGTGCTTTGGTGGGTTCTATGTATATCCTTGATGAACCCAGCATAGGTTTGCACCCTCGCGATACCCAACAACTCATTGAAGTTCTCTTACAACTTCGCAATTTAGGCAATACTGTGGTGGTTGTAGAGCACGAAGAGGAACTTATGCAAGTAGCGGATTACATTATAGATATTGGTCCCGAAGCGGGAGCAAGAGGAGGGGATATTGTTTTTCAGGGTAATAAAAATGATTTTGACACCCAAAAATTTCCTTTATCCAAAACCATCAGATATTTAAGCGGTAAAGACCAAATCGCTATACCTACTTTTCGCCACAAATGGGCAAATAGCATTTGGGTAAAAGGAGCAAGGGAAAACAATTTGCAAGATATTGATGTACAAATTCCTTTGGGGATTTTTTGTGTGATAACGGGTGTTTCGGGTTCGGGTAAATCTACGCTTGTCAAGAAGGTTTTGATGCCTGCTCTTGCCAAACATTTTGACCTCACTTTTTCGGAAGAAAACGAGATAGGGGCTTACGATAGTTTGGAAGGAGATTTGAATTTGCTTAAAGGGGTGGAATACATTGACCAAAACCCAATTGGAAAATCCTCACGTTCCAATCCTGCTACGTATAGCAAAACCTACGATTTGATAAGGGAGCTATTTGCCGCCCAGCCACTTGCCAAACAGCGAGGCTACAAAGCAGGTATTTTTTCTTTTAATGTAGAAGGGGGACGTTGCGAAGTGTGCAAAGGCGAAGGAGTGGTAAAGATTGAAATGCAATTTATGGCAGATATTTTTCTGCCTTGTGAGGCTTGTAAAGGCAAACGATTCTTAGAGAGTGTCTTGGAGGTTACTTACAAAGGGAAAAACATCACAGAAGTTTTGGATTTAACCGTTGATGAAGCCATAGAATTTTTTGCCAAAGAGCCTAAAATTGTAGAGCGTCTGAAGCCTTTGCAAAAAGTGGGTTTGGGCTATGTAAAGTTAGGGCAATCTTCTGATACGCTTTCGGGAGGGGAGGCTCAAAGAATAAAGTTGGCTTCGTTCTTGGATAGTAATTTGAGCAAACAAGGCAAGAAACTCTTTATTTTTGATGAACCTACAACAGGATTACATTTTCACGATATACAAAAATTGCTTACAGCTTTGCAACTGCTTGTAGAAAATGGAAATTCGGTGCTTGTGATTGAACACAATGTAGAAATTATTAAATCTGCCGATTGGATTATAGATTTGGGACCCGAAGGGGGGAAGCGTGGTGGTAAAATTTGTTTTGCAGGCACACCCGAACAGATGATAGCCATTGCTTCGCAAAATCATACTGCAAGATTTTTGGCAAAAAAGTTAAAAAAATAAAAGAAAAATTTGCAAAAAGCATTTTTATTTGTAACTTTGCAACGCAAGTTTGAAAGGGGGCATAAGTCCCCTTTTGTTTTTGCCTGATAAAATTTCTGCTATGGATATTGAAGCCTTGAAGCAAAATATATGGCAAGCCACAGAAAGCCTTTTGGAAAAGGAGTTTTTTGTGGTAGATGTGATTATCAAGGAACTGAAAGAAAAGCTCAAAGTGAGCGTACTTTTAGATGGTGATAAGGGTGTAAATATTGAAGTATGTGCCAAAACAAGCAGAGCGTTGGGAAATATCATAGAGGAGCAGAATTGGATTGAAAGCAAGTATGTTTTGGAGGTATCTTCGCCCGGTGCCGAAAATCCGCTTAAAATGCTACGCCAATTGCCCCAACACATTGGCAGAACTTTACAAATTGCTACCAAAGATAATCAGAACTACGAAGGTACGCTCAAAAGTGTTGAAAATGATACTATCACACTTCAGCAAACCACAGGCAAAGGTAAGAGGGCTCAAAGCGTGCTTCATCAAATTGTTTGGAGCGATATTGCTTCTGCCAAAGTTGTAATTTCTTTTAGATAAATTTTTCTTGTTTCCACTGCGAATCCAAAAAATACAACAATTATGGTAAATAACAAGGAACTCACCGAATCGTTTATGGAATTTGCCAAACAAAAAGGCATAGACCGCCCTACGATGATTAGTGTTTTGGAAGATGTTTTCAAATCAATGATTCGTAAGCAGTATGGTACAGACCAAAATTTTGAGGTGATTATCAATCCGAATGGGGATTTAGAAATTTTCCATTATCGCCAAATCGTGGCAGATAATGAACCCGAACTTGCTCACAATCCTAATCTTATTAGCCTTACAGAGGCACGAAAAGTGCAAGATGACTTTGAAATTGGCGAAGAATATGCCGAACCCATTGATATTAGCAAATTTGGCAGGAGAATAGTACAAATGGGCAGACAAACCCTCATTCAGAAAATCAAAGATTTAGAGAAAACCAATCTTTACGAAAAATACAAAGATAGTGTGGGTGAAATTTTGGTAGGTGAAGTTTATCAGATTGTAGGCAAAGATATTATTGTTACAGATAGTGAAGGGAATGAACTGCTTTTGCCAAAAAATCATCAAATACCCAAAGACCGATACCGCAAAGGTGATACCGTAAAAGCAGTTATTGAAAAAGTAGAACTTATCAATGGGGCACCGCGTATTACCCTTTCGCGTACTTCACCTAAATTTTTAGAACGCTTGTTTGAGCAGGAAGTTCCTGAAATTTACGAAGGGCAAATTATTATTCGTAAAGTAGTACGCGAACCCGGCGAAAGAGCCAAAGTAGCCGTAGAAACTTATGACGACAGAATAGACCCCGTAGGAGCTTGCGTAGGTATGAAAGGTTCAAGAATTCACTCTATTGTCCGTGAGCTACATAACGAAAACATTGATGTTATCAATTATACCGATAATTTGGAGCTATACATTCAGCGTGCTTTGAGTCCTGCCAAAATCAGCTCTATCAAGATTGAAGAAAATGGCAGAGTTTCGGTATATCTCAAACCCGACCAAGTATCTATGGCTATTGGTAAAAATGGCTTAAATATTAAATTGGCGGGCAAACTTATTGGCAAAGAAATAGATATTTGGCGAGATATTGATGAGTCGGAAATGGACGAGGAGGATATTGATTTGCAAGAATTTGAGGACGAAATTGAGGCTTGGAAAATTGAAGAACTGCGTAGAATAGGTTTGGATACTGCCAAGAGTGTTTTGGCAGTGGGCAGAGAAGACCTCATCAAGCGTACGGAATTAGAAGAAGAGCAAGTTGATGAAATTTTGGAAATTATTAAACGTGAATTTGAGGAAGAAGAGGAAGAAGAAAACGAATAAAAGGGCTTGTCCTGTAAGCTACTGAAACCTTACAGGACACCCAAAAGCCAAAAACAAAACCAAAAATTTGTAGTTTGATAGAATTTGCGTACCTTTGTGCTTTCAAACACATAAAACCACCTTTTTCTCGTCCAGCCTTTACTAAAAAGCATTATTAAGCGTCATTTACCACAAAAATTTATTATGTCGGAGGAAAAAACAATGAGATTAAGCCAAGCGGCAAGACAATTCAATGTAGCTACCGAAAAAATCGTTGAAACCCTCAAAAACAAGGGTTTTGGTGGCGATTACAATCCTAATAGCAAGTTGGGAAACAAAGAAATAGAAGTTTTAGAAAAAGAGTTTCGCGGTTCTTTTTTAGAAAAAAAAGAAGCGGAGCATATTGCTTCTATGACCAAAACCCTTGAAAGCAAAATAAAAAAACAGCAACAGGCTGAAAAAGAAAAAACCAAAGAACTCACCCCTCTATTTCCTGCGGAAACTACCACTAAAAAAGAAACAGAAAGCAAAGTAGTAGAGCCTATTGCTACCGAGGAAGTTAATGTTAAACCTATTCAGGAAGAAAAACCACTGGAAGTGCCACTAACCGAAAATAAAGTAGAAAGCAATGAAATGCCCAAAACTGAACCTAAAATCGGGCTAACGGTGGTAGGTAAAATAGATTTGGACGCTCATAAGAAAAACAAATCGGATAAGCACAAAGACGAGAAAAAAGATAAAAAGGAGCAGAAAAAACAACCTGAAAAGAATTTCAAAAAGCAAGAAAATCAAAAAAAGCAAGAAAAAGAAAATAAAGTAGAGAAAGAAAAGCAAGAAGAGAAGCAACTCAAACCGCTTGAACAAAAAGTTCAAGAACAAAAGAAGCAAGAACCTATCACCACTATCAAGGAAGTACCCAAAGCAGAACCGCAAACTGAAATTATAGAAAAAACTACTCAAGAACCCGAAGTAGAAGTAATCAAGGCAAAGGCTGATACGCTCAAAGGGCTGACCGTTCTTGATAAAATTGAACTTCCCGTAGAAAAGTCTTTCAAAAAGAATAAACCTGTCGCTTCTACAGATGAAGCCAAAGATGAAAAGAAAAAGAAAAAGAAACGTAAGCGTATCAAGAAAGAAAAATTAGATGCCAAAGTAGCGGTACAAGAACCCAAAAAAGAACTTAAAGATAAAGACCAAAAAGATAAGGGCATCAAAGAGAAAGATAAGAAAAAGCCACGTTTTGAAAAAGAAGAAGTAAGCGAAAAAGAAATTCAAGAACAAATCAAGGCTACGCTGGCTCGTATGGGCGGTGGGCAAAAGAAAAAATCTATCAAGAAAGTCCTTAAAAAAGAGCGTGAGAATGAAACAGAACTACAAGAACAAAGCAACCATTTACGAGTAACAGAATTTATTTCTGCGATGGATTTAGCCAATTTGATGAATGTTTCTATCAATGAGCTAATTTCCAAATGTATGGCTTTGGGTATGTTTGTTTCTATCAATCAACGCCTTGATGCCGAAGCTATTACCATTATTGCTGATGAATTTGGCTACACGGTTGAGTTTATTTCTGCCGAAGAAGAAATAGAAGCGGCTTTGGAGGAAGAAGAAGACGCACCCGAAGATTTGCTTCCTCGCCCCCCAATTGTTACCGTTATGGGGCACGTAGATCACGGAAAAACTTCCCTCTTGGACTATATCCGTAAAACCAATATCGTTGCCAAAGAATCGGGAGGTATTACACAGCACATAGGAGCATACAGCGTAACTACCAAAGATAACCGAAAAATTACCTTTTTAGATACCCCCGGACACGAAGCCTTTACGGCTATGCGTGCCAGAGGTGCTAAACTTACAGATGTGGCTATCATTGTAATTGCCGCTGACGACAACGTAATGCCTCAGACCAAAGAGGCTATCAATCACGCCCAACTGGCTGGCGTACCTATTGTTTTTGCAATTTCCAAGATAGACAAACCTACTGCCAATCCTGATAAAATTCGTGAGCAACTTGCCGCTGAAAATATTTTAGTAGAAGAATGGGGAGGAAAGTATCAGTGTCAGGAAATTTCTTCTAAAAGTGGGCAAGGTATTGATGAACTTTTGGAAAAAGTGCTTTTGGAAGCTGAAATTTTAGACCTGAAAGCCAATCCTAATAAAAAAGCATCAGGAACCGTTATTGAAGCGAGTTTGGACAAAGGTAGAGGCTATGTGTCTAATCTTTTGGTGCAAACAGGAACGCTCAAAGTAGGGGATATTATTTTAGTTGGAGCTTTGTATGGACGTGTCAAGGCAATGACCGACCATATCGGAAAAGCTATCAAACAGGCGGGTCCCTCAACCCCCGTGCAAATTCTTGGTCTGAGCGGAGCCCCGCAAGCGGGCGATAAGTTCCAAGTAATGGAAACTGAAAGAGAAGCCAAAGAAATAGCCAATAAACGTGAGCAGATTTTGCGTGAGCAAAGTATTAGAGCTACCAAACGCCTTACACTCAGCGATATTGGTCGCCGAATAGCTTTGGGCAATTTCCAACAACTCAATATTATTATCAAAGGGGACGTTGATGGTTCGGTAGAAGCTCTTTCTGATTCCTTACTCAAACTTTCTACCGAAGAAATTCAGGTAAATGTAATTCATAAAGCCGTAGGGCAAATTACAGAAACGGACGTTAATTTAGCCGCTGTTTCTGATGCTGTAATTATTGGTTTTCAGGTGCGTCCTTCGGCAGGAGCGAAGAAACTCGCCGAGCAAGAGCAAGTAGAAATTCGCCTATACTCTATCATCTACGATGCTATCAATGAAGTAAAAGATGCTATGGAGGGTATGCTTGCACCTACTATTGAGGAAGTAACCGTGGGCAATGTGGAAGTACGTGAGATTTTCCATATCAAGAAAGTAGGTACTATTGCAGGTTGTATGGTTACCGATGGAATGATAAAACGCCAAAGCAAAATACGCGTGATACGTGACGGAATTGTAGTGCATACAGGCGAGCTGGATAGCCTCAAACGTTTCAAAGATGATGTTTCTGAGGTAAAGGCAGGTTACGATTGTGGCTTGAGTATCAGAGGCTTTAATGATATTCAGAAAGGCGATGTAATTGAGGTCTTTGAACAAAGAGAAGTAAAAAGAAAGTTGTAAAATTTAACTTCAAGACTGAAAGATTAGAGGCATAATACAAATTGCCTCTGTTTCTTGTTTCCTGCTTCCTATTTCCTGACTCCGTTTTTGCTATGTACGATATTTCTGTGGTCATTCCTGCATACAACGAAGCCGAATCCTTACCCGAACTTTGTGCTTGGATTCGGCGAGTAATGCAGGAAAATCATTTTTCTTACGAAATTGTTATCGTTGATGACGGAAGCAACGACAATACTTGGCAGGCTATTGAGCAAATAGCTCAAAGCGAACCTCATTTGCAAGCTATTTCTTTCAATCGGAATTATGGTAAATCTGCCGCTTTGCATACAGGCTTTCAGCACGCACAAGGTAGCGTAGTAATCACAATGGACGCTGATTTGCAAGACGACCCCGAAGAAATCCCCGAACTCTACCGAATGATAACCCAAGAAGGCTATGATTTGGTTTCGGGCTGGAAGCAAAAACGCCAAGACCCTCTTTCCAAAACTATTCCTACGAAACTCTATAATGCTGTAACTCGTTGGTTTTCAGGTATTCCTCTGCACGATTTCAACTGCGGGCTGAAAGCCTATAAAAAACAGGTGGTAAAAAGCATTGAAGTATATGGCGAAATGCACCGCTATATTCCCGTGATTGCCAAATCGGTAGGTTTCAAGAAAATAGGAGAGAAAAAAGTCAAACATCACCCACGAAAATACGGATATACCAAATTTGGTATGGAGCGTTTTCTATATGGCTTTTTAGATTTGCTCTCAATTACCTTTGTAACCAAATTCCGTAAGCGTCCTATGCACTTTTTTGGAGGTTGGGGAGTGCTTTCGTTTCTGATAGGTTTTGGTATAGCTTTTTACTTGATAGCCAATAAGGTGATTAGTATTTATCAAAAAGAACCTTATCGGAATGTTACTGAGCAACCGCTGTTTTATTTAGCTCTCGTAGCTATGATTATAGGCGTACAATTATTTACGGCAGGCTTTATTGGTGAAATGATTATTACAAACTCCTCCAAAACACAAGAATACGTTGTAAGAAAAAAAATTGTTACTTCGGAAAAGGCATAGACATAATGCTCCAATTGCATACATTCATTTACACGCTTCAAAATAAAATTCCTTTCACTACGGCTTATGGCTCACGAAAGCAAACAGAAAGTTTGATAGTAGTGCTGAAAGATGAGCAAGGTAATTGGGGCATAGGCGAGGGTGTGCCAGTGAGATATTTGGGTTATACTGCCAAAGAGGCTCAAAATCTATTAAAGCAATACCAAACAACCATAGAAAGTTACGATTTGCAAGATGCCTCCGCTTTTTGGGAGTTTGCTAAGCCCTTTTTACATAAGTACCCCGCCGCTCAATGTGCTTTGGATATTGCCGCTCACGACCTTTTGGCTCGTAAAGTCCAAAAGCCTCTTTACCAGCTTTGGGGATTGCATTTACATAGCCAAATACCTCTTTCCAACTATACTTTGAGCCTTGCTGAAAAAAGTGAAATGCTTGCCCAAATGCAAAGCGTGGATTTTCCTATCTATAAAGTGAAAATGGGTAAAGATACGGATATAAGCCTTTTGAAAGATTTACGCAAACAAACCGATGCCATTTTGAGAGTTGATGCCAATGCTTCTTGGAGTGTGGAGCAAACTTTGCAAAACTTTGCTACGCTTGCCGAAACTCATATTGAGTTTTTGGAGCAACCGCTTCCCCCAACGGATTGGAATGGTATGGAAATTTTGAAGAAATATAAAACCTTGCCTATCATAGCAGATGAAAGTTGTCAGGTTTTGGAAGATATTGAAAAATGTAAAGCAGTATTTGATGGCATCAATATCAAACTTACGAAATGTGGAGGGCTAACACCTGCTCTGCAAATGATACAACTTGCCAAAAGTTTAGGCTTTCAAGTAATGGCAGGTTGTATGACGGAAAGTTCGGTGGGCATTTCGGCATTGGCTCAACTTTTGCCTCTGCTGGATTATGTAGATATGGACGGCTCTATGCTCGTTTCCAACGACTTCGCCGATGGCGTATTCTTGCAAAACGGAAAAGCTATCTTCCCCGATAGAGCAGGTATTGGTGCAAGGCTCAAACAAGAATATCTTTCGTTTTTTGGGTTTTAGTGCAAATTGCTTATTTTTGTAACAACAAACTCCAAATTTGATGTGCAAAGATTTCACTTTTTTGGCTTAATCTCTTGCTTCTTGTTTCTGCTTCCTAAAAAAACTAAAAACAATTACGCTTAATGTACGCCAAAAGCACGATTTCTGCAATATTAGCTCAAAATTTTGCCAAAGCCTATACGCTACACACTTTGGGCATACCCTTTTATTTGCACGAAAATGATGTCTTGGAGCAAATCTGTGAGCAAAAAAATTTAAGTTTGCCTTATGTAGAGAAATTGTTGCAAGAGGATAATACGTTCAAGCCCTTGGATACTCGCAAATTCAAAAATGCTTCTTTAGATACGCTCATCAGCTATCTGAAATATCAGCACGTTATTTTTCTGCAAAAAAAAATTCCCTTTGTAAAACATCTGATAGAACAACTTTCAAGCAAAGATACCCAAAACCAACGCCTTATCAACGACTTGCAAATAATGTTTCCACTTTTTGCCGAAGATTTCGTACTGCATACACGCGAAGAAGAGAATAATTTGTTTTACTACATCAATGCTTTGCAGGAAACTAATTCGGTGCAGAAATACGAACTTTTGCAAAAATATTCTTTGCAGGCTTTTGCAGTGGCTCACGATACCCACGATGACGAACTGGAAGGTATCCGAGAAATTACCCAAGATTACATCTTACCTACTGATGCCTCTTTGCTTCTGAAGGTAACTTTTTGGTATTTGCAAGAATTAGAAAAGCACCTCAAACAGCACGCTTACATAGAAAACGAAATACTTTTTCCCAAAGCACTGGTTCTTGAAAATGATGTAAAAAGCAAATGGAGCAAGCATAGCCAATGGAATTGAGACAGGGGCTTTTGTTATCTTAGAACTCTTGCACCTTTTTCTTGCTCTGTATTCAAAAAAAAATTAAACTTGCAAGTCTTTTTGAAAACGCTAAACATTTATGAGGAAAATCTACTTCTTGCTTGTAGCCCATTTGATTGCCTTATTTGCTTGCAAAACTACCCAAAAAACTACTTCTACAAAGAAAAACCAAGAACCTATTTTGATGTACGTAGGTGATATGCCTATTACGGTGGGGGAGTTTAAGTATGTCTATGAAAAAAATAACCCTAACAAAGATAGTTTGTATGTAGAAAAATCTTTGAGAGAATATCTTGACCTTTACACCAAGTTCAAGCTCAAAGTTTGGGACGGTATCAAAAGTGGTATAGATACTACCCGCGAGTTTCAGACTGAATATTACGGCTACGAAGTGCAACTGGCTCGCCCTTATCTTATTCCCAAAGAAGTTACGGATAAATTGGTGCGTGAGGCTTACGATAGAATGCAAGAAGAAATCAATGCTTCGCACATACTCATACGCATAAATCCCGAAGCCGACCCCAAAGATACGCTCACAGCTTACGAAAAAATCAAAAAAATTCGTGAAAGAGCCTTGAAAGGCGAAAGTTTTGAAAAACTCGCCCAAGATTTTTCCGAAGACCCTTCGGGAAGTGCCAATGGGGGCAATTTGGGATATTTTACAGGCTTAAAAATGGTATATCCATTTGAAACTGCCGCTTACAAAACACCCAAAGGGCAAATTTCGGATATTGTACGCACAGAGTTTGGCTATCATATTATCAAAGTGCTTGACCGCCGCCCTAATAGTGGTAAAGTAACTGCCGCTCATATTATGCTTCGTACCGCAAAAGGCATTTCTCCCGAAGATTCCATAGCTTTACGCAAAAAAGTGTATGAAATTTACGAAAAAGCCAAAAAAGGGGAGGATTGGAACAAACTTGTTCAGCAATTTACCGAAGATTCTAACACCAAAAACAATGGCGGACAGCTTCGCGAGTTTGGTGTAGGCGACCTTATTCCTGAATTTGAAAATGCCGCCTTTGCTCTCAAAAATCCGGGCGATATCAGCGAACCTGTGCTTTCGCCTTATGGTTGGCACATCATCAAACTGATTAGCAGAGGCAGAAAAGAAACTTTTGAAGAAGTAGAGGCATCTATTCGCAATCGCGTACAGAGAGACTCTCGTTCGGAAGTGAGCAAAAACTTGGTGCTGGCTCGCTTGCGTAAAGAAAATAATCTCAAAATCAACGATAAAGTTTTGAAAAAGGCAATAAGTGCCGTAGATACTTCACTACTTAAAGGAAATTGGGATTTCAAAGAAAACAAATTCTTGAAAGAAATTGTTGCAACCTTTGAAAACAAGCAGGTAGGGAAAAAACAAAATCTTTCGGTACGTGATTTTTATTTTTACCTAAAAACTCGTCAGCAACAACGCCCCGACCTCAAAGATGCCAAACATTATGCTAATTTGCTTTGGCAAAGATTTATTGATGATGAAACCGTGAATTTTGAAAAAAGTATTCTACCTGACAAATTCAATGAGTACAAAATGCTAACCCAAGAATATCGTGAAGGTATGATACTTTTTGCAATGATGAATGAAAAAGTTTGGGCAAAAGGCATCAAAGATACCACAGGAGCAAGGCAGTTTTATGAGAAAAATAAAGAAAAATATCGTTGGGGTGAGCGTGCCTTTGCTACTATTTTTGATGCGGCTAATGAAAATATTTTGAAACAAGTAGAAGAATACGCAGGCGAAAAGCCCCCTTACTTGCTGAAAGGTTATTTTGAAAACAATATCATCAAATATGCCAAAGACCAAATGAAATATGATGAGAGAGAGTATTTGGGGCTTATCAATGAAATAGGAGAGGCATTGAACAAGGACGCTAATCTGCTTTTAGAAATTTCGGGTTTTATGGATAAAAATGAGCGTCCTAAAACACTCTCAGCAGATAGAACCAAAGTTATTTTTGATTATCTGTATCAAATAAAACGTATCAATGCCAATCAGGCGATACGTAAAGACTTTGGTAGCTCTATGCCCGGCACTAAGAAAAATCCTAAACCCAATAGCCGTGTAGAACTGCAAATGTACTCTTATGCACTTTCAGGCATTGAAAAGGTTATCAATAAGAAAGATGCTTTGAACTTGAAAATTACAGACCTCAAACCCTACGAAAAAGGAACAAACGAACTGCTGAACGCTGTGCCTTGGAAGGAGGGCAAGCATCGTTTGCAACGCAATGGTAGGTTTTTCTTGGTGCATATCAGTAGCATAGAAGCCCCTCGTACCAAAACTTTTGAAGAAGCCCGAGGCAATATCATTCAAGATTATCAGGTATTTCTGGAAAATGAGTGGCTTGATGAACTGCAAAAGAAATACCCTGTAAAAATTCAAGAAGAAGAGTTCAAAAAATTAGTGAAAAAATAAGAAAAAATGCCTTTTTTGAAAACAGCCATTGAAGGACTTTTGCTTTTTGAGCCTCGTTTGTTTGAAGACGAACGAGGCTATTTCTATGAGAGTTTCAATCAGAAAGAGTTTTACAACGCCACATGTATAGATTTACCATTTGTACAAGATAATCATTCGCTTTCCAAGTTTGGCGTAATTCGAGGTTTGCACTTTCAAAAACCACCTTTTGAGCAGGCAAAGCTCATTAAGGTTATCAGAGGAAAAATTTTTGACGTAGCCGTAGATATTCGTCCTGATTCGCCAACGTATGGCAAATGGCTCGGTTTCGAACTTTCCGCAGAAAACAAAAAGCAGCTCTACATTCCTCGTGGTTTTGCTCACGGCTTTGTAGTGCTTTCGGAGTGGGCAGAAGTGCTTTACAAGTGCGATAATTACTATGCCCCCCAAGCCGAAGGAGGGATTATCTACAACGATAAAACCTTGCAAATTGATTGGCAAGTTGAGAGTAAAGATATTATTGTATCCACCAAAGATAGCCTCTTGCCCGCTTTTCAAGGGGGGTAAAAGGGCAAAAGGCAATATTTTTTAGAAATTGTAATTATTTACGTTCAAAAAGTCCAGTGTTTGATGTTCAAGCCTTTAAGGGCTTCATCTCCCATTTTTGTCTGATATTTCTCTAAAATCCAGTTTCCTGTATCTTGTTTCCTTTTTCCTGTTTCCTTCCTGCAAACTATACCTAAACAATCACCAGAAATGAATTCAATTTATTTCTTTTTGGGGGTAATCAGAGGATTTACTGAATTTTGCTCTTCATTGAGCATATAAGGCATTTGCCCATCGGTAATAATAACTTTGGTATTGGGCGATTTGGCAAGCTCTCGCCAAGCCTGAATGTATTGAAACTGCAAAATAAGGGGATTTAAGCCTTCGGCAAGAATTTTTTGGGCATCACGCGTACCCTGTGCTTCTATGATACGCCTTTGGGCTTCTAACTTTTCTTGCTCTAAAACAAATTGCATTCTTTGAGCTTCTTGCTCGGCTTGTAACTTGGCTTCAATGGCTTCTACCAACCTTTCAGGTAGTTTGATACTTTTGAGCAAAACAGCTTCTACAACAAATCCCTTTTCTTTCAAGAATTTATCTAAATCGGCGGCAATGGTTTGCTCTATGGTAGATCTTTCGGCGGTGTGGAGGTCTTTGGCAAAAAAACGGGCACTTACGTCGCGTATAGCCGACCTAAACGCAGGGGCAACCAAATTGTTTTCATAATTGGTGCCTATTTCTTTGAGAATAGAAACAATTTTGTTGGGTTGCACACGATATAGCAAAGTAACTTCCGTTTTCACGGTAAGACCTTCTTTGGTGGGCAAATCAGCAGTTACGGTGAAGTTGGTGGTGCGAGTAGGTACTTTAATCATTGTCGTTGTAAATGGATTGATTAGGTAAAAGCCACTATTCAGTGTTCTTTCACGCAATTTACCGAAACGGCGGCGGTAACCTACTTCATCTTGACGGATAGTTACACAGGCACTCAATACAGAAAAGGACAAAAAAATAAGAAAAAATCGCTTCATTTGGAGTATGATTTAGGTTTCATTTCTAAAACTTCTCTGGGTTCTAAATGTTTTTTCTTGGAGTAAAATTGTTTGTGTTCTTTTGCAAGCCTTTTATTAGCTTTGCAGGAAATCTTGATTTTATGCTTTTTTTACCTCAACCTTCTGAAAAAATTTTCACTACGATTGATTTGCCAGCTTCCAAAAGTGAAAGCAACCGAGTGCTTATTATAGAGGCTCTTGCCAAGTGGCAATACGTACAGAAAAAACTTGCTTTGCCCAAATATTCTATTCAGAATATTTCAGATGCTCGCGATACCAAAATTTTACAAAATTTACTCAAAAGTACAGCACCAAGGCTCAATGTACAAGATGCAGGAACAACAATGCGTTTCCTGACAGCCTTTTGTGCTGTAACCAACCGAAAAGCCATTTTAGAAGGCACTGAACGTATGCACCAAAGACCTATTGGTATTTTGGTAGAGGCTCTACAAGAGCTGGGAGCAGAAATCAATTATTTAGGAGGAAAAGGCTTTCCACCCTTACAAATTCAGGGTTTTCAGCAAAAGAAAAATAGCATTTCCATTCGTAGTGATGTGAGCAGTCAGTTTGTTTCGGCTTTGTTGATGATTGCACCTGTTATGAAAAATGGCTTGCAAATAACTTTGCAAAACAAAGTAAGTTCTTTACCCTATATCAAAATGACACTTTCTTTAATGAAAAACTTTGAAGTAGAAAGTAAGTGGAATGAAAATATTGTTACAATTCAGCCACAACTTTATCAGATGAAAGATTTTGCAATAGAAGCAGACTGGTCGGCGGCGAGCTATTGGTATAGTGTAGCTACACTGGCAAAGGAGGCAGAAATTTTTTTACCTTACCTCAAAAAAAATTCTTTACAAGGGGATAGTCAGATTGCTACCATAATGGAATTTTTTGGTATAAAAACTTTTTACGAAAAAAATGGTGTTAGAATCTGCAAGATAGGTGAGCCCGAGACAAATTTTTTTGAATACGATTTCAGTAACCAGCCTGATTTGGCACAAACCCTTGTAGCTTTGTGTGTTGGAAAAAACATAACACTGATAGCCAAAGGCGTAGAAAGTCTGAAAATCAAAGAAACTGACCGCTTGCAAGCCTTGCAAAATGAAGTCAGAAAGTTTGGTTTTCAATTTTATGAAATTGCTGAAAATACTTGGAAACTGGAAAAAGTAGAAGTATTAGACTTTTCAGAGGGAGCAGTGGATATAGCTACCTACCAAGACCATAGAATGGCAATGGCTTTCGCTCCGCTCAGCTATCGGTGTGCTTTACAAATAGAAAATCCAGAGGTAGTAGAAAAATCTTATCCTAACTTTTGGCAAGAATGGAAAAAGATAAATTGAGTGCCTATTGGCGGTAAGAAACAGGAAACAGGATTTAGAACATTAGATATTTAGACGTAGTAAAACTTTCACATTAAACGCTTGAACCTTTGAAATTTTGAACGTAAATAGTTACTTTTTTTTTTAATTTTGCGAGGCTAAACACTAACAAACAATGAAAACCTTATACATAGCTCGGCACGCTGAAGCCGAAAGTGGCTACAAAGACTTTGAGCGGGCATTGAGCCCCAACGGATACAAACAAGCAATGAACGTTGGAAAACAACTTTTTGAAAGAAATGCCAGAATTCAGCAGATTTGGGCAAGCTCTGCGGTGCGTACTCTTACCACGGCTCAAATTTTTGCAGAGCAAATACGCTTTGATAGCGATTTGATTCAGACCCAAGATGAACTATACAATGCCAGCCTTCGTATTTGGCTCAAACTTATTCAATCTTTTAATGATAACCACAAGGAAATCTTGATAGTAGGGCATAACCCTCATATTTCTTACCTTGTTGAATTTCTTACAGGTGATGTTTTTGAGGGACTAGGAACTTCTCATATCGCCGTAGTATATTCCTCTAAAAGTTGGAGGGAGTGGAGCGAAAAAGCAGTTAGTCTGGAAAGTATCATCAAGCCTATTGATGAGAATTTTGAAAAAATTTCTATTTGAAAAGCCATTTTTTGAAACATTTTCAAAAATTTTTACGTAAATAGAGTAGAGTATCTCATTTCCACTTTTAACCCTAAAAATTTATGAAAAAAAACTTGTTATTTCTCTTGATGGCTTTTGTCGTAGCCGCTTCTTGTAAGAAAAAGGAAGATGTGCCAACCCTTTCTGAAAAACAAAGACTGATTTTGGGCAAATGGCAACAATTGGAGGTCATAGATATCAATGCAGGAGGAAATAATCTTTTAGGACCTTGCGAGGTTGCCAATCCTACCGTGTTTGATTTCAGAACTGACGGCAGATGCTATGTAAGTAGCCCTAATAATTCTTGCTTTAACGACCCCAATCGCAATTCTCCTTATGCTATCAGTGCCGATGGAACTATTATTGTGATAGAGGGATTGCTTTACAACATTGAAACCCTCACCAATACTGAATTTATTTTTACTTTTGGCAATAGAAACAATCCAAGTTTTAGACAAAAGTGGAGAAAAATTCAGTAAAACAGAGGCTATAAAAGAAATCTCAAAAACGCTAAATCTTTTGCAAGATTTAGCGTTTTTCTTTGTAAAATGCTATCTTTGTACTCAATCCCCATACTACAAACCTATGTTCGTTGTTTATACTTCTTCGGCAGGTTCAGGAAAAACCTACACGCTCACCAAAGAATACTTGAAACTTGCTTTGGCAAGCTACGAAAGCGAAAATGGATTTAATCCACAATATTTTCGGAAAATTTTGGCAATTACTTTTACCAAAGATGCCGCCCAAGAAATGAAAAGCAGGGTGCTAACCAAACTGCTTGCTTTTTGGCAAAATCAGGATAAAGATTTACAAAATATCATAGCCCAAGAATTGGGTATTGATACAGAAACCTTACGCAAACGTGCCAAAGACGCTTTTGAGCAAATTATTTATCATTACTCTGATTTTTCCATCGGCACGATAGATAGCTTTACCAATAAGGTTATTTCTGCTTTTACACAAGAGTTAAATATTCCAAGTAGTTATGAACTGGACTTGGACACCAAAGCTCTTACGCATAATGCTGTTGATGAACTGATAGCGAAAGTAGGTAGCCAGCAGGCTGATGATGTAACGAACTTTTTGCTGGAATTTGTAAAAAATGAAGTAGAAAATGGCGAAAATTGGCGAAATATACATCATAAATTAGCTCAATTCACGGGGGAGTTGTATCAGGAACGCTCTCGTCCTATTGCTCGCAAACTTGCCCAAAAAGAACTGAAAAGCTATCACCAGTCTATCAAAGCTCTGGAAAAGTTTGTCAAATCTTATGAAAATGATTTGTTTCAAAAAGCTGAAAAATTGCTACATCTTATTCAAAGCAAGGGTATTGAAGAAACAAGTTTGTATCAGAGTGGCAAAGGTTTTTACGGACTTTTGAAAAAAATCGTTGAAGACAAAGATTTTTTGGTTGAACTCAATAGTTTTACTCTTAAAACTTTGGACGAAGACAAATGGTATTCGGACAGGTCTAAACAAAAACAACTCATAGATACCTACAAAGAGCCAATGCGAGAGCTATTATCTTACATTTGCCACAAAATTGAACGCGAGCGGGAAATGTATATACTGCTTTCTGCTATTTTGGAAGACCTCTACAAGGTTGCTCTCACAGGGGAAATTCATAATTCTTTGGAGCTATTCAAAATCAAAAACAATTTGGTGTATATTGCCGAAACCAACGAAAAGATTGCTCAAATTATTCAGAGTGAGCCTATTCCATTTATTTATGAAAGAATTGGCGAAAAATACCAACATCTTTTGATAGATGAGTTTCAGGATACTTCGGTTTTGCAATGGCACAACTTGCTCCCTTTGGTAGAAAATAGCCTTGCCAATGGCAAGTTCAATATGATTGTAGGCGATGCCAAGCAGTCCATTTACCGCTGGCGAGGGGGAGAAATGGAGCAAATTGTAAATTTGGCTTGTGCTTCTTTGCCCGAAGCCAGCCACGCACATATCAAAGGGCTGGTAGAAATGGCTCAAATTCATTTTCAAGACCACGCTGATGCCAAAGACCTTTTAAGCGAACGCTATGAAACCATTAGGATAAATGTACAGCGTAAAAATCTGGAAACCAATTACCGAAGCGATTCCAAAATCATAGAGTTTAATAATACTTTTTTTTCCATTATTGCCGATTGGAAACAAGCCGAATATCCGCTCATTAAAAAAGTTTATGATGATTACTTCAGGCAAGATGTACCTCGTGGCAAAGAACCTAATGGCGAAGTGCAGATTCATTTAGCAGAAAAAAACGAAAATCATAGTTACGACGAAGTTACGCAAATCAAAATTCTTTCTATTATTCAGGAGAACTTGCAACAAGGCTTTGAAAACAAAGATATTGCCATCTTGTTTAGAAACAAAAACAATGCTATCAAAGTGGCTAATTTGCTCAAAGAACAAGGTTTTGAGGTAGTATCTGCCGATTCGCTGGTGGTTTCGGCTGATGAAAAAGTGAGTTTCTTGGTTGCAATGCTGAAAGTGTTGGAAAATTCGGAAAATGTACTTGCTAAGTCTGAGGCTCTTTACTTATTTTTCAAAGCCATTCTCAAAGAAATTCCTACGCAAGAACAAAATGAGCAAATTCATCAGATTGTGTATGATAAAACAGCTTCTTTGGATAATTTTTTGCAGTTTTTTCAGGCAAAAGGTTATTTATTGGATTTTAACTACCTACAATCTTTGAGTTTGTATGAAACCTGTCAGGAAATTTTGCGAACTTTTGAAATTTTAGAAAAGCATCAAGAAAATTTGGAATATATTTTCAGATTTTTGGATTGGGTAATGGATTTTGAGGGGCAAAATCAGTACAATTTGGGAGATTTGATTGAAGAGTGGGAGCAAAAAAAGCACGAAATTGCCGTGGATATTCCTGCCGATAGCAATGCCATTACTATTACTACCATTCATAAATCGAAAGGTTTGGAATATCCTGTTGTGATTGTGCCTTATTGCGATTGGCTAGCCGTTCCTGACCACAAACGCAGTGCTTGGATAGCCAAAGAAAACCTTGAAAACATTCCTGAAGAAACAAAAAACTTACTGCCCGAATATATTTTGATGAGTCTTAAAAAAGACCACCAACAAGTTTTGGGGGCATCGAGCCAAGGTGAAATAGAAAAAGAAGTCGTAGAAAATCTTAATTTGATGTATGTGGCTTTCACAAGAGCAGTTCACAAGCTCTATGTCATCAGTCGTAATGGTGGCTTTGACAATAGAGTGGATAAATGGGTAAACTTTTTTGTGCAAAATTTACAAAATGCAGGAAACTTTCAGCCAGATGAAGTACAAGAAAACCGAATATTCCGATTTGGTAAGTTTAAGCCTGAATTACGAAAATTGAAGGAAACAGATAAGAAGCCAACTTTTGTACTTGAAAAACTTCTTACCAGCAAACTAAAACGTATTTTGAAATAGTATATCTTTATGAAACTCATTGATACGCTTTTACTTTCCGCTTCCGTAGGCTTTCTCATTATTGGTATTTATGAGATAATGATGGGCAGATTTGCTGAAAACTATTGGGTGCTAATGATGATGTTGATTAGCCTGTTTATTTATGGCTATCGTAAAAATTTGAGAGTGGAAAAGGAAAAAACACAAGCAACTCAAAAAAATAGCTCACAAGGCAAAAATAAAATTAAAAGCAGTTTGAAAAAGTAAAAGTTTGCCTTCTATGCGGCAGGTATTTTTTCCCTATGGATTGAGTAATTTCCCCCAAGTAGTCAGCGAGTATGTGTATGTAGATAAGACTTCCTACATAGAGTTACTGGAAACAAGGCGGGAACGTTTTTTGGTGTATTTGCGTCCTCGCCGTTTTGGGAAAAGTTTGTTTGTA
>CAZZLW010000075.1:0-9084 GCA_964654605.1 uncultured Cytophagales bacterium | reverse complement strand
ATGCGTGGCAAGACCAATTCAAGGCTTTAATCATACGCTATGAAACCAGAGTAGATACGTGGGTAAATTTGTTAATTTTATCCTTTATGGTCATTTTTATCCGAAGAATTATCAAAAAAAATAAATCCTAAACAACCTCATATTTTAGGTTTTCAAAACGCAAAGATTCCAGTTGCAAATACAACTCCAACATCTTGATTTCTTCTTGAATGGGTACAGACGCCTCATTGCTCATATCCAAAGTGAGCCTCATTAAATCTGCAAACTTTCCCAAATACTGATTGGCAAGTTTTTTCTCGTTGAGCAAAATAAACTCTTGAATAGAATTGAGAGCATTGAATATAAAATGAGGGTTCATCTGCACTTTGAGTGCGGCAAGTTGCGACTCTCGCAATTCTTTTTCAATCTGATTGCGTTTTTCTAAAACCTTAAAACGCCAAAAAACCAGCAAACCCGAAATCAGCACGAAAAGAGTCATCATCAAAAGCCAAAACCACCATTTTTGCCAAATTGGAGCAAGAATAGTTATTTGTAAAATCGCTGTTGCCTCACTTTCTATGCCATCTTCATTGATAGCTTTCACCTGAAATTCGTACTTGCCCGCAGGCAAAGAAGGATAGCGAGCGAAATTATTGCTACTAGTTGTGAAAATCCACTTTTCATCAATACCAACCAGTCTGTATTTGTAGCTAAAATTTCCCCTACCTTTGTAAGTAATTCCCAAAAAATCTATCCGAATATTATTGTCCTGATAGTCAAGAGTAAATTCAGATTGCAGAGGCACAATGTTTTCCCAAATCCAAAACTTATCTATGTAAATTTGAGGTGGCACCGCATTCTTGGAATTGGTATGTATAGGCAGTTTGACAAGCCCTTTGGGAGTAGCCAACCAAGCATTTTCCTCTACTACCACCAAATCATTGATTTGTTCCGAAGGTAAGCCGTCTTGTCGGTTAAAAATTTCAATCGTATCAGTTAGCATATTGATTTTGGCTAAACCTTTGTCAGTTCCTACCCAAATATTTTCTTCTTGCACATACAAAGCATTGCATAAGTTACTCGGCAACCTCTGAAAGGTACTGATTTGCCTAACGACTTTCCCTTTCTGTATAAACAAAAGCCCTTGGGTAAGCGTACCTACGAGCAGAATATCTTTGTACTTAGCAAAACATTTTGCATAAATAGCAGAAGTATCATTTTTTACAATTTGCAGATTATTTTCTGAAATATCGGAATAGTATAAGCCATCGGCATAGCCCAGCCATATCGTTCCATTATCTACAAAAACACATCTTGCTCTTTTCATAACCTTGTTGTAGCAAAAGAAATCTGCATTTTGAATATCAAAATACTGCTTATGCAAGCTATCCCTACGCCATTTTTTAGATTTTGCACTAAAACATACTCCGGTAGGTCCCGCAGTGTAGATAAAATCGTTGCTTATGGCATAATATTTAGGACTTGCCCCTATTATTCTTTTTTCATACGAGCCACCCAAAGAAGTGAATATATGCGTATCGCCACACCCTACGAGTAAGTGTTCGTTATGGCTATCCCAATACAAAGCCTCAATATCTTTATTACAAGAAGTTTGCAGACTTTTTATGATAGCTTGCAAATTGGTACTAAAAACCTGCACCTTTCCGTTATTCATTCCCAAAAGCAGATTTTTTTGATTGTCTTGTGTGAGTTTGAATATGTGCTTACCCTCCATAGCGGGCAGTTTTTCATCAAAAACTAATATGTGCTTATTAGGAACAACAAAAACCCCTTCTGTAAGTGTACTAATCCAATAGTTACCTTCTTTATCCAATAAGATAAAAGAAATAGCCTTTCCCTCAAAAAGGGGAATAGTCGCCCCTTCTGCATTGGTATAAATAGGCTTCAAGTACTTATCATAGCCATACAAGCCCGAAGAGGTAAGAAACCAAAAGTTTCCTTCCCTATCTGAGCGTATATCATTGATTTCCAATTTATTTTTTTGATAAAAATCAAAATCTTTGGCAGGAAAAATATGAGGCTTTCGAAGGGTATCTATGTAAAATACTTCATCTTTGGCTCTTTCAATAAGAATAAATTTGCTCCCCCATAAGTGCCTATAATTATAACCAACTTTTAGGCTCAAAGGTAACTGATATGAAAGAATTTGCTTACTGTCGTATAATCTGAGCCTTGCGTTTTCATCAAAAAATGCAAGTTTTCCATTAGGCAGTTCTACGATATGGTCATAGCCCTTGAATAAAAATTTAATATTTCCGTTTTCTGCCTTGTACCACTCTTGGTTAGAAAAATACAAATACAAATTATCTTTGCTATCCACAATATACGTATAAAATTCAGCTTGCGATGGCTTATTAATTTTATATTCAAAAACGCTATCTCTACGAATGTAAAAAAGCTGACCCGAAAAGTTCTGAAACCAAAGATTTCCCTGACTATCTTCCATTAAATTTGAAACTGCCGTAGCCTTGCTGGTTGGGGGTTTGTAGAGTTTGAACAGCTTGCCATCGTATCTACACAAACCCGATTCGGTAGCAAACCAAATATAACTCTTGGAATCTTGAAAAATGTAATACACCGTAGCAGAAGGCAAACCCTGCTCTTCGGTAAGTTGCCAATAGCTGGGCAGTTGGGCAAAGGCAAAATGACTTATGAAAAAAATCGCAAAAACAAACTTCATTAGCTATTTTTTTGCTAATTTGCGGAAATTTTTGCAAGTTTCTGTACTTTTGTAAAAATTTCTAAATTGCTTTCGTAATTCTATTTTCGTAAATCAGTCAATCATTACCTAAATCCAAATAAGAGCTATGGGAAGAGCCTTTGAATTTAGAAAAGAAAGAAAGTTCAAACGCTGGGGGCAAATGGCTAAAACTTTTACCAAATATGCCCGTGAAATTGCTATGGCTGTAAAGGCAGGCGGTGCTGACCCTCAATACAATGCACGTCTGCGTACTATCTTACAAAACGCCAAACACGATAATGTTCCCAAAGAAAACATTGAAAGAGCTATCAAGAAAGCTTCTTCCAAAGACCAAGAAGATTACAAAGAAATAGTATACGAAGGCTATGCTCCTCACGGCATTGCTATTATCATTGAAACAGCCACCGATAACCCTACGCGTACCGTAGCCAATATTCGTAGCTATTTTAATAAATGTGGGGGTAGCTTGGGGGTTTCGGGTTCAGTAGATTTTCTATTTGAAAGGCAAGCTGTCTTTCAGGTAGCAATGAAAGATGATGTCAATTTAGAAGAAATGGAACTTGAACTCATAGATTTTGGCTTGAACGAAATGGTTGTAGATGAAGGCGAAATTTTCATCTATGCAGGTTTTGAAGGCTTCGGTAAAATTCAAAAATATTTAGAAGACAAAGGTTTTGAAATTAAAAGTGCTAAATTGGAGCGTATTCCCTTAGATACTAAACAGCTAAGCCCCGAACAAGAAGCCGAAGTAGAAAAACTGCTTGAAAAGCTCAACGAAGATGATGATGTGCAACAAGTTTTCCACAATATGAAATAATTTTTCACTCTGAAATCCATAAACTTATGCAAAAAACAATTGTTTTTTTCGCTTTTTTAGCTCTATTTTTCTCTGCCAATCAGTGCAAAAAGGCAGGCGAATGGGATAAGGCATTTGATAAAACTTGGGTACGGTCGCAAGAAGAAGAAAAAGGTGATGGCGTAGAAGTCTATCGTACCGAAGGGTACAATTTTCCCATTTCTCGTGGTCCTCGTGAGGCTTTCCGAATGGGGAAAGACGGCAGTTTTATGCTTCGTATTGCTCCTGCTGATGCCCCTGTGGATATTAAGGGTGTTTGGAAAGCCAGTGGCAAAAAGCAAGCCAGTATCAGCCTTGAAAAAAATGGTTATATCGGCAAAACTGACTACGTTTATCAACTGATTGAGCTACAAGATAATATGCTTAAAATCAAAAGGCAATGAGTTCCTCTGACCGCAGAAGCCAAGAAATTGATACTTTACCTGAAACCTTCACGGGCTACAAAAGAGTGCAAGGGGCGTATCCGGGCTATTATGATGTAAAAAGTGATAAAATGCCCGAAATACGCGTTTTTTCCTATAATACCGATACCTGTAATGAAAACAAATTCAGTAACCTTTCCGACTTGTTTTCTTACTTAGAAGCACAGCCTCCTACACTCAAACACTGGATTGATACCGAAGGAATTGGTAATACGGCTTTCTTTGATGCTCTCAAAAATTATTTTAAGCTACACAATTTGGCAGTGGAAGATGCCGTAAGTGGCGACCAACGTCCCAAAGTTGAAACTTATGATGAGCATATTTTCATTATTTCACGAATGTTGTACCATTTGCCCCCCAGCAATAAGCTCATCAACGAACAAGTTGCCTTTTTCGTTTTGCCCAATACACTCATCACCATTCAAGACGAATACGAAGACTGCCTGGAGCCTGTACGCGAACGCCTACGCAAAGGCAGAGGTACAATGCGAGCCAATAGTATTTTTTACCTCACTTATGCTCTCATTGATGCCATTGTGGATAACTACTTCCCTATGGCTGAAAATATCGCCCAAAGGCTCAATGAATTAGAAGATAAAATCATTAGCAACGTAGAAAGCGTAAGTATTCACGATATTTTGCACATCAAGCGTGAAATTTTGCAAATTCGCAAAGCCGCCCTTGCCGAAAGAGATAAGATTAGCGAGCTAATGCGTTGTGAGCATCCTTTCAAAGATGAGAAAGTAGAAATTTACCTTCGCGATACTTACGACCACTGCTTGCAGATACTTGAAGTGCTTGACGATGAAAAAGAGATTGCTTATAGCCTTGCAGAAGCCTACAATACTACCATTGCCAACAAGACCAATGATGTAATGAAAGTGCTGACCATTATTTCAGCGATTTTCATTCCACTGACGTTTATTGTTGGGGTATATGGTATGAACTTCGCCCCCGAAGGTTTGGAAAAAGAATCTTTACCGCTCAATATGCCCGAATTGTATCACCCTTACGGCTATGTGGGCGTTTGGATAGTGATGATTGCTATTGCAGTGGGAGCTTTTATTTTCTTTAAGCGTAAAAAATGGTTGTGAAGCCTTTTGGTATTTACATCTTTTACTAAAAATATGATTGCAATTATTGGAGCAGGTATTTCGGGATTGAGCTTGGCTTATTTTTTGCAAAAGCAAAATATTCCTTATTTGCTTTTTGAAAAAAAAGAAAACGAACATTCGCCCGGTGGCTTTATTCAATCGGTGCGAGAAAAGGAGTATTTGTACGAATTAGGTCCCAATTCACTGCTTTGTGATGATTTTCTGCTTCAATGGCTTGGTGAGTTGGAACTTACTCCGCAAATTGTGGAAGCCAATGCCGTGAGCAAAAGCCGTTTTGTTTTCAAAAATGGTAAATATCAAAAACTCCCCTCCTCGCCTCTTTCACTTTTTTGGAATAGTTTTTTTTCTTGGAAAGCTAAAAAACAAATTTTCCGAGAACCCAAAGTAAAATCTAAAACTCACCCACACGAAACCCTTACAGAATTTTTTGAACGCCGTTTTGGCAGAGAGGTAGTAGATTATGCCTTAGACCCTTTTGTTTCGGGGATTTATGCGGGCAACCCCGATGAATTGCTACTGCAATACACTTTTCCCTTTTTAGCCGAATTGGAGCAAAAATATGGTTCTATTATCAAAGGGTTGAAAAAAAATAAGCTGGAACGTAAAAAAAGCATTTCTTTCAGAAATGGTATGCAAACTCTTCCGAAAAGGCTTGCCGAGAAAGTAAAAATTACGTATTGCGAAGGGGGTATTCAGAGCCTTTTCAAAAATGCTCATTCTTGGGAAATCGTAACCGCAGAGCAAAATTTTAAGGCAGAAAAAGTCATCATCACTACACCAGCTTATGTTGCAGGGGATATTTTGCAAAAAATTGATTTCTCTCTGGCTGAAAATCTGCAAAAAATTGCCTATGCCCCTATGGTAGTAGTACATACCATTTATTACAAAGACCTTTTCAAAAAACCTTTGAATGGCTTTGGGGCTTTGCACCCTCATAAAGAAAAATTATTTACTTTGGGGCATATTTGGAGTAGTTCGGTATTTGAAGGGCGTTGTAAAGAAAACGAAGTGCTTTTCACAAGTTTTGTAGGTGGAATGAGAGGTGTTGAAAAAACTTTCTTGGACGATAATACCCTAATGAGCAAAGTTCAGAAAGAAATTCGTGAAATTTATCAGATTGATTCTCTGCCCGTTTTGCAGAAAGTTACTCGCTGGCAAAAAGCTATACCACAATACGATAAATTTGTTTTACCTGCTTACGAAAAAATACAAAATTTAGAGAAAGAAAATCTGTATGTTTGTGCCAACTGGAAAGATGGCGTTTCCATTGCCGATTGTATCAAAAAAGCATATCAACTTGCTCAAAAACTCAAATAATAGCTTATGGAAAACAAAATAACCACCACCCAAGTAGGAGTTCGTTACGGCATTATTTACGGGCTTACCTCTGTAGTTATTTCACTGGTTGTAATACTGACAAATTTGGAAAGAAATTTTATTATCAGTCTGCTGAACTTTGTAGTTCTCATTGCTTTTCTGGTTATCCCTATGCAATATTTCAAAAGTCAAAGGGAAGGCTTTATGAGTTTTGGCGAAGGAATGGGCATTGGCTCAATAGTTTCAGCCGTAAGTAGTTTTATTTCGGGGCTTTTTATTTTGGTGTATTTCCGCCTCATTGCTCCTAAAAAGTTTGAGGAAATCCTTGAAAAAGCTCGTGAAGAATGGGAAAAAGCAGGTATGAAGGAAGATGCTATGCAAATGGCAGAAAAATTTACTACTCCCGAAGTGATGTTTGCCAGTGCTTTGATTACGGGTATTATTTTTGGCGTTATAGTTTCGCTGATTGTAGCGGCTATTTTGCAAAAAAAGAAACCTGAATTTTAAGCAAATTGTGGTTTTAGAGATTTGGCACAAGAACTTTGGAAGCCATAAACATAGTTTTAAGCCCTCAAACCCCAAACATTCAAACTTTGAACCTCAAACTTACACCCTTTGGACTATTAAACCCTCTAAACCCCAAATTTTATGAAAAGACTAATTTTTAGCGTTTTTGTAGCATTTCTTGCTTATACGCTACAAGCTCAATCGCTTGAAAAACGACTTTCAGCAGGCAAAACCTCTGTAATTGTTTCGCTCAATGCTCAAAACTATAAGCCCAAAGGCAAATTTCAGACCCTTTTGGATTTAGACTTTTTCAGAAATTTAGACAAAAATTTCAAAGAACGTTACGGCAAAGACTACAAAGTAGTTTCAGCAATTTACCGCAACCCCGAAGAAATCGGTATCAATGCTTTTCCACGTTCTTATGTGTTTGTTAATGCCTTAGATAGCAACGCTACAATGGTGGGAGTGGTTTTCAATTTAGCAAATACCAAAAAGTTTGAAAATTGGGCAAATACTTTTTGGAAAAATGCCGATGTGAGTAAAATTAAAAATGGTGCAAATGCCATTTACCTGCAAGGCGACCAAGTAGTAGCGTGGAACAATAATTGCGGCGTAATTGCCTTTGTAGCTTTGAACGAAAGAAATTTCTACGAGGGTATCAATTATGATGACCCCGACTACGACAAAAAAATGGAAGAAAAAGAGCGAAAAAATAAACAACTCAAAGCCGACTTGCTCAAAAGCGAAGCTACTGCTATCCTACAAGGCAATGTAGCCGAACCTTTGGAAAGCAATGCAAATTTTCAAACCTTTTTACAAAAAAGCTATGATTTGGGCATCTGGCTCAACTACGAACAATTTACTCGCTCTTTCAATAACCTGCTGAAAGAATTGCCCGAGCTTCGTTTTGGCTATGCCGAGCGTTTCGCCAGCCGAGTAAAATCTTTTTACAAAAACTACTACGACCATATTCTTTTTACTACCAATAAAGGCAATACTACTGTTACTTACGAAACTTATCTGAGCGATAAGATGTATGAACTCATTGGTAACGCTTTCAGCAAACGCATCAATCCTGAATTTTACAAGTATGTAGAGGGCGAAAATCTGCTCGGAATGTATGCTGTTTCGGGAGATTTGAAAGTATTGGGGAATGCTCTTGTAGAACTTTACAAAAACTTTGGTGAAGATTTGAGTAAAGAAGGTAAAATCATTGCCGCCGCTACTGATGTTTTGAGTGTAATTTTTGATGAAGACGCCATTTTGGGTATGCTCAAAGGCGACGCAATGGTTGCCTTCACAGGCGTAAAGGAAATGGAAACCGAATATACCGATTATGAATATGAGGGTGAAACCTATTTAGGGGCTGTCAAGAAAAAACGCAGAGAAAAAGTAGCTGTCTATGTAGCTATGCTTTCCATTGGAAATGAAGAAAATTTGAAAAAGTTTATTCATCTTGCAAACGTTTTAGAAGGCTTTGAACTGCAACCACAAGGCAATTTCTACCGTATCAAAGAAGCGGGTAAAGTGCAAAACTATTTGGCTATTGAAAATGGTATTCTTATCATTACCAACGACTTGGACTTAATTTCAAATCTTAAAAACTTTAAAGTAAAGAAAAGCGTAGAAAATCGCATTCAGAAACTTACCCAAGAAAATCCTATGCTGGTGTATGTGAATACGCAAGCTGTTGCAGATGCTATTCTAAATCACAAACCCGACCTGCAAGCCAGCGAAAGAAAAGATTTACTTGACCTCAAAAAAGAAATTGGCGAGTTCCAAATGGTAGGACCTTTACTCAAAGGTAAAACTTTTTATTCCGAAGGTGCTTTACAAGTTTTGGATAAGAAAAACAATAGTCTTGCCTCGCTGGTGCGTTTCTTTAATCGCTTTTTCAAAGATAGAAGCGGAATGAGCGAACCTGATGAAATTACAGGCTCAAAAACCAAAAAGCGTAATAAAAAAGAACATTAGTACCCAACACAAGCGACACCACTAAATGTAGGCAGTGGTGCCGCTTTTATGATTTAGTCGTCCCTTAAAAAGTCTGTTTAGAGAAAAATCAAAGTGTAACAATAGAAATTTCCTTCCAAAAAGATGAATTTTTAAGATGTATTATCGGGTTTAGAGCGATGATGTCGCTTAGAGCGACATCATCGCTTGCTA
>CAZZLW010000074.1:0-18105 GCA_964654605.1 uncultured Cytophagales bacterium | reverse complement strand
GATTATTCCTGAATGCGGATGCTGGTTTTGATAGTAAAGAATTTAGAAAAGCCTGTGAGCAAAAAGAGGTCATAGCCAATATTCCCCATAATCCGAGAAATAAAAAAGAGATAGAAAGCAGAGCTTATCAATATTTTGATGAAGAGCTATACAAACAACGATATGTGATTGAAAGAGCCAATGCGTGGCAAGACCAATTCAAGGCTTTAATCATACGCTATGAAACCAGAGTAGATACGTGGGTAAATTTGTTAATTTTATCCTTTATGGTCATTTTTATCCGAAGAATTATCAAAAAAAATAAATCCTAAACAACCTCGATGTAAAAAATGATAGTAATTCTGCGGAAAAAATGATATATTTGCACGCCCAAGTGCAGGTGGTAGGGTTTTATGAAAAATTTGGATTTGAAAAATTTGGAGAAAAGTTCCAAGAATGTGAAATTTGGCATTATGCAATGAAACTTAAAATATAAAACTTTTATGAAAAAGCTCTTTTTTATTCCTTTACTATCTTTTTTGGCATTTGCAGTATTTGGGCAAGACTACGGCATAAGAGTAGGTCCCAATGCGTCTATGGTCTTGGGAGGCGATAAAAATTTATTTCATACACTTGATAAAGATAACAATGAAATTGCCACACAACCCAAAATAGGCTTCAATGTAGGTTTTTATACTCGTATGCCTTTGAGCGAACATTTATTTTTTCGCCCCGAATTAGGCTTTTCTGCCAAAGGTTTTGCCAATCAGAAGGCAATTTATCAATACATTGATGCCAAAGTATATCGCTACGATTTCAATTATTTAGACTTTACCCCTTTGTTGCAATTAGGTGATGCCGAGCAGGGCTTGCATATGTTTGTAGGTCCGCAGGTGGGGTATCTGCTGTTAGCCAGAAGACGTTTAGAAAATGAATATGGTGAAATTGAAAAAATTATTGACAAAAAGCCCAGCCGAGTAGCTTTGGGGGCTGTAGCGGGTTTGGGTTACGAGCTACCTTCGGGTTTGAATTTTGCTCTTCGTGCCGAATATAATATCACACCTATTGCAAGCGGAGTAAGTGCCAATATCTTTGCTTTGCAGGGTATGGTGGGCTTCAATTTGTCCTCTATCAATATGTATCGCCGTACTCATAGAAATCGTTGATGCTTGTAGGGCTTGATTTTGGAGCAAAACTCGCAGGAACTACGGCTATCGCTTGGGTAGAAAATAACCATATCAGCGTTTTGCAGACACAAAAAAAGCAAGACGCTGATATTTTTTTGCAAAAATGGATAGCCAAGCATACACCACAAATCATAGCGATTGATGCTCCTCTTTCTCTGCCTAAAATTTATTCAGACACCGAAGCCGAGCCTGATTTTTTTTACAGAAAAGCCGATAAAATACTCAAAGCTATGTCGCCGCTTTTTCTTGGCGGTCTGACAGCCCGAGCTATGCAACTCAAATTTCAGATTTTTCAACAATATACCCCTATTGTTTTAGAAGTATATCCCGCTGTATTGGCTCAGAAATGGAAACTTTATGAACTAAACTATAAGCAAGATTTACAAGCCATAAAGCAAGTTTCGGAGCGTATTCAGCAAGAATTACCTTTTGCTTTGCCCGTTTTAGAAAGTTGGCATCAGGTAGATGCCGTTTTAGCGTTTTGTAGTGCTTTTCGCTATCAGCAAGGAGTGGCAGAGTGCTTTGGAAATCCACAAGAAGGCTTGATTTGGATTTGATTTTTTCGGGAAAATTATTATTTTTGTCTTACTTTGGTACAGATTTTGAAATACTACCAGCAAAACACTTTGCTATGAAAAAGTTTGTACTTACTTCCTTGCTTGCTTCGGCTCCTTTGCTTTTTGCAATGAATGAGCCTGAAAATTATCGTATCATTCGGCAAGAATATTTCCAAAGAGGCGAACATTTGGAATATTTGGTTCATTTGGGTCCTTTCAATGCGGGTATAGGCACAATAGATATGGATAATAAACTCTACTCGGTGAATAACCGCCCTTGCTACAAGGTAGATGTGTATGGTAGAAGCATTGGCACTTTGGAAGGAGTAACCAAAATTCGTGATTTTTGGCGTTCTTATATTGATACCGCCTCTATTCACCCACATAAGTTTTACAGAAACATCAACGAAGGCGATTATCATAAAGAAGAAACCGTATGGTTTAATACTTTACAGAAAACTGCCGAAATTAAAGATGAAAAGGGACAAAGAAAATTTGGTATTCCCGAATATGTGCAAGATTTGGTGAGTGGTTTTTACTTTCTGCGTACTTTGCCTTTTGAAAAGTACAAGGATGGAGAAATTTTAAGCATTCACGGCACGCTGGAAACCGATATTTACGATTTGAAGGTAGAATTTTTGGGCAAGCAGGAAGCTAAATGTTTGCTTGGCAAAATGGATTGCTATGTGCTTTCGCCAATTATGCCCGAAAATCAGCTTTTCAGAGGTAAAAGACCGATTAAGGTATTTATTTCTGCCGATAAAAATCGCATACCCATACGCATACAAGCCGATATGCTTGTAGGACAAGTAGAAGCCGAACTGCAAAAACATCAAAATATGCGACACCCACTGGTGTTTAGAAAGTAAGATTTTTCAAAACATTTTCTTGTAATGTAGAAGCCCACAAAATTTTTGATAATTTTGTGGGCTAATTTTATTGAACTTGCAGAAAGTAAAGAAAATATTACAGAACGAATTTATCGCTAATACACTTATAGGTATTTTTATCCGAGGTATTAGCTTTGTTGTACCTTACTTGCTGATTGCCCCTTATCTTATCCGAACCTTAGGAGAAGGTCAGTTTGGGCTTATTTCTTTTTCCATAGGCTTTGTAAGTCTATTTTTTCCCTTTGCTGAATATGGTTTTTCACTAACAGCCCCTCGCGATTTGGCTCTATCCGCGAATAATTTTGCAGAAATAGGTAAAATCACAAGTAATGTTCTTTTGAGCAAAATGGTATTAGGGCTGTGTTGCTTTGTGGTAGCAATAGTAATTATTATGGTAGAGCCTACGCTTGCAGAAAACCAATTATTACATTTCTTTTCTTTGCTTCTGTTGTGGGGGCAGGTGCTTATGCCTGCTTGGCTATATCAGGGCTTGGGCAAATTGAAAGCGTTTGCGATATACACTTTACTTGTCAATCTTTGCTATTTGGTAGCAATCTACTTGTTTATCAAATCGCAGAAAGATTATTTGTGGGTTACTTTTTGGCAAGGTATAGTGTGGGTATTTGTATATGGAGGGGCTTTGGGTAAAATAATTTTCCCAATAAGAAACTTTTTGGTGTTTTCATTGAAAAACCTTTGGAATGAACTAAAAAATGGCTTTTTTATATTTGCTACCAATTTTTTACACTTTTTATTCATCACACAAAATATTGTAATATTAGGTTTTTTTGTTCAGGGGAGTGAGCTGGATAATTATAGTTATGCAGAAAAAATTTATATGATTTTTAGAGTAGTAGCAGGGGTTATTTATCAGATGGCATATCCAAAGGTATTTCTGCTCAAACAGCAAAATGAACAACTTGCAGATAAGTTTTTACAAAAACTCACGTTGGGTATATTCATTTTTTTTGGCTCTGCCAGTGCGATACTTTATTGGGAAGCAGATAAAATCATTGGTTTATTTACAGGAAAAATGAACCTGCAAGCCGCAGAAATTTTGCAGATACTATCATTTTCTATTTTGGTTTATGCGTTGAGTGTTCCACTGAGCCAAAAGATACTTGTTTTTTATAGTTCCAAAACTTTTACCCTGATATTACTTGCTGTTGTGCTTTTCAATATGGGGCTAAATTTATATTCTATTCCTTTGCTTGGGGCAAAAGGAACAGCCATAACCTTATTGCTTACTGAATTATTTTTCCTATTTTTGTCGGGATTTTACGTTTTTTTCGCTAAAAATTACAACCAAAATGACTAAATTAGAATGTATTTTGTGTAAAAGTTCCAATGTAAAAGCATTAGAGCAACTGGATACTCGTATTCTTACAGATTTATACAAAAAAAGAGCGAAGGTAGAAGTTAGCCATTTTTTTAAGCAGGAAAAAATTGATTTGTGCGAATGTGCTGATTGCGGGCTTTTATTTTACAATCCAATAATTTTAGGCGATGGCAAGTTTTATGAAGACTTGCAGAATTATGAGGGTTATTATCTTGAAGAAAAATCTGACTATCTGGAAGCCTGTAAATATATTTCCGAAAATGATGATGTTTTGGAGGTTGGCTGCGGAGCAGGTTTTTTTACAAATTTTATCAAACCCAAAAGCTATACAGGTTTAGAGTTTAATGATAAAGCCATACAGATTGCTCAAAGTAAAGGCTTGAATGTAAAAAAAGAATTTTTACACGAGCACGCTTTGCAAAACGAAGGGAAATATGATGTGGTATGCTTTTTTCAGGTACTTGAACACGTTGAAAGCCCAAGAGAGTTTCTGCAAGATGCCTTAAAATGTTTGAAAAAAGGCGGCAAAATGATTTTGGCAGTACCCGCTGAGGATAGTTTTATGAAACAAGCTATAAACTTGTATCTGAATATGCCCCCTCATCACGCGTCACGCTATCCTGATAGGACTTTAAGAGAAATAGCTCAAATTTTTCAAATAAAATTAGAAAACATAATTTACGAGCCTATTCAGCCTATTCATAAGGAATTTTACATAAAGGTTAAATTATTTGACTCTTTAAGGAAAATCTTTGGGCTTTCGCGAAAAAGTTTAGATAATTCATTCATTAGCAACATTTTGTATGTAGGAGTATGGGTGTATAGTAAAATTTTTACTAAGCTGAAAAATTTTGATAAGATAAAAGGGGTTTCGGTTGTTGCAGTTTATCAGAAATAGTAATATGCGTCTAAAAATTCAGCATATAAGGTACGCAATCATTTTGCTATTTTTGCTGTACGGGTTAAATAATACTTATTTTGAAAGAAACTTCTACTTCAACGAAATTCTTTCTTTGTTTGGTTTCGGAGTTTTTGTTTTCGCTTCTTTGAAAAAAAACTTAAAGTTAGTATTTCCTAAAAGCTATTTGATACGCTTGCTTTTAGCATATTGGGCTATATTTCTGATTTATGCAATAGTGTCTTTGCCTCTAAAAACGGAGTGGTACTTTTATTTTCGCCATTTTTCAATTTTTTATTCATCGTTTATTTTCTTTCTGGGCTTTTATTGGTTAGAGGATTTTAGAAGGCTGATGCAGAAATTAAGAAAATTACTGATAGGTTTTTACCTTTTATTTATCCCGACGGACCACCCTCATTATTTTGGTAGGGTATTAGATAGATATTCTGTTTCTGCTTTTTTTCCTTTTGCTTTCAGAAAAATTAGCTACTGGATTTTGTTTGTAGTCAATATTCTCTATGCTTATTTTTTTGACTCTCTAACGGGGATTATTCTGAGCATTATTATCCTGGTAGTTTTAATTTTACCTACGTATGCTCATTTTCGCCTGCTTTTTATAGCGGCTCTTATCAGTTTTTCGGCATTATTTATGTATCTTTCTCCTTATTTTGCCAAATACAAAGAAAATGCACAAGGCAATCATTTATTTGGGAATTTGCATTATGTATATCAACATAGCAAGATACTTCAAATAGACCATAATACTTCTTGGCGAATGGTCTATTGGTACAGGCTTTTGGTAGAGGACTTTCCCGAAAATATTTTTGGAAAAGGCATTGGCACGCCTTATTTACCATACATAGAAGGTAAAGATACTGCTGAAAGTAATTATGATGATAAACACGATGCTCATACCACAGGCTCTCATAATACTTACGTTTCTATGTTTGCCAGATTCGGTGTAAGTATTTTGTTGTTTTTTTTCTTGCTCTACACCTACATTTTGAAAGATTTTTATAGAAATAAAATTTACTACACCCAAAAGGGTGATGTTCTTTTTTTTGTTGCTTTTTTCACTGTTTCGGTAATAGGGCTGTTCAATCCATTCTTGGAAACCCCTACCTATTCAGGTTTATACTGGTTTTTCTTAGGGGCAGTAGCCAAAAGCATTTTCAATCGTCAATTTGCCAATGAAAATCCTGCAAATTCATAACCGATATACCAAAAAAGGGGGAGAAGATGGGGTTGTAGAAGCTGAAAAAAACTTACTACTCGCTAACAATCATTCAGTAGAGCAACTTTTTTTTGAAAATTCGGCTATACAGGGTTTGGAAAAGTTGAAAATTTTTTACAAAAGCCTCTATAATTGGGAGGCTCAAAAAATTGTAAGAGAAAAAATTAAAACTTTTCAGCCTGATATTATTCACTTGCATAATCTTTTCTATGTTGCTTCGCCTGCTGTATTGTATGAAGCTCACAGGCAAAAAATTCCGGTGGTACAAACCATTCATAATTTCCGCTTGATTTGTGCAGGTTCTTTGCTATTGCGTGAGGGCAAAGTTTGTGAAATCTGTACGCAAAAGACCTTTCCACTGGCAGGTATCCAATACAAGTGCTTTCAAAATTCAGCTATCAAATCTGCTCAACTTACAATGGTTACAGGCTTGCACAAATGGCTTGGCACTTGGAAAAATAAAGTAGATGCTTACATTACACTGACCGAGTTTGTTAAAAATAAACTTATCCAATCTTCTTTGCATCTGCCTAATGAAAAAATATTCATAAAGCCCAATTTTACCTACGATAAAGGTTTTGCCACTGCAGAACAAAGACAGGACTTTTTTTTATTTGTTGGCAGACTTTCGCAAGAAAAAGGTGTCCGAATACTTTTAGAAGCAAGCAAAACTTACGAGTTCAAGCTGGAAATTATTGGCGGAGGTGAGCAGGAAAATCTTGTCAGAGCGTATGCCAGCAGTAACCCTAATATCATTTACCACGGCTTTCAGGGGCAAGATTTTATTTTTGCCAAAATGAAAGCGTGTAGAGCTTTGCTTTTCCCTTCGGTTTGGTATGAAAATATGCCTCTCACCATTTTAGAAGCCTTCTCTACGGGTACGCCTGTGATTATTTCCGATATAGATAATCTCAACGAAATTGTAACTGACCAGCACAATGGTTTGCATTTCCGTACAGGCAATAGCCAAGATTTGGCTCAAAAAATTCAACTTTTCCAGCAAAATAGCTTTTCTCATTTCTATACGAATGCTCGTAAGACCTACGAAAACCTTTACAGCCCTGAAAAGAATTATCAAAGACTAATGCAAATCTATGAAAGCGTATTGCAAAAGAAGAAAAATGTCGTAGCCTAAAAATTTGTGATTTAGTGCAAAAATTCTATTTTTGAGAAAATTTTGCTTATGAAAATCACATACAATGCCCCTTTTACGCTTACTTTTACACTCATAGCTACTATTATTCACGCTTTTCCACAAAGTTTTACGGAAAGTTTTTTTGCTGTGGGTACAAGTATGGATTTTGGCAATCCATTAGATTATTTTCGGCTCTTTTCTCACGCTCTTGGGCACGCCAACTGGAATCATCTTTTTGGTAATTTTTCCTTAATTCTTATACTCGGACCCATTTTAGAGGAAAAGTATGGTACGCTGATGCTTGCTCTGATGTCTTTCATCACGGCACTGGTTACGGGTATTTTGAACGTAGCTTTTATGAAAAATGGTTTGTATGGTGCCAGTGGCATTGTTTTTATGATGATTTTGCTTTCTTCTTTTACAAATATGAAAGCCAAAGTAATACCTGTAACCTTTATTTTGGTGGTAGTGTTATTTTTAGGCAAAGAAATAATGAATAGTTTTGAGGAAAACAATGTTTCGCAGTTTGCACATATTCTGGGGGGAATTTTGGGCGGTGTTTTTGGTTTTTATACTCATAACTTTGAAAAAGACGAACAGAAAACTTCAAATACTGCGTGAGAGTATAAATTTTCGTAGATTATGCAATTTTTTGCTATATTCTTGTTATTACTTGCTTTGGGGCTGATAATTTTCACCCGAAATATGGTGTATGCCGTTTTTTCATTGCTTTTGCTAATGCTTTGTTTGGTGGTTTTGTATTTGTATTTGGGGGCAGATTTTGTAGCTACGGCTCAACTGATGATTTATGTGGGCGGAGTTCTGGTTTTGCTCATAATGGGGGTAATGCTTGCACCTCGCAACAAAGAAAAAACACGTATTCCTGTAAATTATCGGAGGAATTTTGTTGCCGCAATGATAGCACTCGCATTGGGAGGAATTTTAATGAAAGAAACCCTATTTCTCAAATTTGCTGATGTAGAAAACCCTTTGCAAGCCACTACTGAAAAAATTGGTATTTCTTTCCTTACAGAATATTTAATAGCTTTTGAGGTGGCAGGAATTTTGCTTTTGGTTGCATTAGTGGGAGCAAGCAGTATTGCGGGAAAGAAAAAACATTCTTAAAAAAAAAACTAACAATGTATGCAAACTATTACTATAGGCAGAGCTAGCAACAATGATATAGTTATTCAAGATAGTGCGGTTTCCAAAAATCATCTAAAAATTACGAAAACCACACAAGGAGAGTACATTTTAGAAGATTTAGGCTCAACCAATGGTACATTTGTCAATGGCAAGCCTGTACGTACTTGCAAATTGCAACCCAATGATATTGTAAAAATCGGGGATACAGTGCTTCCTTGGCAAAACTACTTTCAAAAGGGCTATCAGCAGGCAAATGTTTCGGGTAATCTGTTGCGTAAAATTAGCATAGGTAGGGCAAATGGCAATGATTTTATTATCAACGATGCTACCGTAAGCAGTCAGCACGCCTTTTTGGAAGTCTATGATAATGGCAATTTGAGAATTGTAGATAATGGCTCTACCAATGGCACTTTTAGGCAAGGGCAACGCATACAAACGGCACTTATCAATAGTGGTGAATTTATTCAGTTTGGTTCTGCAAAAATCTGTATTGCAGATATTTTGCAAAAGCAAGCCATCAATCCTTTGCAACAAACACCCCAGCCACCCCCCTACAAATCTACCGAAACAAAAGCAAAACCCAAATGGTTGCCTTTTGCAGGAGTAGGTATTGTAGCCGTGGCTTTGATAGCATTTGCTTTGCTCAATAGAACTCAAAAAACTAAAACTGATAATACGCCACAAAATACCCAAGAGCAAAAAGCACCTATCCAGACCCAAGAAGAAAACGTTTTAGAATATAAGGAAGAAAAGCCTATCCAAACAAAGCCTAATGTAGAAAAGAATGAAAAAAACTCGGTTGCCGACCTTGTTGAAATTTCCGAAAATGCTGTTTTTATGGTAACAACTTACCAAAATGGCTCGGGGGTAAGTACAGGAACAGGCTTTTTTATCAGCAATTCAGGGCTTGCAGTGAGCAATCATCACGTATTTTCGCCGGGCAACGAGTGGCAAATCAAACTGAAAAATGGCAAAACCTACAATGTTAAGCGTGTTGTAGAAAGTAATGCAGATTTGGATTATGTTATCTTTGAAACTGATGCCCAAGAAGTTGCCAGTTTGCCTGTGGCAAGCAATAACCCTCGTAAGGGTGAGGATATTATTGTCATTGGCAATCCGCAAGGCTTTGAGCTATCTGTAACCAAGGGAGTAGTTTCAGGTTTGCGAAACTATGATAAATACACAGGTTTTGCAAGCGAAGGAGACACCTATTTGCAAATTGATGCCGCTATCTCATCGGGAAATAGCGGCGGTCCTGTACTCAATTTACAAGGCGAGGTTGTAGGAATTGCAACAATGGTTCATCACGGTGCTTCAGGAGTTACGCAGAATATCAACTTAGCTCTTAATATCCACAAATTGCCTTTGCCTCATTGAATTTTTGTGGGGGTGGGATGTCTGCATAGGATACAGAGAAAGCAAGAGTTTGAACATCAAACTAAAACTTTTGAACCTTGAACCCTTCAAGGCACGCGTTTGAGTTTGGCAAGTCTGGTTCGCATCTCTTCGCGTTTGGTAAGCATTTGTTTTTGCTCACCATAATAATTGCCCAATACTTGCAGTCTTACGTATTTATCATTGCGAATGTACGCAACCGCAGGAACAGAGGCTAAATCGTCTTTGGTAGGGTCCCTGTCTTCAATCATCGCCCCATCAGGGTCATTAGGGATTGCTTTCCAAGTAACCGTTTTAGGCGACATCTGCCTATGATAATCTGCTATTCGCATTCCATAAGCAGGTTGAATGCTGATTTGTATGGTGTAATCCTTTGTTTTGAACCTACACGAGGTAACTTCACCAAATTTGCTAGCGGGTTCGGCTTGAAAGCCACTGCCAAAGGCTCTTTCAATATCAGCCACCGTCAGAGGGCATTGGCTATTTTGAGCAAGTAAGTTGTAACCCCACAAAAGAGTAATTGCAACCAAAAGCGTTTTTTTCATAAAGTTTGGATAGTTTTAAGTTTTAAGGTAATTATTTACGTTCAAAAGTTTAAATGTTCAAGCGTTTGAGGCAAAAGTTTTACTCCGTCTAAATATCCAATGTTTTAAATCCTGTTTCCTGCTTCTTGTTTCCTATTTCCCACAGCAAATTACTCCTAAGTAATTACATTTTAGGGAATATACGAAACTTCCACAGGCACGGCATTTTTCTTTGCTCCAAGGGCTTCAAAAACATTTTTAGAAACCTTGATAAGCACTTTGCTATTGCCAGCACTGGGCAACTTGCCAACAATTCTGACGAAAACACTTTCGCCGTTGGCTTCGTTTTTAATAGCAACAATTGTGCCAATGGGGGCGTCGCGGTGCAAACCTGTGTAGTTGCCAGCTTTTTCATCTTCCATTATTACTGCCATACCTTTTTCAATCACTTTGCTATAACCGCTGATAGTGATAGTTTGACGAGTAATTTCGGGCATTTCGGCTTCCCCAGCAGAGTCGTTCTTGTTTTCGCTATTTTCTTTGTTTTCTTGTAAAGGGTTTCTTTCGGCTCTTTCGGTTTTTGCTTCTATTTTTTCTTTTTTGTAGCCCGAAGGATAAATTTCAAGTTTTTGTCCAATCTGCAAGCGGCTTTCTTGGCTGAGATTATTCCATTCTAATAGTTCGGTAAGTTTTACTTTGTATTTTTTAGCGATAATATAGGGGGTTTCGTCTTCTTGTACTACGTGCATTTGCACTTGTGTTCGGGCTTCTTTGTTTTCAGTTTTTTCTATCTTCTCATTTTTTTCTTTAATTTCAGTTTTTTCAGTCTTTTCTACTTTTTCGGTTTTATCAGTTTTTTCTGATTTTTCCTGCACTTTCACCTCTTTATTCTCTTGTGTTGGGGCAGAAATCCAAAGTTCCTGACCGATTTTTATTTCATTGTTTTCCAGTTTGTTCCACGCTTGCAAATCTTTTACCGAAACATTGTATTTGCGAGCAATGCTGTAAAGTGTCTCTTTGGCTTCTACGGTGTGTTTGAGCGTTTTAGCCTCGCTATTTTTTTTATCTTTGGGGGCAGTGAGCACGGCTTGGCTTTCAAAATCTTTGTAAGGAATGCGTAAAATATCGCCAATTCGTAAATTTTTAGCTTGTGGATTTTCTTTGATAATTTCATCGGCAGTGGTTTTGTAGCGGCGAGCTAGCCCAAAAAGCGTTTCTTTCGCTTCTACTTTGTGAATAATCCAAGCCTTTTTCTTATTTTTATCAATTTCCAAGCGAAGCGAATCCAAAGGAATAGCAGAAAGGGTTTGAATTAGAGCAAAAGCAACCAAAAAAAACATTGATGTAAGTTTCATAACAAAATTTTTTAGGAATGACGATTGAATTTTTGGATAGAAACGCAAATTTTGCCTAAATATCTGTATTTTGCCCGAATTACGCAAATTTTTTTCTCAATTTTGAAATTGCTTTTTACAAAATAAAATTGTAGCTTTGTGAATATTTTTTGAAAAAGCAGGTGTATGAGCAAGCAACTCAAATCTTTTGAGTTTGAGCAATTAGCTCAAGAGCATTTTTTTTATCCACAAGAGCAACTTGCCGAGGTAGAAAAGCAAGAACATACTTTCACCATTGGTATTCCGAAGGAAAGTTATGCCTTTGAAAATCGTATTCCTCTCACACCCGAGGGGGTTGCAGTACTAGTTGCCAACGGACACGAAGTAGTTATTGAAAGCGGAGCAGGTGAAAATGCCCATTTTTACGACAGAGAGTACGGCGAGGCTGGTGCTAAAATTGAATACAACAAAGAAAGAGTATATGCTTCGGAAGTGATTTTGAAAATAGAAACACCTACTTTAGAGGAATTGGAAATGATAAAGCCGGGCAAAACACTTATTTCCACCTTGCCAATGGCAAAAATTTCCCGAGAATTTATTCAAGAGCTTAATAAAAAACGTATCACAGGCATTGCCTACGAGTACATACAAGATAAATCAGGAGGTATGCCCGTAGTAAGGGCGATGAGCGAAATTGCGGGTAGTACCGTAATGCTGATAGCTTCCGAATATTTGAGTTCGGTACATAAGGGCAGAGGAGTGCTTTTAGGGGGCATTACAGGCGTGCCACCAACCAAAGTGGTTATTATTGGGGCAGGCACCGTAGCCGAATATGCGGCACGTACTGCTTTGGGCTTGGGAGCGGAAATTAAAATTTTTGACAATCACCTTTACAAATTACGTAGGCTCAAATATACGCTGGGGCATCAGGTCTATACTTCTACACTGAATCCGTATATTTTGGCAGAGGCTCTGAGCCGTACTGATGTAGCTATTGGGGCTTTGCGTCCCGAAGATGGGCGTCCGCAGTGCGTAGTTACCGAGGAGATGGTCGCTCAGATGAAGCCTAACTCTGTTATTATTGATGTTACCATAGACCAAGGGGGCTGTTTTGAAACTTCCGAAATAGCTACACATCAGAACCCTGTATTCAAAAAGCACGGTGTAATTCATTATTGCGTGCCTAATATCGCTTCCAGGGTAGCTCATACGTCCAGCATTGCACTGAGCAATATTTTTGTACCTTTACTACTGAAAGCGGCTTCCGCAGGTGGTTTTGAAAAGATGATGCTTGCCAACAAATGGGCAACCAAAGGCGTTTATGCGTACAGAGGAAAAATCACCAATGCCGCCGTAGGCAGAAAGTTAGAAATGCCCTTTAATGATATTGCCCTGCTTTTGGCAGGATTTTAAGGTTTGAAGTTGGAAAGTTTAAGCCTTCAAAGGCTTTATCTGTAATGTTTAGGTCTTATTGGCGGTAGAGAAACAGGAAACAAGAAGTAGGAGCAGGAATTTAGACAATTGGTGGTAGATACAAAAAATAAACTCCTAAAACTCTTAAACTCCAAACGCCGAATTTTTGAACGAAAATAGTTAATTTATACAAAATAAAACCTTACGCGTTATGTTTTCCAAAGATGAATTCCGAAAATTTGCAACCAAGCACCTCAATATCAATAGCTTAGTTTTTGATGATTATGTGGATACTGTAACCAATCTTACCCCTAATATCATTGAGGAACGCCGTATGAATGCGATTGCAATGGACGTTTTTTCGCGTCTGATGATGGATAGAATTATTTTCTTGGGTGTTCCGATTGATGATTACGTAGCCAATATAGTTGTGGCTCAACTGCTTTTCTTGGAATCGGTTGATGCTAAAAAAGATGTTTTGCTTTATATCAATAGCCCTGGTGGTTCGGTATATGCGGGTTTGGGCATTTACGATACTATGCAATACGTAAGACCTGATGTTGCTACCATTTGTACAGGACTTGCCGCCTCAATGGGTGCAGTATTGCTATCAGGTGGCTCGAAAGGTAAAAGAACCGCTCTGAAACATTCGCGTGTGATGATACACCAACCTTTGGGTGGGGCAGGTGGAAAAGCCTCGGATATTGAAATCAGTGCAAGACATATCCTTGAATTGCGTGATGAATTGTACGAAATTCTTTCGGTACATACAGGCAAATCGGTAGAGCAAATAGCCAAAGATTCGGATAGAGATTATTGGATGAAAGCCGAAGAAGCCCTTGAATATGGTTTGATAGATGAAGTTTTAGTGAGAAAATAATATCCGCCGCCAAGGACTTAGCTCAAAAGCCAAGTCCTTGTTTTTTTTGATGAACTAAAAAAGAATATTTTTCGTTTTGTAGAGAAAAAATACGCAATGCCTCGCTTTTTTCTTTCCATAGCATCATTAGTTTTGTTGAGTGCATTTCTTTTAGCACAAACAGGCATTGCTGTTTTCAAACATTCCTGCAAACTGAAAGGAGAAAAAACTTTTATTTTCGCCAAGCCCGAAAATATCTGTTGCAGTGTTCATCAAAATACTCCAACAGACAAAACCTGCCATACTTTACAAAATTCAGCTTGTTGCGTAGAAACTGCCAAACTTTACAAGCTAAGTGCTGATTTTTCTTTGGAATTTGCATTTACCTTTGATTTTGTAGCACATCAGCCTTTACTTTTTACTTTTGAAGCAATTTTTCTTGTTTATCCTTCCGAAAATTTACTTTTACCAATCCAATTTGCCAATCCACCGCCGCCCAAGCGGTATGGAAAAAATCTACTACCCTTTTTTGGTAGCTATCTGATATAGGTTGGGGTACTTTTCTGTTATTTTTTGCAAGCAACTGCTTTGCAAAACACTTCCTTATTTCTCTTTTTCAACCTAAATATCAGATACTTATGAAACGCACTGTTTTTATTTTCTTGTGTGTATGGGGGCATTTACAAGCACAACATTTACACGGAACTCTGCAAGATACCCAAAAAAAAGCAATTGTAGGAGCGAATATTTTTTGGCTTGGAACAAGCAAAGGCACTGTTTCTGACGAAAATGGCAAATTCCATTTAGAAAAAACAGCAGAAACCAATCGTTTGGTAATCACAGCAGTGGGCTTTTTGAGCGATACGCTCACCATTGAAAAACAAGACTTTGTAAGTATTACGCTCAAAGCTGAAGAGCAAATCATTCAAGCCGTAGAGGTAAAAGCTGAAAGCCATTTTGTAGATAGAGAAAGCCCAATGCTCAACGAAGTAATTACTCGTAAAGAACTTACCAAAGCCGCCTGTTGCAATCTTTCTGAAAGTTTTGAAACCAATGCCTCGGTAGATGTGAGTTATCCTGATGCTGTTACGGGGGCAAAACAAATTCGTATGCTGGGGCTTGATGGCACTTATGTACTCATCAACGCCGAAAACTTGCCTTTTTTACGAGGTTTGGCAAGTACCTACGGATTAAATTTCGTTCCTGGTACTTGGGTGCAAAGCATTGACCTTATCAAAGGGGCAGGAAGCGTTTTGAACGGCTACGAATCAATGACGGGGCAAATCAATGTAGAACTGCTCAAACCTGATATGCAAGAAAAAGCTATTCTGAACGCTTACCTCAACCACTTTGGCAGAATAGAAGGCAATGCTGTAATGCGATATAAACTTGCCAGTAAGTGGCAAGGAAACGTTTTGGCACACGCCAGTACACTGCAAAGACATATTGATACCAACCGAGACGGATTTTTAGACCTGCCACTCTTTACGCAGTACAACGTTATCAATCGTTTCAAGAAGCAAACTGAACGTTGGAGCGGGCAATTTGGGGTAAAATTTCTTTACGATAATCGTCAGGGGGGGCAGAGTAATTTTTGGAGTAAAAATCCATTGCCCAATGCCTACGGCACGCAAACACTTACACAAAGAGCCGAATTTTTTGCCAAAAATGCTATGCTCTATCCCAAAACCCCTTACAAAGGCATAGGTTGGATTTCATCAGCGATTTGGCACAACCAAGAAGGCTTTTTGGGTAAAAATCTTTACAAAGGAACTCAAAAAACACTCTATAACCAAATTATTTACAACAATATCATCAGCAATACCCAACACAACTACAAAACAGGTATCACCCATATCATAGACGACTACCAAGAAAGTTTCAGAGATTCTGTATTTACTCGCAGAGAGAACATTTTGGGTGTTTTTGCCGAATACACGTACAATTCCCCTGAAAAGTTTACGCTTGTGGTAGGCAATCGTTTGGATAAACACAACCTGTTTGGTTGGATTTACACGCCTCGCTTGCATTTCAGATATGAGTTTGCCCCAAACACTATTGCAAGACTTTCGGCGGGTAGAGGTTTCCGTGTTCCTAATCCCATTGCCGAAAATTGGGGTTTCTTGGTAAATAATCGCTCTATTTTTGCCGAAAATAACTTAAAACCCGAAATTTCGTGGAACTATGGCATTAGCTTACAAAAATCTTGGAAATGGGGAATGGGCAAAAAAATTGATTGGACTACGGACTTTTTCCAAACAATTTTTCAAAACCAGTTGGTGGTAGATATGGATAGAAACGCTACGGAACTCCATTTTACCAATTTGCAAGGCAAATCCTTTGCTCGTAGCTTTCAAACGGAGTTGGCTATGCGACTTTTGGCAGGTTTGGAAACCAAAGTTGCTTACAAATATTACGATGTACAAACTACACTTGCAGGCAGTTTGCAAGAGCGTCCGTATGTGAGTAGGCATCGCTTTTTTGTAAATGCTTCGTATGAAACACGTCGTAGCGGTTTGCAGTTTGATGCAACGCTCAAATGGCAAGGCAGACAGCGTTTGCCTGTTTCGCACAACCCTTTGGAAACTGGCGAAACGCAATATTCGCCTGCTTTTGGTTTGCTTAATGCACAAATTACAAAAAAGTGGAATACTTGGGAGTGGTACGTAGGAGGCGAAAATCTTTTAGGTTTTGTACAAGAAAACCCAATAATTTCTGCTGATAATCCCCAAAGCCCACATTTTGATGCTACGATGGTCTGGGGACCTATCTTCGGACAGATGATTTATACAGGTTTGAGAGTACATTTGAGCGGTTCTACCCAAAATCAGTAATTTTTCTAATGAAAATCATTTGCGAAAATCAAAGTATTTTACTTAATTTACAGAAAACTAAAAACTTACTCGTATGAAGCCCAAAATTGTTGTTCCTACCGATTTTTCAGAAAGTTCGCTTAAAGGTTTAGACTTTGCTGTTCAACTGGCTAAAAAAGTTGGGGCAAAAATTATGTTACACCATATCATAGAGGGTTTTCAGGATACCCGTATGTATGGAAATGCTCAGCCTTCGCCCGAAGAGAAAATGATGATGAACCTAATGGATATTGCCGCTCATAAAAAAATGGCAGAGGTAACAGCTCAGTACCAAGATACAGGTGTAGAAATAGAAATGTTTGTGAGCGTGGGTACGGTATATGCCAGTGTAGAAGAAAAAATTGCAGGTGATGATGTAGATTTGATTGTGGTAGGTACGCGTGGGCATAGCAAGCTGGATAAAAAACATTTGGGAAGCAATTCGCATAAAATTATTCGCAATAGTAAGCACCCTGTTATTGTTGTAGAGGGAGATGTGAAACTGGATAATATCAAGCATATTGTTTTTGCTTCTGAATTTGGCGAAGAGCCCGAAAAAGTAATCCGAGAGCTAAATGATTGGCAGGAAATTACAGGAGCAAAAATTACGCTTCTCAAAGTTAATCACCCTAATTTTACGATGAGCCACAAAGATATTGAAGAGGCTTTGAAAGATTTTGCAGTGCATAACCATATCAAAAACTACGAAATAGCTATTTATACCGATATAGACCCTGCTCACGGCATTATTCATTTTGCAGAAAAAGAAGGGGCAGGACTTATCTTTGTGGGTACAGACTTTTATAGAGGCTTATGGGAACGCTTATGGCATCGCCGCACCCAAGTAGCCGAAGAAGTAGCTACCCATACGGGCATACCTGTTATTTCGTATCAACCGAATTAACGCTTCATTCTTGTCAAGAAAAAACTCACAGACTTCAACCTGTGAGTTTTTTGTTTGTTGGCAAGTGATGAAGTCGCTACAAGCAACCTCAATACGCTCAATCCAAAGCCTACTTAGTCGTCCCTTAAAAAGTCTGTTTAGAGAAAAACCAAAGTGTAACAATAGAAATTTCCTTCTCAAAAGATGAATTTTTAAGATGTATTATCGGGTTTAGAGCGATGATGTCGCTCTAAGCGACATCATCGCTTGCTACGTCTGTGTGCGTATATCACAAGTTTTTTGTCATTTTGCTTAATTTTCTTGCAAATTTTTTTGTATTTTTTTACAAGTAAGATTTTGATTATCAAACTATTATACATTTTTTAAGGAGCGAGTGCTTACTGAAATTCAAATGCACCGCAATCTGGCTTGTTTTTGCGTGGTAAGCCTCTTTGGTCAGTACTTGGGGCATTTTGATTA